>CAZMSQ010000034.1:0-23980 GCA_964569025.1 uncultured Saprospiraceae bacterium | reverse complement strand
TAACAGAAATCTATAATGGACCGGAAGGTGTTCAAGCCCATATGGTTTTTGGTCAACAGCGTGAGGCAATGTTTGCTGAGTTGGTTAGCCTAACAAACACCTATTGTGTTGCAGGACTTCTTGGAGCTTCTGTGATTGCAGCAATGGAATAATGAAATCGAATTTTGGAATTTGGACTTACGCATTCCCCTCATAATACGAGTTATCGCCAATTGGCAGTGGACCATATTTGTAATAAAAAAAGGTATAGCCACAATCCAAAAGCAGTAGTATCAAATAAAATTTAGCAAATATGAATGTGACAGTACTTTATCCTCAGCCGGTAAATGAGGAAAAATTTGATTCAGATTATAATGACCACCTGAAATTGCTCCATGAGAAAACCGGAATACCAAGTAACGCAAAACCATACACTGTAATTAGATTTTTACCGGGCCCAGGAGGAAAACCACCCTTCTATCTCATGTTTATGATGCCTTTTGAATCAGCAGAAGCGTTGGAAAAAGCCATGTCTTCCTCTGGGATGCAGGAAGTTGCAGCGGATGCAAACCGAATTTCTACAGGCGGTGCGCCGACAATTTTAATGGGGCAATCAATTTGATGAATTCTATACTATAATTGAATAATAATGAATTTATTGATCAAAGGTAAATGTACTTCAAGTTATGATGAGGTGTATAAAGACTTTATAGAACTCTCAGAAACGAGGGCACAATGTTGCGATGAATCCAAAACAACAATTAGTAAAACCGACGACAAAAATTTTGTCGTTCTATTGTTTGATGTTGACATGAGTAAAATGAAAGAACTACTGGCTACTCCCGAAAGAGCTGAAGTAATTAAAAAGAATGGAATATCAAATGAAATGTTTCAATTCATTTCTTTGGGATAGCACTTTGAAAACCTCTCAACTGATCCTAATTACGAATCTATAAGAGTCAGGAGCCACATCAGAACCCGATGATCCATACTTACTGTATAAACATCACTTCAACACCAAGCACCTCTCCATTCTTACCGACCAATCTCACCACATATTGACCGGCCGGGAGGTTGCCCAGATTGGACAGCGTCATTGCTGTACCCCCTTCATTCTTGTACCTCCTTACCAGAAGTCCTGCGGTTGTAAGCAATTCTACTGCCTGCACAATACCAGCCGCTGACTGCTCCCACTCTACAAATGCTGAAGAGCGTGCCGGGTTGGGGCTAATTCTGATCGACAGATTTTCATGAGATTGTGGAGCCAAGGTTTGGGTCACTGTTTCATTGATGGCGTAAACCTCCAAATCGTCAAACGTGAAACCATCACCGCGGACGAAAGGGTCAGATACCATGGACCACACTAGCCTGATATTTTGGCCACTGAAATCACTCAGATCCACGAGCTCATGCACCCATTCCTCTTGAGTCCCATCATAGACCGGCTGGCTCTCCAGCTGGTATTGGGTGCCGGCATTGGTATACAAACCGCACAGAGGGTAACGCGCACTGTCTCCTTCAGGCTGCACGCTGAGGGCCAGATGGTCATAGCCCGACTCGATATCCCAGCGGGCCCAAAAGCGGAGCATGATTTTGCCGGAAGGGAGTTGCAAAACCGGAGATCTGAGCACGGCATTTGAGTTGTTCAGATACAGACCATCTGGTGAATCAGTACATGCAGTAGGAGGCGACAGAAAATCAGACCCCGTGGTATCCCAACTGCCGCTCACCACTTCCCATTCATCAAATGTATTCCCGTCTTCAAAAAATAGGAGGGTGCGAGAGAATGGCAGCACAAGGAGCGTCCGGACTGTATCTGTCCGGCTTCCGGTGCCATCTTGGGTGGTAAGGTAGAATTCCAGTTCGGTACCTGAAGGGATTCCGTCTGCAACCTGAAAGAAAAGGGAGTCTGCAATCTGCTCATATTGTCCCAAGGAGATTGCCTTTGGCTGGCCAAAACTCTGAAAATGATCGGGTCTGCCGCTCAGGGAAACAATGGCTTCGCCAGCCTCCAGACCAATCCGTGAAACCGTGAATGGAAAATAGCCCTGGGTATTGGTTATCACCCCTGGAACTTGGGCCTCTGCCTGATAAAAGGAGTGGGGCAGGCTGGCCAGTTCAAGGTTCAGAGAAAGTACGGTTTGACAATCGGGAACAATGTCGGACGGGTCAGTCCAGAAAAATGTGCTGATTTCCGGGGTAATGGCCACGATGCGGTCTTTGGTGATGGTGTCTCCATACATCCAGTCATCGCTGACCCCATTGACCGGATACCCCACTGTTTCAATGGCCGTCCCGGCAAGGAATTCATTGTCAGAGGAAAGCACTTCAGACAGTATATCGAAACCCGGTTCGGCAGATTGGTCATTGTATCCGAAGGGGAAAATGAGGAGCTGTCCGTAAGAGTGGTAGTTGAGCATGTACCGGAAATGCCGCTTCTGACAGAAATTACGCATCATTTGCGTTTCGGGCTCAGAGAATGGCTCAGGTCCACGATAGTCCTGATCTTCAGGGTCGGGAGAAGACCCGAAATTGTCAAATCCCCACTCATAGCCGTAATTTCTGTTCAAATCAACTCCCTCAGGCGCAATGGCATCAGCCCGTCTGTTTTTGCGCCACATGCCGCCACCCTGAGGAGCTATGGATTCGTTGAAGATATAGCCATCTGGGTTGAGGCAGGGGACAAAATAAAGTTCCGTTTCTTCCAGCAGGTACTTGATTCGTGGGTCGGTATCATACCCCTCCAGCAGATGCCACATAAAGAAAATCATCTGACTCAGACTGCCCGGTTCACGGGCATGGTGGAGGGCTGTGTAAGCAACCTCCGGCTCGACTTCATCTTCGTCCGGATTGTCAGAAATACGCACCCAATAAACGGGGCGGCCTTCGTGCGTCAGGAGGGTGTCATCGATGACTTTCCGCATGGAAATCAGATCCGGATACAAGACCCGCATGCTGTCGAGGATGTCCAGCATTTCCTGATAGGTGAAAAAACCACCCATACTCCCGGTTGAGAAATGTTGTGGAACAGGCGGAGGCCCCATCGATGGGTCGCAAGGGTCAGCGCTTCGTCCGGTCACTCCAGGTGCGCCGCTGCCCAGCTGCCGGTAATAGGTGTTCAAATCGACTATCAGAGTATCCAGACTCAGCCCTGTAGCATGGAGCCTGGTTACCTCATCTGCACTGAGGTCTGCAATAAAGTGCTTGTCAGGCTGGAAAAGCCCGTGTGTCACATCTATCCCGGCTGCAGCCACCTCCCGCATCGTGCCGTTCTCCAGATGAATTCGAACTCTGAGGTGCTGCCCATCTTCTGAATGCTGTGCCCACACCGGAGACTGCATAGCCAAAATCAGAAGGAGGGAGAATAATACGGATGGATTGAAGGGTCGGGTCAGTGTACGCATTCTATTCGTGACTGTCAGGTAAAGAGTGTGAATGGAAAAGTACAATAATTTCGCCTGAATGGCTTATTCACTCTTGAATTCAAAGCGGATATCGGGGTGGTTTTCCTGAACCATTTGCAGCATCCAGGCAGATTCTGCGAGAAAGACCAAATTACCGTGGGTGTCAAGTGCCAGATCCCGGCTGCGCCTTTTTTTGAATTCATCAAGCTTTCGGCCATCAGAGGCATGTACCCAGCAGGCCTTGTAGAGGTTGATTGGCTCGTAGCGGACGGAAGCGCCGTATTCGTGCTGTAATCTATACTGAATGACCTCAAATTGAAGCGCACCCACCGTGCCAATGATTTTCAGATTGTCTGTCTGTCGGGTAAATAGCTGGGCCACACCCTCGTCCATGAGTTGTTCGAGCCCCTTGTTGAGCTGCTTGGTCTTCATCGGGTCTGCATTCTGCACCGCCCGGAACTGCTCCGGCGAAAAGCTCGGAATGCCCTTGAAGTGCAAGACCTCGCCCTCCGTGATGGTATCTCCGATTTTGAAATTCCCGGAGTCATACAGCCCCACGATGTCACCGGGAAAGGCCTCGTCAATGACAGATTTGCGCGCTGCCATGAATGCGGTTGGGTTGGGAAACTTCATGTTTCGCTCTTGCCTGACGTGCAAGTAATTAGTATTGCGCTGAAAGACCCCCGAACAGACGCGCATAAAGGCGATGCGGTCACGGTGCTTGGGGTCCATGTTTGCGTGGATTTTGAATACAAAACCCGAGAATTTCTCTTCCAGCGGATTGACCGTCCGCTCTTCGGCGAGTCGCGGCAGGGGAGAAGGGGCAATGTCTACAAAGCAGTCAAGCATCTCCCTCACACCAAAGTTATTGACTGCAGACCCGAAAAATACAGGAGAGCGATCACCTCGCTCGTAGTCCTCTTGCAAATATTGAGGGTATACCGATCGGATAATTTCCACCTCCTCCCGCAATTCGTCAGCTGCGCGCTTTCCCACATGGGTATCCAGCTCATCACTGTCGAGGTCAGTTATTTCTATAATCTCCTCGCTGTTTTCCTGCTTTGAGTGCGGCTTAAAGAGCACCAGTTTTTTCTGCCACAGATCATACACCCCCTGAAACCGCTGCCCCATGCCCACCGGCCAGCTCATTGGCAGCACATTGAGCTTCAGTTTTTCCTCGATCTCATCCAAAAGGTCAAACCCGTCTTTTCCCTCTCTGTCAAGTTTGTTGACAAACACAATCATTGGCGTCTGCCGCATGCGGCAGACCTCCACCAATTTCTCTGTTTGTGACTCAACCCCTTTCGCGACATCAATGACCACGATGGCACTGTCTACTGCGGTCAGTGTCCGGTATGTGTCTTCTGCAAAGTCCTGGTGACCAGGAGTGTCGAGGATGTTGATTTTCAGATCCCGGTATTCAAAAGCCATAACCGAGGTGGCCACCGAGATACCCCGCTGGCGCTCGATTTCCATGAAATCCGAGGTCGCGTGTTTCTTGATCTTATTTGACTTGACGGCCCCCGCCACCTGAATGGCGCCCCCGAAAAGGAGCAGTTTTTCGGTCAGCGTGGTCTTCCCCGCATCCGGGTGGGCAACTACTGCGAAGGTCTTGCGTTTGTTGAGTTCTTCCCTGAAGTTCATTCTCCTGTTCTGACAAATTGGCTCTGAAAGGCCACAAATGTAAGAAAAACACCAACCACGGGTAGAAAGTGCCGGAATCAGCGACCACTTCCTTTATTCCGCCTACAGCGCTCCCCACAATACTTCACCTCCTCCCAGCATTTCTCCCATTTCTTCCGCCAGGAAAATGGTTTGCCGCAAGTCTGGCAGATCTTTTGTGGCAAATCGGATTTGCGTCGCTGCTTAGGCATGGTCGAAGGTTTCGAGCAGCTCACCCATTCTCCCCATTTGCGCATCTTCAAGGGCCTGCATAATCTCGCGCGAGGTATTCATGACAAACGGTCCGTAACTGGCAACCGGTTCGTTGAGGGGAGCTCCGGAAAGGAGCATGGCCTTTCCAGCGGTCAGGCTTCGCAAGTGGATGGTGTCACCAGTACCGACAGGCATCCATGCAAGCTCGGTTTCGTTTACCGCGGTACCGTTTACTTCTGTCTGACCATCCAGTACATAGAGGAGCGTATGCTGGTCGGCAGGCATGGTCAGCGTTGCCTCACCGCCTTCTTCAAAATAGACTTGTGCGGCAATCAGTGGGCTCAATACCGGAATCGGGCCACTGACTCCGAGCAATTCTCCTGAAGCCACCAGGAATGTAATCTTGCCGTCAGGGGAGACAGCCTGTGGCGTGTCATCGCCTTGCAACGGGTAGTACTCCGGAGCGTTCATCTTGGTAGCAGCCGGAGCATTCACCCAAAACTGGATAAGCTCGAGGGTGCCGCCATCTCTTGCCATCTCTGCCGACGGCCTTTCGCTGTGCGTCAGACCAGAGCCTGCAAACATCCACTGCGTGCCGCGAGACCCCACGATTGCATCATTCCCCTCAGAATCCCGATGGTGAATATCACCGGAATAAATGAACGTAACAGGTGAAAAGCCACGGTGCGGATGTGGGCCAACCCCAACTTTGGATGGATGGACATTGCCCGCAAAATCCTGCCTCCAGTGGTGGATCAACAAAAATGGATCAATCTGCCTGATCTCCCTCCCGGGTATCGGCTGTAAAATCGGAATGCCGCCCATGTCGACCTTCTGAGACCTGACGACGTGTTTGATTGTTTTATGTGCCATAGATTTCCAGTTTGAAACACAACGCCGCCAGTGCTCAAATGGTTGGCGTATATTCTTTTGTTTCCTTTGGCCCAGACCAAATTGTTCGTATCTTTAACTGCATAAAACAGCGGCTATGAAACACCGTGTTCTTCTTGCAGCAGTGCTGCCAATGATGCTTCTATTGTCAGGCTGCCAACCCGGATCTGGCCCTGAAGCTGCATCTTCCTCGCTTGAAGACCATATTCTTCCCGGGCTTGCCGCCCCAGTGCGCCTCTCACCAGATTCAACCCTTATAGTTCTGGAAGATTTTTTTCTGAGTGCATCAGATGTGGATACATTTTTTTCGCCTCCGGAAATTCAGGGAGCTTTTGTCGATGACCGGAGCGCCATCTTGCTGACGTATGCACAACGTCCGCCACTGCTCTCATCCCTTCGGGTGGAAGCCGGGGGTCAGGGTTTTGACCTCCTGCTCATCGGGCCGAGACAAGAGAAAGTCAGCTTTCGTCTTCCTGACAATGGATATACAACTGTCAGCATGAAAGGAGATATGAATGCCTGGAATGCCACCACAGCACCCTTTCAAAAGGTGGGTGGAGAATGGCAATTTACCTTTTCCTTACCTCCGGGCAGATATCAATACCTCTACATGGTCGATGGCCGTGAAATGAAGGACCCAGCAAATGAACTGACGATATCCAATGGAATTGGTGGTATGAATAACCTTTTGGTGGTTGGAAAGGGCCAGGATGACCCGCCAGCTCCGGCTTTGTATTCTCTTTCTCACGATGGCCCTTCTGTCAGAATTGGAAGTCGTGGCATATTGACCCGTGTGTTGCCATTCTGGCAGCATAGACTTCTGGATGTCAGGAAAATGGAGAATGGGATGTATGAGGTGGAGATTCCGGCTGCTGCCAGTGAAATGGGACGATCAATGCTGAGAGTCTATGGCTATGGGCCTGATGGCCTGACCAATGACGTACTCATTCCCCTGGAGGGAAGAGGGGTTGTCAGTTCGGCCACCCAGCTTACCAGGTACGACAAGGAAGCCCAGATCATGTATTTCCCCCTCATGGATCGCTTCAACAATGGCAATCCGGTCAATGATCAACCCGTTGATGATGACAGGTTGACAGAAAAGACCAACTTCCAGGGTGGTGACATTGCCGGGATTACCCAAAAAATAGCTGACGGATATCTCGACAGCCTTCATGTCAGTGCCCTCTGGCTTTCGCCCATGACGCAAAACCCGGCAGGTGCGTGGCAGGAGTGGGTAGAGCCAAAAAGATATTACTCCGGATACCACGGCTATTGGCCAATACGCTCAACAACGATCGATCATCGCTTTGGAACGGATGCTGAACTGCACGAATTGGTCAATACTGCTCATGGGCACGACATGAATGTCTACCTTGATTATGTCTGTAACCATGTGCACCAAGAACACCCCTTGTATCAAAATCATCCCGACTGGGCCACAAATTTCATCCTTGAAGACAGCACCGTGAATATCCGTATCTGGGATGAGCAGCGCCTGACCACCTGGTTCGACCATTTTCTGCCAAGCCTTGACTTTTCCCGTCCGGAAGTTGTGGAGGCACAGACCGACTCAACGATGTTCTGGATCACAGAATATGGGCTCGACGGCTTCAGACACGATGCGACGAAGCATATCAATACAGCGTTCTGGAGAACCCTCACCCGAAAGCTCAAGGAGCAAGTTGTAGTCGGAGAGAATAGACCCATTTATCAGATAGGAGAGACTTATGGCAGCCGGGAGCTCATCAGCCGCTACATAGGGAGTGGGTTATTGGACGCCCAATTTGATTTCAGCCTGTATTTTGAGGTGCGTGATGTGTTTGCCCGCCAGGAGCCTTCTTTTGAGTTGGTGAAGAATGCCATGGAAGAAAGTTTCGGATGGTTCGGGCATCACTCCACGATGGGTTATATCACCGGAAATCATGACCAGTCGCGATTCATCAGCCTCGCTGGTGGTGCGCTGGCATTTGACGAGTCGGCCATTGAGGCAGGGTTTTCCCGGGAGATTGGAGTCGGTGATCCTGTCGGGTATGATCGTCTTCACATGCTTGCCGGATTCCTGTTTTCCATTCCAGGAATTCCAGTCATCTTCTACGGAGATGAAATCGGAATGCCCGGTGCCGGCGATCCGGATAATCGCCGGATGATGCGCTTTTCCGGATTGAGCCCAAAAGAACAGGAGACATTAGAAACCTTCCGGCGTCTCACTGCCCTTCGCAGCAATCATCTGCCGCTGACATACGGAGACACGGAGGTTTTGCTGGCAGATCAGGACCAACTCGCATTTGCAAGGACGTGGTTCGGAGAGTTGGCAATTGCAGTATTTAATAAAAGCGAACAGCCGGCAACAGTTACCATCAATTTGCCTGATCGCTATGCACAATCAACTCTTCAAACCAATTTCAAGGGCCAATTTTCAAAATTCGGGACGCAGCTTACCGTAGAACTGCCCCCAAACAGTTTTGAATTGCTGACCACTGAAAAAGTGAGGTAAACAATTGATTGCTCCGAAATTCTTTTTCTCATTCTGAAACAGTCCGTAAAAGTGCGGAATTGAACACACAAAAGACAACTCACTATGAAGCGTTTTCACTTACCGGCCATACTCAGCCTGGCCATTTTTGCATTCGCATGTACGCCAACTGAACAGCCGGCAGATGTTGAACAGGTTCCTGAGGGTCCTGCACTCATTGAAATGGCAGGCCATGCACCTCTTCCAGAATGGGCGGTGGATGCCAACATATACGAAGTGAATATCAGGCAGTATACATCTGAAGGGACGTTCAACGCTTTCGGTCAGCATTTGCCCCGTCTTGCGGAGATGGGAGTGGATATTCTCTGGTTTATGCCAATCTTCCCCATCAGCGACACCAAGCGGAAAGGGTCATTGGGGAGTTATTACGCCATCTCGGATTTCAAGTCTGTCAACCCAAAATTTGGCACCATGGCCGATTTTCAGGCCTTGGTCGATCAGGCCCACGACCTTGGTATGTATGTGATTCTTGATTGGACGCCCAACCACACAGGGTGGGATCATCCGTGGATTACCGAGCATCCGGACTGGTACACCCAGCGAGGCGATACGATTACCCATGCGCTGAACAATGATGGCACTCCGACCGATTGGTATGATGTGGCCGATCTCAATCACGACAATCCGGACATGCAGGATGCATTGATTGCGGATCTGGCATGGTGGCTTACAGATGTGGGCGTAGATGGCTTTCGCTGCGATGTGGCTCACTCTGTACCGCTTTCATTCTGGCAGAAAGCAGTTCCCGCATTCAGAGCTGCTGATCCGGACATTTTTATGCTGGCAGAATCTGAACAGCCACCCCTTCGCAATGAAGCTTTGTTTAATTCGGACTATGGCTGGGCCATGCATCATGTCCTGAATGATGTCGCTCAGGGAAAAAAAGATGTCAATGCCATCGACCAGCAGATGGCGAAGCAAAATAGTGAAAACACAGGGGGTTTCCCCATGCACTTCACCACCAATCACGATGAGAACTCCTGGAATGGCACCGTCTTCGAGCGAATGGGTGATGCACACAAGCCAATGGCTGTACTGACGGCTACCCTTGAGGGCATTCCCCTTATCTACAGCGGACAAGAAGAGCCTCTTGACCATAGGCTTGCCTTTTTTGAAAAAGATCTGATTCCCTTTGAAGACTACGCTTATGAAGAATTTTATAAAGCACTTTTCGCGCTCAAGAAGGCTGAAGAGGCTTTGTGGAATGGGCCCCATGGTGCCCAGCCTCAGAGAATTAACGACTCAGACTCGGTGTATGCATTTCAGCGGACCAAGGGAGAAAGTGATGTGGTGGTAGTACTCAACCTCAGCGCAGAGCCTGCCACAACTACTTTAAACAGGGCTCTGGACGGACACACTGAGTTGTTTTCTGGAGAACAGGTCACGCTCGCTGCCGGAGAGCCAATTGATCTGGAGCCATGGGGCTATAAGGTATTTCGCTAAGAAAAGGTGGCAGGGGAAGTATTTCTCGCTTGGCACATCAAGTCGGGTCTTTCGCGAATCACTTCTGTATATATTATTGACCGAACAGTTTCGGGAGTCTTAATCCGACATTCATGTTTGTAAAGCCACGTCTGACTTTTTGGGAAATCTGGAATATGAGTTTCGGGTTCCTCGGCATCCAGTTTGGATTTGCCTTACAAAATGCCAACACATCAAGGATTTTTGAAACGCTCGGTGCTGAGGTTGAAGACATCCCGATCTTGTGGATTGCAGCACCTGTGACCGGATTATTGGTCCAGCCGGTTGTCGGCTATTTCAGTGATCGTACCTGGACGCGGCTCGGGAGACGGCGACCCTATTTTTTGGTGGGTGCCATTCTAGCTTCCGCGGCACTGTGCCTGATGCCCAATTCTCCAACGCTTTGGGTCGCGGCAGGTATGTTGTGGATTATGGATGCCTCCATCAACATCACCATGGAGCCTTTCCGGGCTTTTGTGGGAGACAATTTGCCAAATGAGCAGCGTACAGCCGGATTTGCCATGCAAAGCTTTTTTATTGGTACCGGCGCAGTCATCGCCAGTTTGCTGACATGGATTCTCCCAAATTGGTTTGGGGTCAGCAATGTGGCCCCTGATGGGGAAATTTCAGACTCAGTAAAACTTTCATTTTATATCGGAGCAGCCGTATTTCTCGTGGCCGTGCTCTGGACTGTCTTCCGTTCCAAAGAGTACCCTCCAGAAGTGCTTGAATCTATTGAGCCGGAGACTTCTGAAACTACTTTTCTGAAGGTTGAAATGAGTCAATTTGAGCGTCAGCAGCGAGGCCGCTCACAGATGGTATTCGGGGTTGTTACTGGAGTTGCAGGGTGCGGTCTGACTGCAGCGGTGGCCTGGTTAGGCCTTGATAAGGAGTTGTTTGTGCTTTCAGGACTGTTCATTGTACTTGGCCTGCTGTATGTTGCCTCCGGAGGAATCCAGCGTCGCAGACCAGCACAAGGGGGATTTGTGACCATCATGAACGATCTGCAAGATATGCCACCCACCATGAAGCAACTGGCTGTGGTCCAGTTTTTTTCGTGGTTTGCTCTTTTTGCCATGTGGATATATACCACTGCGGCTGTCACTTCTCATATTTTTGGCACCACTGATACCACCTCTCAGGCTTATAATGACGGGGCTGACTGGGTCGGGTTTTGCTTTGCCGTGTACAACGGCGTTGCTGCAGCCGTGGCATTTCTCATTCCTGTGCTCGCCCGCCATACCAGTCGAAAAATGGCCCACTTGATTTGTCTGTTCTGCGGAGCAGCAGGATTGACATCCATGCTTTTTATCAGCGACCCCCAAATCCTTCTTGTATCTATGGTTGGCATTGGGATTGCATGGGCGAGTATATTGTCAATGCCCTACGCCATTCTGACAGGGTCACTGCCTGCTTCGAAAATGGGCTACTATATGGGGGTATTTAACTTTTTCATTGTCATCCCCCAAATTGTGGCAGCCTCCGTGCTGGGAGTTCTGGTCGGCAATCTATTCGGGGGGCAGGCCATTTATGCGCTCCTTATTGGAGGTATTTCGTTTATTATCTCAGGATTGTTGACGCTTCGCGTCCAAGATGAATAAGAGAGGTGAGTCTTGTTACTTGGAATTCTGAATCCTCACCCTCAATCTGAATGTTTAGACCTTTTTAGGTTCTTAAAGAGTCAGTTATTGTCGCGGGAGATTTTGTATCTCACTCCGATATACAACTCCCTTCCTCTAGTCGGTCCCCATGCAAACGAGGTATCAAAGTAGGGTGAAAAGGGGTCTTCCCAGCTCAACAGAGGGAGGAGCTGGCGAAAGTCAAACAGGTTTTCAACCCCGCCGTATACTTCGATTTGTCCTGATCGCCATGTGGCCTGAAGGTCGAGGGTGGCATATGCCTGGCTTGTATTGGGCTGGCGAAGCGATTCGGGTAGTGACTGGGTGTCTGGAAGACGCTTGATGCCGTACCAATGGACATTGCCATCAAACTGCCAGCGGCGGGATTCTGGTTGCCATGAGAGAGCTGCTGTGACCTTGTGGTCCGGAATGAATGGGAGGCGCTCTCTGCGGCCGTCGATTTCCCTGAATACGTTGAGATAGTTGTATCCGATTTTGGCTTCAAGCAGACTGGTGAAGGTGGCACGGGCCTCAAGTTGGAGGCTGTGAGAGACCGATTGGCCTTCGTTGTCACGGAAAAATATGAAGTTCGGATCTGTATCGTAATCGGGAAAGATTTGATTGGAAAAGCCAGTATAGTAATAATCAGCGCTCAGCGTCAATGCCGAACTTCCGGCCTGCATACGGTGGGTGATGTTCATGCCCGTGTTCCAGGCTGATTCAGGCATGCGGATATCTGATTCTATGTCTCGATTGGAGGCCAAAACCTGCACATAATCACTGAGTGGGCGCACAGTACGCCAGCCTCGGCCAATACTGATTCTGGCTGATGTCCCAGTGGCGAGATTGTAGCGAAAAAGAGCCCGTGGACTGACTTGCCAATCGAAATAGGAGCTATGGTCAATGCGTAACCCAGTTATCAGGGCCCATTTATCGGAGGGACCGTAGAATGTGTTTTCTGTGAAAATTCCAAAAATCCGCTCATCCCCAAAGAAGGGCGCATCAATGAATCTGAATGGCATCTGCTGAGGCAGATTAGGAAAAGACACATCTTGTTGAATGTCTAGGTGACGGTAGCTCAGACCACTTTTATGGGTCCATCTCGTCTCTTGATATTCATACTGCATGTTGGCAAATGCAAAAAGTTGATTGGCTGAAAAGAGCGTTGGACCAAACCAAGCATCCTGATCCTGAGCCTGAATCGCACTCTGCAAAGTCAGAGCCGACGCTTTTGAAAAACGGTAGGTCGACCTGAGGCTTACCTCGCCGTGCAGCACGTCGACAGTCTGTCCAAAGACCTCCACCCCCCCCTGATAGAGGTCAGGGTCAAATGTTTCCTGTCCACCCACCCGCTGCTCTTTCCATCCGCGAAAAGTCAATGAACCAGAAAATCCCCGTTCTCCTCCATTCCCAACCGTCCATCGGCTCATCAGCGCATAGCGCTCCAAAAGCGGCAAATCAAGAAAATCATCATCATCGCGGTCAATACGCGATGCGGGAAGCGTCACATGACCCGCAACCACTCCCGATAGGCTTCCTTTTTCAGCGGCAGGAATGTGTGCAATGGCATTGAATTGCTTTTCTCCAAAACTGTTGATGTAGGCATTGGCAAAGAAGGCATCAGACTCTCCAGGGTCTTTTGTTTCTACATTAATCTGGCCCGATATACTCTCAACGCCCTGCAAAACAGAATTGGCCCCCTTCGATACGTAAATATTGCGGATCCATGGTCCGGGTATGGCACTCAGTCCGTAGGTGTAATTGATGCCCTGAAACATTGGGAAACCATCGAGGAGGAGTTGGTTATAAACGCCGGATAATCCCAAAATTTGTAATTCCCGGACATTGGTGACGATGTTGGTTGTTTGAGACCGAACACTCGATTCTGTATTGAAACACCCGGTCAGATCGCAGCAGGCTGCGCGGGTCAACTCCACCTCAGAGATTATTTCGATTTTCTGCAGACGGTCATCAATCGAGGAGCCCGATCGGCGACCCTCCACAGTGACCTCATTGAGGGTGACTTCTGACTCAAGCTCAATCCACAAACCTCGGAAGGTTGAACCGATTTCAATGGTATCGGGCGTAAAGCCTACATAACTGACCCTCAGCCTCCGGTCTTTGGTTTCTTCAGGCAATAAAAGCTCAAAGCTCCCTGCTTCGTCAGTAATTGTCCCTTCTCCAGAACCCAACCACTGCACCGTCGCTCCAATGAGAGCCTCACCTTGGCTGCTGACGACCAACCCTGTAATTTGTTGCTGCCCGAAACCAGGGGTTGCGACTGATAAAAGAGAAAGAAGGATGCCCAGACAATGACGATTCATAAGAGTTCATTAAATGAACCCACAAACTTATGGATTTTTATCAGACCATGGTGCCCCTTGGAGTTTCAGCTGGTGCATTGCTATTGATACTGTCCAGAAGAGGGTGAATGGTTCGAAACCACAACGGAGGAATCAGTGACAACAGCATTGCTAAGGGGTACCCCATAGGAAGCTGGGGTGAGGTATCGTGATGCCTGAGTATCTGATATTTTCGGGTTGCTCGAAAATGGTGGTCTGCATGGCGAGTGAGCTCATAGAGAAAAATCCGGCCGAGCTCATGATTGGAATTCCAGGAATGTCTGAGCGCCACAGGCTCATATCTGCCGGAAGGTAATTTTTGACGCATTAATCCATAATGCTCAATATAATTAACTGTTTCAAGCAACAAAAATCCAGTCACCGCCGCCGAAACAGCGAAAACCACGACCCCCGGGCCAAATACGGCGCCGACGATGACCAGGTAGAGGGACTGAATAATGGTAAACCGAACCATTTCATTCTGCAATCCCCAGGTTACTTTCCCCGCTGCATTGAGTCTCTTTTTTTCAATGGCCCATGCGTTAAGATACCCAAATAGGGCTGACCTGATCCAAAATGCAAACACCAACTCCCCCCTCCTCGATGTAGCGGGGTCTTTCGGTGTGCCTACATTCCGATGGTGGCCATAGTTGTGCTCAATGATAAAATGCATGTACAAAGCGGGCAAAAGAAGCATTTTTGCGAGCACACGCTCGAAGGGACGTTCACGGTGTCCCAGCTCATGCGCCACATTGATACCAAAGGCCCCAATTAAGGTCCCCATGTTGAGGGTCATGGCAATTTGTTCAAACGGTGTTGGTGCACCATGAGCCATTATGTAAAAATAAAATCCGGTCAGACCGAACAATAGAGGGACATGAAGGTAGAGGAGAATGTCAAAGAACAACATTGAGGATCTGCTGGATTCCTCCTCATCGTCATGATTGGAAGTTCTGACAGGAAGAACAGGTTCCAGAAGAGGGATAATCCCAAAAGCTAGGTAAAACATTCCGGGAGACCAGATTCCGCCATAATACAAGCCCAGAAATGCACAGAGCGGACCAGTATACGCTATGAGATATTTCAGGTTTTTCATGCCGGGAGAGTCTTTGAAGATGGATTGTATTGGTTTTAGATGTGAAAATAAAGGGAAATCCTGAGTTTCGCGAAATATTTTTTAAGCGACCTCTTATGTTGTCATGAGAGAGTGCCATTGATCAGGGTCCTCCGCGCTGTATGGATCCATGGGTTGCAATTTGCTTTGAACCCTGCAATTCCGGCAGGGAGATGAGACTGAGGAATCAAATGTCAAACTCAAAGCTCATTCAAGTGTTTGAGGTGTCAAATAATTTTCCAACCAAAAAAGAACGAGCCGAAAATGTCTACTTTCCATTCTCTTCCCGTCATTGATATCCATTATGCGACTGAAGAGTCAGTCGTCATTTCCCTTGAAGTGCCACCTGCACTAAAGGATGATTTTCAGTATCTGCCCGGTCAATATCTGACCATTCGGAAAGAAATGAATGGAGAAGAGGTACGACGAGCCTATAGCATGTGCAGCAGTCCATTTTGGGATGAGCCCCTTCGGATTGGAGTCAAGCGAGTGGAAGGTGGCCTGATGTCAACTTTTCTCCATTCAACCCTATCTGTTGGAGATGAACTGGAAGTTATGGCACCGGCGGGAAGATTTACCGTGAATCCTGACCCTGATCGGCGGAAAACCTATGTCTTGATTGCCGCAGGGAGCGGCATTACCCCGATGCTTTCCATACTGAAATCTGTCATTGAGGAAGAGCCGAAGAGTCAGGTTCTGCTCCTTTATGGAAACAGAAATGACAAGTCAGTGATGTTCTTGGAAGAACTCAAGTCGCTCGAAAAACGCTACACCGGACAACTTGAAGTTGCCCACATTTTGAGCAAGCCTGGCAGAAGTGGTGGAATTTTCGGGTGGATGAATGGTCAGAGCATTGATTTTGATGCCACGAAAGGGCGGATTGATGCTCCTGTCCTCAAAAGGTTACTTGATGCCCACCCTATTGTTACTGATACAGTCGGATACTATATATGCGGGCCCGGAAATATGAATGAGGTGGTCCGTGAAGCCCTGATCAAGAGAGGGGTTGGGAGTGAATCGATTCATATTGAGCATTTTTCATCCCACCATCTTCCACACGAGCAGGTCGCGCAAGGAGATGTTGCAGGGGCAGAACTCACCGTGCATCTCGACGGACAGACCTTCAAGACAAACATACCCGCAGGGGTTAATATCCTCCAACATCTATTGAACGAAGGGTATGATCCGCCCTATTCCTGCACGTCTGGCTCATGCGCCAGCTGCATCGGGAAAGTGGTTAGCGGAAAAGCCAGGATGGAAGTCTGTCTGGCCCTCGATGAAGATGAAGTGGCTGAAGGTTTTATCCTCACCTGTCAGGCCCATCCGGCAAGTGACCTACTGGAGTTGACATTCGAAGTGTGATCTTCCGCACATAACCATTTAAGTCTTGTAAGTTAAATTTGCGTTAAATTTTTTTTTACGCAAGCCTGAAATATGCTAAGTTTACAGCGGTATTTCACGTGGAGGAAAATCCATTTTATTTGGATAATGGAAGGAGAGTACCTATTTTGTGTAAGTCTTATTGGAGATAAATCAGGCATTTGTTTTGTATCCGCAGGCAGCGGTAAGGTGTTAAATTCAGTTAACATTTCATTGTATAGAATGTATCATTTTTTCACAAAAACACCATTGTTATGAAAAAACTTCTCCTTTTGCTCACGATGTCCCTGTTTGTGATGGGTACAGCACTCGCACAGCGGACAGTGTCCGGGATGGTCACTGGTAGTGACGGTGAGCCCCTTATCGGTGCCAGCGTGCTGGTAAAGGGCACGACCGCTGGTACCATCACGGATGTTGACGGGAGTTACGAGTTACAGGTACCTGAAGGTGGCGATATGCTTGTCTTCAGCTACACCGGTTTCGAGACTCAAGAGATTCCTCTCGGTGCTTCTAATTCTGTAGACGTTACCCTTTCGCAGGGTCTGACGCTCAGTGAGGCAGTTGTAACCGCACTTGGAGTACGTCGAGACGAAAAGTCAGTTGGCTACGCTGTCCAAAAAGTGGATGGAAGCGAGGTGCTGAAAGCCAATGAGACCAACCTCGTTCAGGCTCTCTCCGGAAAAGTAGCCGGTATGCAAGTGACCGGTTCTACTGGTGCTGCTGGTGGCTCCTCATTCTTCCTTATTCGAGGCGCAGCAACCATTAACGGCAACAACCAACCTCTAATCGTCGTTGACGGTGTTCCTATCGACAACAGCCAACTTCGCTCCGGTTCAGAAGTCGCATCTGTCGCCTATTCAAATCGTGCGATTGATATCAATCAAGACGAAATCGAAGACATTTCTGTCCTGAAAGGTGCAGCGGCAACTGCAATTTACGGTAGCCTTGCCGGGAATGGTGCCATCATCATTACGACCAAGAGAGGAAAGGCAGGTAAGCAGAAAGTTCAAGTTGATTATTCCGCCAACCTGACTTTTAGCGAGTATAATAAAGTGATGGATTTACAAAGCACCTATGCTCAGGGTCTTTTTGGTAACTACGCCGGTCCACAGACTGGATCCGGATACTCTTGGGGCCCTCGAATTGATACGCTGAGCTACACGACTGATCCTGATTACCTGCGTGCACAATGGGGTCAGGTTGCTGATTTTTACAATCAAACAGGAGTTGGATGGGATCCAAACGGTGCCATAGTTGGTCAGAGCAGCCCATTGGCAAATGGCCAGCCTGTGAATGCGTATGATCCGTATGAGTTCTTCCGGACGGGAGTATCCACAAGCCATAACCTCGGTATTACAGCATCAAACGAGGTTTCCAGCCTTCGTTTCTCTGCCGGATTCCTTCAGGATCAGGGTATCATTCCGAATAACGAGTTCACACGGATCAACTTTAGTGTCAATGCAGATACAAAACTTGATGACAACATCAACCTCGGCGTTGGTGTGCAGTACATCAATTCTGGAGGAACAAGAATCGAGCAGGGCTCAAACACATCTGGTGTGATGCTCGGCCTTCAAAGAACGTCTCCAACATTTGACAACTCTGCCGGACTTGATCCAAAGGATATCGATAGCGAGAATAGTCTGGCATTCCAGTTTCCAAACGGCAGACAGCGCAATTACCGCGGTGGTGGAGGGTATGACAACCCATTTTGGACTTCTTACCGCAACCCTCTCAATGACAATGTGAACCGCCTGATTGCCAACCTGAATTTCAGTTGGGATGTCAATGACTGGGTGAATCTGACCTGGCGCTCGGGTATTGACTACTACACAGATGACCGCAAGCAGTATTTTGCAATCGGTTCTCGGACGCTTCCTTCAGGTCAGGTCTTCGAAGATCTTTACACAAGCAAGCGGGTGAATTCAGATCTAATCCTGAATTTCAACCGTGATATCAACGACTGGCTGAATGCACGATTGACCCTTGGTCAAAACATTCGTCAATTTACGCTTGACAATGAGTACTCAGAAGGAAACTCACTGGTTATCCCTGGATTCTACGATATTTCAAATACCCAGAGCTTCTTTGTCTCCGTCAATAACAACATTGGCCGGGTAATGGGGTATTACGCAAGCCTTGAGTTTGGCATCAATGACTACTTGTTCTTGAATGGAACTTACCGACTGGACTATGATATTTCAATTCCAGAAGAGAATAACCCTTACGACTACTGGTCTGTCAGCGGAAGTTTTGTGTTCTCCGAGTTAATGGATAATAACGATGTATTGTCTTTTGGAAAGCTTCGCGCCTCCTATGGTCTTGTTGGACTCGGTACATTTGCGTACTCAACCAATACCTACTTTAATTCTTCTATCGTTACTGACGGATGGGTTTCACCTACAGGAGTATATTTCCCTGCCCTTGGAACTGCCGCTTTCACTCTGAGTGATACCCGTGGGAATCCACAGTTGCGTCCGGAAATTCAGAAGTCATTTGAAGTTGGTACTGACCTGAGATTCTTCAATAACCGTCTCGGACTTGACCTGACTTACTACAACTCAACATCTGAGGATATTATTCTTGGAGTGCCGCTGACAGGTTCTACAGGTTTCGATGCAACTATTGAGAATGCTGCAAAAGTATCGAATAAAGGTATCGAGGCAATCTTGTATGCCAACCCTGTTCGCGGTGATTTCAACTGGGAGTTTAATGTCAACTTTACGCGCAACGTCAACAATGTTGATGAACTCGCAGAAGGTGTTGACAACGTTTACCTTGGAGGTTTCACCGGTGCGTCTACCCGTGCCGTAGTTGGTGTACCTTATGGTTCTATCTTTGGTTTTGGATTTTATCGCGATGCTGCTGGCAACCGTGTTATTGGTGCCGACGGATTCCCAATCCTTGATCCCAACGAAACTGATTGGGGTACTGCACTACCGGATTTTACTGTTGGATTCCGCAATACCTTTACTTATAAAGGCTTCTCATTGTCTGCACTCC
Organism: uncultured Saprospiraceae bacterium; assembly: GCA_964569025.1. GTDB lineage: Bacteria > Bacteroidota > Bacteroidia > Chitinophagales > Saprospiraceae > CAZMSQ01. The sequence goes on along the minus strand of CAZMSQ010000034.1, from coordinate 4,379 downwards.
TTGATGTCAAGCAGGGTGGTGTTGTATGGAATGGTACAAAAGGAGCCCTTTATTTCTGGGGAACTTCTCAGGAAACTGCTGATCTGCGAGGCACTACGACCGTTTTTGATGGAGCAGTTGCAACTTTTGATGCTGAAGGAAACCTTGTTCTCGATGCAAATGGTATGCCTGTGACAGGAGGTGCAAACACTCAGGAAGTTCTTCTCGATGAAAACTGGCTTGCATTTGGCAATGCCAATGGTTTCTTTGGTGACAACACAGAAGATTTCGTAGAAGATGCAAGCTGGGTCCGTCTTCGTGATGTGTCTCTTAGCTACCAGTTCCCGGGCAGCATGATTGAAAGTACTCCTTTCCGCTCGCTATCCCTGACTGTATCTGCACGTAACCTGTTCCTGGATACCCCATTCACAGGGATCGATCCCGAAACAAACCTTTACGGTGCATCGAATGCTCAGGGTCTTGATTATTTCAACATGCCCAACACAAAGAGCTATTCCATCGGTCTAAGAGTTGGATTCTAAGTAGAATCACCGGGACAAACACATTTTTGAAAATTAAATCTTCGAAAGAATGAAAAAAATAATCTATCAGCTTACTGCACTGAGCTTTGTGCTCATCGTCAGCAGCTGTAATTTCATCGATTACGATCTCAATATTGACCCGAACAATCCGGTCGATGCACCAATGGAAAACCTCTTGCCAAGCGCGCAAACTACCTATGCGTTTGTTCTGGGAGGTGATTTTGGTCGCTTTGTGTCAATCTGGGCACAGCAACACGCTGGTGTTGACAGGCAGCACTCCTCTTACGAAGTGTATCAGGTTAAAGAAAATGACCTGAATAACGCTTGGTCGAATATGTACTCAGGTGCATTGATGGACTTCAAACTCGTGATGGACAAGGCAGACGCTTCTGAGTCTCCTCACTTCAAAGGGGTTGCTCAGATTATGACAGCTTCAGCCATGGCAACCATAGTTGATCTTTTTGATGCTGTACCTTACTCGCAGGCTCTGAACGGTACTGTCAATGAAGGACTGAACCCTGGCTATGACAGCGGTGCAGATATTTATGCAGCAATTGATGGTCTTCTTCGCGAAGGTGCAGCAAATTGCTCATCTGCTGCAAGTACATTCTCTCCTGGTGCCGGCGACTTGGTTTATGGAGGTGACATGTCTGCCTGGGTTGCAGCAGCAAACTCTCTGCGCGCTCGTTACGCGGTCCGCCTTGGCAATTATCAAGGTGCACTCACTGCACTGGCTGATGGTGGAATCGCAGATAACAGCGGAGATGCCCAACTCGCCTTTGGCTCCACTTCAGCATCCGGTAACCCATGGCACCTCTTTGAGGTAAACCGCGGAGATGTCGTCATGGGAGGATTTCTGATGGATCTCATGAACAGTATTGACGATCCACGTCGTCCTGCCTTTGCCACCACCAATGAAAATGGGGAATATCGCGGAGCCGCTGCCGGTGTGCCTGACAACACTCCAGCTGTTTCTCGTTTCGGGCCGTACTACGCTTCAATTGGAAGCCCGATTCCATTCGTTACTTATGCAGAAACTAAGTTTCTCGAAGCAGAAGCTTTGCTCGAAACCGGTGACCTCGACGGTGCCGCTGCTGCCCACAATGAAGCTATCATCGCTTCGTTGAACAAGTTCGGAACCTATGATCAGGCGTATGTTGATGCCCAGGCTTCTGAGACAAGCAACACCATCTCTAAAGAGAAGATCATCACTCACAAGTATATTGCCCTGTACACTACACAAGAGCCATATAACGATTGGAGAAGAACTGGTATTCCAGATCTTCAGCCAGCCGCAGGTCAAAGTGCTGTTGCTCGTCGCTTCCCCTACCCACAGGATGAGCGTCTGTTCAATGCCGCTAACTGGCCTGGCAATGTGAATATCTTCACAGACCGCGTGTTCTGGGATAACTAATTAGAATCCCTTTGGAAATAATAAAAAAGGTCCGTCAGGTTTTCCTGACGGACCTTTTTTCGTTGCCCGGAAAAGGGCATTATGTTCCGCTAATCGTATATGAATAGGTAATCACTCCGGATGTCGGACTTTTTTCCACTTCGGGCTGTGTTTTTGGTGTGATTGCGTATACGTAGGAGACAGATTCCGGCTGCTGGTCTTGCGGATTTTGAGCAGGAAGGCGAAAGTGGATTTGAATGGTCTTGTGAAACTTGATATTCTGCACCTGATTTTTCGGAGCGTGAAACTTCAGGAGTCTGACCACCCGTAGAGCCTCCTCATCACATCCATGTCCGATGCCTGCAATAACGCGGGCGCCAATGACTGCTCCGGTGCGGTCTAATGTGTAACGCACATGAACCGTACCTTCAATCCGACCCTGCAGCGCTTCAGGAGGGTATTGCAAATGACTTGAAATGAATTGCCGCATGGCTGAAAGTCCACCCACGTAATAAGGCTTCTTGACAAAATGTGTATCTTTCTTTTCTCGTTGCATGCTTAGCAGTTTTTACAAATGTACTCATCTCAATCTTCACTACCAATCCCTCCCGACGACAGTCTCTATGACCATGAGATTGGAGAATTTCTCGCTTATCTCCAGCAAGAAAAACGGTATTCTCCACTGACTATTAAAGCATATCACACGGATCTCAGACAATTTGCAGACTACCTTGCAGGATGTGAGTGCACAAGATTCGCTCAAGTGCAGGGGGGCGATGTCAGGGCATGGTTGGTTAGCCTCATAGGTGCAGGACTATCAGCAGTGACACTGAACCGCAAAATTGCATCGCTGAAAAGCTTCTACCGCTTTTTAAAGAAGCGCAAAGGGCTGACACGTTCTCCAATGACAGGCGTCATTGCGATGCGCACTAGTCAGAGGCTGCCGGAATTTGTGGAGCGGAGAGGAATGGAGCTGCTTCTTGAAGAACTCTCATTTGCTGACGACTTTCCCGGATGCCGCGACCGGTGTGTGCTCGAATTGCTTTACAGCACAGGAATCAGGAGAGCCGAACTTATTGCTCTAAAGGACAAGGACATTGATTGGTCTAATCATCACCTTCGAATCACCGGGAAGGGTGCCAGGGAGCGTCTTGTGCCAATGATTCCTGCCTTGGAAAATCTCCTCAGGCAGTATATACCGGTCAGGGACAAAGCGTACACACCAAATGGCTTTCTCATTGTGAGTAATACAGGAAGGCCTGCCTATCCGACCCTAATCCAGAATATTGTCGGTACGTATCTGCAAGAAATTACAAGCCTGAGCCGGAAAAGCCCTCACATTCTCAGACATACTTTTGCGACCCACCTTTCCAATCAGGGTGCCCCGCTGAATGCTATAAAGGAACTAATGGGTCACAGCAGTCTGGCTGCGACACAGATATATACACACAACACCATTGCGAGGTTGCAGGAAGTCTATCGGCAGTCTCATCCTAAAGCAGGGGATGAAGGGGTGTGACCAATGGCAAGCTTTAACAAAGTGTTAAAACGCCATTGCGAGATATCAGACTGGTTGTTTTTGCGTTTCAACTGAGTATTCTCCTCAACGCAAACCAGAGCCTGTATGATGATTTCAACGATTGCTTTATCAAGCCGCCCTGCTGATCCCCAGATACTAGCCCGTATTGAAGAAAAACTCAAGCAGGTGGAACGGTTTATTGATAGCGTCATTGATGCGCATGTAGTCTTCAGACAACCAGAAAGAGAAAACAAGAAAGGGGCCTTCACAGAAATACGCCTCACCCTACCTGACAGCATCGTCTTCGTGCGAGAGTTCGGGCACACCATCGAGTCATCCTTAGAAGAAGCCATGCGCTCTCTCAAAAGGCAGCTTCTTAAGTATCGTATGAGAAAACGCGCCCGGCGAGCAGGCAATACAAAGTAATCCCCTTTTCTCCCCTCGGCAGACTCTTGCCTCTTTTTCCTGCCCGGCCAAAAAAAATGTGAAAAATCCGTTTTCACTTTCAGTGGAAAAACAGTATCTTTGCAATCGCTTTGAAAATATGGGTTTTCAAAAGCAAAAGCCAGCATAGCTCAGTTGGTAGAGCAGCTGATTTGTAATCAGCTGGTCGGGGGTTCGAGTCCCTCTGCTGGCTCCACTTTTGGAGAGCGTGTTTGGTTTTGTAAAAATGTTTGCAAAACAATGAGAGATTGAAAGTGATGGAGGTGTTGCAAGAGTTGAGGGGGTGCGCCGGAGTGGGAGAGCCGGGCCAGACTGTAAATCTGGTGCTTCTAGCTGAATAGGTTCGAATCCTATCACCCCCACATGGGTCTTTACACCGAACCAAGGGTGTAATAAAAATGCCGTGGCACTCCGTAATGCGGAGAGCTTTGACAAATTACAAGCGGGAGTAGCTCAGTTGGTAGAGCATCAGCCTTCCAAGCTGAGGGTCGCGGGTTCGAAT
>CAZMSQ010000033.1:0-25605 GCA_964569025.1 uncultured Saprospiraceae bacterium | reverse complement strand
GCTTCTCCAGCCCTCTCACACATCAGCGATCAGGCTCTATGCCGTCAATTTCCTCGGCTGATAAACCGGTGTAGCGCATAATCTTATCGACCGGTTCATTATTGCGCTTCATGCGCCGGGCAATCTCCACAGATTTTTGATCCAGCCCTTTTTGGAATCCCTCTTCCATACCCTCGGCCTTCGATGACTCCACTACGTTATGGATATCCCGATAATACTTCACACTTTCTTCATATGCCTCACGCTCTACCTGTGAAAACTTTGCAATTTCGGCGGCTTGAAACAGCTTTTTGAAAATCCGTTCTTGCAACTCCCGTGGCCTGTCTTGTAACTCTGATAAATGACGGAGCACATACAGCCACTTGTCAAAATGCGTTTCAAGCTCCGCCTGTGTCTTTTTGAACTTCGGTAGCTCGATGTAAATGAATTTCAGCTTGTCATAAAATACATCGCACCGCTGATTCTTCAGCTCAATCACATGTAAAAACTCCTCCTCATCCTTGTGATCGTCGAATACAAAATCGAGGATCCCCACCGTGTACACTGGTTCCTGCCGGTAATTCCACTCTCTCTTTTTCGCCTGTTCCTGAATCGGGAATGACGAATAATACACACTTCTGTCCTTAAAGTAATTCTGCTTGGCCTTTTGGATTTCTACAATGAAACGCTCACCTGACTCCCCCCTGCAATACAAATCGAAAATGGCCCTCCGTTCTGACTCCACTGCACCAAGATGCTCATTTTTCGCATACTGCAAATCCCAAATCCGATGCCGCTCTGGTAAAATTTGGTTCAGAAAATCAATCAGCAACTCCTTGTTTGGCTCAGAGCCAAAGAGCTTTTTAAACCCGAAATCCGTGAGGGGATTGACATATTTCTCGATAAATGTATTCATTTTCAATTGTTTGGGCGGCGCAGACTGTTGTGACCATTCAAAAATACAAACATTCTCAAACAAACACAATTCTTGTTGATATTTTTTACACAATTTATTTATAATAGGAGCCCGGTTTCACCGCACCAGCCACAGAAAATCCGCCTCAGACTTGCAAATCCGGAGGCAAATCCTTATATTTGAAATGCATCAGGAACGCGACAGCGTACCAACCGACCCTCCCGAGGCACGGTGGTCTAGCATGCGGGGCTTCAGCCCAAATGAATCGGGGATTCTCCCTTTCTCCTTTTTCCTGAATGCCGCCTTTTGGCGTATGTGTCGGATTCACCCGGACACCAAGTCCGGTTTTTATTCACCATAAAACCTGCCACTATGACAGACATTCAGGGAAAAACCACGTATTATCTGAACACTTTCAACCCGACAAAGTCCGGCACTGCCCGCCTAATTCGCAACCGGCTCATCCTTGAGGACCGGGTCCGTAACCAGGACAAGCAGTCGGCCTATTTCCGCTGGGGGTTTGAAAGTATCTTGAACCAGCTCGAAGGCCTGAAAGGCAGCTATGAGTTCCTGCGGCAACGTTTCAACAAGGCGCGGGTCGATCGGCTCATCGAGATCATTGAAGAGAAAGAAGAATTTCTCCGCGAAGAGGTCTACACCATCTTCCCGATCTTTGTCCGCGTTTGCCATGGATCCGGCGCGCGGCATGCCATTATCGAATCCAAAGACTTCCTGCACTGGAAGTCGATTACCGACTCCTTGCCGGAGTGGGAGGAGTTGCCAAATCATCCCCGCATTATGGAAGAGGTGATGCGCGCGGATGTGTAATGAGTTGTTTTCGGGAGGGATTCTTCCCTTCCGGAAACCTTGTCAGTCAAACCTTCGCAGGCTGTGCCGCTTTTCGCACGGCCTGCACCCCTCTCAACACAGCAAGGCGCAGTAAGAGCACCCACGGCAGACCGTGCAGTGCCAGGTCAAACCAGTCCATCGGTCGCATCCCAACTGCCCCGCCGGCTACCCAGCGGAGTTTGCCGAGAATGTGGGGCTCCGGGACAAAGGGCGCCAGACCGAGGGTCAAAGACGCAAGTATGAGGGTCGGGAAGTCGTTGAGGAAGGGTTTCATAGGGGCGAAGGTACGGGGTAATAGAGTCTGGTTTTTGTGAGGCACATCACCATGAAAAACCTGCACATAAAATTCATTGTACCTTAACGTCGCACCACTGAGCATTCATTTCAATTATTTTACACAAAAGTCCGAATTCGGATGACTTATCCATTGGTATATTCATTTACAGTTCCGACTGTTGGAACATTCTCTGCGATAACATGCTCATACATTCTCCATACTGGAAATCTGAAGCCATGAAAAACCTGCTCCTATTGCTGTTTCTCGCCCCATGTTCTTTACTCGCTCAGGAGAGTGATTTGGGAAGTTGGTATATATTTTTTGGGAATAAAAAAATCAATGATCGCCTGAATTGGCATCACGAAGTACAGTACAGAAATTTCAATGCATTTGGAGATACAGAACAGCTCCTTTTACGGACTGGCATCGGATATAATCTGACAGAGCGCAATAACAATATTCTTCTTGGATATGGATATATCTACAATGAACCCTACCAGACCGCGGATGAAAAAACCCAATCCGCGGAACACCGGATTTTTCAGCAATTTATTACCAGACAATCTTTTGGACGTTTTCATTTACAACACCGCTACCGGTTTGAACAACGATTTATTGAGTCTGATTTCAGTCTCCGGCTCCGCTATTTCCTTTCACTCCAAATTGCCTTCAACAACAAGCAAGTTATTGAGAAGACTGCCTATCTGTCTGCTTACAATGAGATTTTCATGAATACGAAGCAGTCGTATTATGACCGAAACAGGCTCTACGGCGGTCTTGGCTACATGTTTTCCAAGTATGTAAGAACTGAAGTTGGCCTTATGCGTCAGTCATCAATATCTCAATCGCGCAATCAGGTGAACCTTGTGATATTTGTGAACTATTAGGGAGCCTGAAAATCTGTATCTTCAACCACTTGCAAAATCGATTGACCCATAACCTTTTTATGGATTTACATCTCCAGTTCAACAGTTCACAACCTATTTCTTTCACATAAACCCTTCACGTTCTCTTTAGCACTTTCACCCAAACATCCTTCCCATGTTTTCCCCAAACTATTCCACCGGCATGCGTGTCACTGCGCGAGGAGAAGACTTTCTCATCACTGATGTCAAACCCGGCGAAGAAGACTTTGTACTCCTCGAAGCCCAGGGTATCAGCGAGCTTGTCAAGGGGCAACGGTTTTGGTTTGACACCAGAATTGAGCCAAACATTCAGGTCATTGACCAAAATTTCTGAAACTTTCAGATTATGCAACCTATTATCGAAGTCCAAAAACTGATTGACAAGCTTAGGGCTTTTCGAGATGCCAGAGAATGGGACCAGTTCCATAATCCAAAAGACCTGGCCATTGCCCTGAGCATTGAAGCAAATGAACTGTTGGAACTATATCTCTGGAAGAGCCCCACAGAACTTGAAGAGGTAGACATGCTAAGGGTGAGGCAGGAGTTGGCTGATGTGTTCTCCTATGCCTTGCTGTTGCTGGATAAATATGACCTGGATTTGGAAGAAATCCTCAGAGAAAAGATTGCTCTAAATGACGAAAAGTACCCAGTAGAAAAATCCAAAGGCAAATTTACCAAGTATAACTCACTCTAATCATGATTGTCTATCAATCTTCCAAGAAGGGATTCACCGAAGATGTCATCTCCAATCAAATCGATGCCAAGATTTATGATATGGTCTTACAGCGGTTGGGGAGAAAGACCGGTCAAAGCGAGATCGACTCTTGGAAGAATTCTCTGCTCTTCATGAATAACATCCTAATTGGAGAAGACATCCCTGGAGATGCCCAGGTTTCCGTGGAGTTTCAAATTCCGCTGACCTCCAAAAGAATTGATTTCATCATCTCCGGAAATGACGAAGAGGGAAATGACAATGTGGTTATTGTAGAGCTCAAGCAGTGGCAAAAAGCAGAATTGTCGAATCGAGACGGGATTGTCAAGACGCACATGCAGGGAAGATTAGTGGAAACAACCCACCCTTCTTATCAAGCCTGGTCTTATGCCGCCCTGCTGAAGGGATTCAACCAGACTGTCTACGACGAGGGAATCATGTTGAAGCCCTGTGCCTACTTGCATAACTACGAGCGAGATGATGTCATCGCAAACGAGGCATATAAAGACTACATCAAAAAGGCACCGGTCTTCCTGCGAGAAGATGCACTGAAGCTAAAAGACTTCATCAGAAAGTACATCAAGTTTGGAGACCGGACCAACATCATGTACCGAATCGATCACGGCAAGATCAAGCCTTCCAAGCACTTGGCCGACAGCCTCGCTTCCATGCTGAAGGGGAATAAGGAGTTTGTGATGATCGATGATCAGAAGGTCGTCTTTGAAAGAGCGATGGCATTAGCTCAAAGGACTTCAGAGGAAGAAAAGTATGTTCTGATTGTGGAAGGCGGCCCTGGCACAGGCAAATCGGTAGTTGCGATCAACCTGCTGGTGGAAATGACCAAGAAAGGGCTAGTGGCTCAATACGTCACCAAGAATGCTGCCCCCAGAGAGGTATATGCCAGCAAGCTCACTGGTACGCTAAAGAAGACGGAATACAATAATCTATTCAAAGGGTCTGGAGCTTTTGTAGATACCAAAGAGAATACCTTTGATGCACTGATCGTAGATGAAGCCCATCGCCTAAATTTAAAGAGTGGATTGTACGGAAATTTGGGGAAGAACCAGATTCTGGAGATCATGCATGCGGCTAAGTTTACCGTATTCTTTGTAGATGACTTGCAGAAGATTCACATCAAAGACGTTGGTGATAAACGCCGTATTCAGATCCATGCGGAGGAAGAAGGTGCTCATGTGGAAACCCTTTCATTGAAGTCTCAGTTTCGCTGCAACGGCTCCGATGGTTATCTGGCCTGGCTGAATAATACCCTGCAAATTCGGGAAACCGCCAACGTGTACCACAATCCTGAAGACTTCGACTTTCAGATTTTTGATAGTCCTACCGAACTAAGAACCGCCATTGAAGAAAAGAACAAAGGGTATAATAAAGCCCGCATGGTAGCAGGCTACTGCTGGGATTGGATCTCTAAGAATGATCCTGGCGCATACGATATTGAATTCCCAGAAGAAGACTTTCAAATGCAGTGGAATTTGACCAAGGACGGTCCTGCCTGGTTGGTTGCGGAAGGCTCCATTGAGCAAATCGGCTGCATCCACACTTGCCAGGGTTTGGAATTAGACTATGTGGGCGTTATTGTCGGAGACGACATCCGCTATGAAGACGGTAAGGTGGTCACGGATGTGTATAATCGATCTAGAAACGATAACTCGATCAGGGGGATCAAGAAGATGCTCAAAGAAAACCCTGAAGAGGCTAAGGAACTAGCGGACAGAATTATTAAGAATACTTACCGGACATTGATGACACGGGGAATGAAGGGGTGTTATGTTTATCTTGTTGATGGGAAATTATCTCAATTATTTCAATCCAGAATAATGAAATTGTGAAACCTACAATTAATTAATACCAAAAAATTTCCAAAAAATCTTCAAAACAACCTGATTTCTATGCTGCCGCATCACGAGCATGTGGATATTGTATTTTTACACATTTTATCGCCTGACTAATTTACCAACCCAGATGCTTGCCATTCATCAGGCGCTGAACGTCACGAATAAGGGTCAGCACATTCCACAATATGAAGGGTCTTGAGTTCAAGATAGTCTTCCTGACCGGCACTGACGCCTTATCGCTCCCCTATAAATTCCAGAGTTATTCGCACCTGGACGCAGAAGAAAAGGAGGCCTACCACAAACAGGAGCGGGCTCTGCTATATGTGGCCATGACGAGGGCGATCCAGGTACTTCATTTGACTGGGCTGGGGGAGGCGAGTGAGTTGGTACAGGTTTGAGGTTTGGATGATGGGAGGACTTCCCCCATCAAGGCACCACCGTCTCTGTCCCAACCGAACTGCTGAAATACTCCCGGTTCAACCGCGCGATGTTCGTAATCGAAATCTCCTTCGGGCACTGGGCCTCGCAGGCGCCGGTATTCGAGCAGCTGCCGAAGCCCTCCTGATCCATCTGGCGGACCATTGCCTGGACGCGGCGGTGACTTTCGACCTTGCCCTGCGGCAGGTGGGCCAGGTGGGACACCTTGGCGGAGGTGAAGAGCATGGCTGAGGCGTTGGGGCAGGCTGCCACGCAGGCGCCGCAGCCGATGCAGGCAGCCGCATCGAAAGCATCCAGGGCCTGCTCCTTTTCGATCGGAATGGCGTTGCCGTCTTGCGCCTGGCCTGTGTTGACGCTGACAAAGCCGCCGGACTGAATGATGCGGTCAAAAGCCGAGCGGTCAACGACCAAGTCCTTGATCACAGGGAATGCCCTGGCGCGCCACGGCTCTACTGTGATGGTATCTCCGTCCTTGAAGTGCCGCATGTGCAACTGGCAGGCCGTGGTGCCTTTCATGGGGCCGTGGGCCTGACCATTGATCATCAGACTGCATGTACCGCAGATGCCTTCCCGGCAATCGTGCTCGAAAGCCACAGGCTCCTGCTTTTTCTCGATGAGTTGTTGGTTGAGGACATCCAGCATCTCCAAAAAAGACATGTGCGAATTGGCCTTTACGGTATATGTCTCGAACCGACCTTTGTCTTTCGTGCCTTTCTGGCGCCAGATTTTGAGGGTAAGATTCATGATAGGTCTGTTGTGTAAGTAATCAGAATATGTGAATGCGCTGGCGCTTATTTGTAGCTCCGGGTCTTAAGTTCGACGTTTTCGAACACAAGGTCTTCCTTGACCAACTCCGGATCTTTTGATGTATCGGGCCAGTTCCAGGCAGCTACATAGGCGTATTCTTCGTCGTTGCGCACGGCCTCGCCGTCTTCAGTTTGATACTCCTCGCGGAAGTGGCCACCACACGACTCGTTGCGATTCAGCGCGTCTACAATCATCAGCTCACCGAGCTCCATGAAGTCGGCCACGCGCCATGCTTTCTCCAGCTCCGGATTGTAATCGTCTGCAGAACCCGGCACGAAGACATTCTTCCAAAACTCGTCACGAAGCTCACGTACCATTTGGCGGGCTTTCCGCAGGCCGTCGGCATTGCGCGACATGCCGCAATAGTCCCACATGATATGGCCGAGGCGTCGGTGGTAGCTTTCGACAGATTCGTTGCCTTGCACCTCCATGAGGCTGACGATGCGCGCGCGGGTGCGGGCTTCGGCTTCGTGGAAAGCAGCGTGGTCAGGATCGATGGCAGGGGTTCTGATTTCGTTGCTCAGGAACGTGCCGATGGTATAGGGCAACACAAAGTAGCCGTCGGCAAGACCCTGCATGAGGGCTGATGCGCCGAGGCGGTTGGCGCCGTGGTCGGAGAAGTTACTCTCTCCCAGCGAAAACAGTCCCGGAATATTGGTCTCCAGGTTGTAGTCAACCCATAGGCCACCCATGACATAGTGGATGGCCGGATAGATTTTCATGGGCGTCTTGTAGGGATTGTCGCCCGTAATTTTCTCATACATTTCGAAGAGGTTGCCATATTTGGCCGAAACAATTTCCTCTCCCAGTTTGGTGATGGTGGCTGCATCAGGTTCATGGATGCCGCGAGAATGGGCCTCGGACTTACCGTAGCGCTGAATGGCTGAAGAGAAGTCCATGAAGACTGCCAACCCGGTTTCGTTGACGCCACGCCCTTCGTCACAAATATACTTTGCAGCCCGGGAGGCAACGTCGCGCGGCACCAGATTGCCAAATGCCGGATAGCGGCGTTCGAGGAAATAATCGCGTTCGTCTTCGCTGAGCTCGGTCGCCTTCTTTTTGCCGGCCCGGATGGCCTCCACATCTTCCATTTTCTTCGGCACCCATACACGCCCGTCGTTCCTCAACGACTCAGACATCAGTGTGAGTTTCGACTGATAATCGCCAGAGACCGGAATGCAGGTCGGGTGGATTTGCACGAAGCACGGATTGGCCATGAGGGCGCCCCGCTTGACCGACTGCCAGGCGGCGGTTGTGTTGCAGTTCATGGCATTGGTAGAGAGGTAGAATACGTTGCCGTAACCTCCTGTTGCCAGCACCACGCAGTGGGCAGCGTGTCGTTCGAGCTTGCCTGTCAGCAGGTTGCGGGCGATGATTCCGCGGGCCTTTCCGTCGACAATGACAAGGTCGAGCATTTCATGGCGATTATAAAGCTCTACGCTTCCTTGGGCGACCTGGCGCGAGAGTGCCTGATAGGCCCCAAGTAGCAACTGCTGCCCAGTCTGGCCGCGCGCATAGAACGTCCGCGACACCTGCACACCACCGAATGAGCGATTGGCCAAAAGCCCGCCATATTCGCGGGCAAAGGGCACACCCTGAGCCACGCACTGGTCAATGATGCTGGTGCTGGCTTCAGCAAGACGGTGCACGTTTGCCTCACGAGAGCGATAGTCGCCCCCTTTGATGGTATCGTAAAACAGACGGTAAACGCTGTCTCCGTCATTTTGATAATTCTTGGCTGCATTGATGCCACCTTGGGCAGCAATGGAGTGTGCGCGGCGAGGACTGTCATGGAAGGTGAATGACTTGACATTATAGCCAAGCTCACCGAGCGTCGCTGCGGCTGATGCGCCGGCCAGACCGGTTCCGACTACAATGATGTCAAGACGGCGCTTGTTGTTGGGTGCCACCAGATTCATGGTGCCACGGTATTTGGTCCACTTTTCTGCCAAAGACCCTTCCGGGATTTTTGCATCCAGTTTCATATGTATTATCTTTTTACAAGGAGGTTTGGGAAATATATCCTCAGGCTGGTTGATTACCTCAACAGCCGCGGTGCATTATTGTTATAGATTCTTGTTGATCAGGAAGATAATCGGAATCAGCGCAAAACCCAGCGGGACAAGTACCGAGTACGCATGACCAATGGTTCGGATCACTGGCGTGTACTTTTTGTGGTTGAGGCCAAGCGACTGGAAAGCGCTCTGAAATCCATGCCACAGGTGAACGCTGATGATAACCATTGAGAGCACATAAAATGCCACAAAGCCTCCATTGGAGAATACCTCAGCAACCGGTGCATACAGATTCTTCACCTCCTTGCCGTCAATTGTGACATCCGGCACCGCACCAAGCTTCATCTGCAGCCAGAATTGGTACATGTGAACCAGAATGAAGACTAAGATAATGACACCAAGCGGACCCATATTACGGGATGCCCAGGAGGCTCCATTGGCAGCTTTACCGGCGTAGCCTACCGGACCACGAGAAGAGCGGTTATGACGCCACAAGAGAATGCCCTGAATGGCATGTAACAGGATAAATGCGTACAGCAGATAGGAAGTCGTCTTGATGACCGGATTGGTGGTCATGAATTCGGCGTACACATTAAACTGCTCGCCGTTATCGTCAATCAACAGCTGGAAATTGCCAATCAAATGAACCACCAGAAACGAAATAAGAAACAAGCCCGTCAGGCTCATGACCAATTTTCGACCCAAGGAAGAGGTCAGAAATCGGGAAAACCAACTCATAAATACTGACTTTAATGCGTTATTTTACAGTGCTCACAATTTACGGCAAATTCAATGACCTCGCAACGCAGCACGGAACCGAGCTAGGTGGATGAGAATTATTTAGAATGAGTAAAAATAAGTGCTTCGTGTCCATTCCGACTGCATGAGGAACATTGGGGCCGTATGTTTCGTTATGAAGAAAACACAATGAGTCATTCATCACCAACCCATCGGAAAGGTCCGGATTTGAAGAAATTTCTGGAGAAATTCCCGGTCATCGAACTTCCCTTTTCTCTTACTGACGAGCACAAGCTGGAGTTTAGCCAGTTTAATGACCCCCTCACGCTCGATGAGTTAGAAGCGTACATTCTCCCTCATGAAAACGAGCACGACGAGTTCACTGAGTATGTAGCCTGCATCCGGTACCCGGACACAAAGGACTTTCACGCTCTGGTTTACTGGAAAGCCGGATTGCTGAAGCACGAATACATTCTCGCCACCTACACCCTTGATGGCCGGCTGATAGACCGAAAGCCGCTCTCAGGCCTTCGCTCCCAGTCTGACATCATTGTCCAGTCGGTCGCCACCCTGGAGACAGACTGGATGATCCACATTGTAGAGGGCGAGGGATCAGCTGATTTACACAGCTACGAGGCCCTGGAATCACGGCTGATTCAATTGGAGCTCCTTGCTGATGGGCGAATTCTGGTGATTTGAGAATTTAACATTGAGATAGCGTTCTGCATCTCTTCATTCCATTTACATATATGTCAAGAAAAAAGAAATCTAAATCTCATACCCCCAAAGCCAGGCAACTTCAGCAGGAAGTGGCCAAACTCTTCAGGGCCTCACCGCGCAAGCGCATGACGCCGCGGCAAGTAGGCAAGAAGCTGGGTACTGACGCCAACAAGGATGCCCTGGCCAATGCCATTCAAAAGCTGGTTGGCAAGGGCATTCTCAAGCCGCAGAGCGGCAACACCTTTCAGTACAGCGCCCAGCCCGGGGGCAAAGATGCCCCAAACACCCCCCGCAAGGTAGCACTCGGCACGGTCGATATGACTCGGTCCGGCTCTGCATATATCATCTGCGACGATCTCAAGGATGACGTCTTCGTCCCCTCCCGCAACCTTCGGGGCGCCATGGACGGCGACCGGGTCAAGGTGGCGATCCAGCATCGCCGCGGTGCCCGCCGGGCTGACGGCGAAATTCTGGAAGTGGTTGAGCGGGCGCAGGAGCATTTTCTGGGCACCCTTCGCATCTGGAAAAAGTATGGCATCGTGACGCCAGACAATATCCGAAGCGTGCTCGAAATCTCGGTGCCCCTCAAGGATTTGAAGGGGGCCGAAGACGGCGATAAGGTGGTGGTGCGCGTTACTGCCTGGCCTGAGCGCCACAACCATAACCCGGTGGGGGAAGTCACTGCGGTGCTTGGCCCTGAGGGCAGCAATGAAATCGCCATGACTGCCATTCTCATCAACAATGGGTTTGAGCTGGAATTTCCGGAAGTGGTGATGCGCGAGTCGGAATCCCTTCCGGTCGTCATCCCGGAGGCTGAGGCCTTCGTCCGAAAGGATATGCGCCATGTCACCACCTTCACCATTGACCCTGTGGATGCCAAAGACTTTGACGATGCTCTGTCGGTGAGGCATCTCGACAATGGCATGATAGAAGTGGGCATTCACATTGCTGACGTGACCCACTACGTCAAGCCGGGCACACCTCTGGATCAGGAGGCCTTCAAGCGCTCTACCAGCGTCTACCTCGTTGACCGGGTATTACCCATGCTACCGGAGAAAATCTCAAACGAACTGTGCTCGCTCAGACCCAATGAGGACAAATGCACATTCTCCGCACTCATCACCTTTGATGCAGACTACAAAGAGCAGGACGCATGGTTTGGCAAAACGCTGACGCATTCTGACCGCCGATTCACTTATGAAGAGGCTCAGGAGCACATTGACAGTGGCGAGGGTGATTTTTCGGAAGAGCTTAGGTTACTGGACAAGATTGCCGGAACGTTGCGAAAGCGCCGTTTTAAAAACGGGGCAATTGCGTTTGAGTCGCCGGAGATTCGCTTTCAGCTCGATGAGCAGAGCAAGCCGGTGGCGGTCTATCGCAAGGAGCGCAAAAACAGCCACCTGCTGGTTGAGGAGTTTATGCTGTTGGCCAACAGGCGGGTGGCGGAGTTTATCAACAAGAAAGGGGCGGAACATGAAATCCCGTTTGTCTACCGCGTGCACGACTCGCCAGATCCGGAGCGCATTGAGGAGTTTGCACGGTTTGCCCGTAGACTTGGGGTCAGCATTGACACAGCAAGTCCGAAAAGCATTGCCAACTCCATCAACGCCCTGACCCTCAGGGCCCGCGAGGAGACCAATTTGCAGCTTCTCGAACCTCTGGCCATCCGCACCATGGCCAAGGCCGAGTATTCAACTGACAACATTGGCCACTACGGCCTGGCATTCTCCAACTACACCCATTTTACCTCGCCCATCAGACGCTACTCTGATGTGCTCTCGCACCGCATTCTCGAAAACAACCTCACGGGCACCTACCGCGAAAACAAAGCGCAACTCGAGGACCGGTGCCGCCACATTTCAAAGCAAGAGCGCCGTGCCACCGATGCCGAGCGTGAATCTGTGAAGTACAAGCAGGTTGAGTTTATGGAGTCACATATTGGGGAGGAATTTGATGGGGTCATCAGCGGGATGATTGACCGCGGCATTTTCGTGGCATTGACGGAGAGCCTATGTGAAGGGCTGGTGCCGTTTCACTCCCTGCAAGAATCATTCGAGATTGACAGTGGGCGTCTGACCGCAACGGGCATTCGCACGGGGCGCATTCTGCGCATGGGGGATACGGTCAGGGTGAAAATCCTCGATGCCCAGCTGGAGCGCCGCGAGATTGACATGGCGCTGGTAGACACAAAGGTTGAAAAAAGCTGACCTTAAAACAGGATTTTATCTTCCTTCTCCTCCCAGTCCTGCAGGGGCGCATCAGACCCATCGACTGGCACATGCTCCGTCGGGATGCCGCGCTCCTCGAAGGGCAGGTTGATTTCCTGATAAATCAGCTGGTCGTCAAACCCGATGCGCGCCGCATCCGTGCGGAGGCATGCAAAGACCAGCCGTGCCGGCCGGGCCCAGTAGATGGCCCCGAGGCACATCGGGCAGGGCTCACTTGAGGAGTAAATGGTACACCCCTCCAGCTGAAAGTGGTCGAGGTTCCTGCAGGCGTCTCTGATGGCAGTCATCTCTGCGTGCGCTGTCGGATCATTGGTAGCCAGCACACGGTTCCAGCCGCGCCCCACGACCTTCCCCTGCGCATTCACAATCACCGCCCCAAATGGCCCCCCATCTCCCTTACTGACCCCGGCCCTCGCCAACGCGATGGCCTGCCGGAGGTATTCTTGATCTGTGTCTTTCATAGTCATTTCGTTGTTGCACCCGCGGCCCTTCCCGCGCTCCGTCGCCAAATTACGCAGAATCGGCCTGATTTTCCGAAAACTGGTCGGACGACTATAGTGGTCGGACGACTATAGTCGTCCGACCACTATAGTCGTCCGACCAGTACCGGACAGATTTGCTGATCTTGTTATCTTGCAGTTTTGATAAATTGTAAAGAGAAACAGGCACTATGGAAGATGTTGTATCGGGTCTCCCGTTGATTACCAATGATGCGGTTGTTTTCGGGATATTGATGGCCATTTTGCTGGTCATTTTCAAGACTACTGAGATGGAGCGCTACAAGGGGTTTTACAAGGTGATACCGGCCCTGTTGCTGTGTTACTTTGTCCCATCTTTGTTTAGCACGCTGGGCATTATTTCGCCTAAGTGGATTGACGTACAGGCAGCCACGGCTGCGCTGGCGGCGCAGGGATTTGAGGTAGAGGGGATTACCAATCTTAGGCAGCTCAGGGCGTTTGTAATCAACAATGAGGTTGATCAGGCGATTATTGCGCCTTTTATCGGGAGCTCGAAGCTATATTTTGTGGCATCCCGGTATTTACTGCCTGCTTCGCTGGTGTTGCTGACGCTGAGCATCAATCTGCGGGAGGTATTCCGGCTGGGGCCAAAGGCGCTGATCATGTTTTTGACCGGGACAGTGGGTGTGATTATCGGGGGCCCTTTGGCGATTTTGTTGTTCAGCATGTTTGCACCTGAGGTGGTGGGAGGTGCAGCGCCCAATGAGGTGTGGCGTGGCATGGCTACCATTGCTGGCTCCTGGATTGGGGGAGGTGCTAACCAGGCAGCGATGTTTGAGATGTTTCAGCCGATTTCGGGCAAGGTGTTTTCAATTATGATTACTGTCGACATCATTGTGGCTGAAATCTGGATGGCCTTTCTGCTGCTGGGGGTGGGTCGGTCAGAGAGTCTGGACCGCTTCTTCAAAGCCGACTCTTCAGCGGTGAATGCATTGAAAGAGCACATGCACGAGTTCAGCCAGCGCATCGCGCGGATTCCGGGTTTTATCGATTTGATGGTCATTCTGGGCATTGCCTTTGGGTGCACAGGACTGGCCCATTTGATAGCTGACTTCATGGCCCCCTGGCTGAAGGCCACGGCTCCGGTTCTCGAGCGCTTCAGCCTCACCTCAGGGTTCTTCTGGCTGATTGTGATGGCCACGACCTTTGGCATTCTCTTATCATTTACCAAAGCCCGCAACTATGAGGGCGCCGGCGCCTCAAAATTGGGCAGTGTGTTTATCTACATTCTGGTAGCCACGATTGGGATGAAGATGAACATCATGGCGATATTCGAAAATCCAGCCATCTTTCTGGTGGGTCTGACGTGGATGGCCATCCATGTGGGATTGCTTGTGGCCATGGCGAAGCTCATCCGGGCGCCCTATTTTTTCCTGGCGGTGGGCAGCAAGGCCAATATCGGTGGTGCCGCTTCGGCGCCGGTAGTCGCGGCAGCCTTCCACCCATCTCTCGCCCCTGTGGGCGTGTTGCTCGCAGTGCTGGGCTACGCCCTCGGCACCTATGGCGCCATCATTTGCGCCTGGCTGATGCAGATTGCCGCACCGATGTAAACGGCACTTTGCCGCTGACCCGGTCGGACCGCTATAGCCGTCGGACCGCTATAGCGGTCCGACCGGGTCAGGTCAGGGCAGCGTAGCTAAAGGGTCGGAAAACTGATTTATCTGTTTAAAGGAGTGGATATTGTGAGAATGAGCTCATCCCGAAGGATGGATGGCAGGTCGGGGCATGCCTGATTGAGCCGGGCTCTGACAATTTCATCCGGTAGGGTATCGGCACCTACGATCAGGATGCGCTGCATGCAGCAGGACATGCCTTCGGCAGCGAGCCGTCCGGCTTCGTGAGACAGTTTGATGACCTCTTCGCGCCTGCCAGCAGCCACCAGTTGTTGCATGCGTTCGCTCATTTCAAGAGACGGCTGCAGGCAATCACAGCATTTTGAAGCCCAGACACCAGGCTCTTCCGTCTGTGCCGCGCTCATAGTAGCGGGACGATCCGGAGGGCTGCAAGACAAAGCACCGGCTACAAGAATGGGAAGTATGAAAATGGAGCGCTGCTTCATAGGTTAATCGACAGACATGACCCTCAGGGACGTATCAAAGCACTGCGTTTTCAGAATATCAAGCAACTGAGTCTGTTCCGACTCGGAAAGCTCCCGGCTGATTTTTTCCCAACGGGACAAACAATCATCTTCAATCATTTTAATCTTGGGATACGTGGTAGAAAGGTACTCAAGTTTTTCCGAATCCCCACTTTTCATTGCCTCCTGAGAGGCCAGTTCGAATTCATGTATGGGTTGCCAGCATTGGCAGATTGCGTCAGCCTTACCTGCAACTGATGCCTTTCCATCAGATCCGGAGCAGGCAGCGAGTGTCAGTGCCAGAAGAAACGCTGAGATTTTGAAAACCATTGAAAACGTTCATTAGGGAGTGATGTGTATAGAGAATGTCAATTTGTGTCATGAAACGACAGAGATGATGTGTTTGGTTAAACAAATGTAAAGAAGTCTCGTTTGAGTGTCACCTGAACAATTTTTTTTTCACCAAACACACAAACACATGAAACTGCTAAAATTTAGTTTGATGGCGCTGCTGATCAGCAGCCTGTTCATCGCCTGCAAGGATGATGACGAAGATCCGGCTCCACAGCCGATGAGTATTGCAGAGATAGTGGCTGACGATGCCAACTTCTCCACCCTGCTCGGTGCATTACAGCGCACTGGCCTTGATGCCACTCTGAGCGGCACGGGTGCATTTACAGTATTTGCCCCGACCAATGCGGCATTCGATGCTCTGGGCGTAGACCTCGGTGCGCTTTCAGATGCTGAGCTGACCAACATCCTGCTCTACCATGTGCTGGGAGCAGAGGTCCTCTCTTCCGGCATCGCCGAAGGTGACACTTACGTCACCACTGCCTCAACGGCTGCACCTGGCGGCAATCAGCTTTCTCTTTACATCAACAACACTGCCGGAGACATCACCCTCAATGGCGGAGCTGCTGTCACTTCGGCTGATGTAGATGCCACCAATGGCGTGGTACATGTCATCGATCAAGTGCTGCTGCCACCGACTGTGGTTGATCTGGCCGCAGCCAATCCGCTGTTTGGCGAGTTGGTGGGTGCGCTTGGCGTAGCAGATGGAGACCTGGTCACCACACTTTCAGGTGCGGGCCCGTTTACTGTCTTTGCTCCTGTCAATTCCGCATTCGAAGCCATCTCTGCCGTAGTTGCCGGTCTGACACCTGAGCAGCTGCGCGATGTTTTGCTGTACCACGTGGTCAGCGGCAATGTCCGCTCAACCGACCTCAGCGATGCGATGATGGTCAATCCTCTTTTGGCTGGCACTTCGTTTACGGTCAATATCGACGGAAGTGTCACCATCACAGACGGTGCCGGAAATACAGTGAATGTTGTCCTGACTGATGTGCAGGGCACAAACGGTGTCATCCACGTATTGGATGCGGTTTTGCTGCCGATGTAAGCAATAGAAAGTAACCGGGCAATGCGCTTTTTCAGAGCACATTGCCTGAGAAAAGGGGCGCAGTGGAATTATCCGCTGTGCCCCTTCTTATTTGCGGTTCACGCGCTTCTCCTGTTTCCGGACACATACACGACACTTTTGAAAATCACGCTCCTACCCAAACAGATTATTCTCACCCACTCTGATTCGTCATTCTCTACACTAATATCCTTTGTATTTCACTCATTTCCAGATTGTTCTCTCCCAAAAAGAAAATGCGAAAAAATCGGCCTTTTCGATAATTTCGCATGCATAATCCAAGTATTACGAACCATGATACACCCTCACACAGAGCTTCAATTTATCAGCGAGGAAATCGGCTACGGCGTTGTTGCGACCTCATTTATCCCAGCAGGGACCATCACGTGGGTGCTTGACCGGCTGGACCGCGAATTCACTCCGGCGGAGCTGCGGAGTCTGGAACCTATTTACCAGGACATTCTCGAAAAATACACCTATCGCAACAGCAGGGGGAATTACATCCTGTGCTGGGATCACGGGCGGTATGTCAATCACAGCTTCCAGTCCAATTGTCTGACCACTGCATACAACTTTGAGATTGCCATCCGTGACATTCACCCGGGTGAGCAGCTGACCGACGATTATGGGTATCTGAATGTGCTGATGCCGTTTCGGGGCATTGATGAGGGGACCAGGCGGAAAATTGTATATCCGGATGATTTGCTGCGATATTACAAGGTATGGGACAAAAAAATCAGCAAGGTTTTCAACCGGATTGTCAAGGTACCTCAGCCGTTGCAATCACTGATTGAGGCAGAGACCTGGCAACGGGTGGAGGCTGTTTGTCAAGGGCGGGAGGCGCTGGAATCCATTCTGATTCATTATTATCGGGATGAGGCGATTACCAAGCAAGTCCGGGAGCCGGAATTGTAAGGCGCAACTTGCCGAAGAAACAAGAGATTGCAAGATGATTCGGAAATTGATATGGTATTGCGCATTCCTCCCGATCGCAATTAGTATGCTTGCTTGTTCGAAGGCACCTCAGAGGGGTAGTTGCGTGATGCAGGGTGAACCACCGGGAGTCAATCCGGGAGAGAACCCTTAGCTGCAGCGCAGCGATATCTTCTTAGCTACACGTGGGACTGTTTTTTGAGCTGCAGCGCAGCGGCATCTTTTTCCGTTTCGAAATAAGGTTAGGTTGGTTTTCAATCCATTTTTCGGGATTTGTGCCCAATCTCAGGGCTCCTCTTGAAGATGTCGCTGCGCTGCCGCTTCTTTTGCTTTGTTTCGCGGTGCTAAAAAGAGTTTGCCCCTACAGGGCAGATTAGGCGCTGGGGATTACGACAGAAGGTTTGTTTGACAGGCAATTTTTGAGCATGCCTTTGCGAGGCCAAAACCATTTATGGTTTAATATGAATAGTATTGCATCGTGTGGGAAAAGGAGAATGAATGCCTGAGTGGGCCTAAGATGCTGCGGGGTGAGGTTATCTTTCCATTTGTCGATCAAGGGTGTGGAGCTGGTAATGCTCAATGATGTGAATCAGCTTTTCCGCATATTTAGGGTCTGTGGCATAGCCGGCATCCTGAAGGGTATATGCCCAGTACCGGTATCTTGAAGGACTGTGATTATAGAGGCCTTTGTAGCGGTCTTTTGTCAGATGCTGACCGAAATCGCGATAGCTGTCTGAAATATAGGAGTATTTGCGGAAGCACTGCACCATCCGGGTGGAGGTGCGTCCGTCGGGGTATTCTTCTGTGTCTTTGCAATACACGGGGCCCTGCCAGTAGGCCCCTTTTTTAATCCCGAAATGGTTATTGGACCGCCTGGCAAGTTCGCTGGTGCCCCAGTTACTCTCCAGACCAGCAAGGCCCAGGATAATGGACATCGGAATACCACTGGTTGCTTTGAGTTTTGCTGCCAGATACTTGTGTTGGTTGATGTACTGATCGACCTTGGCAGAGGGGAGATAGGGAGATTCCAGCGGGCTGATGGTCCAACTGCCGTACAGGAAGAAGATTGCAACAGAGACGGTTATGAGAATTCCCTTATTCATACGTGAAAAGCTGATGCTTATTGAATAACGGATTAAAGATACATAAAATGTGTCTTGCCTGACAAACGTCGGACACAATTTTTTTTCCTTAATTTTTCAACACCTTTTACCGGCGGCTGTAGTTGGGTGATTCTTTGGTGATCGTGATGTTGTGAGGGTGGCTCTCTGCGACACCGGCGGCGCTGATTTGCACAAATTGTGCATTCTGTAAATCAGCGATGGTGGCGGCTCCGCAATACCCCATGCTGGCTCTGAGGCCTCCGATATATTGCACCATCACTTCTGCCAAAGACCCTTTGTAGGGTACACGCCCTTCGATTCCTTCCGGCACCATTTTGCGGATGTCATCTTCGACATCCTGGAAATAGCGGTCTTTGGAACCAAGGGCCATTGCCCCGAGCGACCCCATACCACGGTAAACCTTGAACTTTCGTCCTTCAAAGATAATCGTCTCACCAGGCGCTTCTTCTACTCCAGCAAACAAACTTCCTGCCATAATTGAGCTGGCTCCGGCGGCGATGGCCTTGGGGATATCACCGGTATAACGGATACCGCCATCTGCGATGACCGGAATACCTGAACCTTTCAGGGCGGTGGAGGCTTCATGGATGGCTGTCAGCTGGGGCACGCCGACGCCTGCCACAATGCGGGTTGTGCAGATACTTCCCGGGCCCACACCTACTTTCACAGCATCGGCTCCGGCATCAGCCAACGCCCTTGCCCCGCTTCCTGTGGCGACATTCCCCCCAACCACCTGCAGCCCGGCATGGCGCTTTTTAATAGCTGACACCATTTTGAGAACACCAGCCGAGTGCCCATGTGCGGTATCGACAATCACCACATCGACCCCGACTGCCACGAGGGCATCAACCCGATCGATGGTATCTGCGGCAATCCCGACAGCAGCACCTACCACGAGTCGCCCCCAGGAATCCTTGCAGGAGTTCGGGAAGTTTTGCACCTTCATGATGTCCTTGTAGGTAATCAGGCCAACGAGTCTGCCATGCTCGTCTACCACTGGAAGCTTCTCGATTTTATTGGCCTGAAGAATCTGTCGTGCCTGCTCGAGATTAGTCCCAATTGGTGCGGTGATTAGGTGCTCACGGGTCATCAATTCGCGGGCGGGCCGGTTGGCATTTGTTTCAAACCGCAGGTCTCTGTTGGTCAAGATGCCCACGAGGCGTGTTTCGGTGTCAACTATTGGAATCCCGCCTATTTTGTAGGTTTCCATGAGTTCGAGGGCCTCTCCGACGAGGGCCTCTGGCCCAAGGGTCACCGGGTCGATGATCATGCCGCTTTCTGACCGCTTGACAGAGCGCACCTGCTCTGCCTGCTGCTCGATGGTCATATTCTTGTGGATGATCCCAATTCCACCCTGTCTGGCAATGGCGATGGCCACCTTGTTATTGGTGACTGTATCCATAGCCGCGGAGACAATGGGCACATTGATGCCAAGTTCGCGGGTGAACATCGAGCGGATGTCTGCATCACGGGGCAAAATTTCGGAATAAGAAGGGACGAGGAGGACGTCGTCGTAGGTCAGAGCGTGACCCAAAAATTTGTCTGAGGAGGCAAGTTTGTTGTGTTCCATGCGCAAAGTTAGGCCTGCTTGCGCAGAAAACAAAATGACACAGCAGGAATCAGACTGAAAACCGGGATTCAAACAGAATACGCTTCATTTCCGGTTGTCCTAAAGCACCATCTCGTGCCAGGGCAATACATCCTGAAACCCTCGGTTTTGAAAATAAGCGAGGGTTTCCTCAGCAGCTTCCCATGGACTGACCGCGAGCACAAAATCGCCGCCCCATGCACCAAGCGACTTGATCTCGCCTGGAAAGTCTTCGAAATAAAGATCCCGTGCCCGCTTCATTCCGAGGTGGCTCCCGATGAGCTGCTCGTGTTCGTGGATCAATTCAGCGCATTCTGTGGCTGTTTCGGCATTACAGAGGCTTTTAGAAATCTCCGATATCCTGCTGATCAGGGCTTCTGCCGGAGCACCAGCATTCCGCCAGGTGCTGATGCCAAGACGGCTGTTTTGCTTCCGGCCGAGATGGACGAACAACAACTGGTCAGCGTATGGAGGAGCGAATGGGGCTGGCCGCACCAATTTAAAGTCCGGTTTGAGCTGAAAGAAAATAGGTGTCTCGGCAGTCGCGCAAGCCACATCGTATCCGGATCCTCCGAATATTGCCTCTTGCAGCGTATATGGATCGACTCCTGCCCAACGCGCAACGCATGAAACCAGCGTTGAGCTGCTCCCCAGTCCCCAAGACCGGTCAAATTCAAGGCGGGTCGAAACGTGAACCCCCTGCCGACGGCGCAAAAATGTGGGCTGGTCGCGCCGCACCATCCTGAGCATGTGTTGAAGGGTTTCAGCGGCAGTTTGATCAGAGGTGTTCCGGATGGAAAAATTCTGAAGGGAGAATTCTGCTTCAAACCATATCTGCGGGGAATGATCGAAACTTTCCCAGCGGAGCACCCCGGGCTCGGGAGAATATCCTGCCTGCAGATGCTGCCCGAAACGGGTTGGGACTGCAAGCCCCCGTGCTCCGTCGAGCACGGCGTATTCTCCGGTAAGCAGCAGCTTTCCGTGGGCGTAGAATGTTTCAGTCGAATGGGACGGCGCCATAGGTGCTATTCAAAATCATTGCACCTGCTGACCGGCACGCAATCCGTCGAGAAATGCCCGTACTCCGGTAAAGGAGACTGGCCGGTTGGCGAAGTGAGCCTGAGTTGCAGCGGCCTCTGGCTCTGATGCATTCAGGTGGTTGAGAATATTGGTCAGGTGCATTTTCATGTGTCCATACTGGATGCCGGTGGTCACCAGTGAACGAACGGCGCCAAAATTCTGGGCCAGGCCGGTGCAAGCTATGATTTGCATCAGCTCTTCAGCGGTCGGGTTGCCCAACAATTGCAGTGAGCGCTTCGCAAGTGGATGAAGACTGGTGAGCCCTCCAACCGTGCCCACAGCCATGGGCAGATCGAGCCAGAAGCGGAACATCCCGTCTTCCACCCGGCAATCAGACAGACTGCGGTACTGGCCGTCACGGGCGGCATAGGCATGGCCGCATGCTTCCACAGCCCGAAAATCATTGGCCGTGGCAATGACCACGGCATCGATGCCATTGAATATGCCTTTGTTGTGAGTCGTGGCCCGGTAGGGGTCGATGCGTGCTATCCGGATGGCGCGAGCAAAGCGAACGGCAAAATCTTCCGGATCCATGCACCCGTCAAACTCTCCCAGCGCGGCCACGGGACATTCGACAGTGGCTCTGACCAAACATTCAGGGGTATAGTTGGAGAGAATGGCCATGATGACCTCTGCCTGGCGGGCTTCAGCGGGGAGGCGCTCCTGCTCAGCGAAAAAGACTGGCAGGGATTCGGCGAATTGCTCCAGGACTGAGTTGATAAAATTGGCCCCCATGGAATCGCAGGTTTCAAAGGTAACCAGCAGCTGGAAGTACCCGGGCTCCTGCTCTGTGAAGTCCCGCAGCTCGATTCCGGTGACTCCACCGCCCCGCCCCCGCATGTTACAGGTGATGTCGGCAGAGTCTGCCAGCAGCCGTTCGCGCAGCTGGGGCATGAGCTGGTGCAAGATTTCTGCGTCACTGCCATGCCATAGAAAATGCACCTGCCCGACTTTCTGAACCCCAAGGATTTCAGCTTTGAATCCTCCTCGTGAGAGCCAATACTTTGCTGCACTGGAGGCTGCAGCCACCACAGAGCTTTCTTCAATCACCATAGGCACGCAATAGGTGCGCCCGTTGATGAGAAAGTTGGGAGCCACGCTATAGGGCAGCAAAAAGTTTGAAATCACATTCTCACTAAACCCATCGATAACCTTTTGAGCTTCATCATCTTGCCAGAAACTGCGCAACTCTCCAGCCACTTCATCGGCTGATTCAAAGTAGTGGCGAGCCACCCAATTGATTTTTTCAGATTTCGGAAGCTTTGAAAAGCCGGACACGGTCAGGTCCGGGTTCCTGCCATTCTTCATATTCATGACTCCTTGATTGTCAGGTAGGCAAAAGCGACTTTCAGCCCTTCTATCTGGGCCTCCACCCGGTCGCGCAACGTCTCGTAGTCTTCCCGTGCATGTTTGAGAAAAGCAGATGCCTGACCATATACTGTGGGCAGGTTGAGCGTTCTGATCAGGTAATAGCCATCAAGAAAATGACGGACTCCTCCGGAGGCAATCACCTGTTGACAGGCCAGCTCGTCGCCCAGCTCTGCCACCAACTCATTGACAAGACCTGCCATTTCGGGAGCTGAATGACCGACCCGCGCCAGCTCCTGCCAGGCCTCGAGGGCTGCGGGATCAGCCCGCATAAGTTCCAGAAGGGCAAAGTTGGTTCCTCCGGCGGCAGCAAACTCTATGGCAGCGAGAGGGAGCATTAACAAGCGACGAAGGCTCTCACGGCCCATTCCCTGGCCGACTTCTTTCACGATGACCGGCTTTTCCATGTGTTCGAGCAAGCGCTCAATGGTTTCTATCGGCGGAACCTCAAACCGATCGCCTTCAGGTTGCAACCACTCCTGCAGCGGATTGACATGCACAATCAGGCCGTCAGCCGAAAGCTTGTCGAGCATCCGATGAATCAAATCTGTGCGTCTTTCCCGAAACAATTGCTCGACCTGTGCCACACCAAGATTGGCATACAGTGGCAAATCGGGACCCATTATCGGGCGCACGTGAAAATCAGCGAGATACTCATCGGAGGTCAGCAGAGAGCGGCAGGAGCCAAGGCCCATACCCATACCGAATTCCCGGCAGGCACGAGCCAGATTGGCATTGATATGGCTTGCCCATTGGGTACCGCCAGTCATACTGGATACCCAGACTGGGGCGTCAAGCTGCTTACCGGCAAAAGGAAACGGACCAAATTGAGAGGTGCCCGGATGGGCCGCCAGCAGTGGCTCATATGAAAACCTGTCATCCAACTCCTGCCCACTGACCCGTGAACGGAAGGCCAGCTCGATATGGTCTTGCTTTCGAGAAGGCGCTGTTGGATCATGGTCTTTGATCCCGGCCTGGCCGGAGGTGATGTGTGTCAGGTCGTCCTGGTTCATATGAAAGCGGATTGCTGCCGTAACCCGAGGCGGCAATACAGCCTGCCGGGCATCTGTCCGGGCAAAGATGAGGATTTTCAGGAAACCCTTAAGATGGCGAGAGTGAAAACATCGTTTCAGAGAAAAGGTTTGTCGTTCTTCCCGAGCCTTCCGATGCCCCCATCGATTGCGAGCTCTTCACCAGTCACAGATGACGCGCTGCAGGCCAGAAACCTGACTGCCTCAGCGACATCTTCGGGCTCTACAGTTCGTCCGATGTAATTGTGCGAACTGACATGGGCTTTAGCCGGACCACCTGCCGGCCAGACAAATCCTGTGTCAACAAACCCTGGTGCGACTGAATTGACGCGCACCCGAGGTGCCAGGGATCGCGCCAGAGACCTGGTCAGACTCGACAAGGCAGCATTGGCAGCCGCATACACAATTGAGGATCCTCGTGATGCGATTCCTGCTACTGAAGTAATATTGATGATTTGCCCGGCAGGAGACGCGCTCAGGAAAGGTTCTGCAGACCGGATCAGATAGAGGGGTGCATTGATTTTGAGTCTGAGCGTATGTTCGATCAATTGGTCGTCAAGGCCACTGAGGTCAGAGGCCGCGACTGCTTTTGACCATCCCGCATTGTTGATCAGAATGTCGAGACGGGAAAAACGGGCAAGTGCCCCTTTGACCAATCGAAGGGCTTCAGACTCATACAACAAATCGGCCTGTTGGGTAAAAAAAGACTGCCCGCCATGGCAGCGGCTGTCCATGAGCTCTGATTCCAGAGCGTTGCAATGCTCAATCCGCTTGTGAGTATGAAGCATGATTGACGCCCCCTCTTCTGCCAATACACGGCAAATTGCTGATCCGATGCCTCCTGATGCGCCCGTTACGAGGGCTACCTGATTTTTGAGCTTCATAATTTCGAACAAGTTCTGATATGAAGGTGTCTGGCGCAATCAGTCTCATGATTTTTGCCAGACACCATGTGCATTCAGGGTTGAAATATCTGAATCCGGGACCGGAATGTCGATAAATTGTCTGACGATTCTCCTGCTTATTGACCCGGAGTGTGGAGGAATGAACGATTCTCCGAGCCAGGCATTGAGCATAATACGCACCTCATCGAACCCAAAAAAACGCCTTCCGGAAGTCCCTCCGGAAAATCTTCCATTCATTTCAATGGCTGTATAGGTTTGGTCTGAACGTTTCTTCATCTGCACATTTAGAATGCCCGTCCAGCCGGCCTGAATGGCGGCGTCTGCATACTGGTGAGCCACCGCCAGCAAACTTGGATCTTTGATCAGGGTCATTCCTTCGCAGCGACCCATCACCATTATTGACTGAAACAAGCAGGTATCCAATACTGACGCATCCCGACCGATAAGAATCTGAGCGACAAAAAGCGCCTGTTCTGGCACTTCCCAAAAAAAAGGAAGCCCACAAGATGTGTCCAACTCACATTCAGGCTTATCTCCAATAAAAGGCTGAATGGCATAGTCATGGAGACCCGCGACTCGTTGCAGCTGGTCTGCATTAACCACAAGACGAACTCCACGCGTACCGTTGCCGTATCGGGGCTTGGCAATGAGTGGAAATCCGTACTGGTTACCCAGACTGAGTGCATCCCTTAGACTATCCGGAAGCCCGGTTTCTACTGTCGGTGCAAACGGCAGAGCCTTGTCTCGGGCAAAATGCCAGCTCCTCACCTTATCAGCCATAACAGCGGCAAAGTCAGAGTGGCCGCACAAAAACGCCCCGCTATCGGGATACAAGCGATCACGGAGGCGACCGAGAAGTTCGATGTCGTCGTCACGACCGGGAATGATGACATCAGGAGCTTCGCGTTCAATGACAGATGACAAATCTTTGGCAAATGCAGTTCGATCGGCGGCTGGTCTGACCAGATACGCCGTTTCGCATCTGAAATTACCCCAAGCTGAGGCATCTGAGTTGGTCCCTATAATCCTGAGATTCTGCCTCCTGTTTTCCAGAGAATCCAGAATATTTTGCCCCACGAGGCTCCCGACGCTTGTGACCAGTATTGTCTTCATAGGTTTTGACTCCT
>CAZMSQ010000032.1:18613-25976 GCA_964569025.1 uncultured Saprospiraceae bacterium | reverse complement strand
TCATTCGTAATTCGTAATTCGTAATTCCTAATTCGTAATTAACTCCCCCTCTCATCATAATTCATAATTTTTAATTTATAATTTTTAATTCTCAACCACCCCCTACCACCGAAACCCGACGCGTCAGAATCCCATCCTCAGTGCTCACTGATATCACATACATTCCGGCAGGGAGCAACTTTGTTTCTACTTCAATTGTACAGGAATCTGAGCTGGATGGTGTGGTCCGGATCGGGATGTCGAGCGCCTTGCCATTCAAATCAGACAGCGTGGCCGTAAGGCCAGAGGTAATTGTGAGACCAGACACAGTGACCATGAACCGATCAGTTGCGGGATTGGGGGAAAGGGTCATTGAGGGTTGAGCGTTTGGGGTGTTGGTTGAAGTGACAGTTTCAATTTCAGATTGGACGGTGCGGTCACCGCAACTGTTTGTGGCGGTGAGCAAGACAGTGTATGTCCCGGGACTTGCATAGGTATGCACTGGCTCCGCAAGGTCGCTTTGCTGCCCATCACCAAACTCCCAGAGGTAGGAATCGGCATACACTGATGAGTTCATGAAAGATACCTGCTGACCATCAATCTGATAATCAAATGCAGGTGCAGGCTGGGGTGCAATGTCAAGAACCACCGTTGTGGTATCTGTACCAAGCGGGTTGGTCACCACCAAGGTGATTTCAAATATGCCACTTTCCTGAGCGGTTAATTGCCAGAGGCCATCCTCATCAGGGGTTTGTTGCTGGATGCTGACTCCAGCAGGCAGCATCCAGGAGTAGGCCAAAAAGCCGCCTGTACTCGCATCGGTGAGCTCAATTGGAGTTTCGGCGCACAACTGACCGGTGGGCGGACCAAAGCCGGCTATGGGCTGGGTGAGAGTCGATACATTGATATTGTCAAGATACATTTGATTGCCATATCCGGAAATGTTGACGAACCGGACAATCACCTCCTCCCCGGCAAATGGGGTCATGTCAATGAATACCCGCTCCCAGTCATCCTGCTGGGGTGAAAAACTGCCCTGAACCGGGGGAGCGGTCGACAACTCGTCCTTCTCTTTCTCAAAGACCACAAACGGAAATGAATTGCCGCAGTCTGTCGAAACATCAATGCGCATTTTGTCCCAAAAAACATCATTGTAATACGCATAGGCATAATCGAAACTGAGGCGAAGATTGCCTGAATCTGGCAGCAGAATTTTCGGACTCAACAGGTAGTCTTCCTCTTCTCCTGCTGTGCTGTAGGCATAATTGTCAACAAACATCACCACGCCTGAGCTGCCGTCTGACTGGGTTACGGTCCGCGGGGTCCAGGTCAGCTGGTCGTCAGGGTTCAGAATTCGCCACTGGGCCGGGAGCTCCACATCGGCATCAGAAAACTGCTCCAGAAAGGGGATGGCATATGAAGGACCATAGATGAAAGTGGTGAAGCGGTAGGAGGGGATTGTGTCGTTGTAAGGGAATTCGTCTTCGCCCCACTGAACCCAGCCGGTTATCATGCTGTCGACTCCAACAACGATCTGTTCAGGGGTTGTAAACTGAAAGAACAAAGTGTCGCCGGGGTAGAGTGTGTCAGAAAACAACTCGGTGACGACTGGCTCTTCATTCAGGCGATAGGAGAATTCAATGCCGGAAGCTGGCGCGAAGCCTGTATTGACAAGCACCATTGTAAGTCCTTCATCAAATGGTTCACACAGAGATAGGTTTCCACTCGCCGGAGACACAAACCCTTTCAAAGACAGGTCTCTTGCCGTTTGGCAGTTCAGTAAGTCGTTGGTGGCAAATGGAACCGCGATTGAGCGGAGGCTTTTCAGGCCGTTAACGCCCTCCATGCTCACAGCCACCCAGTCTTGCTTCGAGGGTTGGTACGGAAATGTACTGGCCATGGCAAAAAGGGTATC
Organism: uncultured Saprospiraceae bacterium; assembly: GCA_964569025.1. Taxonomy (GTDB): domain Bacteria; phylum Bacteroidota; class Bacteroidia; order Chitinophagales; family Saprospiraceae; genus CAZMSQ01. The sequence continues at coordinate 24,082 of CAZMSQ010000032.1, read as the reverse complement.
TGCAGGATGGCCTATGCTGTCCATATAGGATGCTCCCAGCTTGAAAAAAGTGTAAGATGTGGCTTCGTCTACTGGCTGCCATTCCCAAACGATACTGTCAGGACATACAGTCACTGGGCGGAGACCGGAAGGAGGGGAGGCAATAGAGAATGGAGCCACACTCTGCCCCGACACGCCGTCGCGACTCACCCGAATGAGGCCCTTACCTGTCACACTCTCCGGTACAGTCCATGCGTAAATCCGGGTGGTGCCCGATACCTCATCGACCATCTGCCAGGTGGTGCCTGAATCAGGCGAATACTCAATCAGAAAGTCCCCTTCATTGCCGGCGGCCTCCCAGTGGATGTACTCCGGACTGGTCCCGGGGATGAATGACTCTCCGCCGTGAGGCCAGGTGACGGCGATTTCCTGAGCGTGGTCAAAATGCCAGGTGAGAAAGAATGACTGAGGCCCAAGCGGGATTTCAGTACCAGATACAGCAAAGGTGTAGATGCCTGGTTCAGGGTTGGAAAGGAAAATTTGTTCGACATTATTCATAGAGTCCCTCCCGGGCACAGCATTTGCATCAAGCAGACTCGCCTGTGGTTCGTGTCGCAATACCAGCGGCTTGTATTGAGAGCCATCTGGTCCGCTGGCAGTGAGATCAAGGTCATTGATTAAAACCTCCTCAGTTGCGACGGAGGCCGGCGGTTCAGGCCAGTAGAGCATCACGCGGGCTGAAGCTAAATTGTCTGGGATGGCTATTGAGAATGTGACGGTATCCTGATGCTCGGCCTGATCGGTCATCCATGAGCCTGCCTCAAGGCCCTGCCAGGCTCTCCAAGCATTGACATGGCCCCATCCGTACTTATAGTCAGGCCCAGGATTGCCGAGGTCGGTGGCTGTATTCAGCATAAGCGCTTTGATGAGTGCTGCCGGCGGATCTTGAGCGTGCAAGGTCCGGTAGGCCTCATACAACTGGGCCATGACTCCTGCCACTCCCGGTGCAGCAGCAGAAGTGCCTCCAAAGGCTTCGTAGGTGTCGTCAGGGTAGGCCGTGATTTGATCTTGCCCGTTGGCAGCAAGATCCGGCTTCAACCTACCGTCGGAACTGGGACCGCGGCTGCTGGAGGTGACCAGAGTCGCATCAGCCAGCAGGTTGGCCACAGTGATGCAGTTTTTCGCAATCTTGTGGCCCCCTGTGACATTCGCCCATTGATTGCCAGCCCCATACCCGCAATTGCTCCCGTTGCTGTTTCCGGCAGAAAAGACATGCATAAGGGTCGGATTTTCAAAGAGCTGTAAATCCACATTGAATGCCCCGAAGTTGTATCCGGATGTGCATCCGTTACTGTACGACGAATTGGTAATCACCACATTGTCGTTGAGATGCAAATCCAGGGTGGTATCTGTAAATTCAGCCTCATAGTTGAGGTTGTAAAGTATGGCACCCGTAGCCATACCCCTGAACCGCGGGTTGATATTCCCAGCCCCGCCAATGACACCTGCCACCTGGTCGCCATGGGTGCCTCCGCCAAAAAAGAAATCTTCGTCATTCCCAAAATCAACTAATCTCCCCTTGAAATCCGGATGAACAGGAAGCCTGCCATCATCTCTGACCAGTGTCCGCACCCCTGCGCCGGTGAAATGGAGTCCGTTTGGCATGGCCGCATCCAGCATGCCTGATCGGTGCAGGGCACGGGCCGGATCATCGTCCGGAACAGAAGGGGGTGTGGTCAGTTCCATCCACTCGACCCATGGTAATGCTGCCACCTGACTGATTTGATCAGCCGTCAGCTCTGCCCGGAAAAAGGCAAGCCGAGGGTAGGAGAATGTGGGGGTGATTTGAAGGGTCGTCAAACTTTCGAGAGCAGTTGCCGGGAGTACACTTTTGTGGCCGATAATGTGCACAATGGTTTTGCCTCCCTCGCTCACCGCCCATTCCGGAAGCGATGGATCCAGCACCTGTGGGTGAATTTTCAGCTCTGGCTTCAGCGCAACAATGGCGCGGACTCCATCCGGCACAGAATTGGTGCCTGCGGGTATGGACACCATGTAAGCTCGCTTTCCGAGATACCTGAGAAATGCCCACCCCGACCGTTCCAACTCCTGACGCCGGGGGGCTACAGGGATTTGGTCAAACCATGCGACCCTAAACAATTGTCCATCTGCTGTTTCTTCACCCCGAATGTCCAGCTCGAATACATCCTCCGAAAGGACCAATGTGCCTGACTGAAGAGGGATTGCTGTCTGCCCCTGCATCATAAATGGAAGGGCTACAAGAATTGCGAAGGCAATAGCGCGGATGATTTCTGGCTGAGACGGCAAGGAGGTGTTTATACTGCCCCCTTCGGAGATCGTGACTTTTTCAAGCATTTTTCATGTCTTCTTTTCACTCATTCAAATCATATCCAATGATGGATACATTTCAATTCCCGGGGAGCCCCCTATTCAACTTATTACTTATTTTTCTCTTGAAACCGGGTGATGGCTTTCCGCGCGGCGGGTGTCAGCACTAAGGTGCCGCTTTGCATGGCTCGTTTATGCAATAGTGTGTCCCAATGCTCTGTGCCGGCCCAAAAAACCCTTTTCAGGGCAGCCATGGCTTCGGTGCTGTAGGACAGTAATTCCGTGGTAAGTGCCGCAACGGCCTGGTCGAGTGCTTCAACCGAATCGAGGACTTCAGCGTACAGACCCATTTCCAGTCCCTGACTGGCTGTATACCATCTGGCGGGCGTCATGGACAGGCGGCTCATGGCAGAGAGGCCGACTTTTCGTTCTACAGCCGGACCAACCACGAATGGGCCAATCCCCACTGCCAGTTCGCTCAGGCGGTAGGCCGCGAATTTGGTGGCCAGACAGTAGTCAACCGCCGAGGCGACCCCGACGCCACCGCCAACAGTCTTGCCCTGCACACGTCCGATAATCAGGCGCGGGCAGGTGCGGCAGGCGTTGATGACATTGGCAAAACCCATGAAAAACTCAGTGCCAGCCTGCGGATCAGAAATAGCAGCCAGCTCATCGAAACTGGCGCCGGCACAGAAAGTGCGGTCACCTTCGCTTTTGAGCAGGATGAGCCTGACCTCAGGATGAGTGCCGCATTCGGTGATGGCCGTTGAGAGTTTTTTCAGCAATCTGCCGGGGAGAGAATTATGTGAAGGGTGACCAAAGGTGATTGTCGCAAGTCCATTTGGCTGAATATCGACATCTACCGAACCGAGGAGGGTCTTTTCCATGTTTTTCTTCAAATATACGAGTCTATGCCCACATCCCGGGTCCAGCGCATTGTCACAATCTGACAATTTTCTACTTCCTCCCTTCCTTCACCCGGTTGACAAAGGTGCGCGCCGAGTTTTGATCCACGGCCTGAACCTCAAAAAAGCCGCCGTCTTCCATTTTGACCACCAGATCTTTATTCTTCATCCCCATAATCGCATCAGTGTAGGTTGTGTTGTTGGAAGTGGTATTGAGAATGCCTTGCTTATACCCAAAGAAATAAAAATACCCGCCGGGGGTTTCGAAATAAACATACATGCGGTCATCTCCATTGGAGGGCATCTTGAATTCAACATAGGCGCGTAGCATCCGGTTGATGGGCACGCCGTTCAGGCTGCCCACCCCGATGAGATCCTTACTTGAAAACCAGGACTGGTATTCGGGATTCCACTTTAGGGGCAACTTGCTGAACAGCATGGTGAAAGGATTGCTTTTTCGCGGAATGTTCAAGTCATTTGCCAGTCTCAGATCACTCATGACCTGCTGATAAAGGGCATCATCCTGAGGGAGTAACTCCGCCAGGGCATGTTCGTAGAATGGGAGAGGGGTATGGTTGACTGTGGCTGCGTTGAAGGTGGATGCATTGAGGTCGGTCAGAATGATGGTCATCAGGTTTTCGGGCAGGTAAAATTCAAGACCTGCCATGACATCCATAGATACCTCTGTGCCAAGCCCGGTGAATGCAGACATGGGGACAAGGGTTTCTGTGCTGTCAGCAGCAATATCATCCGGTGCATTTTGTCCGACTGTGTCTGCGGGAGGGGGCTCAACTGCCTCTTGCCTGAATCTGGTTTCTGCAGTCCCCGCAGCAGTCACCTTGACATACTGCATCCCTGTGCCCAGCTGCATGGTCCCCTCAAAGTTCATCTGTCCGTCGCGAATCCGATAGGTCATCAGGTTGCCCCGCTTCCCATCTGCCAGTACCTTGGTGGAGTCGCCGAAAATGAACTGATCTGCCTGCTGGTCGTACTTGAAAAATCCGCGGGTGTCGATAATCGGCCGGTCTTTCCGGAAAAACAAGGGCATCATGACCCTTGGATACACCTCGGAGGTCTCCTTGCTGAGGTAAAGCCCAGCGCGCACCGGTTCGCCACCATAGGTTTTGGGCTGATCAAACTCGATGGTCAGGTCGGATTTGTCACCCGGGCTGTTTAGGCTGAACCACTGACGGGCTGGCATATCCGGCACATCGAGGCGGGCATAGCCGTCAAAGAGGAGGGCTTTTGAGTTGGCAAACAGGCTGATGGTGCCAGCAAATTCGGTTTTGTGGTCGATGTAAAACCGGTCCATTTCGGTGACCTCGCCTGTAGCGCGGGTTTCAGTTTTTTTCTCACTTCTGGCTCCTCCACCGACCCGCTGCCCGACAATGTCGTCAAATAGGATTTCCTGCGCTCTGTCACCGATGTTGTATTCATAGTACCCCGAGCCACGATACGCCTTGCGCCCGTCAATGGTCACTGTTGCCCGGTTGATGACGTGGTTTTTATTTTCAAGGCTGGCGATGATCCGAGCACTGTCCAAAGTTCGCATCTGCCCGCCGGATTCTATGACGACCTTCCCGCTGTCCGGGTAAATCAGGGCGTCACAAGAGATCACAAATGGCACGCCGCCGATTTGCAGCTCGTTGGTGCGCAAATTGTATCCGGCCGTTTTGCCCTGAAACAGCAGTGAGTCCCGGTTGGGATCAACAGATAAGAATTCGGAGAGCGAATCTTCTGCTGTCCGGAAGATGACTTGTTCAGCAGGAATGTCCCAGTCAAATGCATTCATGCTTGTCTGGTACTGATTGTTCGGCAGCTCTGTGACCACTTTGCCTTCCCGCGCTTCAAACTCTCCGTAGCCCTCGTCAAAGTCAATATCGGCCCTGACATTGTTATTGGCCAATGCGACCTTGTCAGGATCTTGCAATGATTTGATTTCAATCAGAGCACTGTCAGCCTGAACCGAATACGCTCCGGTCGACATGACCTCCGATGTCAACCGCGCCAGCGGCCATTCCAGCACGCCATTTGCGCGAAGGGCAAGGGGCGTCAGAATCAAGGTTCCGTCAAGGGTGTATCCAGGCTCGGCAAAGAGGTCGAATGGAAATTCGGCAGAGCGGATGTACATGCTGTCTTTGTAAGGGCGCCAGTTGATGAGGACATCCTGCCCATAGGCCTTGGGATACTCCGGATCACCCCGGTCTTCATCGAGGTTGAACTCCTCAGCAGAGCA
>CAZMSQ010000032.1:0-18513 GCA_964569025.1 uncultured Saprospiraceae bacterium | reverse complement strand
ATCGACCCCAAAAATGCCACATCCTCTCTGGTGTAATTGTCAAGCCCGTAAAAATGGAAGGGATCGATTTGAAAGAAGAATGAATCTCTCCCGTAACACCCCTCCATGGTCGATGGGGAATCATAGTAGACAAAAGAGGGTGCGGAGCTGTGGAAGGATGGAAAAATGGGAATGTCGGATCGGGTGGCCTTGTTTTGGGGTGCATCAATAATCAGGGAGCCGGCCACATGTTCAATTCGGGAGGCGATGGACAAAGCGACCGGATTGCCCATTCTGTCTTCCTCGCCGGTGGCGATGAACAAGTCAAAGTAGCGAGCGGAGTCCATCCGGATTGTGAATCGGTCGTAATTGAAGTGGAAATCCTTGCCTTCAAAGACGGTCAAGCCGGCAAAAACTCTTCCGTCAAATCCCATATTGCGGTTTTCCCGCAAGATGACCTGCCGTCCCAGTGGCTTGAGCGCTACTCGCTGGGTCGGGCTGAATTCGATGCGGTCGACAGAATTGATGAGTAAGTCTCCGGTAGAGACACTCAGTGCAGCATTTGCAGCTTTGCTGTTTTCTGAGGTGATACGCAACACATCATAGTCAGTCTGATCCAGACTTGCATCTGCATAGTGAAAGACTTTGTCCTGAATCGATACAATTCCACTTTCGGTGTCATAGCGGACAAATCCGCGCCCCACCATGTCAAATAGGAGCCCCTGGATACTTTCGGCCCTGAACCGGCTGTCGAGCCGCTCGGCGAGCAGGTCATCCTGCAACTCGCTGCTTCCCATTTCCCGGACAGCAGTATTGAAAGTCGCAATGGGGTTGACAGCGCCGATATTTTGGAAGCGGCGGTAGTCGGATTCTTCAAAAAACCTGAGCGACTCGAACTCGGCTTTTCCCCGACTCTCACTGAATCCGATGGTCCGCTCCCCAATGAGCAGGGTGTCTGTGCCGATGGTCCATTCGATATTCTCGGCATCGATATTGACCTGGTGGTAGGTGTCAAGAAATGGATTACGCCCGTTGCCATCCGGGTTGCGCCTGAGATCGAAGGTCTTTTGCGCAATGTCATATCTGAGATTCAGAGAGGGGTGGGAAATGGAGTCCTGTGCAAGGTAAATAGAGGCCTCAACATCCCGGCTCCCAATCCGCTCGCCCTGCCGGATGGCAAAGCTTTCGGAAAGACCGCTGAAAGCGCGGACACCATCTGTGCTGAAAATATCAATGCGCGCCGGATCACGGCGGCTCCCATAGCCGTATACGGTTGTACCCTGAATCCGAAATCCCCCCTGAAAAGCCACCCCTTGTCCAATATTCTCAATTGATAATTGTTGGTCAAACGAGGTGAATCTGGGATACGACCCTGTACTGTCTTCACTGACCGAGAAAATCTTGTCTTCAAAAGAACCGCTGATGGGACCGTCCGGAAAATACTTCGGGTGGGTCAAGGTGACAGAATCAGCAGTGTAAAAGCTGCGGACCATATCAATCTGATACCCGTTCAGGGCACACGCAATATCAGGATTCCCATACCGCCTCCAGTCGACCTGTCCCCCAGTGCCTGACCACAGATCTTCCTCAAGCTGAAAAGTCCCTGACGTCCCGAAAATCTGAATGCTGTCCCCAAGACGGGTCGCCTTCAGATCACCCTCTTCAAGCACCACGATGGCAGAGCCACTGCTGTCCAATTGCAGACGCGGAGAGCCAGATGATACCGACCAGCTGGTATTCAGTTCGTTGAGTCGAAGGAACTGTCCCGTCAGGAAGGGTGTGGAGAATGTGAGCAGCCGCTGCACCGGCTGAAAGCGATTACCCTCTATGCCCTGGAGCATCCTGCCAAATACCTCATGCCAGTCATTGAAGGCGGTTGCCGGATCCGAGAGGGTCGGAAACAAACGAAGCACCTCCAGATACCCACTGAAATACGGATCTGCATTCATCTTCCGCAGACGCATACGCTCAGCCATTTCCCGAATCACCATCCACTGATCCTCTGTATAGATCCCCCTGTCAATAATTTCCTCCCTGAAATCCTTCACCAGCTGCTCCAGCACTTCCCGCTTCCCGGCAGTGAGCAATTCGGACAGCTCCTCCTGAAAGGACGGAATGGAAGTGGAGAATGTATCCCGGCTTTGTGCCAACGCACTTGAATGTGCAATGACGATGGTGGCGATGAGTATGACGACGAGACGCACTGCATTCATTATTTCTGTATTCTTTGAACTACCAAACAAACCCAACCCTCCTCTTGTCGCAATCCGGTTTCCTGCCATAAAGAAGCATCGAGTTGCTGCCGCATGAGGGGCAGATCCTCTTCCAGAAAACCGGAAAGAAGCAAGTGGCCTCCGGGCCGGCTCATCCGGTACAACGACGGGATGGCCTGAATGAGTACGTTGCGGTTGATATTGGCCAGGATGATGTCGAAGGTCGATGCCGAATCGATTTGATCAATGTCAGCAGTCATAACTGTCAGAGAACATGCGTTTTGGGAGGCATTGATCAGCGTGTTTTCCGTGCAATTTGGGTCGATGTCAATCGCAACGACCGGATTTGCGCCTTTTTGCCGGGCCACAATTGCCAGAATGCCGGTCCCGCAACCGTAATCCAGCACTGCGCGACTCTCGAAGGGCAGTTCATCCATTTCAAGCAACATCATGCGTGTCGTGGCGTGGTGGCCAGTGCCGAAAGCCATTCTGGGCGTGATTGTAATGATATGCCGGTAGGCATCAGAGGGCGGATTGTCATGAAATTCCGCACGAATCATGACATATCCAGGAATGCTGACTGGTGAAAAGTTGGACTCCCAGAGGGCATTCCAGTTTTGGTCTTCCAATCGAGCTCGCGTCACCGAAAACCCAAGCATGCGGGCCACATTTTCAATTTGGGGATCGAGATCTTCAGTCCATGCCGATTCAGGAAGGTAGGCGAGGAGCCTGGCATCCTGTTCTTCAAATCCTTCAAATGGGAGTTCCGAGAGCAAGGCAATGAGCATTTCGAATCCGGAGGCCGGACCTTCGAATACGTACTCCAGATGGTTATTCATTCTCTTGTGTGCTTTTGTATCTGAGGGTGGAGGGAGCTAATCCGAAGTGTTCGGGCAAATCGATTTCAGGCCAGTGGTGATTTACAGCCATTCTGAGCATAGCCAGATGGTGAATGGCGTGATCGTGCGCAAACATGAGCTCTCGTCCCAAACTTGACTGGCAGGTCATTCGCCCTGATGAGTACTCGGCAATAACTTCAAGAGACATATTTGGATTGAAATCCGCCATCGAAAGCCGAATGGAGTCTGTCATCTGGAGTGCGAATTTTTTCTCGGATTCGAGCCGGCCATTGCGTTGTCTTGCTGCGTAATCGACGGTCCCCTGAGATACCCCTGTGACAATACATTCAAAGAATTCAAGAATATGCCGGGCGTGCTGGCCAATTGTATGTCCACCAAGCAAATCCATTCTGAGCGTGTATTGGTCTTCTGAAAGGGTGCGCAATACAATACCCAGATGTTCAAGTACTGAGAGCGCTCCGGCATGAGGGGCCGCTTCAGCCATAGATTTCCTTTTTGCAAGCTTTCAGGGTGTTCATCAGCAAGGAGGTGACTGTCATCAGTCCGACGCCTCCCGGTACAGGTGTGATGTAGCTGCACTTCGGTGCAACTCCATTAAAGTCGACATCTCCCACAAGGCGATAGCCTCGTTTTTTTGAGGCATCGTCAACTCTGTTGATCCCAACATCAATCACAACGGCTCCTTCTTTGACCATATCTGCGGTAACAAATTCTGGCTGTCCGATGGCTGCAATCAGAATGTCTGCTCGCTGAAGATGACCGGCCAGATCGTCGGTCCGGCTGTGGCAGAGCTCCACAGTTGCATTGCCGGGGTATCCTTTTTGAGAGAGGAGAATGCTCATGGGGCGCCCCACGATGTTGCTGCGTCCAAGCACTACGCAGTTGCGTCCTTCGGTTGGTATGTTATAACGCGCCAACATGGTAAGAATTCCCTGGGGTGTAGCCGGCAGATAGGCAGGCATACCAAGGGTCATACGTCCCACATTGACTGGGTGGAATCCGTCAACGTCCTTCTTCGGGTCAATGGCCAGATTGACCTTCTCTTCATCTATGTGAGGCGGAAGGGGGAGCTGCACAATGAAACCATCCACATCGTTATTCTCATTCAACTGCCTAATCACCCCGAGCAATTCAGCCTCAGAAATGTCTGCCTCTTTACGCACCAATGTTGACGTAAAGCCGACCATTTCGCAACTTTTTATTTTGGATCGCACATATGCACCTGAAGCCGGATCATCGCCTACCAGTACGGCAGCCAGATGCGGGCGTTTGTGTCCCGCTTTCAGCAAATGCTGTACCTCCACCGCCAGTTCTTCCTTAATGGCATCCGAAAGCGCTTTTCCATCGATCAATTCCATAAGTCTTCAGATTTTGTGGTGTATGGAGTCCTTTTCATTGGCCAGGCACCCGGAGCTCCGGATTCAGCCGGCGGGCCTTTTCGAACCAAGGGGCCGCTTGTTCTGGCTGTCCCAGATCTCGCCAGGCAAGCCCAAGGTAATAATTTATCGTGGCATCATTGGGGGCGTAGCGGACTGCCTCTGAGAATTGCTCGATGGCTTTCTCAAACTGCCCGGTTTTTGCATACGCAGCGCCGAGATTCCGCAGGCCGTCTACAAAATCCGGATCGAGCGATACCGACTTCTCGTAGACCTCAATGGCTTTGTCGGTTTGACCTCTTTCAAAGAAAATAATTCCCATATTGCTGTAAATGAGCGCTTTGAACGAACTGTGTTCGAGTGCCATTTCATAGGCTTCAAGTGCTTCATCGGGCCTCCCCTGACGAGTGTAAATCAGGCCCAGTTGAGAGAGCGCATCTCCGTAGAGCGGCGCCAGGTCGAGCGCTGCCTTGATTTCTTGCTCTGCTTGTTCGAGCAGGGCCTTGCGCTCTGCCGGAACGGCAACTTCCTGGCTTGCCTTGTTGAGCTCAAGTCCGTGATGATAGCGCAGTTTGGTACAGTTCGGCACCAGTGCAGCATCAGTTTGGTAGAGGCTGAAGCTGTCTTTCCAGACAGGAACCCGGTCAAGGGTCTTTAGGCTGTAGGCAATGACAATAACCGCCAAAATGCCTGACGCATACACATTTGCCGTCATGACTTCCCGGAATGACCCCTTGGTTTTTCTCATACCACCTGTGAGCGAAAGAATGCCGGCTGCCAGCGCGAGGCAGAATGCGAGGCTCGGGACAAACAGGAAACGCTCGCCGTATGATGAGCCGATGATGATTATCCAGTTCGAAACGATGGAAAATGTGATGAAGAAAAAGAGAATGGCAAAGGAGAATATCCCCTTCTTCCGAAACCCTTTCCAGGCAAAAAAGAGGAGTCCGGCTAACATGAGCAGGGTTGCGATAACTCCCGCATGGGCGAAGCCTGCTTCCGGCAGGGCCGGATACCCAAGATCACTGAAAAGAGGGTGGGGGAAGATTAATTTTAGGATGTAGAGCCCGGTAATCATTGTGGAGGAGGCTATGCGTGGCAAGGTCTCCATGTGAGCCAGATAATTGTCGAGCTGCGAAATCGGACTATCAATGCCTCCGAAGGTGCCCAGAACTGCATATCTGGCCATCATAAACAGGGCGACCGGTAAGATGTACATTGCGCTGATTCTCGCAATTTTCTTCAGGGGTGTGGATGTAAAGAAGTACATCATGAGCGGAAACACAGCCAGAAAGGTGATGGCTCCTTCTTTTGAAAACAGAGCCAGCGTGTAAGACAGAAGCGAGCCAGCCAGTGCCAGGATGGATGATTTTGATAGATAGCGGTGTAAGGACAAAAGGGCCAGCAGCGCGAAGGACAGGGCGAGGATTTCATCTCGGCTCTTGATATTGGCAACGACTTCGGTATGGATAGGGTGTGCCATAAATAGCAGGCCGGTTGCAAAGGCCAGCCAAATTCTATCTCGCCCCAGATATTTTGCCATGACGCTCACCATGAGCCAACCGATGAGGCCGTACAGCAATACATTGATGAGGTGATGCAAGAGTTGTGAGTCAGGAGAAAGGGCATATTCTACTGCAAACATGGCCAGCGAAAGCGGTCTGTAGAGGGTGCCGGGCAAGTCCCAGTATCCATGGCGGTAAGAGGTGGAAAATATGGTGGAAATGCCATCAAGACCCTGTTTGACAATGCGATTGCTTTCTATGACGGAGGCGTCATCCAGCGCAAAGCCGAAATGGATGGTCTGCATATAGAGCAACACCCCAAGAGCAGCAGCTGCAGCTCCGAAAATAGGGGAAATGGTGTGCCGTGCAGGAGCCTTTTTTCGGCTTTTGTTTGCAGGAGTTTTGGACTTCATCAGACGGTAGTATTGAAAGCGAGAATATACCTGCGAAACTACAAATTCATGACAATTGACGAATATGCGCTATCTTGGGGGCCCGGAAAAAAGTCAAAAAGAATGGGAAGAAGAAAGATCGCTGCTGGAAACTGGAAGATGCACTTGTCACTCGAGCAGGCAAGAAGGCTTGCTTCAACGGTAGCGATGGCCGACAGACCCAAAGGGGTGGATGTGTTTCTTGGGATCCCCTCAGTATTCCTTCATCCTGTGTCAACAGATCTCCAAAACAGCCCGGGAATGTACACTGGCGCCCAAAATTGCCACCAGGCTGAGGCGGGTGCTTATACAGGTGAAATTTCTGCTTCGATGGTCTCTTCTGCCGGAGGCAAATTTGTGATTTTAGGCCATTCAGAGCGTCGTGAGCTTTTTGGAGAAACAGATCAAATCATTGAGCAAAAAATCCGGAGGGCCCTTTCAGAAGGTTTAGAGGTCGTTTTTTGCTGTGGAGAGCCTCTCGAACAGCGCGAATCCGGCCAGCACAAACAGTGGGTTGAGCGCCAAATGCGCCATGCTCTGTTCTCTCTTTCACCCTTGCAGATGCAGCACCTCATCATTGCCTATGAGCCCATTTGGGCAATCGGTACCGGTAAAACCGCCAGTCCGGAACAGGCAGGAGAAATGCACCAATTTATTCGCAAAGAAATCAGGCAGGCTTTTGGAGATGAAATCGCTGATGGCATCCCCATTCTCTACGGAGGAAGTGTGAAACCTCAAAATGCGCACGAACTCTTTTCGCAGGAGGATGTAGATGGCGGTCTGGTCGGTGGGGCTTCCCTTGAGGCTGACGGATTTCTCCAGATCGTCCACGCGCTTTCGAAATGATTCATTGAAAAGTGTACAATTAGAGAAGAAATCTATCAAATTCTTCTATTTTTCAAACAAAAGATACAGTTGCTGTATTTTTTCCTATTTTGCAATGAGATTTTCATCTATTTTTCACAAAAGAATTACACATGTCTAAGAAGGTATACACCTTGATCGCTGTCATGCTAATGGCAGTGGCATCCTATGCTCAGAATACCCTGAAGGGTATGGTGACTGATCAGGAAACTGGTGAGCCGCTGATTGGAGCAAACATCATCATCAAGGGCACCGTGGTTGGCACGGTGACAGACCTTGACGGGTCTTTTGAATTGAGTTCGAGTGTAGCACTGCCTTACAGGGTTGTGATTTCCTACACTGGCTTTGGCACCCGAGAAGAAGAGATTACCGAATCAGATGCCAGCTTGAGCATCTCCCTGACTGCACGCGGAGTGCTTGGTGAGGAGGTGGTCGTTTCAGCCTCTCGGGTAGAAGAGCGACTGCTCGAATCTCCAGTTACCATCGAAAAACTTGATATTCAAGCTATCCAGGCTTCCTCATCAGCCGACTATTACGATGAAATCAACAAGTTGAAGGGCGTCCACAGCAACCAGGCCAGCCTGACGTTCAATACCATTAACACGAGGGGATTTGGCGGAGCCGGAAACACCCGGTTTGTGCAACTGATGGACGGCATGGACAACGCTGCACCCTTGCTGAATTTTCCGACGGGCAACATTGTCGGTATTGGAGAGCTTGACATTCAGGGGGTAGAACTTGTGCCGGGTGCGGCCTCTGCCCTCTACGGGCCGAATGCTTTCAACGGGATTTTGCTCATGAATAGCAAGAATCCGTTTGATTATCCCGGATTGAGTGCCCAGGTAAAGGCTGGAACCTTGAACGCTGATAATTTCTCTGATGGGGCAGAGCCGTATTACAATCTCGGCATCCGCTATGCACACAAGTTCAGCGACAAGTTTGCAGCGAAAATCAACTTTTCCATCCTGCGAGCTCAAGACTGGATTGCTGATGACTACCGCACAGACCGCAACCTGCTCGCGGCTGCTGCTGATGATCCTTCCATCAATCCGACCTTTGCAGATGGACAGCCACTGCCGGAAAATTTTGACGGGCTGAATACCTACGGTGACGAGGTGCAGATTTTTCTGCCAACCTGGTCTCCAGTTCAGGGTGCCCTTGTGCAGGCGCTCGGACCGGTCTTCGCTCCGGTTATTCAGGCTCAGAATCCAGGACTTTCTGATGAGCAGGCCCTCGCCTTTGCTCAAGCGGCACTCAACCAGAATATTCCTTTGCTGAATCCAGTAGACATCCGCCGTACAGGAATCGCTGAAGGTGTGCTGTTGGACAACGGTGATGCGGAAAGCATAAAGGGAGATATTGCTTTGCATTACCGTGCAAATAGCAACCTTGAATTGAGCTATAATTACCGCATTGGAGCAGGTTCAACTGTGTATCAGGGATCAGAGAGGTATGCGCTGCGCAATTTGTCTCAGGAGTTTCACAAGCTTGAGGCGCGCGGGTCAAACTATTTCATCCGTGCCTATGGATCCTTTACAAATGACGGAGACTCTTACAACCTGACAGCCCTTGGTGCACTGGCTAATGAAGGATTTGCGCCTTCTGCAGCTGCCTGGGTGCCGACTTATCTGGGCACCTATGCGGGAACCGTGATTGGGGCAGCCCTCCAGAATGGACTGAATGTGGATCAACTCCAGCAATTGCCAAACTATGCAGCAATCACTGCTTTGGCCCATCAGGAGGCTCGTGCCTCCGCTGATGCATTGATGCCGGCAGCTGGAAGCCCTGAATACCAGGCGATCATCGAGCAGGTGCGCACGAATCTGTTCCAATCTGGTGGTGCAGGGTTTATCGACAATTCACGTTTGTACCATGCTGAGTTTAACTACGACTTTGATCCGCTCATCAATGACAAGACTTTGAGCCTTATGGTTGGCGGAAACTTCCGCCAGTATAGCCTCTTCACAGATGGAACCATCTTTAACGAAGATCCTGATGGAACCGGGGTGAATCAGCGTATCAATATCGACGAATATGGTGGGTATTTTCAAGCATCAAAGCGTTTGCTCCCCGGCGAACGCCTGAAGCTGACAGGATCATTGCGTTATGACAAAAATGAAAACTTTGACGGGCAGGTATCACCACGGGTTTCGGCAGTGTATTCTGCAGGTGCCGACCGACAGTACAATTTCAGAGCCTCCTACCAGACCGGGTTCCGTAACCCAACGACACAGGACCAGTTCATTTTCTTCCCGACTACAAATACAATTATCGGCGGAACACCTGCAAATGCTGAACGATATGGACTTTATGGTCCTGGTGGCTCATGGACGCTGAACTCCTACAACCAGTTTGTTGGTGCCCTTCTCAGCGGAGCTTCACAGGAGCAAGCCTTCAGCCTTCTTGAAGATGCTGACGTTGCCTACGTAAAACCCGAACAGTTGAAGTCCTTTGAGCTTGGCTTCAAAGGGGTTTTCAATGGAGATTTGATGGTTGATTTGAACTGGTACTACAATACTTACAATGACTTTTTGGGAGAGCAACTTGTGGTGAATCAAAATGAGGTCATTCACAAAGGAGCTGTTTATGCACAATCTCTGTTGGCCGGCGGCAGTCCGCGGACATTCGCGTTGAAGACGAATTTTAAAGAAGAACTGACCTCATGGGGTATTGGACTTGGATTAACCTACCGTCTGAGCACTCATTTAGAAGCTTTCGGAAACTACTCATTTGCTGATTTCAGCCTTGATGAAGCGGCTGAGGGTGGAGACCTGATTGCAGGATTTAATACACCGAACAACCGCTATACAATCGGGGTTACTGGCCGTAAATTGAGCAAGCATTTCGGATTTAATGTCGCCTACCGCTGGCAGGAAGAGTTTTATTATGCCAGCTCATTTGGTCGCGGAAATATGCCGGCATTTGGTGTCCTTGATGCGTCTGTCAGCTACCGTATCCCTGATCTGAAAACGGTTGTCAAACTCGGGGGTACAAACCTTGGTGGTCCAGACTACCGCACAAATGTCGGGAATCCATTTATTGGTCAGATGTATTACATCTCCCTGACCTTTGATGAGTTTATGCCGAGATAATTCACATCTTTTCTGAGTTAAAAAAGGCAGCCAGGCAACTGGCTGCCTTTTTTTTGGTTAAAAATTTATCATGTCAGGTGTCCAGGCAACACCTCCATAGCGATATACGTTTCCTTAAGGTAGTCTTTATTCATCCCATTCTCCACGCTTTAATTCGAAAAAAATGCGCCATTCTCTCCTTTTTGCCCTTCTTTTTCTGGGTGCCGGTCTCCTCACATTTTCCGGCTGTATTGAGGACCGCTGTTCGGCATTCGGAGTCTTTGTTAAAATGGATCCGGTGTATATCACAGATGCCCAGCTTGCGGAGCCCATCCAACTCCAGGAGTCAAGGGCGCTGGAAAACCCAGGGAAGATTTATGTGTACGGTCAATACATCCTGATCAATGAGCGGTATGCAGGACTGCATATTATTGACAATTCCAATCCAGAGGAGCCGGTAAATACAGGGTTTCTGAATATTCCCGGGAATGTCGATATGGCTGTGAGAAATAATGTGCTGTATGCTGATAACGTGAATGACCTGCTGGCGATTGACGTCTCTGATATGAGTAATCCTGTGGTGGCCGGCAGAGTGGAGGGAGTTTTCGAAGATTCGAGGTTTTACCCGTATGTAGACGGTCAGGGGTATATCATTGATTACGTGACAACGAGTGTATCGGAGGTAGTGAGCTGCGACGATCCCCGCTTTTCAAATGACTGGTGGTTTGATTCAAACAATAATTTCTTCGTTGCCGAAGACATTGCCGAGGCGAGTTTCAGCAATGCCTCAAACAATACCGGGGGCACCGGAACTGGCGGCTCTATGGCTCGTTTTACCATCTCTCAGGAATATCTCTACACAGTCGGCGATGCCAGCCTGAATGTCTTCAATATCAGTCAGGCAAACCAGCCGGTACAAACCAGCACCGTCGATCTCGGCTGGGGTATCGAAACGATTTATCCCTATCAGGACAAGCTCTTCGTAGGTGCTCGTACCGGGATGTTTTTGTTTGACAACAGTCAGCCTTCAAATCCGATTCTCATGTCGTCTTATTCACATTGGAATTCGTGTGACCCTGTGGTGGTGGAAGACAATATTGCCTACGTCACCTTGAGAGGTGGGACCCCATGCGATGGATTTGTAAACCAGCTTGAAATTATTGATGTAGAAGATATTACAGCACCCAGACTCATCAGTACATGGCCAATGGATGGCCCTTATGGACTGGCAATCCGGGATAAGGTTTTGTATTTGTGTGACGGGGATGCGGGGTTGAAGGTCTTTGATGTAACGAATCCTATTTCGATTGATTTGGACAGCCACATTACCGGACTTGACACCTATGATGCCATTTCACTCAGCAATGAACATCTCCTTGTGGTGGGTTCGAATGGGCTCTATCAGTTTGATGTCAGTGACAGCGAAAGTCCACGGATTGTCAGTATAATACCGGTCCAATAATGTATCGCTTTCAGTTCGTTTCACTGCCTGTTGTTTTCCTGGCTTTCTCTCTGTTGTGCTCACTCAATGTGAATGGTCAAGAAAGTACAGATTCTGTAGGCTATTTTGACGTGGTGTATCTCAAGGACGGAACGAGTCTTGAGGGTATTGTCAAAAAATACGATACCAGAACTGAAATGGTTTTCCAGCTCCCCGGGGGCACTCCAACCATGACCATCCCATCAAGATTGGTTGAGCGAATCGTCAGGGGGTCAATAGATGGGAATGTTCGTTCCGAATGGAAGACGGTCTCACTGCCAATCAAGAGAGGAGTGTACCAGATTTGCTCCGGAGGGTTACTTGCAGGCACCACTGCCTGGGCAGGTGACTTTGTGGCGACCCCGAGCCTTGATTATTCGGTCGGTTATTTTCTGTCTGAGTCGCTCGGACTTGGATTGGGCACCGGGATTCACATTTACTCACCGAATGCAGGAGAGGTCGTTTATCCGCTTTTTGCTGAAGTACGGGCCCGCATACGACCAGGAAAGCCTTCGCTCTATCTGAGTGGAGCTGGAGGGTACGGATTTGCGTTCCCCAATGTAGCCCGTTCTATTACGAATGCCTGGGGTGGTATCCTGGTCCATCCAGCAATCGGGCTGAGTATGCCAGGGAAGACCTACCATTTGCACCTCGATGTAGGGGTAAGATACCAAGAGGCCACCTGGACCAGAGAGTTCTGGGGGGTACAAGGCAGTACCGATTTTTTCGAACAATCTATGAAATACACTCGGTTTGTCGTTCGGTTTGGGATGATGTTACAGTGATTCTCACTGATGTTTGTACCCTCCGAATTGATATCGTACTTTTGATGCCGGAAGGCAGAAGATGCCTTTCTCGGTGAGATGCTGGAATTTTATACCAAACAAGACGGGGTACTGCAAGAGCTGGAGGCAGCAGAGCCAAACTGCTGGATTAACATCTGTCCGCCTTTTAGCCAGGAGGAATTAGAAGAGGTAGCGCTGAATTACGACATCCCGCTGGACTTTCTGACGGATTCTCTTGACGTAGATGAACGCTCGCGGTATGAGCGGGAAGAGCAGGTGCGGCTCATTCTCCTCAACACACCGGTCATCAATGAGATTGACAGGGAAAATGAATCCATATACATCACAGCACCAATCGGCATTATTCTTACCCCTGAGAATATTCTGACCATTTCAGCTTATGAGAGCCCAATCCTTGATATGTTTCTCGATGGGAAGGTGAAGAATTTTAATACGACCGACCACCAGCATTTCGCGCTTCAGATTATGGAGCAGAATGTCTATCGGTTTTTGAACTGCCTGAAAAAACTGAATGTCAAGCGGAATCTCATTGAAAAGGAACTATACGATGCCAGCCGTAACAAGGAACTCAGGCAATTGCTGAGCATCGAAAAAAGCCTCGTGTATTTTGTCAACTCACTCAGTACGAATGAACTGCTGAAGATGAAGATGAAGCGGATTGATTTTCTCGGCATTCGCGATGATGAGGAGAAGACGGATTTGTTTGAGGACATTTTGATTGACAATGGGCAGGCCTTGGAAATGGCCAATATTCATACCAATATCCTCAATGGTACCATGGAGGCTTATGCCTCCATCATCTCCAACAATCTCAATGTGGTCATACAACGTCTCACACTTATTACCATTATTTTAATGGTACCAACTCTGGTGGCCAGTTTTTATGGCATGAACGTGGAAGGCCTCCCATTTGACAACCATCCCCTTGCCTTTTATTTCATCCTCATCGCCTCAATTGGTATCAGCCTCTCTTTGGCTTGGTTTTTCCACAGCCGTAGGCTGTTCTGATTCTCTTTCCTTCAGTCTGGTTTGGTTTTTTCCACATAACAACTCATCACTTAAGTGCCCTTGTCTATTGATAATGAGCGCATTCGGGGTATTCTCCACAGTATGTGGATAAAAATGCACAGTCCGGGGCTGTTCGAACTGTTACTTTTGCATCAGGCTCAAACTCCGGTGACTGTGCTGCATACAATCTGCTCAGTACCGACATCTACACGAGCCGATGTTTTGCCAATACTGACTGTTCGCAAAAGGGCTGCCACCGCACGGTGACAGCCCTTTGCTTTTGCCTTTGAGTACAATGCCGTGTTAAAGGAAATTGGAAAGTTAGAATCCCATACCTGCCGGCATCAAATCTGAGAATTTTTTCACCTTGTACGATTCCGGACGCAAGAATAGATTTTCGTCAGGTTCAGTGGCATCTATAGAGCTCGCCAGCATGATCATCTTTGAAGAGGTCCCGGGCAACGCAATCTCGACTTTGAGGGGCATACCATCCACTCCGAGGTTCAGGGCTCCCATAGCAGGATTATCGGGCATGGCCATATCCGGGACTGCCAGTTCATCAGTGGCCCAGATGAATTGTTCAAGATTGCCTTGTGGTGTCTTGGTCAGCACGCGGTATTTCTGGCAGGTGTATCCCAGAATGTCAGCCGTCTCAGAAAGCTTCTCAGGCTTGTCAACCTGACCGTCGACTGCTTTCTGGGCTTTTTCAACCTCACCATTGTCCATCATATAGACCGCCTTTTCAGAGTCTTTGATGCTGAACGTTTCATTGGTCTTTGAATTGACGACCATCCGCCCGAGCATACCGGACATCATGCCGCCCTCCATAGAGGTTGACATACCGGACTTGCCGTACTGAATCACCATTTTCTGAGGCATCATCATGGCCATCATGGCCGCCTCCGGTCCGGTGATTTCGTAAGTATATTCGACCGTTCCGTAAAAGGTGCGTTGTGCAAAAGCTGTGTTCAGCAAGAACACTGACAGAGTCATCAGAAGGAAAGCATGTTTTGTGTGCATAGCCTTGTAGGATAATTGATGTGAAAAAATGAGCTGAGATCATTTTGACCTCACAAAAAACAAACGAGAAATCCTGCCTGAAGGTTGTACGAGGTATTCTATGATTTTACTGCAGGATTTCGCGGATTTTTGAAAAAATGTCTGTGTTCTGGTAAATGCCTCCGAATTTGTCTGCTCCAGGCCCAAAGGCCAACACAGGAATGAGGGTGGCGGTATGTCCGCCAGTTGAAAAGGTGGGGTTGATATATCCGTAATCACGACGGCCATAGACCTGAAGGGAGGAGAGGGCAAAGCCCCCCGTTTCGTGGTCAGCTGTCACGACGACGAGGGTGTTGCCGTCTTGTTCCGCATAGTCCAACACCGCTCCAAGAGTTTGGTCAAAATCGGCGACTTCAGTGATGATGTATTCTGCGTTATTGGCATGTCCGCCCCAGTCAATCTGTGAGCCTTCGACCATGAGGAAGAACCCATCAGTGTCTGTAGAAAGAAAGTCGATGGCATCTGCTGTGGCTTCCGGAAGGAAATTGCCCCGCCCGCCCCGCATGCTGTGCAAGCTGTCGGGTCCGAGCAGGAATGCATATCTGCTTTCTGGATTCATATCTGTGGTCAACGATGTTGTATCCCATTGCATTCCTTTTGCAGACAAACTGTCTAAAAGATTCAGGCTGTCACTGCGGTTGCAAAAGTATTGATACCCGCCACCGGCTGCAAAATCGACCGGGGCATTGACAAACTGCAGGGCAATGTCTTCATGGAAATTGCGATTGACAACATGCGCGAAGAAAGAGGCTGGAGTGGCATGGGTAATTGAGGAAGTCGCAATGACCCCGGTTTTTTTATCCATACTGGCAGCGATTTCCAAGAGGGTTTCCTGTGCAGAGGAGTCAGCGGAGACGCCTATGGCAGAGTTAAATGACTTGAACCCTGTTGAAAAAGCAGTTGCCCCGGCTGCAGAATCCGTAATCTTCGCTCCGCTTGGTTGTGGCTGATGCAAACCAACGACGGGAAATCGACTGAAATTCGGGGTGCTGTCTCCATAATAATAGGCTGTGGAGAGTTGCGCCAGCCCCATTCCGTCACCGATGAGGAGAATGACATTTTTTGCTGTGGCTGGTTCTTCAGCAACCGGAGTGGGTGGTGTGCAGGAACCCAGAAAAAAGAAGAATGCGAGCATGAAAAATAGCGGTCTCATATTGTGCGTTTTAGCTTCGAAGGTATTCGAAAAAACTGAGATTGAGTGGAAGTGGATTGTGAATTCTCTGTGAACTTTCACAATCTTCCTGACATAACATAACGCACGGAGAATAAATTCTCGAAAATGCGGGGTACCTTTCCAAAAAGCATTTGTGATGGCCGATTCAAAAACTCAACCTTCATCTTCAAACATTGAGGACTTTCTCAACTCCGTTGCTGATGTGCAGCAGCGTGCTGATTCTTTTGCGTTGGTTGACATCATGCGGGAGGAAACCGGGGCAGAGCCAGTCATGTGGGGCGGTAGCATCATTGGGTTTGGTCACTACCATTATGTCTATGAAAGCGGTCGGGAGGGCGATTGGTTTCTGACGGGATTTTCACCGCGGAAAGGCAAGATTTCTGTCTACCTTATGAACGGCTTCTCGAAAGTTGAAGAACTTCTCGGACAGCTGGGTCCCCACAAAACAGGAAAATCGTGTCTGTATATCAAACGATTAGCAGACATCGATGAGTCTGTATTGCGGCAATTGATCAAGCTGTCTGTTGCCAAAAAGATTTAATTGAAACGTATCACGAAAGAAATGTTGAAGACTAAAAACTTCAAGTGTCAGATACAATTTGGTTACACCGACTATTCATTCAAAAATCACATAAGATTGAATAAGAAACAATAAGTTCAATAATATGAACAAATGGAAGTCCCATATGGGACTTCCTAGTCTATAGGAGCTATTCTTGAATTGTAAAACCCGATTGAGCTTCATGAACAGTGCATTCAATTTGTATGGTATTCTGGCATGTTTCCTCCTCTCTCTCTCTGGGATGCAGGCGCAAACTCTGGAAGACCCAGAGCCGCACTTTATTTTGCTGGGCATTGCCCAGGACGGGGGCTATCCGCACATCGGATGTGACCGACAGTGCTGCTCGCCGGCCAGAGCGGATGACGGGATGAGAAGATATGTGGCATCAGCGGCTCTGGTTGATCCAGAATCTGGCACGTGGTGGCTGATTGATGCAACACCTGATATCGGCGCTCAACTGGCTTTGTTCAGAGACCTCACCGATGGGGCTTATCCGATGGTGCCGGAGGGCATCCTGCTGACACACGCCCACATGGGACACTATACTGGGCTCATGCAACTCGGCGTGGAAGCGCTCAATACCAAATCTGTCGCAGTGTATGCCATGCCTCGTATGGCAACGTTTCTTGGGACAAATGGCCCGTGGAGTCAACTTGTGGCATATGAAAATATTGTCCTCAACACGGTCGTGGCAGACAGTACCGTGGTTCTCAACGAACGGGTGAGCTTTATTCCCATTTCAGTACCTCACAGGGATGAGTTTTCGGAAACAGTGGGTTTCCGACTCATCACCTCCGCCAAATCGTATCTCTATCTTCCGGATATCGATAAATGGCACAAATGGGACCGAAATCTCGAAGATGAGCTGGAATCGGTGGATGTTGCATTTCTGGACGGAACATTCTACACGCAAAACGAATTGCCATACCGCAATATCAATACCATCCCGCACCCGCTTGTGGTCGAAACCATTTCCCAACTCTCTGCATACCCCCCGGAGGTGACTTCAAAAGTGGTATTTTTTCACTTCAACCACACCAACCCACTGCTGTGGATCGAAGCAGTCCGCACAAAAATTGAAGGGGAAGGCTTTCAGGCAGGTCAGCAGGGCAAGCGTTATTAATGCCTTTTTATGAAGGGTTTATGAAAGATTGTGAAAGACATTGGTGACATCATCATCCTGCTCCAGCAAATCCACGAGGGCGAGGACTTCATCTATTTCCTCCTCTGTCAACTCCTTTGTAAACGAAGGGATCCGTTCGAGTTCTGACTTTTCGACTTTGATGTCACTGGACTCAAGGGCATTCTGCATTTTACCAAAGTCTTCGAAGCTGACCATAATCTGGTACCAATCCTGACCCTCGACTTCGACCTTTTCAATTTTCTCCAGACCGTGATCTATGAATTCAAGCTCAAATTCTTCCTGATCATCAATGTCTTCAGGTTTGATGTAGAACACACCTTTCCGATCAAAGATAAAGTCGTGCATACCCAGCGTGCCCAACGTTCCTCCTTTTTTGCGGAAATATGACCTGACATTGGCGACGGTGCGCACTGGATTGTCGGTGGTGGTCTCTACGACAATGGCAACTCCATGAGGGGCCATACCTTCATAGACAACTGATTCGTAGTTGCTGGAGTCTTTGTCTGAAGCTTTTTTTATGGCTGCCTCGATGCGATCTTTGGGCATCTGGACGGCCTTTGCGTTTTGGATGGCGCGGCGCAGGATAGAGTTGTATTCTGGGTCTGGCCCCCCCTCTTTTACTGCGATGGTGATTTGGCGGACTGCTTTGGTGAACTGTTTCGCCATGCGGTCCCAGCGGGCAAATTTTGTCGCTTTCCGGTATTCAAACGCTCTTCCCATAGTTCGGAGGTATTTTCCTGTTTGTGCGGCCAAAAATACGGGCTTTGCATGGATTTTTCAAAGGGCGCATACAGTCATTTCCCGCTACCTGTATCCCTAAAAATTAGCCGTCCGTGGCTGATGGCATGATGCGGAGCATGGCTTTTAAATCTTCGAGGGTATTAGCCTCATTTGCAGGCTTGTCGGTCCGCCATCGTTTGATCCTCGGAAACCGCAGAGCGACTCCGGACTTATGCCGCGAAGAGGCCTGAATTCCTTCAA
>CAZMSQ010000031.1:24016-27738 GCA_964569025.1 uncultured Saprospiraceae bacterium | reverse complement strand
CCCGGACCTCTTGCATGCCATGCAAGCGCTCTAGCCAGCTGAGCTATACCCCCATACTGTCAGGCTTCAAAAAGCCTGTTGTATCGTGGCTTCCAAAGCGCTGCAAATATACATTCTTTCACGTAACCTGCAAATATGCAGGTTCTCAAAATGCCCCCCTTAACTCGGATCTACATCGACATTCACCCTTACCCCTGAAAGCCCTTTGGCACTTTGCATTTGGCGTATAGCGTCACGGAGTTGCGTTTTTGTAGCTTTCAGCACGCTCAGGGTATTGGGCAGTTTGAAGAGCAATTGCATGAGGTACTGGTTTCTGACCCGCGGCACAGGCGGGACGGATGGTCCGAGCAGGTATTGCCCCAGGCTTTCCTGAATGTAGTGAAAGAGCAGTTTGGCCCCGTCATCAAGGATATTCGGATTTTTATGCTTGAGAGTCAGCGTGATGAGGCGGCAAAATGGGGGATAATGGAATTCTTGACGCTCGGCAATCTCGCGCTGAAAAAAGGCCTTGTAGTTGCCGGCGAGCACCTCTGCGAGCACCGGTTGGGTCGGATTGAATGCCTGAATAATGACCGTGCCCTTATCCTTTTTTCGCCCTGCCCGCCCTGCCACCTGGGTGATGAGCTGAAAGGTCCGCTCGGTGGCCCTGAAATCCGGAAACTGCAGGAGGTGATCGGCACTCAAGACGCCTACAACTGACACATTGTCAAAATCCAAACCTTTGGTGACCATTTGGGTGCCTACGAGAATGTCAATGCTTCCTTCAGCGAATCGCTGAATCAAGGTTGCATAGGCATTTTTTCCTCGGACAGTATCCAAGTCCATCCGGGCAATCGTTGCTTTTGGGAAAAAGATGGCCAGTTCGTCCTCAATTTTTTCGGTGCCGAAGCCGCGCAGAGTCAGGGGTGTGACGCCGCAGGCGGGGCATGCTTCGGGCACACCTGTGGAATAGGCGCAATAATGGCAGCGCATGTTTCGGGAATACTTGTGGTAGGTCAGCGTGACATCACAGTTGACGCACTCCATTTGCCAGCCGCATGTCTGGCACTGGATGGCGGGAGAAAAGCCGCGGCGGTTTTGAAAGAGAATGATTTGCTTTCGGGCTTCGAGTGCCGTTTCAATAGCGGTCAGTAAGACCGAAGTAAAGTGGGATTGCATGGTGCGCTTTTTCAGCTCCTCGCGCATATCCACCAGTTGCATATCTGGAAGGGTGGCCTGACCGTAGCGCTCAGTCATTTCCACCAGATGGTAGCGGGCTTTGGTGCAGTTAAAATAGGACTCAAGTGAGGGAGTCGCTGTGCCGAGCACCACATTAGCCCGCAGGCGGTTGGCCAGATACACCCCTACATCCCGTGCATTATAGCGCGGTGCCGGATCTTGCTGCTTGTATGAGGCATCATGCTCCTCGTCAATGATAATGAGCTTGAGACGCCGAAATGGTAAGAATAGACTCGAACGGGCTCCCATAACCATTGGCTTGCCATTGAGCGCAGCATTCCATAATTCAATACGTTCATTGTCGTTGATGCGTGAATGGTAGACCCCGACCGCATCGCCAAATACTTCCCGAAGGCGATTCACGAGCTGCGCTGTCAGGGCGATTTCAGGCACCATGTACAGAACTTGCTCATCACGGTTCAAGGCCTCGCGGATGAGCTCCATATAAACCCGCGTTTTGCCACTTCCGGTCACCCCATGTAGCAGCACCGGTTTGCCTGCCTGAAAGGCATGGTGCACCTCAACAAGAGCTTGCTTTTGTTGGTCTGAAAGGGGAGGCGCCTCTGCCACGCTCTGGTCGCCCTCCGAGAGTCTGCTTACCTCCAGTTCGTACAACTCTACAATTCCCTTTTTTTCCATAGCACGCAGCACTGTGCTATCAGCCCCTGCCATCCGGACAAGATCCTGGCGCTTGATGACTGCCTGACTGCGACCAATCTGGATAAAGGCCAGCAAGGCTTCCAGTTGGCGGGGTGCCTTTTCAACCAGTGCAAATGCGCTTTCCAACTGATCCGGGTCACTTCGATACGGTTCTGAAAGCCTGACACATCCCACCTTTTTGGGAACATACCGGTCTTTCAACTCCTCGTACACATGAATCATGCGCTGGTCGAGCATCTTCTGAATGAGCGGGTACACCGTTTTTTGTCCAAGCAGTTTCTGGATGTCTTTGAGCGTCATGTACGCATTGTGCTGCAACGCTTCTGCCACCAAATATTCTTTTTCTCTGAACCCCTCGTGGTCCTCCTGAAAATCAGGATTGATGGTAATCCGTGTCTCGCCTGTCAATTTGAAACGAGCTGGAAGGGCTGCCAGCATCAACTCTCCGAGGGTGCAGGCATAGTATTCGGCCATCCACTCCCACAGCTGGAGTTGCCACGGCAATACCACCGGCTCAGCATCAATGACAGACAAAATCTCGCGAGGCTCATACCCTTCCGGCCGGTTCCTGTGCACATCCCGCACCACCCCGCTGTATAGCTTCCCGCGCCCAAACTGAACCTCCACCCGCTTGCCCATCGTCACCTCGCTTACCAGTTCATCAGGTACGGCATAAGTATAGGTGCCGGGAATAGCCAGCGGTAGAATGACATCCGCAAAGGACGTGTGAGAGAGAACCGCATGAAATGATGGCATAGACAACCGGGATTCTGATAATCGGAACGGCACGCAGCGTCTGGCGCGACATGCTCAAAATTAAACAATTTGATGGAAGAAGAATAGTTTTCGGTCAAACAAAAAACGACCCGCCGAATTTATCCGGCGGGTCGTTGAAGGAACATTTATGGGAGTCCGTATCTGGCGCTCCCATGCATTTTCGTCAGCACAAATTACATCATGCCACCCATGCCACCTGGCATTCCGCCTGGCATTCCACCTCCGGCGGCACTTCCTGCAGGCTCAGGCTTGTCATTAACGACACACTCAGTCGTCAACACCATTCCTGCAATCGAGGAGGCATTCTCAATCGCAATACGAGTCACCTTGGTCGGGTCAATGACACCTGCCTGCTTGAGGTCTTCGTAGCGATCATAGCGCGCATTGTATCCATAGCTTCCTTCGTTTCCGAGGATATTCTGAAGAACCACAGAACCTTCAGCACCGGCATTATCAGCAATGGTGCGAACAGGAGCCTCGAGGGCTTTGCGCACGATACCAATTCCGATGGTCTCGTCTTCATTTTCTCCGGTCATGTTACTGATTGCACTGATGGTGCGAGCCAATGCAACACCACCTCCGGCAACGATTCCTTCCTCAACCGCAGCGCGGGTTGCATGCAGGGCATCGTCGACACGGTCTTTCTTCTCCTTCATCTCCACTTCAGTAGCTGCTCCGACATAGAGAACTGCAACACCACCAGCCAACTTGGCAAGACGCTCCTGAAGCTTCTCGCGATCATAATCAGAGGTCGTTGCCTCAATTTGCTGCTTAATTTGCTTAATACGAGCCTCGATGTGGTCAGTCTCGCCACGGCCGTTTACGATGGTCGTGTTATCCTTATCGATAGAGATCTTCTCGGCACGTCCGAGGTGCTCAAGTCCCGCATTGTCGAGCTTGTAGCCTTTCTCCTCAGAAATGACCGTACCACCTGTCAGAATGGCAATATCCTCGAGCATAGCCTTGCGACGGTCTCCGAAACCAGGAGCTTTAACAGCCACAACTTTCAGTCCTCCGCGCAGACGATTCACGACCAGCAATCCGAGTGCCTGGCTTTCAACGTCTTC
>CAZMSQ010000031.1:20368-23916 GCA_964569025.1 uncultured Saprospiraceae bacterium | reverse complement strand
GCCACCTGGCGAATTTTGTCGATGTCATCGCCAATGACCTCAGATTGACCCTTCAGGTGCTCGATGACAGCCTTGGTGGCTTTTTCGATTCCACGCTTGAGGTCCATTGGGTTGGCTCCTGCGGTCACGTTCTTGAGGCCAGCCTGAATCATAGCTTGTGCAAGCACTGTAGCCGTGGTGGTTCCGTCACCTGCAATGTCAGCAGTTTTCGAAGCCACTTCGCGCAACATCTGTGCACCCATGTTTTCAACTGCATCTTCCAGTTCGATTTCCTTGGCAACAGTCACACCGTCTTTCGTAACAGACGGAGCGCCGAAGCTTTTCTGAATAACCACGTTCCGACCTTTTGGTCCGAGCGTTACTTTGACCGCATCGGCCAGTGCATCGATGCCTGATTTAAGTTTTTCTCTGGCATCTGAGCTGAAACTGATTTCCTTTGCCATGTTTTGATTCTTGTGAGTGTGAAAAAATGATTGAGGGTTTCGGTCAGCACACGTGTTGATTAGTCGAGAATGACCAGAATGTCATCTTCGCGCATAATCAGGTAATCGGTGCCTTTGTGGTTGATTTCCTGACCGGCGTACTTGCCATACAGGACAACGTCACCAACCTGAACGGTCATCAGATTGCCTTCCTTTCCGGGTCCTACAGCAATGACTTCGCCGCGCTGCGGCTTTTCCTTGGCCGTGTCCGGAATGATGATGCCACCTTCGGTTTTGTCTTCCGCGGGAGCGGGCTTGACCACCACTCTGTCATTAATTGGTTTCATAGTGTTGAGCTATTTAATTAAGAGTTTGTGAAAATAGATTGTAGACAACAACACCCCCATAGCATAGGATGTGCCAATTTGATTTCTCCTGACAGAATTGCAGAAAGTGGGAGAAAATGGAGGATGCTGGCAGATGAGAACCGACATTTTGTCGGATTTCTGGTCATTGCACCTGCTTCCAGGTGGATGGAGTAGCCCATTGAAGGGCCTTCAGGATGTTTGCGTGCAGGCCGGTATTCTCATAGATGCCAGAAAAATGGTGTGCTCCGGGGCCAAAAGCGAAGACAGGTACCAAAGAGGCGGTATGTCCATTGGTTGTGTACCTGTATTCCAGGCGATTCTTGTCTTTCTCCGACTGGTGAAGGCCAAGCCCGCCGGTCTCATGGTCGGCGGTTACCACCACCAGCGTTGTGCCGTCTGTCAGAGCGAAAGAGAGGGCCTCGAGAATGGCTGCGTGGAGGTCTTTCATTTCGGCATCCAGCATATCGGGCTGGTTGTAGTGACCAGCCCAGTCTACTTGCCCGCCTTCAACCAGAAAAAAGAAGCCCTTGTCGCCGTGCTGATCCAGAAAATTCAGCCCAAGCCTTGTCGCTTTCGGCAGATAGGTACGGCCATACTGAGCAGAGACGGGCTGGTTATCTGCCGTAAAGAAGAGCACATTTTTCCGGGTGTTCAGGATGGTGGTCTCCAGATTCCGGTCGAAGTAACTGTACACTGCATACCCCTTGCGCCTGAAAGCAGCTGTCAGGTCCGCTCCGTCTGTTTCCCTCCGTTCAAAAAATTTCTGACCCCCACCCACCAGAAAATCGATGTCCTGTTCAAGATAATCAAGGGCGATGCCTTCGTACTGTTCCCGAAAGGACCTGTGAGCTGCAAAGGCCGCAGGGGTTGCATGGACGATGGTCGCAGTGGTGAGCATGCCAGTTGAAAGCCCCTCCTCCTCGCACCGCTCAATGAGGGTCTGAACAGGAATGGTGTCTGCATTGACCCCAATGGCGCCATTGTAGGTCTTCACACCTGTCGCCATGGCCGTGGCTCCGGCGGCAGAATCGGTGATGAGGTCTGATGAAGAATGGGTTTTTTGAAAGCCAATGACCCCGAACCGCTCAAAGGCTGAAGGCTGATCTTCCCCCAACACCAAGCTCGATATCTGGCTCAGCCCCATCCCATCTCCGATGATTAACACCACATTTCGTGCCGGCATATCCGCTGGGATACGCGGAAGACGACGGGGCAAATCAATCGTTGTTTGACAAGACTGAAAAACAGAATAAAATATTGCTAAAAGGGCAAAATGAATGTATCGGAATGAAAATGCAGAAAAATATTGCAGTATCTTGGAATAAAATACTGAAATTTGCATCTTGAAGGTGAACTCCGACGACTTTCTGCCGTTCTTCATCCGGAAAGGCTGGACATCTGTCGGGAAATTCTCCGAATTCATCTCCAAATGGCATTTTGCCTGCATCTTTTGCGGAGATTTGGTGTCAATAGATTGGACAAAAGATTGAAAAAACCCTGAATATATGAATATCGTGCAAAATCTTCTGAATTCAATGCAGCCAACGAGAAATCGTTCGACAACTACACGCCTTTCTTTCGGGTTGATGGTGAATGTCTGGATTTTCACAACCGCCTTGGCGACGTGGCTTCCGACCGGGTTGTCTGCCCAGCCAAATTGTCAGACTGTACCTGCATCAGAGGTTCAGGAAGTCACGTCAAGAAGTCTTTTTGACCTGTTTGGCCAGTCGCATGCTGAACCACTCCGAATCGGCTTGATGACCGATCTCGGCGCCCTCCTGTCAGACAGGCGGAACGACGAGTACCAGCCAGCGAGCCTTTCGCTGACTGATCCCTTTGGGAGCGTCACCAACTGGAAGGCACGGGTAAAGATGAGGGGGCGTTTTCGGCGAATGAACTGCGATTTTCCACCACTGAAGCTGGATCTCGACAAGGACGATTTGCGGGCTGCCGGACTGGCACCCTTTGATCAGTTCAAACTGGTCACGCACTGCCTCGATGACGAAACCAGCCGCCAGGTGGTGTTGCGTGAGTATCTGGCCTACGCCATGTATCGCGCATTGACAGGCCAGAGTCTCAGAACGCGTTTGGTTGAGGTGCGCTACACAGATGTATCAGGCACGTATGACGGGTTCACGCGTCTCGGATTCCTGATCGAGGATATTGATGAGCTGGCCGCCCGCCTCGGCGGTGAAGAATTTGAAATCATGAACCTTCCCGATGATTCCTTTGACCCCTACCAGCGAATGATGCAGAGCCTGTTCCAATTTATGGTTGCCAACACAGACTGGGACCTTGTAATGGCCCGGAATGTCAAGTTCATCAAGCAGCCTTTTTCTGAGGAAGTCCTCGCCATTCCCTACGATTTTGATTTTTCCGGATTGGTCAATGCTCCTTATGCCATCCCAGATCCAAATATCGGGCTCACCTCCCTGACCGACCGGGTCTTCAAAGGACCCCGTGAAACTGAGGCCGTTGTCCGTGCCACCGTTGCTCATTATCAGTCAAAGAAAAGTGATTTGCTGCGAGTCATTGACGAGTTGGAAAGCCTGGACAGGGAAAGTCGCAGCCATGCCCGGCAGATGATTCAATCATTCTATCGCATTCTCGAAAATGAGACGCTTGTGAAGAGATTGTTTGTGAGCCCTGATGAAGGGGGGAGGGTGGATAATTAGAATTTATAATTAAAAATTATGAATTAAGAATTGTAGGTGCTTGGTTGGTAGGAGGTTAGGGGTGAATTACGAATTACGAATTA
>CAZMSQ010000031.1:0-20268 GCA_964569025.1 uncultured Saprospiraceae bacterium | reverse complement strand
CGCTGCTGACCAATTTGCTGGGGTTGGTCCAATACGAGTTAAATGCTGATGGCTCTCAGCCGTCGAATACGCTGCAGACCTTTTTGAGTGTTGCAATTTTTGTGGCTGTTTTGTTTTTAGCAGTGCGGGAGCACCGCGATAAGGTTCTTGGCGGGTTCATCTCTTTTGGTAAAGCATTTGGGGTTACTGCGATGGCTACGGTGATGATGTCATTTATTTCAGGGATTTACACTTATATCTTCTTTGCTTTCATCGAGCCTGATGTCATTGATGCCATTTTTTCCCAGGCGATGGAGCAAATGGAGGATCAGGGCCAGGATGTGGAGGGGATGGAAGGTATGATGCGCGCTTTTATGTCGCCTCTCTTTTTTGCAGCAAGCGGTTTTCTTTCCGGCACCATTATGGGTATGTTGGTGGGATTGGTGGTATCTGCGGTTACGAAGAAAGAGGCCTGACAGGGTGCCGTTGATGTCTGGTTCACTCCGCAATGGCGTTATTGCCGGGGCGCTGACCATTGCCCTTTACTCAATTGTCTACCTCATAGATAAATCGCAGGTATTCTCTCTTCTTTTATATTGGGGTACTGTTCCTGTTACTGTCTTTTTCATGTACCGTGCTGCTGTGTATGAGGTGGGGTATGCAGCGGGTTCACTGTATTGGCGGGAGTTGATCAGGGCCCCGTTTGGGGTATTTGTTGTTTCCGGCCTGATGTTCTGGATTTTCTACTATTTGCTCTTTACCTTTGACTCAGAAATGGCTGCGCTGTCTATGGCCAGGCAGTTGGAGGCGTTGGATGTGATGCAAGAATATTCTGGCGGGCAGTTGACTGAAGCGCAAATTGTGGAGGCCCGCCGTGAAATTGAGTCGTCAGGAGGAAAGTTTTCTCTCACAAATCTGGCTTTCAGCTTTGCGAAGGGAATCCTTGGAGGTTTTTTGATTGCGCTGATCATTGCCTTTGCCACCCGGGGTCGCTCCGACGGAGCCAACCAGTTGGGTCGGTCTGATGCGTGACGAAATCGTACAATCTGCGGGCCAATACATGGGCCGAACATGCCAAAAGAAACAGACATGGATATTTCCATCGTAGTCCCGTTATTTAATGAAGAGGAGTCACTGCCTGAGTTGGAACAGTGGATTCGCAAGGTGATGACCGACCACGACCTCTCCTATGAGATTCTCATGGTAGATGATGGGAGCACAGATTCTTCATGGCAGGTTATTGAAGGGCTGGTCCAGCAACATCCGGAAGTGCGCGGCATTCGCTTTCGAAGGAATTACGGCAAATCGGCGGCCTTGAATACTGGCTTTCATAGGGTCCGAGGTGAGGTGGTTATCACCATGGATGCCGACCTTCAGGACAGTCCGGATGAGATTCCTGATCTCTACCGTATGATTATGGAAGAGGGGTATGATTTGGTCTCCGGCTGGAAGAAAAAGCGCTATGATCCCATCTCGAAAACCATCCCCACCAAGCTCTTCAATGGTGCCACACGCTGGTTGAGTGGTATTCCCTTGCATGATTTCAACTGTGGACTCAAGGCCTACCGGGCCAAGGTTGTCAAGTCAATTGAGGTGTACGGAGAGATGCATCGCTATATCCCTGTGATGGCCAAGGCGGCAGGCTTCCAAAAAATTGGCGAGAAGGTCGTCGAGCACCGGGCGAGGAAGTACGGGACCACCAAGTTTGGGCTTGAGCGTTTCATCAATGGCTTTCTCGACCTGATGAGCATCACCTTTGTCAGCAAGTTTGGCAAGCGGCCGATGCACTTTTTCGGGACCATCGGGACCCTGTGCTTTCTGGCAGGATTCCTCATTTTCGGATTCCTCTCCTATGAAAAGTTCTTTTCCCCCCTCTATATGGGCAATCTTGCAGACCGCCCCCTTTTCTTCTTCAGCATTCTCCTTCTCATCATCGGCGTTCAGCTTTTTACCTCAGGCTTTCTCGCCGAGCTGGTAGCCCGCAGCTCTTCAGACCGGAATAAGTACCTCATCGATCAGGAGATTTCTCAGGGGCAAAACTGACCAAAATCTTCGTTCTTTTTCTGGTCCGGGCCATACCTTTGCAAACGAATCCGAACCAAGCCGTCGGCAAACAATTCCGGGGCTTCCGCCGTTCTCATTCTCAAACTTAACTTATTCATTTGCCATGGCCATTATCATTACAGACGAGTGCATCAACTGCGGAGCATGTGAACCGGAATGCCCCAACAACGCCATTTACGAAGGAGGAATCGAATGGGCTATCTCAGAAGGTACCGGCATCACCGGCAATTATATCCTCGGTGACGGCACGGAGGTTGAAGCCAATCAGAAAAATACACCCGTTGAAGACGACTACTACTACATCGTGCCCGATAAGTGCACAGAGTGCGTCGGCTTCCACGAAGAGCCCCAATGCGCCGCAGTCTGCCCCGTCGATTGCTGCGTACCGGATCCCGACCATGTGGAGGGAGAAGATGTGCTGCTCGCGCGGAAGGAGAAACTGCATGTGTGATAAAGAAAATTAAAAATTAAAAATTATGAATTATGAATTGATTGTGTTTGGGTTGTGGCTTAAGGGGGAGAAGTGGAGATAGTGAATATGGAATGTGTGTGGGAAATTTGAATGATGAATTGATTGAGTTATAGATTTGGAGGGGGTTGATGAATGTGAGTATTTCGTATTTGAGAATGAAAAGAAGTATGAATTGTAATTGAGATTGTAACGGTTATTAGCCACTGTAAATCAAAATATTAAAAATTTTTAATCTTTAATTCATAATTTTTAATTTTGTTCCTCCCCCGTGTTGTTGCTTTTTTGGTTTTGTTTTGTGCGAATAACATTTTCGTGCATGCGCAGCCGGTGGTTCCGGCTTTTTTTTGTGGTGATGCGCCTGATGCAGGGGGATTTGATCCGAAATGGAGGTGTTTGGGGCCGGAGGGGCAGCCGAAGGGGAAGGGGGCGCATATTGGGAATGGGCAGATGAATGGGGTGCGGTTTGATCCGCGGTATCATGAAGGGGAGCCAGGGAGTTCAGGATATGGGAGGATTTATGCGTTCAGTCCGACTGGTGGGCTGTGGCGGACGGAAAACGAAGGGCGGCAGTGGGATGTCGTGGGTGCTGTAGATACCCAGCTGCCAGCCATCAACGTTGCTGATGTTGCAGTATGCCGGCAAGACCCGGAGACTCTGTTTCTGGCAGCGGGAGATGGGGATCATAGTTATAGGTTGGTATTCGAGCCGTACCGTGGGGTGGTTGTGAATACTATGTTTTCTTCAGGTGTGTACCGTTCGCGTGATGATGGGGCCAACTGGGAGAGGATTGCAATGCCGGGTTCCTTCACCTGTGCCGAGCCACTTGGGATGCAGCTTGTCAGAATAGAATCACACCCCCGAAATCCAGAGATATTGTTTGCGTTGTCAACCCACCATGGGCTCTGGCGCACCACGAATGCGCTGGCACCGGCCTCAGAAGTGGTTTGGGAGCAAATCTTGGCCGAAGAGCGTCCTTTCGAATCCGGTTCCGGATGGCGTGGACTGGTATTGACGCCAGGGCGTCCGGATATTTTATATGCTGCTGGGAGACAGATTTATCGCTCTGCAGATGGAGGAACGACCTGGGCGCCATTGCCAGGAATGGATCCGGATTCTCTCTTTGAGATGAAGTATGATGACGGTTTTTGCCTGCGCGCCAGGCGTGAGTGCCCTGGTGTGTATGATTCACTTTGTCAGGATGGAGGGAAGATTTCAAGGGAATTTTCGCCGATGGTTATCAATCTTGCTGTGACTCCAGATGACCCGTCACGATTGTATGCATATGTGCTGGCTGAGGAAGTGTATCGGAAACCCGTGCTCGGGCCGGGCCGTGGAGAGGAGCGCTGCAGCGATTTTGGGACCCGGGAACGGCGACCCGTGTTGCAAATTCGGATGTGGGACGGGAAACAATGGCATGTGGTACAGGACCGGGCGGAGTGGGGCATGGCTGCATCACGCATGGCACTTGCAGTGTCTGATGTGGATGCAAATCAGATAGTTTACGGAGTCGTCAATCTCAGCGGTACAGCGGCAGGACTGACAGATGAGGAGGTGGAGTCCGGCAACGCCTTTCAACTGCTGGCGGGCTCCGGGCACCAAGGCTATCATGTCGATGTGCATGCCCTTGCCTTCGAGCCCAATACAAACAACCCACGCCTCCTCGTGGCTCATGATGGCGGCCTGTCATGGGGAAATCCTGACGGGACATTCCAGTTTAGCAATTCAGGGCTTCAAACCAACCTGATCTGGACATTTGACCACTTCGAACGGCCCGGACCTGATCTGGAGGCTGTCATCGGGACGCAGGACTGTGGCACTATGCTGCTGCGCACTGACCCTTATTCCGGAGAGCGGTATTGGGAATCAATTGGAGGGGGCGACGGGTATGGCGCCCGGATTGATGATCGCACAGGGACCGTCTTTATTCATGAAAATTACAGCATGAGCCGGTATGACCCCTTCACCCAGAGGAAGGTCAGGGAGGTCAGCAAGAAATTCAACGGAGACCACACACTTGATGATTTGCGACCGATTGATCCAGTCAGTGGCGAAAAAGCCTGGATTCCGAATACATTCCGTATGATGAACCACCCATTGAGTGGTCATATGATTTGGGGAATGACCGAGTTGTATGAACGGGTTGATGCAAATTTTCAGGATGTTGATGTGAAGCCCGGAGAGATTTGGACACCTTTGACGGATGCCGGAAAATTGGAGCCAGCCCAGTGGAAACGAAGGATTTGGGAGTTTGATATCTGTGCCTCCGAGCCGGACGTTCTGTATCTGGCCTGGTCTGGATTGCCAGAATTCGGACTGCCTGCGGGGTTGTTTCGGACGGTCCCGGAAGGGTGTGATGAGGCAATGCTGAAACAATCAGGTCTCAGGTGTGTAGAGCAAATACCGATGGAAAGATTCCCCAGTCAAGGGCCTCTGAGTATTGATTTTCCCATCATTACGGGCGTGGCAGCCCATCCGGGGAATCCGGACAAAGTGTGGGTGACCTTCGGGGGGTATCAGCCGGAGTTCAAGGTGTGGAGCTGGACCCGGAATGCGTCTGGAAATGGAGGGGTCTGGAAGGATGAGGGCAGTGAATCCCTTCGCAATCTCCCGGTCAATGGCATTGTCTGTGAGGGCGGGAGCCGCGAGCGGTTGTATATCGCCACGGATGCTGGTGTGTATTACACCGACAAAGGGATGGATGGATGGAAAAAATTCGGCAATCTGCCGAATGTGAGGTGCACCGAACTGATGATTCATCGCTGCTCGGGCACATTGCGGGTGGCAACCTTCGGACGGGGTTTGTGGGAGGGCGATCTTCTTCCGTCAGAGCCCTCCCATGAGTTTCTCATTTCAGACCGTCAGATATGGTCATCAGCCCGGTCTTTGGATGTGCCGTTGCGCATCCTTGATGGTGGTCACCTGATCATCCGCGCACCGATTGGCATCCCTGCCGGAGGACAGGTGATTGTCGAGCCGGGCGGCACGCTCACCTTGGAAGGTGAAGGTGGGCTGCAGAATTATTGCGGGAAGCCATGGGCTGGGGTCAGCCCGGTGACAAACCGAACATTCTGGCAGTGGCTGCTCGGCAAGAAAGCAATTATTGAGGGGATTGCATGGCGTTAAGACGCTATCCTCAGTGCGGTGGCATCTTTGTAGAAGTAGACAAACGATTCGTACCGCTGAACGGTCCAGCCGGGGAGGGTTTCGAACAATTCGTTCTCCAATCGCTTGTACATCAATAACTTTTTCGGGTCATTTGCCTTAAAGTAGAAGAACTCAAGCTGGTTGCCGGAAATCATCCGTTGAACCTGCTTCTTGAGCTCCTTCAAGAAGGTAAATGGATTGACTGAAATCCCGTAGTTGGTGTAAGAATAGCCTCTGGATGGCTCATAATCTGGTTCCCACCAACACGCCCACTGAGCGTCATCTTTGTACCATGGTGTTTTTTCGTAGGGAATTTCAATCTGAAATGAAATGGCATTGTCAATGCTGAGGGACATGTGGAATGTGTGACCTTCCACCTGAAAAGAAAAGGATGTGGTTCTTTGTTGCATAAACATTCATTTGGTGAATAATCAATAACATCCTAATTTACGCATTTTCAATGAGAAAGTCAAGGGTTTATCAAAGAAAAGAGGCCATTCAATCCCAACTTTCAAGGTTGGATACGTTCTGCCTGACAGCCTTTGGCGGGCGGAATGGAAACACCCGATATCGCTGAATCAGGATGAAGGATGGGAATCATCGATGGAGGGCCCGGGTGGGCTTGGTTTTGGGTTATTTTTCCGTTGCGAAAATCCGGGAGGGCGACCCCTGAGTAGGGAGTAGACAAGGTTATAAATCCTTCATGATCAAGCAGGAAGGATCAACACAAATCGCAGGAGGAAAACCGCGATCGGCCTTATTGGGCGGCTTTAAAGGCGCGCACTGCTTCGGTCAGCTTTGGCACCACATCGAACAGGTCTGCCACGATTCCATAATCTGCAGCCTTAAAGAATGGAGCCTCCGGATCTTTGTTAATAACGACGATGGTTTTTGATCGATTGACGCCGGCGAGGTGCTGGATTGCACCTGAGATACCGATGGCGATGTACAGATTCGGCCTGATGGCAATTCCGGTTTGTCCGACGTGCTCATGGTGGGGTCTCCAGCCAGTATCCGAGACGGGTCTCGAGCAGGCAGTGGTTGCTCCGAGGGCGTCAGCCAGTTCTTCGATGATTCCCCAGTGTTCGGGTCCTTTCATTCCGCGGCCGGCAGAGACCACAAGCTCTGCCTCGGGTAGCGGGGTTGTTCCTTCGATGCGATTGACTTCCCGGATTGTGACTTTCGGGCCGGGAATGGCGACCGAGAGTGTCTCCGGGGAGACAGGTTGACCGAGCTCCTGGGGAGGGATGGCATTATTGATGATGGAAAGCACCTTGATGTCTGATGAGAGCTCGTAGTCAGCGAATGCTTTGCCGGAGAAGACGTTTTTCCGAACCACGAACGAGCCTTCCGTCTGAGGAAGGGCAGATGCCGCTGAGACTGATCCGGCATTGAGACGCACAGCGAGGCGGCCCAGAAGGGTTTTGCCGTTGGCACTGTGATTCAGGATAATCACGGTGGCTCCGAGTTGTGTTGCGGCTTCGGCTATGGCTGCGCTCCACGATTGGCTGTCAAAAGAGTCAAGGGTGCCATCAGCAATGTGGACGACTCTCGAGGCACCCCATGTGCCAAGTTGGCCGGCGTTATCAATCTGAGAGCCTCCAACGAGGGCAATGCATTCAACGCCAAGCTGGTCGGCAGTCTTTCGACCATAGGAAACAGCCTCAAAGGCAGATTTCTTGAATGTTCCGGACTGATGTTCAGCAAAAACAAGGACAGACATATTTTTCGGCTTTATTGTGCGACAAAAAGAAGGGTGGAGAATGCTCAGATGACCTTGGCCTCTTCGTGCAGAAGAGTCACCAACTGGTCAATCTGATCCGGGTCAATCATTTTGACGGCTCCTTTTTCGGGCGGTAGCGCATAGGCTGCAATTCGGACTGGCTCATCAGCTTCAATCGGCGGGACGACCTCAAGGGGTTTGCGTTTTGCCATCATAATGCCGCGCATATTCGGAATGCGCTGCTCCGCAAGGCCTTTGGCCGCGCTGATGAC
Source organism: uncultured Saprospiraceae bacterium (assembly GCA_964569025.1). Taxonomy (GTDB): domain Bacteria; phylum Bacteroidota; class Bacteroidia; order Chitinophagales; family Saprospiraceae; genus CAZMSQ01. The sequence continues at coordinate 12,614 of CAZMSQ010000031.1, read as the reverse complement.
ACAAGGCGTGCTCACCTCAGCCACCTCTGTGCCACCTTCAATTTCTCGTGACACTACGGCAGTATCCCCCTCCATTTCGAGCTTGGAGGCATACGAAATACACGGCATATCAAGCAGCTCGGCCAGCATCGGGGCTACTTCCGAGCCATTATAGTCGATGGTCTCTTTGCCCGTAAAAATGAGGTCGAATGCCTTATCTTTTGCGTAAGCAGCAATCTGCCTGGCTGTAAACAGCGCGCTGGTTGGCTCAGCGTCGATGCGGACCGCATCATCAGCTCCGATGGCAAGGCCTTTGCGAATGATCGTGTCATTATTGGCAGTGCCCACGTTGATGATGGTGACAGAACCTCCATGAGCTTCCTTTAGCTCTAGCGCTCTGACAAGGGCATACCACTCATCATAGGGATTCATCATCATGGTGACCCCATTGGTATCAAACGAAGTATTGTTGTCAGTAAAGGCAATTTTAGCCGTCGTTTCAGGGGTTTTACTGATGCACACAAGGAGTTTCATAGACAAATGCTTCAGGTTGTGAAGGGCTTTGGCGAAATGCCTACCTTTGAACGAATGTTCGTTCGCAAATATACGGAAATCCGTCTGACTCGCCGACCTGTCGGGCGAATTTTCGCTGCAATTTGATACACCATGAGCACTCAACGCCTTGAACAATTGCTTGACATGCTGAAAGACAGCCCGGATGACGCTTTCCTGCGTTTTGCACTGGCAATGGAATACGATAAACTGGGGCAGTATTCAGAGTCGCTTGGTGCGTTTCTCAAACTTCGTGAAACTCATCCAGATTATGTTGGTTTATATTATCATCTGGGTAAACGGTTTGAGCGGAGCGGCAATCTGGAAGGAGCGGAGATGAGCTACAAGGAGGGGATTGAGGTGGCTCAGCGGCAGGGTGACAAGCACGCACTTGGAGAGCTCCGGGCAGCTCTTGCGGCCCTTGAGGCCCTTGAGGACGAGGGATAATATCTAAACGAATTTCTCAGGAGATGGAAGAACCGAGAGAACGCAAGCATGACATGAGTGGCAACGATCCGCTCAATCTCAACGGGAAAGGATGGGATGGAAAATATGTGGGCAATATCTGGGGTTGGCGTTTTTCATTCGTATCTCTTGCCATTATTGTCTGCATTGGAGGTCTGATGGCCATACGAACATGGCAAGTCCGTTCTGAATCTCATCACGTCCATTCCCCGGCGCCAACGGCTCCCGCCGACTCTGCCATTCTCCTACCTCATTAAAATCCTCATTTGACGGGAATTCGCAGCCATGAAAAACCTTGAATTTTTTAAATACGAAGGCACTGGCAATGACTTCATTGTGGTGGATCAACGCGAGACCAGGCTGCTTGATCGCGCGGATACCAACTTGATAGCCAGACTGTGTCACCGGCGATTCGGAATTGGAGCTGATGGGCTCATTCTCTTGCAGCGACACCACGAGCTTGATTTTGAGATGGTGTATTTCAATGCCGATGGCAGGGAGGGGTCCATGTGTGGAAATGGGGGGCGCTGCATCGTTGCCTTTGCATCACGACTTGGGTTGGTTGTGAGAAACTGTCGTTTTCAAGCGATAGACGGACCACACGAGGCACGCGTTCTTTCCGACGGGCAGATTGCACTTCGGATGAGCTCAGTTGCTGCACCGACCCTTCATGATGGGTGTGCTGTGCTGAATACCGGTTCACCCCACTTCATACAGCCTGTGCAAGCGCTAGACGAAGTGGATGTACATCAGGAGGGACAAGCTATTCGCTATTCTCCTGCCTTTCGTGAGCACGGAATCAATGTCAATTTTGTGGAGCGCATTGCTGAACACAGGTTACGGGTGGCGACCTATGAGCGGGGGGTTGAAAGTGAAACCTGGTCATGTGGTACCGGGGTAACGGCAGCAGCGCTGGCACTTGCTCCAGGTGGGCATGCCGGAGAGCTTCAAGAAATTATTGTCGAAACCCGCGGCGGGCAGCTCAAGGTGCAGTTTCGGACCACCGCGAGTGGTGGGTTCGATGATATCTGGCTGATCGGGCCGGCCTCCTTCGTTTTCCGCGGATCAATTGCGATAATGTAATTTCTGGATTTTGTCGCCCGGAGGCTAAACCCACCGGTCTTTGAGCTTGTTCCCTTCACACATTTGCATTTCTGTGTACCTTTCCAATTCTTGATTCAATCACTTCTTCCTTTTCAAAATTCGCTATGGATTATCCTATGAAACGCATTCCCCTTCTGCTTTGCACCATCCTTACGATGGCTGTCAGTTCTTTCGTGCATTCTCAAACCACCCTCACCCGCGATGCTGCCATGGAGGCAGTGAGGTTGCATCTCCCCACTCTGAATCTGTCACCAGCTGATTGGTCTGAGCTTCAGGTCACAGACTTTTTCACAGGCCGCAAGAGCGGGATGACTTATCTCTACCTGCAACAGGCGCGGGCCGGTGTTCCCATTGACGGAGCCACCGCCACGGTTGCTTTTGACACCGATGGACAGATGCAGCTGTTCAGAAGCCGCCTGGTCGGATCGGTCGACAAGCGCCTCGGCCCTGATCAGCCGGCCCTTGATGCTTCGGCTGCTCTTTTCAAAGCGGCAGAGTTGCTTAATATACAGGTAGCTAAGGGGCAAGTTCGCATACTTGAAGACATGCAAGATGAGCGCATGACCACAAGGTTTGCGCCAGATGGCTTCGCTTTAGAGCCGGTCGTTGCCACCCTTTCCTGGGTGCCGGCAGACGGTGAGCGCATCCGTCTCGCATGGCAGGTCATGTGGTACACCGCTGATGCCTCCCACCGCTGGGTACTCCACCTAGATGCCACGACCGGTGCTGAGCTGTCTCGCCACGATCAGGTGCTCAGCTGCGATTTCGGCTCGCCGGCTCATGCACACACCCATGAGTGCCTTGGCTACGATCTCCGCGGCTACCGCCAATCACGCCAAATCGCTGCCACAATTCAGCCCATCACCGCACCTGAACACCCTGACCCGGCGGGTCAGTCCGCAATTGGGCAGAACGTGGGGACGTACCGCGTGTTTCCGGTGCCAGTGGAGAGCCCGAATCATGGAGGAACCGCTCTGGTGGTGAATCCGGCAGATCCGGTGGCCTCGCCGTTTGGGTGGCATGATGTAGACGGGCAGACAGGGGCGGAGTATTCCGTCACGCGGGGGAATAATGTGCACGCTTACCAAGATGCGGATGACATCAATGACTCATCAGGCGATGAGCCGGATGGGGGGGCAGACCTGATATTTGACTTTCCCTACAATCCGGCTGATCCGCCAGAGGCATATCGCGATGCGGCGGTAACCAATTTATTCTACTGGTGTAACGTGGTGCATGATGTTTGGTATAATTATGGGTTTGATGAGGAGGCAGGAAACTTTCAGTTGAATAATTTTGGGTTTGGGGGAGAAGAGGGCGATTACATCCGGGCTGAGGCGCAGGATGGAAGTGGTTTGAATAATGCCAACTTCAGCTCAGGTGGTGATGGCTCTTCGGCGCGGATTCAGATGTATCTGTGGACCAATCAGGCAAATTCATTTTATCTGGAGGTGCTTGATCCGGATACGATTTCCGGCTTTTATCAGACCAGTGCTGCTAATTTCGGACCTCCAATTCCAGAGGATCCTATTGTTGGGACCCTCGTTCAGGCTCTTGACGGAAGTGCATCGCCCACAGAGGCTTGTGAGGCAATTGTGAATGCTGCTGAAATTGAGGGCAACGTCGCTCTGATTGACAGGGGGAATTGTGCTTTTGTGGACAAGGTCAGCAATGCGCAGGAGGCTGGTGCCTCAGCTGTGATTATTTGCAATAATGTACCAGGGGGTACCATTTCGATGGGAGGGAATGATGGCAGCATTACTATCCCATCAGTGATGATCAGCCTAGAAGACTGTATGACGCTCAAGCAGTTTCTCAGTGAGGGTGTGACGGTCAAATTGCAGGATGACAACAGCAGTACCACATTTTTTGACGGCGACTTTGACAATGGCATTATTGCACATGAGTATGGACACGGTCTTTCAATCCGCATGACCGGCGGCCCGTCGCAAGGCGGGTGCCTGTTTAATGATGAGCAAATGGGTGAAGGGTGGAGCGATTATGCAGGGCTTGTCCTGACTATGGAGCCCGGCGACAAGGGCTCAGATGTCCGGGGGATTGGCACGTTTGCCATCAACCAGAGCACAACAGGAAATGGCATTCGCCCGGCACCCTATTCGACAGATTTTGGGGTGAATCCATACACCTACGGAAACTCAAATAATGCCAATATTTCTCAGCCCCACGGGGTAGGCTTTATCTGGGCCACGGCACTGTGGGATTTGACATGGGATCTTGTTGATGTCTACGGGTTTGATGAGGACTTTATGGCAGGTCAGGGAGGGAACAATATTGCCATTCAGCTGGTCACAGAGGGAATGAAGCTACAGCCTTGCAATCCAGGCATGATTGATGGGCGTGATGCCATTCTGGCGGCAGACCAACTCCTGTACGATGGCGCCAACCAATGCCTTATCTGGGAGGCTTTTGCCCGCCGTGGTTTCGGGTTTAGCGCCAGTCAGGGCTCAGCTTTTGACCGTTTTGATCAGGTCGAGGCGTTTGACCTTCCACCAATCTGCCAAATACCGGTCACCGCCCCTTCCGCTGCGCTTTCTGTTAATGTGCTTGTAAATTGCACCGGAGAATTCAGTTTTTCGGATTTATCAACCGATGTGCCCCAGCAGTGGCTTTGGGATTTTGGAGATGGTACGACTTCCGAGTTGCAGAATCCGACCCACGTGTATGCTGCAGAAGGTACATATACGGTTGTCCTGACGGTATCCAATCCACTAGGCTCCTCATCCGATTCTATCGTGGTTACAGTTGATCAGCCCGATGCGCCGGTAGCTGATAATCTGTCTCTCTGCGAAGGCGATGCAGGTGTACTGGTCGCAACCTCAGCAGGTCAGGTCAACTGGTATCTGGACGGTCAGCTCATCGAATCCGGAGACACCTTCCTGACCGGAGCGCTGTCGGCAGGGCAGTATATGTACAGTATGCAAACCGAGGTTGCCAATCCCTCACAGGCGGTAGGCCCCGCTGACAATGGGTTTGGCCCCGGGGGCTATCACAATACAGGCTTTACCGGCACCATCGACTTTACATCTCACGTGCCCTTGGTCATTGAGTCCGTCTGGGTCGATGCCGCCAATGCCGGCGATCGACTGATTCAGTTGCTCAACGCAAGCGGAACCGTGGTGGATGAAGTCACTGTGTTTATCGAACAGGGGCAGAGTACGGTCACCTTGAATATGGAAGTTCCAACCCCGGGCAATTATTCGCTGGCAGGCACCAGTGTCAATCTGTTTCGCAATAACGACGGGGCAAGTTTTCCATATGATCTTGACGGCATTCTCACGATGACCGGCACCTCAGCCGGTGCTGAGTTCTATTATTACTTTTATGACTGGAAGGTAAGGGAGCAATCGTGTTTCAGCCCTCTGAGCAATGTTTCAGTGACGGTAGATGCCACTCCCGAGGCTGGATTTACCTATGAGCAGGATGTTGATGACGTCATTTTGTTCACAGATGTCTCAAGCGGTGCCACGTCGTGGCAGTGGGATTTTGGTGATGGCTCAGTCTCTGACGAGCAAAATCCGACGCACAGCTATGCTGAAGAAGGTGACTACACCGTGGTACTCATTGCGAGTAATGGCCAGTGCACCGATACTGTTACCGGAATCGTCACATTCACTCCATTAGTAAGCACGACGGATTTGCCCGGCCTCGGATACTACAGGCTCTTGCCAAATCCCGGAGATGGCCATTTGCGGGTGCAGGCCGGATTTGAGCGTCCGCAATCTGTGACGATTCGTATCTCGGGAGCAGCCGGTGAGACCATTACCACCCGTCGCACGTTGCCAGCCACAGCACTCGAGGAGTCATTCGACCTCAGCGCCCTTCCATCAGGCACCTATACCGTCACGCTTACCGGTGAGGATGGGTTTGCCAGCCTTCGATATATCCTGGTCCGGTAGTCATTCTCTTTTTTGTGTTAGCAAAACGGAGAGGCTCAATCATGGGTCTCTCCGTTTTGGTTTCCGGTATTATTTTGTTTGCAACAAATTGGAATGCCTGTCGTCTACCCAATAACCGCACACCGCATTACATGACACAGACGGAGTTTATTGAGCGCATTTCGCCGGTTCAGCACCGACTCTTTCGATTTGCCTTGCAAATGACCGGGCATCGGGATCAGGCTGAGGATGTCATTCAGGAAGTGTGCATCCGGCTTTGGAATCGTCGGGGCCAGCTTCATGAAATCGAAAACATTGAGGCTTGGTGTATGACCATCACCCGAAATTTGTGTCTCGACTTGCTAAAATCCCGCCATCGCAAGCTCTCCGAACTGCCTGCTGATCCGGATTGGGCTGATTCAGGACCAGAGCCCCATCGGCAGGCAGAGCTCAATGAAGACATGGAGCTGATTCGGATTTGCTTGCAAAGCCTCCCGGAAAAGCAGCATGTGGCCATTCACCTCAGAGAAGTGGAGGGGATGAGCTATCAGGAAATTGCAAATATGACCGGAGAAACGCTGACACAAGTGAAAACCCTCATCCACCGGGGGCGAAAAGCCATCCGGGATTCATTACTCAAAACGCACCATTATGGAACATAACCACGAGTTCCTCCGCACCATCCTGAAAAGATACATGAATGGCGAAAGCACCCGGCAGGAAGAGGCTGTCCTCAAAGAGGCATTCGCATCGCACAAGGGATTGCCACCGGATATCGAGGAGATGCGTCCGATGGTTCAGTTTTTTGCCAGAGACGTTCAGTCGCAGCCCCGGGCTGATTTTACAGCGCACTTGATCTCAGTCCTTCATGAGGTTGAGGAGGATACATCACTTGCTGCGTCTGCTCCATCGAAGATGCCGACTTCCCGGGCCAAAGTACTTCCGAATACACTTCGATATTGGATGATTCGCGGAGTCGCAGCAGCAGTGGTGATGTTCGTGATCAGTCAAGTCTTCCGACCATCATCACAAGCACCAGCTCAGCAGCTTACAGCATCAGCTGTTGTGACAAGCCCAGAACAAGCATATGCCGTGGTCGAACAGGCCTTGTATCTCGTTTCCGGCACCCTTCACAAAGAACGGAAGCGGGCAGCTTCAGAAGTGAAACGCATCAGGCAAGCCACATCCATTCTTCATTCTCCACAACAATAATCATCTACAAAGGGCATTTCTCCAAATTCATTGAATTCATACAATCCTCATCACATGACACGCTCATTCTTCATCATTCTCCTCACCACCATTTCGACCCTGCCCGGGTTTACTCAGGATGATGCCATCAGCCGGTATTTTAATGGGTACCTCGAAGATGATCGCTTTACCGCGGTGTACATCAGCCCAATGATGTTCAGGATGGTGGCATCTCTTGATACTGGAACAGTCGATAAAGACGTGCAACAAATCATTTCTGATTTGACCGGACTACGCATTCTCACGACCGAGGTGAATCCCATGGACCGGTATCATGAGGTGGTTCAAACCATCAATACCAAAGCTTATGAGCCCCTCCTCATTGTGAGGGAGGGAAAGACCGATTATGTGCGTTTCCTGGTGAAACAGGATGGCGACAAGATTTCAGAGCTCCTGATGCTGGTAGCTAATGCAGAGAATTTTGTATTTATGAGCTTTACAGGCCTTATTGATCTGGCCCGAATCGGGGCGCTTTCTGAAAGTCTTGACATTCAAGGCATGAGCCATCTCAAATCTCTCAAAAACGCCACCCGTTCAGCGGGTGACTGATTGCAAATCATCAAATTCATTTCCATCAAAACCATCTTTTATGAATCGGTTGCTGTTTTGTTTCATTCTCATCTTTTTCCACCTTTCTCTTTTTGCGCAGCGTTCTTCCATTCATCCATTTTTAGAGCACGTGCGCCAGTTTGATGCCCAAATTAGCCTGACATTGGAAGGGCCAATGCTGCAGGCCATGATGGGTGTTGTGGAGGATGATGAAGGGAAAAAATTTTTGGAGAAAATTTCAAAAGTTCAGGTCGTGACCTTTGAAAAAGCTCCCGGGCATATCCTCAAGAATGCCAAAGAACTGTTGGAGCAACTGAATAAAGAGGCATTCCAACCGGTTCTTCAGATGCGTGAAGACGGCACAACGGTGGAGGTGTGGGCGCTTGCTTCTGAAGATCTCATCTCAGAGGCTTTTCTCATGGTGCAAACTGGTGAGGAAACCATTTTTATCAGTTTGGAGGGGGCGTTTTCTGCAAGCGATTTACGGGATATGAACCTGCCTGAGCGCGGCAGGAAATATCTGCCGAAGGGGAAAGCATAAACAGAGGCTGAAATGCGTTCATGAGGTATCTTCTGCATGACCTGTTGCAGTCGTGGGGAGATTGCGCTAACTGCTGAAAAAATCAGACCTTTGGTGCAGATGAACAGAACGCGGGAAATTTGATCCGGAAGATAGACATCATGCTGGTCAGGGGGTTTTTGCCTCCTTTTGCGGTGACCTTCTTTATTGCCATTTTCGTCTTGGTGGTACAGATGCTGTGGAATTACATCGATGACATCATCGGGAAGGGGGCTGGCTTGTTGTTTATCCTTGAGATGGTCTTTTACCTTTCGATCTCTCTGATTCCCATGGCTTTACCGATTGCAGTGCTGATTTCTTCGGTCATGGTAATGGGGAATCTGGCGGAGCGTTTTGAGCTGACAAGCCTAAAATCTGCTGGGATACCCCTGCTGCGGGTCATGAGACCGCTCTTGATGGTCACCATATTAATCAGTATCTTTTCCTATTTCACGGGAAACAATCTGATGCCATTATCGAATCTGAAGTTTCGCAAGCGGCTCAGTGAGGTAAAAAACCAAAAGCCGACGCTCAGTCTGGAGGAGGGTGTGTTTAATGAAGATTTTTCGGAGCTTGTCATTCACATCGGAGAAAAGGAGCCTGACAATCGAACGATCCGGGAGGTGATGATTTACGACCAGCGTAAAAACAGCCGCGGGCAGGTTTCTCAGGTGTTGGCCAGGGAAGGGGAGATGTATACGAGTGAGGACGGGCAGTTTTTTTTTCTTCACCTGACGGATGGGGAGCAGTACGAGGAAATGACCACCGAGCGAAGGGTTACGCGTACGGGTCAGGCCCAGCCGCTGCCCTTTGTGCGCACGCGCTTCAGGGAGTGGGAGCGGGTTTTTGACCTCAGTGAATTTGACATCCGCGAGATTGACGAAGAGCGCTTTCAGTCACACTACTCAATGATGACCTCGGCTCAGCTGCTGGATGCCATTGACACCCTTCAAGTGGAATTGGACAGCAAGCAAGAGCAGTTTGAAAAAACCACCGCCCGGTTTTTTCATCCCCTGAATCGACTCTTACGGGACAGTACTTTTGCGGAACAATTTGTCAGCGAGCCTCTCACAATCCAAGGTGACAAGGCGCCTTCCCCAACGGCCTCTGAACCAGGTGCCGATACAGTCAGGCCGGAAGGTGACAGTGCCACCGAAATTCAGGAGCAGATTGGGAGACAATCAAACGACGAGGGGGGGCAGACCTTCCTGTCAGATAGTTTGGCGGCTCCGGCAGGGGGAGGTTTGGAGAATGCAAAAGCCGATACGGTTCGTTCGTTCATTGAGTGGTTTGACGGTGCTCAGCGGGAGCAGATGTTTACCCGGGCCAAATCGGCCACACGCTCACTGGTGGGGACGGCTCAGGCAACGCTTTCCCAAACAAATACAATATTTGAAAGGCGGGTCAAATCAATTTTCGAATTTCATCTCAAATTTACCATGCCGTTGGTGTGCGTCATTTTCCTCTTTATCGGCGCGCCGCTTGGTGCCATTGTGCGAAAGGGGGGCTTTGGGTATCCTATTCTGATTGCCATTGTTTTTTTTACCATCTTCGTAATCATGAACATTGGATTCAAAAACATGGCTGAAGAGGAGGTGCTCCATCCTGTGTTTGGTGCCTGGCTTCCACTTATGATTTTGTTTCCAATTGGCCTCTTTCTCACCACCAAAGCCATGAATGACACCAAACTTCTGGATTTTAGCAGAATCTTCTACCTTCTGAGCAGGCTCTCTGCGCACAAGCAATCCGGTTCACAAACGCAGTCCGGCGGGACTGTTGATGCACCAGCGCCATGAAGTCGCTGATTCTGAGCCACCGGGTGTATTTCGGAGGGTTTCTGGCAGCCCTTGTATTTGGCGCAGTGATGCTCGCGCTCATTGGTCAGGGAGAAGAGCTCTTTTTTTTCAGCGGCTACCGCACCACCGCCGGCGATCTCATATTTACGTATCTGACGCGCATGGGTGAGGAGCTTGCTTATGTGCTGTTTGTTGCAGTGCTGGCCTTTGTTCGCTTCCGCTATGTGCTTTTGCTGCCCACAGTTGGGTTGGTCGTCACCCTGGTCTCAGCCCTGACAAAAAGCCTGTTTGCGCATCCGCGCCCGGGGGCTTTCCTTGGCAATCCTGACTGGGCCGACCGGATAGTGTTGGTTGACGGAATTGAATTGTATTCGGGTATGACCAGTTTTCCGTCGGGTCACACCATGTCTGCATTTGCCTTGTACACGGTGCTGGCGTTGTGTTTTCGCCGGGGCTGGGTTACCGACTTATTTTTCTTGCTCCTCGCTGTTTTGGTGGGGCTGTCGCGCATTTACCTGGTCCAGCATTTTCTAAAGGATGTAGTCATGGGCGCTGCCATCGGCTTAGTGATCGGGTTGCTGATTTTTTATATACAAAAGACCTACATCCCTGTCCGTCCGGACCGCTGGTATGACCGTTCCTTGAATGGACCTGCAAGTGAGTGAAATTCCATTGGCCCGAAAGGCAATTGTGCTGACAAATCGCCCGAATGATGTCTCGTACTTTTTTGATTATTCTTCTTCTCATGCTCTGGCTGGCGGAGTTCAGTTTGCAGGTGTGGGATGTCCCTCTGAATAATCAAGTTCGGCCTATCATGTGGTTTATTTCGGGCCTTCTGTTTTGCGGCCTTTCTCTGTGGTGGCTGCTGCGAGAAAGGGGTGCGGAGAATGTCCGGACAGATGTCACCCGAGTGGAGGCTTGGCAGCGGTGGTTACCTTGGGTGGTCTTTCTAGGGGGAATGGTGCTTGCAGGTCGTTCTTTGCAAGGCAGATTTGAGGAAATCCCCATCGATCCCTACTGGTCTGATATTGTGCCATCAATCCAATTGTATGTAACTCGTCTGCTGGCCGGTGAGCCGGTTTATGTACCGATGGAGTTTCCTGGCTGGACCGTCTTGCCGACCTATTTTCCGATGATGTGGCTGCCTTATGTGCCTGCGGAGGTATTTGGGTTTGACTACCGTTGGGTGGCGTTTGGGCTGTTTGCATTCGCTGTGGCTGTGTGGGTATGGCATGCTGCCCGCGTCGGTGCCGGATGGATTTCACTGACTGCTTTTGCCGGCGCGCCTTTCGTGGCAGTCTGGCTGATGGCTGAGGGTGTGCGCGGCCAGGTATTCGGGATGGCGGTCGAGCTGATGCCAGTGGCCCTCTATTTGCTGCTGGCTCTCGCTTTGCTGCAGAAACGGTTATGGCTGCTTGCGCTTGCCATCGTAGGCTGCCTGTTGTCCCGCTACGCATTCACCTTCTGGCTGCCCGTTCTGTTTATGGTGATGCTGCTCGAAGAAGGCTGGTGGAAAACCATCCGAACCGGTCTGATTGTAGCGGTAGGGGTTGGGCTGCTATACGTTCTCCCATTCCTGAGTCGTGACTGGTCCATCCTGAAAAACGGCCTCGACTATTACCATACAACAGCCGTTGGGCAGTGGCACACGCAATCTTTTCAGTCGCCCGGAGAAAAGCCCCACCATTTGAATCAGGGGTTCAGCTTTGCGCTGTATTTCTATGACTTTGCCAGAGGTGATGTTGAAGATCGGCTGTCCCTGAACCGCAAGGTCCACATGTTGGCCAGCCTGCTGGCTGCGGCTCTCTTGTTTGTCTGCACCCGCCTCTGGCGCCGCCGCCTGCAATGGCGTCTGACCATGCTGGTGGGGCTAAAATTCTACTTGACTGTATTTTATGGCTTGTTTCATGTGCCCTTTAGCTACCTCTACTGGCTGCCTCTTTTTCTGGCCTTTCCTGTGTTTGTAGTCATCCTCACACCAAATAAAGTGAAAAGAGGATAGTGAAAAGTGAAAAGTTGGGAGTTGAAAAGATGGGTAGATGAAAAGAGTGAAGAGTTGGGAGAACATACCTATTGTATTTGGGGGATGCATCATCCGGGTTTGTGATTATAGCCTGCGGGGTTGGTGTGAAAGATAATCCTGAGCTGCGGTATGCGGATTACAGCCCCATCGGGGCGATATCTTCTTAGCAAGGTTGTGCGCAAAGCAATAAGCTACATCGTAGCGACATCTAAAGCATCAAGATTGAGACGTGCAGGCATAAATTTGTTTGTCAGGTGGTTTGGGTTTCAATGGGGATGGTACGAGGGGAGGGAGGAAAGATGTCGCTGCGCTGCAGCTCAATCGGTGGATACCTGCTGATTCTAAGAAGATGTCGCCCCGATGGAGCTTGGTAGTGAAGAGGGGAGAATGGTTAAAAAGAAATCCGTAAGTTTGGGTAATGGAAATGTCAGCATTGAGAA
>CAZMSQ010000030.1:0-28505 GCA_964569025.1 uncultured Saprospiraceae bacterium | reverse complement strand
AATGCCGGATCAAACACAGACGCCGCCACAAGCCTCGATGCACAAATGACGCTGGTCAAATCATCTATCCGGACCTTTGAGGATAAACTCCGCAGGGAGCAGCGCGTGCTGGAACAGCAGAGGAATTCGGTGCGCGAAGGACAAACGCTGATTCGTCGTAAAGAGCTTACGTATGAGGCCTATGCGCTCCGGCTCAAGGCCATGAAAAGCACTGAGGGCGAGGTCAGAGATATTGAGCTGGATGTGCAGCGCGAACGTCGGGAACTAGAGCGACTGGAAAGATGGAAAGTGGCAATCCGGCAGCAGGCCGTAGATCGGAATTATCAGGGTTTACTTGATTTGCGCCGTGAATTGCGGGATTTGCTCGACGCCATCCAGACCTGGGAAAATGAACACATTTTTTCCTCGCCAATAGCTGGAAGAGTCAATATGAAATCGGCCCTTGTGCCCGGGAAGTTATACCGCAATAATTTTCAGGATGTGCTCGGCATCCACCCTTTTGGTCAGCCCGGTGATCGTTTTACAGCTCTTTTGTATCTGGAGGGAAGCCGGGCAGGAAAAGTGATGCCCGGGCAGTCTGTCTTTATCCAGGTGGAGGGCTATCCCGTCACCGAGTTTGGGTTCCTTCGGGGCAAAGTCCAGGACCGTCCCTACTATTCTGGCGATCCCGAACGGCAGTTGACCGTCGACGTACTTCTGGATGAAGAGCTGACCACCACCACGGGTTACCAGATACCCTACGATTTCGCCTTGAGAGGTGAGGCAGAAATTATCATTGAGAATGACAGGTTTCTCCATCAATTACTCCGCGGATTTGCAGGGTTGTTCTGATGTGATATTCTATCTTTGGGCTCATGAAGCCCTCCGAATCTCTCATCCGCCAACTGGCCCTGCTCGAGTCGCAGGCCCGAATTCTTGAACCTGAATCCTCTCTTCGTGATCACTGGATGAAGGAGGTCTATGCCTACTCCAGCCAATTTATTGACTCCCTTGAGAAGGGACCGGCATTCGTTGAGCCAGAAGATGGCCCTGAGCCTGAGCCGTTCTCCATTTCTGATCATCCGGTACCGATTGAAGATGTGCTCAACGAATTTGACAAACAGGTCAATACAACTGGTCTCAATCCCGCTTCCGGAGGCCATCTGGCCTATATACCCGGGGGAGGTGTTTTCCCGGCGGGTTTGGGAGACTTGCTGGCGGCTGTCAGTAACAGATATGCAGGGATTTACTATGCCAGTCCTGGGACGGTGCGCCTTGAAAACTTTCTGATACGGTGGATGTGCAGCCTAATTGGCTACCCTTCCTCAGCACTTGGCAACCTGACCTCTGGCGGCTCAATCGCGAATCTCATCGCCATCACCACAGCACGAGACCGCCACGGCATTGTTGGAGACAAAGTACCTCAGGCTGTCATCTACCTGACAAAGCAAGTTCACCATTGCGTGCAGAAGGCCCTGCGGATTGCGGGGCTGGGAACCGCTGTCGTCAGATATGTGCCGATGGACAATCAGTTCAGGATGGACGCCGGGGCTCTGGAAAAACAAGTAGCGGCAGATTTGGAGGCCGGACTGTCTCCGTTCTTGCTGGTCGGTTCAGCGGGAACCACCGATACCGGAGCGATGGACCCGCTTGACAAGCTGGCCGACGTGGCAGGGAGGCATGATATGTGGTTTCATGTCGATGCTGCCTATGGTGGATTTTTTATCCTTCTCCAGGAAATGGACTCTCTGTTTTGTGGCATCGAGCGGTCTGATTCCGTGGCCATTGATCCTCACAAGGGGCTTTTTCTGCCCTACGGACTGGGGGCTGTCCTCGTGAAGGATGTTGAGGCACTGCACCGCTCACATTTCTATCAGGCGGGATACCTGCAAGATGTCATCGACGAAGCCTCCGAGCCCTCTCCGGCAGACCTTTCTCCGGAATTGACCAAGCATTTTCGGGGTCTCCGTTTGTGGCTTCCCCTCAAACTCTATGGCCTTGCCCCATTCCGAGCGGCTTTACAGGAAAAACTCCTTCTGTGTCGCTATTTTTATGAGAAAATCAGGGAGCTTGGATTTGAAACCGGGCCGGAGCCCCAGCTTTCAGTGATGATTTATCGCTTTGTGCCACCTTCTGCCGCCGATGCCAATGCATTCAACGCCCGCTTAGTAGAAGAAGTCAGGAAAGATGGTCGGGTCTTTCTATCTTCAACGACCATCGATGGCACATTCTGGCTGCGCCTCGCTGTCTTGAGCTTCAGAACCCACCAGTCAACCATTGACATGTGCCTGAAGGTCTTGAAAGAGAAAATTGAGCATCTTCAGGCCTGACCGATTTTATGGCTGTGCATCAGTGTCTTAAGTTCATCCAGCACGGCAGGATCTTCAATGGTCGACGGCGGGCTGTACGGGCGTTTGTCTGCAATGGCACGCATGATTTTTCGCAGGATTTTTCCGGAGCGTGTCTTCGGCAGCCGTTTCGCAATAACAGCTCGCTTAAATGCAGCCACCGGACCTATTTTCTGACGTACCATTCCAATGAGCTCTTTCTCCAAATCTGATTCCTCATGGTCTGCGCCGGCTTTCAGCACAACGAATCCAACCGGAATATGGCCTTTGAGCTGGTCCTCCACTGCAATGACGGCACACTCCGCCACATCGGGATGCTGTGCAAGCACCTCCTCCATCGAAGAGGTTGAGAGCCGGTGCCCTGCCACATTGATGATGTCATCGATTCGACCGGTGATAAATACATATCCGTCGGCATCCTTATAGCCGCCATCCCCACTGAAGAAGTATCCAGGGAACGGATCGAGGTAGGAACTGACGAAGCGTTGTTCATCATTCCACAGCCAAGGCAGATTTCCGGGGGGTAGTGGCAATTTGACGACCACGGTGCCTTCGGTATCATGGGCAACCTCTTGTCCGGAAGAATCCAGAATGCGGATGTCGTACCCGACAACGGGCAGGCTTGCAGAGCCGGGTTTAATGGGTTTAAGCTCAACACCGGCCATATTTGCGAGCATAGGCCAGCCACTTTCTGTTTGCCACCAGTGGTCAATAACCGGCACATGCAGGTGCTCCGTCGCCCATTCATAAGTGGCGACATCTGTCCGCTCGCCAGCCAAAAATAAATAGCGCAGGCAAGAAAGATCGTATTGATCGAGCAGGGTGGCTTTTGGATCCTCTCGGCGGATGGCCCGAAAGGCAGTTGGTGCGGTAAACAACACACTGACACCATATTCTTCAATAACACGCCAAAAGGTGCCAGCATCCGGGGTTTTCACCGGCTTGCCTTCAAAGAGAACGGTAGTGGCTCCATAAAGGAGGGGGCCGTAGACAATGTAGGAGTGGCCGACCACCCACCCAACATCTGAGGCTGCCCAGAAAACTTCACCAGGCTTGATGCCATAGATGAGCTCCATGCTGAGATGAAGCGCTACGGCATGTCCGCCGTTATCACGCATGACTCCCTTCGGTTTGCCTGTGGTCCCGGAAGTATAGAGAATATAGAGAGGGTCAGTAGCATCAAGGGCCACCCATGTAGCGGGCTCAGATTCCGCGCGGAGCTTTTCCCAATCCAAATCACGCGATGGGCGAAGCTGGTACCTGACAAAATCCCTTTGAAACACCACGCATGATTCCGGCTGGTACTCAGCCTCCTCAAGGGCAGCGTTGATCATTGGCTCATAAGGTATGATTGTATTCACTTCTTTGCCACCGCTGGCAGCCAGCAGGACCCGTGGCTTCGCATCATCAATTCGCACAGCCAGTTCGTGAGCCGAGAAACCGCCAAAAACCACCGAATGAATGGCCCCAAGCCGCGCACAGGCCAGCATGGCAAAGACTGTCTGCGGAATCATGGGCATATAAATGACAACCCTATCGCCCTTTCCTACGCCAAGACGCTTCAGCATTCCCGCCACCAACTCGACTTCCTGAAGCAATTCCCGATAGGTCAGCCGGCTTTTCGTGCCGGTCACCGGCGAATCATAAATCAGGGCATCCTGATCTGCCCGCCCGTTGGCCACATGATAATCGAGCGCCAGATAAGACGTGTTCAGCCGCCCTCCTGCATACCATCGCGAAAATCCATTCTCATCCTGACTGAGCATGTGATGTGGGAACTCGAACCAGTTGATTCGGTGAGCCTGCTCTTTCCAAAATTCTTCCGGATTGTGTAATGAGCGACTGTACAGTTCGGTGTATGATGCCATGCGGAAACATTTTTTGAGGTGAATACAAACACTTACAATCCCGCTCCCTGCTTGATTTCGTCGACAATTTCAGGGTTCAGCAAGGTAGACGTGTCGCCGAGGTTTGAGGTATCTCCGGATGCTATTTTTCGCAAAATCCGGCGCATGATTTTTCCGGATCGCGTTTTTGGCAGACCGGTCACAACCTGAATTTTGTCAGGCTTTGCAATCGGGCCGATTTCCCGGGTGACCACAGCCAAAATTTCCTTTCTGAATGTCTCCTCATCGGCCACTGCCTTTGTCGGAATCACATAGGCGTAAATACCCTGGCCCTTGATGTCATGCGGGTAACCAACCACAGCTGATTCAATAACTCCCGGGTGCTGATTGATGGCATCTTCTACCTCAGCAGTTCCCATGCGATGCCCGGAGACGTTGATGACATCATCGACTCGTCCGATAATCCGGTAAAAGCCGTTTTCATCCCGTCTTGCCCCGTCTCCGGTAAAATACCGGTCCTGAAAGCTGCTGAAGTACGTCTCCCGGCAACGCTCGTGGTCACCGAAGGTGGTGCGCAGGATTGCGGGCCACGGAAACTTGATGCACAGAAGGCCTTCAACATTATTCTCCTCTATCACCTTCCCTTCATGATCAACAAGCTCAAGTTGGACTCCAGGCAGAGGCAGGGTCGCATAAGTGGCTTTGAGAGGGGTAATTCCTGCCAGTGGTGAAATCATAATGCCTCCGGTCTCAGTTTGCCACCAGGTATCGACGATAGGGGCCCGCTTCTTTCCCACCACTTCATTATACCAGTCCCACGCCTCCTCGTTTATCGGTTCTCCGACTGAGCCCAGCACCTTGATGCTCTCAAGGCTGTATGGCTCAACCCACTCATTCCCTAAAGCCATCAAAGCCCTGATTGCAGTCGGGGCGGTATAAAACTGGTTCACCTTATGCTTCTCACAAATCTGCCAGAAACGCCCGCCATCCGGCCATGTCGGCACTCCCTCAAACATCATGGTGGTGGCTCCTGCGAGCAATGGCCCATAGACTATATAGGAATGGCCGGTAATCCAGCCTATATCGGCAGTGCACCAGTAGACATCGCCGGGCTCATACTGAAAGACGTTTAAAAAGGAGAATGTCGTGTAGACCATATATCCAGCACATGTGTGGACCACTCCTTTGGGTTTTCCGGTCGACCCAGATGTGTACAGAATGAAGAGCATGTCTTCAGCATCCATTTCTTCTGCTTCACATTGGTCACTCTGTCCTTCCAGTGCTTCATGCCACCAGCGGTCGCGCCCTTCGTGCCATGCTACCTCTTCTCCGGTTCGTCGGTACACCAAAACGGTCTCTACAGAGGGGCAGCCCATATTGAGGGCATTATCTACGACTGATTTGACAGGGATGGCCTTGGCACCCCGGTGGTTCCCATCAGAGGTCAGGACCATTTTTGCTTCCGCATCGTTGATTCGGTCTGCGAGGGCCTGAGCTGAGAAGCCTGCAAAGACCACTGAGTGCACTGCGCCAATTCGCGCGCAGGCCAGCGTGGCAAATGCCAGCTCAGGGACCATCGGCATATACAGGCACACCCGATCACCTTTTCCGATGCCATTTGCCTTCAGAGCATTGGCCAGCCGACAGACTTCGGCATGCAGCTCCCGGTAAGTGAAAGTCCGGACTTCATCTGCCGGATCATTGGGTTCCCAAATCAAAGCCACCTGCTCACCGCGAGATTCAAGATGCCTGTCAAGGGCATTTTCGGTAATATTCAATTTCCCACCTTGAAACCACTTCACATCCGGAGTCCGGAAATCCCATTCCAATACCTTGTCCCATGGCTTTCGCCACACAAAACTTCGCGCTTCGTTAGCCCAGAATCCTTCCGGATCGTCGATACTTCGCTGGTATGCCGCTTGGTATTCTTCGAAGGATTTAATCTGAAGTGCCATAATCTGTGTATTTGGTAAAGAGTGAATGGAAGGCGCACTCCTATTGATATTCATGAGCATTGGGGAGCCAATTGTATCTCATGCGCATCAGGAATGACTAACAAGTTTTTTGTGGTGTGATTGAATGCCAATCTTGTGAGTGATAACTGTCAGAACCAAGGATTAAAATTATGAAGAATGGCCATAAAGTTCATGATCATGAAGGTGACATTCATCATTGGAGTACTGACATTACCAGGAGGTCAGGGTGTACGAATTTGAATTCCGAATCCGTCAGGGTGTTGATTCACTTCAATTCGGTAGCTGTTTTCGAGCCAGCTTGACAGGGTCTGCCCGAGGACTTCCTTGCGCCACCCGCTAAGCAACTCACTTGCCTGATAGCTCGGTTGGGTTTTTAGCTTTTTCAGAGAAGATCCACGGAGCAACAAACCAGGGGCAATGTTAAGTTGATTGCATTTGTGGCGGATCAGCCAAAACAGCAAATCGGCTGCCATATCTTGCTCCTTGTCCGTCCGGGCAACTTTGGGAATCCGCCGGATGACTGCCTCCTCTTCCTCAGTGGCAGGCTGAGCGTACAATCGTTCAAATAGGTCTTTATGCCTCGAGATGGTCTTTTCTGGAAGCCGGCGGTTGTGGAAGAGAGTTTGGATGCCGGAAGGAATCAGGATGGCTACATCCGTGATGATTCTTTCTGCCAGCACTTTTTCTCTGGGCAGATCACGGCGCTTTGCTTCACGGTCACGCCAGGTGTAAAGCCGCATCAGCATCACCAGACTTTCAGAGTTCATCCTGCCCAGCATTTTGTTGCGAAAAAACTCCCTGTGCTCGTCATCCTTGTAGTGCGATTCCAGTTCCCATTTCGCAAACTCGTCATGTGCCCACTCAAGACGACCGCTGCGCTCCAACTTTTTGATCTGACGCTCAGAGAGTTTTTTCAGGTACCGGATGTCATCGAGCGCATATTGAATTTGCTTGTTAGACAATGGCCTTCGGTCCCATTGAGAAATGGCCTGATCTTTTCCCAATTTTACTTTGAGCTCTTTGTCGAGCAGTTTCTGGAAGGAAACCGGATAATCAGGCTGAATGAACCCGGCAGCGAGTTGGGTGTCGAATATGGAGCGTGGGAGGGTGCCATAAAGCTCGTAAAACAACCGATAGTCATTTTCGCCGGCATGGGTTATTTTGGTGATGCGCTCATCGCTGACCAACTGGAGGAAAGAACTGATGTCACCAACTTTCAGCGTGTCAATCAGAAATGAGCCGTGAGTACTTCCAACCTGAATCAGACAAAGGAGTGTTTGGTACCGATTTTCGCCGATAAATTCTGTATCGATAGCCAGCCAATCGACGTCGCGATGATTGGTAGTGAATTGTGTAAGGGCTTCTTCGGAATCAATGAGTGTGTAGTCCATATGTTACGCTGTTGATTGGGAGGAATGGGTCTTCCGGGACTTTTCCTGGTTTTTTTCTCCTTTCATTGACAATTGGATGCGACCCCGTTCCATATCTATTTCTTTGACTCTGACCTGTACCTCTTGGTGGAGCGTCACCACGTCTGCCGGGTTTGATGTATAAGCGTCGCGCAATTCAGAAACATGCACCAACCCGTCATTTTTGAGGCCAATATCCACAAAAGCACCGAAATTGGTGATATTGGTGACGATACCGGGTAACCACATGCCTGGCCGGAGATCTTCGATGGTATTCACCCCTTCGGCAAATTGAAATGACCGGGCTGTTCCCCTCGGATCAAGCCCGGGTCTGGCGAGTTCCCTGAGTATATCCTGTAGGGTTGGAAGACCCAGTTCTTCTGTGGTGTAGTGGTTGAGGTTTATTTTTTTGAGCAAAGCCGCATTCTGAATCAGATCTTTCAGTGCGACACCCTGATCTGCTGCCATTTTTTCAACAACGGCGTACCGTTCGGGATGGACACCCGTGTTGTCAAGTGGGTGATTCCCTTGTCGAATGCGCAGAAATCCGGCGCACAGCTCAAACGCTTTTTCGCCGAGACGCGGCACCTGCTTCAGTTGTTGTCGGTTTGAAAAGCCCCCATGGGCCATTCGGTATTCAACGATGTTTGTTGCCAATGTGGGGCCCAGACCTGATACATAGGACAGCACATGGCGGCTTGCGGTATTCAACTGGACGCCTACTGTGTTCACGCAGCTCTCAACGGCTTGTTTCAAGCTTTCGCGGAGCTTGACCTGATTGACATCGTGTTGATATTGGCCGACCCCAATCGACTTGGCGTCAATTTTCACCAGTTCTGCCAATGGATCAATCAGCCTGCGGCCAATTGAAATGGCTCCGCGGACGGTGAGGTCGAGATTTGGAAATTCCTCACGGGCCAGGTCAGATGCCGAATAGATGGAGGCTCCGTTTTCGTTGACCATAAAGATTTCAGGTGAGCCAGACAATCCTGCATTGCGCAAAAACTGCATTGTCTCTTTGCCAGCAGTCCCGCTACCAACAGCGATTGCTTCTATACGGTGGGTATTCATCAGGGATTCGATAACGTCCAGTGACCGCTGGTGTTCTCTGGCCGGAGGAAGGGGAAAAATGGTTGTGTACTCAAGGAGGTTTCCCGATTCATCAAGGCATACCACCTTGCATCCTGTGCGAAAACCGGGATCAATGGCCAGTACGCGCTTTGAACCCAGTGGTGGGGCCAGCAACAGCTGGCGGAGGTTGTTCTGAAAGACCTGAATGGCTTCATCCTCTGCATGTACCCGGGCCCGAACCCGAAACTCAGTTTCAATGGCCGGGCATAGCAACCTCCGGTAACCATCCTCAACTGCCAGTTCGACCTGGGCGGAGGCTTCAGTTCGGGCTGTGAGCACTGTCTTCTTCAGTTCGTTTTTCACAGCCTCCTCGTCTGCTGGCAATACCCCAACTTTGAGCATTCCCTCTGCTTCGCCTCTGAGTACAGCTAATAGGCGGTGAGATGGAATTGAACTCAACGGCTCGCTGAAATCAAAATAATCCTTGAATTTAATCCCCTCCTTGTCTTTTCCCCGAATCACCCGGCTGCAAACTTGTGCTTGCCTGCGATAGTGCTTGCGCAACAACTCCCGCGATTCCCGCTGTTCACTGATCCATTCCGCAATGATGTCGCGAGCCCCCTGCAAGGCTTCGTCAAGCGTTTTGACTTCATCATTGAGATATGGTGCTGACATGACATCGAGCCCGCCTGGTCTCTGACTAAGGAGCATCATCGCCAATGGCTCCAGCCCTTTTTCCCTCGCTTTGGCTGCTCGGGTTTTACGCTTCTGCCTGTATGGGAGATACAAGTCCTCGAGCTCAGTCAGACTCCGCGCCCCACTGATGCGATTCGCCAGCTCATCGGTCAGCACAGCCTGTTCTGCCAGTGTGTTGAGAATGTACTCCCTCCGACGTTCGAATTCGATGAGACCGTCATACATTTTCCGGATAGAGTCGATCTGCAACTCGTTGAGAGATCCGGTCATTTCCTTGCGGTATCGGGCAATGAATGGCAAGGTCGCCCCTTCGCTAAGTAGCTGCAACGTGTTGCGAACGCTCCGGGGAGGAAGGTCAAGTTGGGCAGTGATTTCCCTGATGTGGTCGTGGCTGATCTCCATGGGGGGAAATTACGATTTTTCAACATGTTTCCGTACATTTCACTTCCGGACAGACACCGGACAATCATCTACACGGCACCTTACAGCATGGTAAAAATTGGCCTGTTCTCTGATACTCATGGATATGCAGACGCTCAGCTGCCAGACCTTTTTGCAGATTGCCATGAGGTTTGGCATGCCGGAGATATCGGACCAGGTTCGGTGCTGGAACCCTTTCTCGAAAAATGGGTAGTCAGAGCTGTTTACGGAAACATTGACGCTCACGAAACAAGGCTTCAATATCCTGAAGATCAGAGATTTGAAATCGATGGGCTCAAGGTGTGGATGACACATATAGTGGGTCCAGCAGGCAAGTATACCTCACGAATCAGGAAAGGGCTGGAAACGTTCAGACCCGGATTGCTGGTGTGTGGTCATTCTCATATTCTCAAGGTGATGCCTGTTCCTTCCTTCGGCCTATTGCATATGAATCCCGGCGCCGCCGGCCGGCACGGATTTCATCGCATACGCACAGCGTTGCGTTTCGAAATCGAGGCTGGCAGGGTGCAGAATCTGGAGGTCATAGAGTTGGGCCTCAGGGGGCGGTCAGCTCAATAACTGACTGACCACCTGCGGAACGCCGACTGTAGCCCGGTCATTGACAATGGTGAGGTTCCGTAACTTTTGCAGCTCATAGTTGAGGGTCGGAAACTGATCGACATAGAAAACGCTCGCATCTTCCCGGGCAAATGAGACAAGTCCGGCGGCGGGGTAGACCTGCATGGAAGAGCCGATGACGAGGATGATATCAGCCACCTCTGTCAGCTGGGCTGCCGGCTCAAGCATGGGGACATCTTCGCCAAACCAAACCACATGAGGCCTGAGCTGGTGCCCTTTTTCGCACTGGTCGCCCATATTGATGTCTTCATGACAGGAGTAGACCAAATCTGGAAACCGCTCACTTCTTACTTTCGTAAGTTCTCCATGCAAATGCATCACATTCGTTGACCCTGCCCGCTCGTGCAGGTCGTCTACATTTTGGGTAATCACATCGACACGGTACCTTGATTCCAGCTCCACCAGCGCCTGGTGGGCCGCATTGGGCGTCACAGTCTTGAGCTGCCTTCTGCGGGCATTGTAAAATTTGAGGACACGTTCCGGATTACGGGCCCAGCCCTCCGGGGTCGCTACCGACTCAATATCATGGTCTTCCCATAACCCACCGGAATCGCGGAATGTTGGAATCCCGCTCTCGGCGCTGATTCCGGCACCAGTCAGGACAACAATGTGGTTGCTCATGTTTTCAGGAGTTTATAGGCTTCCCCGAGATGGTCGGCGAGGTCGCCCGCGATGAGTGATTGTTCGCTTTGATGATGCCTGACAGCAACGTCTCCGGCCAGTCCGTGTAGATAGACACCAAGGACAGCCGTGTCTTCCGGATCGTATCCCTGAGCGAGCAAGCCGGTCAGAATGCCAGTTAGTACATCGCCGCTTCCCGCGGTAGCCATTCCCGGATTCCCAGTCGGATTGATGGACAAACGACCGTCAGGCATTGCCACTGCTGTGTATGCACCTTTCAGAATGATGAACACCCCGAGGCGGGAAGACCGTTCCCGCAAATCTTCCCACATTTCAAATCCATCGGTTACCGTGGGATGAAAGAGGCGTTTGTACTCGCCAGGATGGGGTGTGAGAATGCTGTTGGGTGGGAGTTTTGAGAGAAGGTCAGGATGGGCACTTAGAATATTGAGTGCATCCGCATCAAGTATCATGGGCTTTGTCATGTGTTCGAGCAAAGCGGCCAATCCCTTTGCGCTGGCAGGATCAACACCCATTCCGCAGCCGATTCCGATTGCAGACCAGTTTGACAAGGTACTTTCGGGAAGGGAAGAGAAACAGCCTTCGTGAGAATCGCAAGACACCATGGCCTCGGGAAGATTGGCCTGTATGGAAAGGCGCTCTGAGCCCGGCGTGTGAATGGTGACCAGTCCGGCTCCAGACCGCAATGCTGCACGGCCTGCTAAAATGGCTGCACCGATTTTACCCCTGGAACCGCACACCAGAAGGGCATGTCCGAAGTTGCCCTTATGGGCAAACGAATCTCGTTTCCGCACCATCCGAGCTGCTTCGTGGTGTTCTACCAGCCACTCTGACGAGGGCATGCCCTCCCACGCGAATTGATCCAATCCGATGCTGACTGTCACCAGCCGGCCAACCCGATGTGAATTGTCCGAGTGGAGAAACGAACGTTTTGGAAGTTCGAAAGTCAGGGTCAGGTCTGCATGAAAAGAGACAGAATGGGTCGGCCTGTCTGCAAAGAGTCCTGTGGGAATGTCAATGGCAATGCGGGTCCCGTCCGATTCATTCAATATTTTAAGCAACTGCGCCCAGTAACCTTCAACAGGCCTTGATAAACCAGAACCGAGGATGGCATCCACCAGAATGCCTTCCGCTGGAAGAATCGGAAATTCAGCGCCCTCTTGAAGGACTGAGATACGTGCCCCTTCTGCATATTTCAGTCGCTCGAGATTCACTGCTGAATCAGCAGAGAGTCCGTCGGTGATCTTACACAGAATTACGCGGGGCTGATAGCCTTTTTTCAGAAGCAAGCGCGCTACAGCCAGTCCATCGCCGCCGTTATTGCCAGAACCGCAAAAAATGAGGATGGGTCGATCGGTTTCAGGAAACTCATTTACGAACCACCTCACAAAGGCATTGGCCGCCCGTTCCATCAGATCTGTTGAAGAGATGGGTTCCCGCGCTATTGTCAGCCGGTCAAGGGTTCGAATCTGATCGGCGGTCAGTAACTTCATGGGTAGGTATCTGATTCAGCATTCTCCACAACAAAAAGACGCTCCATAGGCAGATATGCGGCCCAGATAAGGCACAAACCGATGAGCCCTTCCAGCGGGCGGACAATGTGGTAGGTAACCTGAAAGTCGGCTTTTGTCCAGAAGGTATCCAGCGTTTGCCGCATGAGATAGTATTTGTCCGGACCACCGGGTGTGTATTGGTATCCGAGAATGCCTGTGAAAAAGAGCAGCGCTACAACCAGTGTTGTCATGATGATTGTGATGACCACCGGGCTGCGTGGGGATAAATAACGGGATTTTGGTGCCAAACGTCGCGGGAGCAGAGAGCCTGCTATTAGAAGGCCGATAGCTCCACCTATCGCATTGAGCCACATGTCGTTAAAATCGACATAGCTGGTTTTTTCGGGAGCGAGCACAAAAAATTGATAGGCCTCGTCAAGAATGCCGAGAAAGATGGTAAAAAACAGTGTTTCCGGAAAATTGCCGAGCAAGACGTAGACCAGCACTGCCACCAGTGCATACTGGGGGAAATGCATGATTTCTGAATTGACAACCAGCAGGTATTTGAATGCGAGCAATGCAAGAACGGCGGTCAGTCCGAAATAGGCGAGTTTTAGAATGATGAACCGACCAGATCTGAGGGTTGCTATAAGGCATACAACAAGAAATACTGCGCCCATAACACCACCAATCACTGTAAACCGCGCATTGAATGCCTGGCGCGCATTGATGTCCCAGGAGTTAGCGAGGGTTCTGCCGATATAGTCGTGGCCAAATACCATAAATCCCCAGGCCAGGGCGAGCAAGGCGAGCACTGGCAGTGCGGAGGAGGGGTGTTTGAAGGAGGAGAATGGTGCTGTTTTCATGGATTCCAGACAATCTTGAAGTCGGTCATGCAATGGGCAAGACTGCTGGGTTCATCCCAGTGGGTGGTGACGGGAAATTGCAGTACATTGCCGATAGAGTCAGAAAAATACATGAAAAATGGATAACATCAAGAATCTTCTCGTACTCGAGCTCTCTTCAGCCCTGGCGGGCCCGGCTGTCGGCCAGTTTTTTGCTGAGTTAGGCGCGCGGGTCATCAAGGTTGAAAATCCTGCCACCGGAGGGGACATGACCCGCCGGTGGAAGTTGCCGGGAGAACCGGAGTCGGCCCCTGATTCGGCCTATTACTGGAGTACCAATCAGGGCAAGGAGGTGCGGATGCTGAATTTGCGTGAATCTCAGGACCGGGAGGAGACGCTCGACCTTGTTCGACAGGCAGACATTGTCATCACAAATTATCAGCCCGGCTCTGCCCGCCGCCTTGGCATGGATGCCCACTCGCTGATGGCCCTGAATCCGAGACTGATTTATGCGCGTGTCTTCGGATTTGGTCCTGATGATGGCAGACCCGCCTTTGATGTCGTGTTGCAGGCGGAGGGAGGCTATATGTACATGAATGGGGAAGCTGACGGACCTCCCGTTAAGATGCCGGTGCCGATGATAGACATTCTGGCGAGCCACCAGCTGCGGGAGGGCATACTTTTGGCACTTCTGGAGCGCAAAGACAGCGGCAGAGGATGCATCGTGGAGACCTCCCTGCTGGCCTCCGCGCTGTCGGCCTTGTCCAATCAAGCGAGCAACTGGCTTATGGCCGGACATATTGCTGGACGCATGGGCAGTGCGCATCCGAACATTACCCCTTATGGCGAAATCTTCACCTGCCGGGAAGGCTCTCCGCTTGTACTGGCCGTGGCAACAGACGTGCAGTTTCGCGCTGCCTGCGGAGTGCTTGGGCTGACCCATCTTGCCGAAGATGCGCGTTTTGCCACCAATGAAGGACGGTTGGCGAACCGCAAAGAACTGCTGCACATTCTGGAGCCGGCATTTCACCAGAGGTCGCGGCAGGAGTGGCTGGATTTGTTTGCTGCCAGCGATGTGCCGGCAGGGAGTATCCGGAACATGAAAGAAGTGTTTGAACAGCCCGCCGCCGCCAGGATGATCGCCGAACAACCGCTTCCGGATGGGCGGTTGGCACGGGCAGTGCGCACCGTAGCCTTTGACATCCACCACGACCGTTAGAATGTGTTTGCCTTCCTGCTCAGGAATGGCTATCTTCACCTAAACGCCCGCCTCCATGGTGTCTGTCCAACTCATACGTCTTGCCCGCCTTTTCAAGGTCCAGGCGTTGCTTGCTGCACTTCTGATGTGCTGCCTCTGTCCGCAGGAGGTTCGTGCCACCCATATTGTGGGCGGTGAGATGACTTACCGCTGTTTGGGCAACAACCAATACGAAATTCGTCTGGTGGTTTTTCGTGACTGCTACAATGGGGTGCCTTACTTTGATACAAGCGTAGCTTATGTTGGTGTTTATCAGCAGGATGTATTAGTAGATTCACTGTATATGCCATTTCGGATGGTCGACGATACCCTTTCGCCGGTCCTCAACGACAGCTGCCTGGTTGTCCCTCCCAATGTGTGCGTTCATACCACCTATTATCTGGATACCATCACCCTGCCCCCCGCACCCGGGGGCTACACAATAGTCTATCAGCGATGTTGCCGAAACTATACCATCTCCAATATCATTGACCCTGATGATACCGGGGCAACCTACAGCATTCACATCACTGAAGAAGCCATGGCAGTCTGTAACAACAGCCCCCGGTTTACAAACTGGCCTCCAGTCTATATTTGTGCCGATAAACCGCTGCTCTTTGATCACTCAGCAATTGATGAAGACGGTGATTCGATTGTCTACCGGCTTTGTGCTCCTTTTGACGGAGCTACAGATTTTGATCCGCGGCCCTATCCAAGCGATCAGACAATACCCAAGCCGGTGGTCTGGAAAGATCCATACTCGCTTGATAATGTCATGGGGGGTGTCCCCCTGACAATCGATTCCCTCACTGGTCTGATGGATGCCGTGCCCAATACCATCGGTCAGTTTGTGGTCGGAGTCTGCATGGATGAATACCGGGATGGGCAGCTGTTGTCTGTGACGCGGCGGGACTTTCAGTATAATGTCGGAATCTGCGGTGAGCCGGTAGCGGCCTTCTTTGTGCCAGATACGGCCTGCGGGCTGGAACTCACCGTCGAGGACCAAAGCCAGAATGCAGATTCGTGGCTGTGGTATTTTGAGGGAATCGGCAACACGCAGGCTGCATCGTCTGATTTCGAGCCCACCTACACCTATCCTGATTCCGGAAATTATGAGGTTGCGCTCATCATCAACCCCGGTTCGGTATGTACCGATACCTTTACCCAAAATGTGCAGATCTGGCCCCAGACCCTGAATGCCAATTTCTTTATCCCTCCTCTTCCTTCATGCGCCGACTCTATAGAGCTGTTTGCAAAAAATACATCCTGGGATTCACAAGTCGGAATCACTTCCTATCTCTGGGAGTTGAATATCTTTCCTTTTGAGCTCATTGCGACTGATACCACAACCGACTACGCGTATTTGTTTACAGATTTTGAAGAAACCATTTTGCTCAAGCTGATTGCTGTGAATGAACGAGGGTGCCGGGACTCTCTCCTGAGGATTGCCAGAATCGATGCGTTTACGGATTTACCCGAAGCAGATACCCTTGATGCCTGCGCCGGCGACCAGGTTCAATTGAATCCGGGCGGGAACCCCCAGTATCTATATGACTGGTCACCCAAGGGACTGTTATCGAATGATCAGGTTGCCAATCCGACTCTTCAGGCTCCGGAGAATCCGGGGGTCTATCCATTCTCAGTTTCCATCAGTCGGTTGGATACGACTTTCATCGGGGGGACGGTTTCCAAGATTGATACCTGTACCATTACGAGACTGGTTTTTCTGAGGGTTGGCGTCCCTTATCCGGTCAATTTACCCGATACGTTGCTGTCCTGTTTGGATACCAGTTTGACGCTCATTGCCACCAGTCCGGTTGCCGCATCCTTCATCTGGTCTGACGGTCCGGCTTTTTCTGATATACTTGGCTCGGGTAACCAGTATACAGTCGGATTGACGGCCGGGCAGGAGCGATTGTTGTATGTCAGGGTTGACCATGGCAACGGCTGCCAATCTGTCGCTTCAGCCCTTGCTGTCAATGGTTCGATTGCATTGAATATACCCGACCTTTCAGGGTGCATCGGAGATACGGTTGCACTAACCGGGCAAGTGACACCTGCCGGGTACAGCCTGTTGCTCAACTGGTCTGTCTCACAAGACATCGTGGTCAGTCAGCTTCCCTTTGGATTGGTGCTTGCCCCCGGTGGTCCTGAGAATGTCGGCCTCGACCTGACCAATGAATGGGGATGTTCCGCATCCGATACTGCTGCCCTGACATTCGGCCCCGCTTTCCCGGTTGTCGGAGATGAAGATACGATCGTGTGCAGTGATGTGCCCGTGGAACTCATGGCAGAAAGTCCTGTTTCAGAAGGGTTTTCATGGTACATCGGCTCGGTCGGTGGGGTGCCGGAGGGGAACGGACCATTGTTTTCAGCCAGTGTTTCGGCGGGAGAGGAAGTCATGTATTTTGTGGAAGTGGATCATGGGAATGGCTGTGTGTCTGTTGATAGCGTTTTGGTGACCAATGCTGGTTTTTTGCTTGATGCTGGCCCGGAAGTAATTGTTTGCCAAGGAGATACGATTCTTCTTGAAGCTCAGGCTTTGCCGATGCAAGATATGTTGGATTGGATGTGGGACCCGGCACCGGGGGCGATTGGACCGATGGACGAATCTGAGTTGTTTGTACTTGCGGAGCAGGATGCCGAGTATTTTGTCAGTGCGCAAAACCAATTCGGGTGTGAGGCAATGACCTCGGTTGAGGTCGAGGTGGCGGGCAATGCCCAGGCAGTTCAGATATCAGCAAGTCCGGATACACTTTTTGTCGGAGAATCCACCCAGTTGCTGGCACAAACAGATGGGGTGGGGGCTTCCTACATCTGGACACCTTCATTCTCGCTAAATTTTCCGGATATCCCCGATCCGGTTGCAACCCCTGATCAGACTACAACCTACACTGTGACTGTCACGACCCCTGAGGGTTGCGTGGCAGTGCGCACCATCACAGTGGTGGTGCTCGAAGCGCCTTGTGAAGCGCCTTACGTCTTTTTCCCAAATGTGTTTTCTCCAAACGGAGATGGACAAAATGACGTGCTGCGGGTGTATGGGAATATTCTTGAAGAGGTCTATTTTGCGGTGTATAATAGGTGGGGCGAGTTGGTGTTTGAAGGGTTTTCGGAAGATGACACCTGGGACGGCACCTGGAAAGGGGAGGCGTTGAGTGCTGATGTGTTTGGGTACATTCTCCGCGTGCGATGTGTTGGCGGTCGGGAGTACACCAGAAAAGGGAATGTGACTTTATTGCGGTAGCTCTGCGCCATTCATTATCTTTACCCTGTATGAGTCACAGAAGGACCATTCTGACCAGCGATCACTTCCGGTTGACCATTGACCGGCTTTGTTATCAATTGATTGAGATGCACAATCAGTTTGAAGACTCCTGCATCGTCGGTATTCAGCCACGGGGAGTGTTGCTTGCTGACCGGTTGGTTAAGCGCCTTCGGGTGCTGAGCGGGTCTGAGCGACTCCGGTATGGGAAGCTCGACATTACCTTTTACCGGGATGATTTTCGATTGAGGGAAACACCCCTCAAAGCGAGTGTCACAGAGATGGAGTTTTTGGTGGAAAATCTTAACGTGGTCCTGGTTGATGACGTCCTGTATACGGGCCGCACTGTGCAAGCTGCCCTCACAGCCCTGCAGCACTATGGCCGCCCACGGAGCGTGGAGTTGCTTGCGCTGGTTGACCGGCGGTTCAACCGTCATCTGCCCATTCAGGCCGATTTTGTGGGGACTCGCATTGATGCAGTCGATGAGGCATATGTCAGGGTAGAATGGGAGGAGCAGGACGGGGAGGACCAGGTGCTGTTGTTTCCGTACAAACACTTTGCTGAAGATTCTGAAATCTGAATTCATGTCCAGCCAGCTCACCACCACACATCTGCTTGGAATTCAGCCGCTCACCCTGCAGGATATAGAGCTGATTTTCTCGACGGCAGACCAGTTTAAGGAGGTCATCAACAGACCAATCAAGAAGGTGCCATCGCTGAGAGATGTGACCGTGGCCAATTTGTTTTTTGAAAACTCCACCCGCACCCGCATTTCTTTTGAGTTGGCTGAAAAGCGCTTGTCGGCAGACGTTGTCAATTTTTCTGCCTCTGCCTCCTCTGTCAAAAAGGGCGAAACCCTGCTGGACACTGTCAATAACATTCTGTCCATGAAAGTGGACATGGTTGTCATACGCCATCCGGCCGAAGGGGCCCCTGATTTTTTGGCGCGCCACATCGATGCATCAATCATCAACGCCGGCGACGGCACCCATGAGCACCCGACCCAGGCCCTGCTGGATGCCTATTCGTTGCGGGAAGCGCTGAAGCTGGAGGATTTTAAGGGTCGGCGCATCGCTATAATCGGCGACATTCTTCACTCACGAGTGGCTCTGAGCAATATCTTCTGTCTGGTCAAATTGGGTGCCAGCGTCAGGGTGTGCGGACCACCAACGCTGATTCCGCCGCATCTTGAATCGCTTGGGGTAGAGGTGAGTTACCACCTCGAAGATACACTCCGGTGGTGCGAAGCTGCCAACATCCTGCGGATTCAACTCGAGCGGCAAAACATCCGATACTTTCCATCCCTGCGCGAGTATTCACTGTACTACGGCGTCAATTCAGCCCTGCTCTCCAGGTTGCCCCACCCAATCACCATCATGCATCCCGGCCCGATAAACCGAGGGGTTGAACTCTCCGGTGATGTGGCAGATTCGGAGCACTCCATCATTCTCCAACAGGTCGAAAACGGGGTCGCTATCCGAATGGCAGTTTTGTATCTGCTTGCCCAGAGACGAAGCGGCTCATAAGAGCCATGTTTTGTCGGTGAACAATCCATCGCGGCAACTGTCATTCTCCAAAATTTTCTTTTCATGACCGAACTCCAGAAATGCTTTTCGTCCGGGCTATCGTATCCGGACTATGTGAACCTCATTGAGGATCTACTGGCTGAAAACCGAACCACAGGCCCGAACCAATCAGAAGCCTATATTGCCTACACGCGCCAGAATCTGCAACGGATGAGGCGGGCCGACAAGATTTCGAAGCGCGAAGTTGAGCAGGGCGGCTTTGATGCCGGTGTTGTTTCGGGTCATTACAAGTGGCTGGTCTTTACGGAGGCATGGTGCGGAGATGCGGCCAATATCATCCCAGTGCTGGCTGCTGCGGCTGTGCGGCATGCTTCAATAGACATGAAGCTGGTAATGCGTGATGCGCACCCTGCTGTCTTCGATCACTTTCTGACCAACGGCAGCCGCTCGATTCCCAAGCTGGTGATTATGGACGCAGCCCATGACGAGGTGCTGGCTACCTGGGGGCCGCGACCCCAAGAAGCTCAGGCGCTTTACATGAAGTTGCGCCAGGAGGAGGCTCCGATGGAGGTGCTGATCGAATCACTGACCCGTTGGTATGTCAAAGACAAAGGCCGTTCGACGATTAAAGAAGTAGCCGCGCTGATGGAGAATCTCCTCACAGCAAAGACCTGATGAAAAGAGTTTTCTGAGGTGCCTTCTTGAAAAACAACTGCGTTGATAAGCAATTTTGATTGGGAGTAGTTTGGATAATTTATATGGTGCTTCTTGTCCCATGTAGTTTATTTACGAGACAATTTTATAAAATTTGGTACACGTTTGTCGCAATATGTTGCAACATTAACCAAATTGGTACATATTTATAAGCTTTCATTCAGTCTAACGGTCAAGTAGCCGCGCTGATGCAAGAGGTCGCTCAAAATGAAGGGAGTTATCTGAGGTGCAATAACCGGCGGAGATTTGACCCGTCAACAGTGGTCCACTCGCCGGGCTTCAGGTTGCCCACTTTCAGCGCTTCAATGGCAGAACGTACGAGGCGCAAGACTGGAAAACCAGCGGCGGCGCACATCCGCCTCACTTGCCGATTTTTGCCTTCACACAGGGAAATTTCAAGCCATGAATCCGGAACGGTTTTTCGAAAGCGCACAGGTGGATCGCGCTCCGGAAGAGCGGGAGGGTGATCGATGATTTGTACGCGAGCGGGGCGAGTGCGGAGGGTTTTCTTTTTGATGCGGATTTCAATGCCAGAGCGCAGTTGTTCAAGGTCTTCGTCTTTGGGTTGTCCTTCCACCTGAACCAGATAGGTGCGCCAATGGCCTTCCGTCGGGTTGAGCAACCTTGCGTTGAGCGTTTTGTCGTCGGTCAGCAGCAGCAGCCCCTCGCTGTCCTTATCCAGTCGGCCAACCGGGTATACCTCGGGCGGGAGGCCGGGAATGTCAGCCAGGGTGCGGTCATCAGGCATTTCGCGGGTGAACTGGCAAAGGGTGCCGTAGGGTTTGTAAAGGATGATGTATGTCATGAATGCCTGGAGGAAGAAGCTCTGCTGTCTGCCTCAACCTTGTCGAGCACTTCAATGGTGCCGGCAGATGCCGCCAGGGGGAGCGCAATCAGGAATCCGAAGCCTGTCAGGAGCAAGACGATAAACGGAATGCCGTTGCCGAGAGCGACACCACGGTGGGCATGGACGAAACGGATGCTGTCTTTGACATTGTAGTACCGCTCAAGGGTGAAGTCGAGATTTCCGTAGCCTGCATAGTAGGCCTGAAGGAGGAACAGCAAGACCAGTGACACAAGATTGAGCCCTGGAATAAAACCGAGCAGGAGGAGGGGAATGGTCAGGAGAAGCTCACGAACCAAAAGCCGGATTGCCAGGCGGATTCCGCGGATTGAAGTGCGTACATTGGCAACCATGCCCACCGGGGTATTGGGGGTATGTCCGGTGAGGTGATGCTCCAGACGTTCGGAAAGCGGGCTCATAAATGGGCCACATAGTATCATGACCAGGTGCTTGTACAGCATGAGGCCGAGGAGAAGTACCAATATTGAACTCACCCATTTACCGACCTCCTCGACTACGCCATTGCCCCATTCCCATGTCCACCAACTGACCAGCCAGGCTCCCAGATGGGTATTGACTGTGAGAGCCAGCGTGACGATGACGACCAACAATCCTATGCTGATAAGGGCAGGGGCCAGAAAAAATTTCCAGAGGCGGGCCTCACTGATCATGGAGACAGCCCGGAAGTAGGCTCCGATTCCTTTGAGCGTGTCATTCAACATTTCGCGAAGAGATTAGGCTTCTTTTTTCTTTTTCTTCCTTGGCGTCTTAAAGAACTCCTTGATTTGCTTTTCATTCATGAAGCCGAAATCTACAAAGTTGGTGGCCACAAACCGTTTGATGTCTTGATAATCGCGGCCTCGTTTGTCCGTGTAGGAAGTCATCAGGCGCCTCACATATGACAGGCACAAGTCCTTCAGTGACTGATTGAACTCCTCGTTGTTGAAGATGTCCATGTAGATGGCAAACACCTTGGACAGCTCAAACCAGTCGTGGTAGTCGGCGGTGCTGAGGTGCACCATAAGACGTGTTAGGTATCCGAGGATGATATTCCTGACGCAGGCATTGATGTCGCTCAAACCTGCATGCGAGAGGTAGAATTCCCGAATGGAGGCAATGACCTCTTCGTGTACAATACCTTTGCTGTGTATTTCATTGGTGAGCGCATAATACCGGCTCAGGTCGTCTTTGATGGAAAGGTCGAAAATGGCCGCTGCATTTTTATCTGCCCGGTCATCGAGGTTGAGCTTTCCGGTGAAGGTCTCCTGAAGGAATTCGAGCCAGTGCTGAATGAAATGCTCGCCCTGAGTTGTGCGAAGTTGAGAAGTGATGTTTCTGACAAACTCTTTTTGTTGGTCATTGAGTTCAAAGAAACAGATATACAGTCCGAGTATTCGCACATACTCATTGGTTTGCTGGAAAGCCTCAGTCTCCAGAAACTCCGTCAATCGCCCAATCAGGCTGTCATTCTGACCATGCCGGTGGCGAATCCGCCATTGCAGGAAGTAGTAAAGGTCAGGAAAACCGACCTGCAGTTCAGCGATGGAGGTGGGAAATTCAGCTGCGTGAAAACTGTCATTTTTAAATTGCATCCGGTACCGCTTCAGCAAAATGCGGCGCTCATCTGCATCCTGAAACCGGGCCACCTTTTGACTTTGCAGAAATGTCCTGACCCGCTTATTTGGGAGACTCTGGATCAGGTTGGTAATCCAGATATCACTGCTCAAAGCGAATCCGGTCTGTACAGTCTGGCCAATCCGCTTGCGAAGGCATTCGAAATTCGAGGAATCACATATGGTGAGCAGAATGTTCTTGAAATGATCTTGTGGCCTGCGGTACCGATAATGCTCATCAACACCAGCCCGAAGGACAGAATATCCGAGTATTTTTGGCAGAAAAAGACCTTCGAGATCAGGGCGCAGGATTTCTTCCTCAAGCGCAATGAGCTGAAGAGGGTGGTTTTCAGCGACCTCCTTGTATACCTCGGCGATGGCAGGTTCAAACGCCTCGCGAAGCTCCTGGTACTGCTCTTCTTCTTCCTCCTCAAGGTAGGCAGCTAATTGCTCAGAAGACTGGACCTCCTCTGCGATGGCGTCGAGTTGACTTTTGTATGATGGATGTAGTGGTTCCATGCGGAAAATTATTTATTGAGTGTGTGTGTTTATAAGAGAACCTGATAAGGCATTTTGAGGCCTTATCAGGTTCTGTTTTCAAGGACAATTCCTTATTATGTGCAAATATACTGAAATTTTAAGAGTGGTGCGGCAGTGGCTTGATTTTTCAAGTCAAGACTTTTTAGGTGAAAGGGAAAACAAGTGAAGGAGAATTTCTGTTTGGAGGAAAAAAGTATTACTATCATTTTTTTGCGAAATTGAGAATAGGATGGAATCCATACTTATCAAGGAAGGAACGATTATTAACCGGGGAGAACGCCGTGAGGGGGATATTCTGATTCGGAGCGGAAAAATTGAGCGGATTGACTCATCTATTTCTGTGAATGCAGACATCGAGATTGATGCCGCCGGCTCTGTGGTTATGCCGGGGATCATTGATGACCAGGTTCATTTTCGCGAACCCGGGCTGACTCACAAGGCAGACATTTCCAGCGAATCAAGGGCGGCCGTGGCGGGCGGGGTGACGACGTTCATGGAGATGCCCAACACCAGCCCTCCGGCATTGACCCAAGAGCTGTTGCAAAAGAAATACGCCATCGCTGCCCGACAGTCGCCTGCTAATTATTCCTTTTTCATGGGGGCTGGAAATGACAACCTCGAGGAGGTGCTGAAAACAGATCCGAAGCGGGTGTGCGGCATCAAAGTGTTCATGGGTTCGAGTACAGGCAATATGCTGGTTGATGATGCACAGGTGCTCGAGGCACTTTTTGCTCAGTGCCCCATGCTGATTGCGACCCACTGCGAAGACGAGGCGACCGTTCGAACCAATTCAGCAATCTATCGCGAGCGCTACGGGGAAGATGTTCCAATATCAGCTCATCCGGAGATTCGCAGCGTCGAGGCTTGCCTGAAGTCATCTTCACTTGCAGTTGAGCTCGCTCAAAAATATGGTACCCGTCTGCACATTCTCCATCTTACCACAGCAGATGAGTTGTCACTTTTTCGCAATGACATTCCTTTGAAGCAGAAACGCATCACCTCCGAGGTGTGCGTTCACCATTTGTATTTCAATGCCGAGAGGTATGCAGATCTGGGCACACTTATCAAGTGCAACCCAGCGATTAAGGGAGAATCTCATCAGAAGGCTCTTTTTGAGGCCCTTCTCGACGATCGGCTTGACATTATTGCCACTGACCATGCTCCTCATACCTTGCAGGAGAAGCAGAACACTTATTTCGATGCACCATCGGGCCTTCCCTTGGTTCAGCATTCTCTGAATGTCATGCTTGAATTTTATCATCGAGGGCAGATTTCCCTGGAGCGCATTGTTGAGAAAATGTGTCATGCGCCGGCCACGTGTTTTCAGATCAGGGACCGAGGTTATTTGGAAGAGGGGAAATGGGCAGACGTGGTGGTGGTCAATCCGGATGAGCGCTGGACGGTCAGCAAGGAGAATATCCGGGCGAAGTGCGGATGGTCACCCTTTGAGGGGCATACCTTTCGGGGGAATGTGGAGGCAACCATTGTCAGCGGAAACCTTGTCTATCTCCACGGGCAGCTGTTGAATGACAGGCCGGGGCACAGGCTTGCATTTGACCGTGATTAAATCAGCATGCCGGCTATAGCCGCAGTAAAGAAACAGGCGATGGTACCCCCTACGAGGGCCAGCAATCCGAGCTCGGTGAGGTTTTTGCGCTGCCCGGGGGCAATGGCGCTGATGCCGCCTATCTGAATGCCGATGGAGGCAAAATTAGCAAATCCGCAAAGGGCATAAGTGGCGATAATCAATGATTTTTCTGAGAGCTGGTCTTTGACGCCCTGGAGCTCGGCATAGGCGAAGAATTCGTTGAGCGTTGTTTTAAGGCCGAGGAGTTGACCCACGAGGATGAGGTCATCATTGGAGCTGCCAAGCAGCCAGGCGAGGGGGGCGAAGACTACGCCGAGGATATACTGAAGGTTAAAGGCCTGAAACCTGCCATCAGTCTGGGTGCTTACCCAGTCGTTAAGGCCGGTCCAGCTTCCCACAAAGTATTCGAGCATATAGTTGGCCATGGCGATAAACGCTGTGAAGACCAGCAGCATAGCTCCTACGTTGACAGCAAGGCGTATGCCATCAGTGGTACCCCGGCTGATGGCATCCAGCAGGTTGTTTCCGACATCCTGAGGAGGTACCTTGAGTTTTTGATCTTCCATAGAAATTTCTATAGATTCCGGAACCAGAATTTTTGCGGCTACGATAGCGGCTGGGGCAGAGATAATCGATGCAGTTAGCAGGTGGGTGGCAAATTGTTGTTGCAGAACCGGGTCGCTGCCTCCAAGAAATCCGACATAGGCAGCAAATACCCCACCAGCAATGGTGGCCATGCCGCCTGTCATCAGGCACATGATTTCTGAACGCGACATTCGATCCAGATAAGGCTTGATGACAAGCGGTGCTTCTGTTTGTCCGATAAACACGTTAGCGGCCGCTGCCAGGCTTTCCGCACCCGTCAGTCGCATGGTGCGCACCATCACCCAGGCAAAGACCTTGATGATGGCCTGTAAAATGCCGAGATAATAGAGTAAAGCCGATAACGCTGAGAAAAAGACAATGGTCGGGAGTACCTTAAACGCAAAAATGTAGCCCACCACTGCTACGGTTCCGTTCGACCCAGTGACTGAAACCACGTCGGGCCAGTTACCAAATACAAAATCGGCCCCTTTATCAGTGAAATTCAATATCACCACAAAGAAAGAAGCAATCCAATCGAAAATCATTCTGATAAAATCGACCTTCATGATTGCGATGGCCAGCACAAACTGGAGCGCGAGGCCCATTCCGACAATCCGCCAATTGATGCCCCTTTTATTGGTGCTGAGCATGAATGCAATTCCGGTCAGGACGGCAATACCGAGCAGACCACGACCTATCCCAATCAACGTATCCATACCCGGGTGGTGTTTTTATGTGTTTTGGCCCAAAATAGTGAAAGTAATTCACAGAAGCCCTACCTTCGGGCCACAGAATCAGAACAGTCTATGCGCCATCCGTTCGTTATCGGAATAACCGGAGGAAGCGGGTCTGGAAAGACATCGTTTATCCGCAAGCTCCGGGAGTCTTTTCCAACAAAAGACGTGTGCATCATTTCTCAAGACGATTACTACAGGCCGCGCGATGAGCAGGCCAGAGACCACAAAGATGTGCATAATTTTGATCTACCCGGGTCAATTTACGACAAAGACCTGCTTCGCGACCTCCGTCAACTGTTAAAGGGCGAATCGGTCTCTCGTCCTATGTATACTTTCAACAACCCACTGGCGACTCCCGAGATGCTGCATTTTCAATCAGCTCCGGTCATCATTATTGAGGGGTTGTTTATTTTTTACTTTGACGCGATACGAAACTTAATGGACCTCAAGGTCTTTGTCCATGCCAAGGAAAACCTCAAGGTCATACGCCGCATTATGCGCGACCAGACAGAGCGAAACTATCCACTTGATGATGTGCTCTACCGTTATCAGCACCATGTATTACCCGCCTTTGAACAGTATATCGAGCCGTTTCGGGAAGAATCGGATGTGGTCATCAACAACAACAGCGATTTTGATTCGGGGCTTAGGCTGATTCAGGGATTTATCCGGCATTTGGTAGGGTAGAGCCCCCACTCAGTTCCACCATTCAAAGTCTTCAGATCTCGGGAAAGCTGCGCATTTTTCCTGCACATCTTGCGGAGGAGCCACCACTTTCCGCGACTCAAGGTCGATCCACACCCAGTCGACCGTGACCTGTGCGGCCACCTTGCCGTTTTCTTTGAGAATTTCCTGCCGGAATGTAAATTTTCGGAAGTCTTTAGAAGCCCGTTTCATTTCGCAGGTCACACGGACCTTTTCCAACATGAAAATCTCTCGTTTATACAGCAATTCCTCTCTGAGAAGAACCGGTCCGAGGCCGAGGGTCCTGAATGCATCCGGAGTGAGGCCGCGCTCTGCGAAAAATGCGATTCGGCCGTGGATTGCGTACTCGCTATAGGCTGTGTTGCGGGCATGGCCGTTCATGTCGATGTCATCCCAGGTGGCGGTGATTTCTACCGAGAATGGATCCATCTCAGGAATTTGCATTTTTTTGGATTTGATTTTGTTGTTCTGCCGGATACCCTGTCAATTCGCGCACCCATTTCAGGACGAGCTCTAATTGGCTTTCCCGGTCCAGGGTTGTATTATCCAACCGTTTGGCATCTTGTGCTTGTCGAAGGGGGCTGTCGGCTCTGGTCGAGTCGATATGGTCGCGCTTCCGAAGGTTATCTGCCACTTCCTTAGATGACAGGGCCTGCTGCGAACCACCTCGGCGCAGTTCTTCAAATCGCCTTCTGAGGCGTTCCTCAAAATCGGCAGTCAGAAAAATCTTGAGCTCTGCCTGCGGAAACACCACGGTTCCAATGTCACGCCCGTCAAGGACCACCCGTTTCTGCATCCCCATTTCTTGCTGCTCACGCACCATCGCTCTCCTGACAGCAGAAAGGGCAGCGACTTCACTGACGGAGCCTGACACGCGCATACTGCGAATCTCATCCTCTACATTCTGCCCGTTGAGGAAGGTAGCCATTGCCCCATCAGAGGCTGGTTGGAATCGTATCCGGATTGAATCCAGAGCTTTCATGACGGCTTGGGCGTCGGAGAGGTCGACCTGGTGATCGAGAAAATAGAGGGTGACAGCCCGATACATGGCTCCGGTGTCGATGTAGGTGTAGCCGAGATGGCTGGCCAGATCTCTGGCAAGCGTGCTTTTTCCGCAGGCGGAGTATCCGTCAATGGCAATGATGATGTCAGACACGGCGGTGTAGTTATTGGCACGAAGGTAACGAAAAAAGACTCCACCCAGAGGGGTGAAGTCTTTTCGGCACGGATAACTGAGAGGAGTCAATAACTGCAACCTCCGCCTCAGTCAATCAGTACTCGTCTTCATTGAAGAGAAAGTCATCTTTCCGCGGATAATCCGGCCAGATATCCTCGATACTTTCATAGATTTCCCCTTCGTCTTCCATTTGCTGAAGGTTTTCAATGACCTCCAGCGGAGCACCGGACCGGATTGCGAAATCGATTAGTTCGTCCCGGGTGGCCGGCCATGGTGCCTCTTCGAGGTAAGAGGCCAATTCAAGTGTCCAGTACATAGGAAACCTTCATTAAGTCGTGAATAGATTGGCCCGGGGACCGTGTCTCGAGACGGAATGGGGTACCCAATTCCGACTTGCCGACAAAAGTAGAAAAAAATGTTTCGACAATCAATCTGAATTTTTGACCATCTCATTATAAAATAAGCATGGCATCACCATAGCTGTAGAAACGATATTTTTCCTTGATGGCCTCCTGGTAGGCATCCATGATTAAATCGTGCCCTCCAAAGGCGCTGATCATAATGACCAGACTTGATTTCGGAAGGTGGAAGTTGGTGACCATCGCATT
>CAZMSQ010000029.1:0-28722 GCA_964569025.1 uncultured Saprospiraceae bacterium | reverse complement strand
AGTAGTGGGGGCATTTCTTATTTTTGTGAAAAAGAAAGAGGGAATGACGAGGCGTTATCCGGCAAAGCTTTTGGTATTTGGGGAGTACTCTTTGCTGAGGGGGTCACGGGCGCTTTGTGTGCCGTTGAGAGAGTTTGCCGGACATTGGGCGGTGCGTGGTGCAGATACCCCGACTGATCATCCTTTGGTTGGGGAGTGGATAGCGTATTTGGAGCGTGAGGTGGAGTTTCTTGATAATGGGGCATTGAGGGAGGCGATGGTGACGGAGTACTTTGAGAGTTCAATTCCGGTAGGATATGGATTGGGGAGTTCGGGGGCATTGTGTGCG
The DNA here is from genome assembly GCA_964569025.1 of uncultured Saprospiraceae bacterium. Classification (GTDB taxonomy): domain Bacteria; phylum Bacteroidota; class Bacteroidia; order Chitinophagales; family Saprospiraceae; genus CAZMSQ01. The sequence goes on along the minus strand of CAZMSQ010000029.1, from coordinate 28,394 downwards.
GCGGTGTATGATCGGTTTGGGCTTGACGAGGTGGCAGATATTGGGGTGCTGAAATCGCGGTTTGCGAAGATGGAGCAGTTTTTTCATGGCTCCAGTTCAGGGCTTGATCCGCTCACATCCTACCTGGAGCAGCCATTGTTGGTGGACGGGATCGACGTGCGGCCAGTGGAAATGGTGGCGTCCAATAGAGTGAACGGGCGGCTTTTTTTGCTGGACTCAGGTCGTGGCAGACTAACAGGGCCCTTGGTGGCTCAGTTTCTTGAGCAGTGTCGGCAGCCAGCATTTGAGAAAATGTGCCGGAATGAACTGGCTCCCGCGGTCGATGTAGCCATCAGGGCCTTCCTTGGAGGACAGCTCAATGAACTGGAGGACCAGTGGGCTCGCATCAGTGGCTTGCAATTGTCATATTTCAGGCAGATGATTCCCGACGATCTGATGCACTTGTGGTCTGTTGGAATTGAGAGTAGGGCATTCTCACTCAAATTGTGCGGAGCAGGTGGAGGCGGTTTTTTTCTGGGCTTGAGGAGTGAAGACAAGGAGTTACCAATATTGCCGGCAGGTATGCGTGTTCTTTATCCGGTCTTGTGAACATTGATTCATTCAAGAGGGTTGAAGAATGCACAGATAATTGACTGACATGAAATTTTCAGGCATTCTCATCGGCATTATTGCCATCATTCTCTTTCTCGCCTGCGGCACTGCTTCCGGAGACAGTCAAGAGGCTCCGGACGGACAAAAGCTCTACAAAACCTACTGTGTCACTTGCCACGGAGTGAATGGAGGCATGCAGCTGAACGGTGCACGTGATCTGCGGGCATCTGAACTGGGGCTTGAAGAGCGAGTATCTGTCATTTCCAACGGGCGAAACCTGATGGCAGCGTACAAGGGCATTATGACAGCTGATGAAATAAGGGCAGTGGCAACCTACACCATGGGCCTTGGTGAAGGAGAGAGAAAGGGGGAATGAACGGTCAAGAGACAGGAAAGACAGGTGCGCCACAAATTCTTCCTCCGTCGCCCAAGCGCATACTCGGTTTGATGTCAGGCAGTTCGCTTGATGGAGTAGATCTTGCTGGCTGCTATTTTTTCTGGGAAGGTGAGACACTCAAGTGGCGCATTGAGGTGGCCCAGACCATTCCGTTTTCGTCATTGTGGTATGATCGGCTTGCAGCCCTGCCCGGTCAGAGTGCTGAGGTTTTGGCGCGCACGCATGTTTACTTTGGCCGCTATCTCGCCGAATTGATAAATTCTTTCCTTACCGAGCACCCTGGTTATTCACCAGATTTAATTGCGTCTCATGGTCACACGGTCTATCATGACCCTGACAGCCGGTTCACATGCCAGATTGGTGACGGGGGGGCGATTTCAGCTTTGACCCGCATTTCTGTGGCCTGCGATTTTCGCTCACAAGACGTGGCCCTTGACGGGGAGGGAGCCCCACTGGCTCCGCTTGCCGACAAGTGGTTATTTCCGGAATACGCATATGCCCTCAATCTTGGAGGCATCGCAAATCTGACCTGGACTGGCACAGGGTCAGATCCCCGCGCCGGAGACATTGCCCCTGCGAATCAGGTGCTCAATGCCATTGCCCGAACCACAGGTGTTGCTTTCGATCGGGACGGCCGGATGGCGGCCTCCGGGACAGTCATTCCCGAGTTGCTTTATGCTCTGGACGCCCTGCCATTCTACAGCCGACCATTTCCCCGCTCTCTTGGCAACCAATGGATCAGAGAGACCGTTCTGCCACTTTTTGCGCCATATGATGATCGGCCCCATGACGCGCTTCGTACAGCGATTGAGCATTTGGTGCATCAGATTGAGCGATCAGTTCGCCCTCTCGCCGGTCCTGATTTTGTAGCCGGGCACAAGGGCCTTGTCACGGGAGGTGGGGCCTGGAATACGTATCTGATGGAAAGACTGAGGGACGTGTGCAAGGATGTTGAGTGGAGGGTTCCGTCACCTGAAATTGTCGATTTCAAAGAGGCATTGCTGATGGCATTTTTGGGGTTGTGGAGAATGGAACAGCGTGTATCATTGTTGCGGTCCGTAACCGGTGCATCTGAAAATCAAGTGTTGGGAGCCCTGTATCTTGCAGGGGCAAAGAGAGTTGATAAGATGGAGAATGTATGAGAGAACAGGCCCAGAACATGCGAATTCTGGTTACGGGGGGGACTGGACTCGTGGGTTCTCATTTGTTGAGAGCCCTTTTAAGCCAATCTCCGAATGCTGACATCCGTGCTTTGCGACGCCCTCACAGCCGCATGGATTTGGTAGAAGACTTCCTTGATCGCGTTGAATGGATAGAAGGAGATGTGCTTGATGGTCCTTTACTCGGAGATGTTTTGAGCGATGTTGGACAGGTGTACCATTGTGCCGGGGTGGTAAGTTTTGATGACCGTCGCAGGAAGGAGATGATGCGGACCAACATCCGCGGCACCGAAGAGGTGGTAAATGCTGCTTTATCTGCGGGTGTCGGCAAACTGGTCCATATAAGTTCGATTTCTGCGCTTGGTCACCCGCGTCATCTTCAGCATCTTGACGAAAGCTTTGTTTGGGAGCGTAGCCGCCGCAATACCCAGTACGGAATCAGCAAGTTTTTGGCAGAGCAGGAGGTTTGGCGGGGGGTTGCAGAGGGCCTCAATGCAGTGATTCTAAACCCCTCCCTGATTATTGGACGGGGTCGGCTGGATGAGGGTACAAACAGATTTTTTAAATGGGTAGCCCGAGGTTTGCCCTTCGCGCCGCCAGGCAGTTCTGGCTTTGTTGATGTGCGCGATGTGGCTGACGCTGCCATCGGCGTCATGGAGGCCGATGTCTCCGGCCGGCGCTATCTCGTTAATGCAGCGAATTTGACATTCCGCGAGTTTTTGCAGCTGGTGGCTGACTCTTTGGGTGTATCCGGCCCGCGATTTTCAGCAGGTAAGTTGGTGAGGAGTCTAGGCTGGCGGGCATCTGTGCTGTCCGGTCGTCTCAGCGGCGAGGAGCCGCTGCTGACCTCCGAAACGGCGAAATGGTCGTCGTTTCGCTATACGTATGGAGGTGAGGCACTGATGGAGTTGTTGGGTCGGCGGTACAGATCGGTGGAGGAGAGTGTTGCGGAGGTTGGAAAGTGGTTTTGGGGGGAGATGTAACTCATCCCCCATCCTGACAATCATCATTCCATAACTCTCCAATATCCCTCATCTTCCCAATGAACCAAAAAAAGACACCATGAAAAAGATGAAAGTCTTCCAACTCAATCTCGCACAACTTATGTGGAGATTCTACCTCATGATGGCCATTGTCATCGGGTTTGGCATGATTCAACAGTTCAATCTGGCCGCTGTTTTCGGATTCGCAATCGCCATTTCTGCCATTCTTGGAGTCGGCATTGTGCACTCTGCAGAAAGAGTTGCCCAACAAAAGCCCCTGAATAGTAGGATGAAGCAGAAAAAAGAGGCTGCGTAGAGGGAAAAACCACATTCTCAACCAATCACGTCAAGGTACCCTCCGGCGGCAACCCATTCTCGGAGTTCTTTGGCTCTGGCGATGCTCCAGTTGGTATGTTCGAACAGAAACTCTGAAAGCTGCTCCATTGTCTTGTCCATTCGCCCCTCAAAGGCGCGGGCTTGGTCGTAAAGGTCGGTCATGTGAAAGGTTTCCCACCTGCGCTCAGGGAGGCCAGCTTGCTTGGCCAATACACGAAAGGCTACCTCCTCTTCCTGACAAGCCAGTAAGCCGGCGCGGTCGGCGGTGTACTCAGACATGCGGCTCCAGTGAAAAAGGGCATATCGGAGGCTCGCGGAGATCAGGCCGCTCAGGCCGAGGGTGACGGAGGAGAGCGTGTCCATAAGCTGGGGGAAGATCACGCCCAACTCGCGGTACAGGATATGGTCACAGAGGATGTGGCCAATCTCGCGGCCAATGATGAATGCCAGTTCTGATGGAGAGAGTTTGTCAATGCACTCCGAACTGAGGACCAAAATAGGCTGGTCAGAGCCAAGGGTCGTAGCCTCAAGACGGTCGCTGCGGTGCACATACAACTCCGGAATCCGCGAGAGACCAAGCACTTCCGCAGATTGCTCCAGCAAGAAAATCAACTCCGGGAAGTTCCGGTCAGTCAGTCGCAGGCAACTGCCTGTATATTGTACTTTCATCAGGCGCTCAATGCCGAGCTCATAAAATTTTCGGACAGTCGTATCCAGACCACGCGTCGATTTCAGATGTTCCAGAGCACGGGCATCGCCTGGGTGTATGAAAGCAGAGGGAGACAGGTTGCTGAGTTTGTCAGGCATGCGGATTTTGTGTTGATGAAAGGTGAAAAAGTACAGACATTCCCGCTTTGAAACAATGTGTTTTCGACGAAATGAACATTTCACTCCCCGGAGTATAGGCCTTCCAACCAACCTCGCTAAGATTCACAATCGGGAAAATCAGTTCGAATCCTTTGAGACGGCTGGCAGCCATCGAATGCGCCCAAGGGGGCCATTCGCGGTAGCGGGAGAATGGTCAGCACGAAAGTCCCAATCACGAAGTGATTGGCGACCTTGTCAATCAGCAGCAGTTGACTTCGCTGCCTCGATTTGCAAATTTCCTGATGCTCAAGGGGCATCGTTTGAACGCACCGCAGCTGAAGGTTGGTCTGACGCTTTGAGATTCGGCCCCAGCCATTTCAAAGCTTCTTCAATGGGCCACCCCTTTCTTTGGGCGTAATCGGCGGCCTGTTCCTCATTAATCTCTCCCAGTCCGAAGTACCGTGCTTCCGGATGGGAAAAATACCACCCGCTGACTGAGGCTGCAGGGTACATGGCAAAACTTTCTGTCAGGCGCATGCCGATGTGTTTCTCTACATCCAGTAACTTCCAGAGAGTGCCTTTTTCGGTATGCTCCGGGCAAGCCGGATAGCCGGGAGCCGGGCGAATACCCCGGTAGTGCTCGGCAATGAGTTGTGTATTGTCGAGGGTTTCTTCCTGCGCATAGCCCCAGAATTCTGTGCGCACGCGCTGGTGCATGCGTTCTGCGAGCGCCTCCGCAAGCCGGTCGGCAAGGGCTTTGACCATGATGGCGTTGTAATCATCATGCTGCCTTTCAAACCGCCGGACGTGTTCCTCAATGCCCTCACCGGCAGTCACTGCGAATGCGCCGACATAGTCTGTCGGGTTATTTGCTTCTTCCAGAGGATGGACAAAATCAGCCAGGCAGTAGTTCGGCCTTCCGGGTGCTTTCTTTTGTTGCTGGCGCAGAAAGTGCAGAGTGGCAAGCTCTTCGCTTCGTTCGGCATCCCGAAACAGCCGGATGCTGTCATGGTCAACCGTATTGGCTGCAAACAGGCCGATCACGGCACGGGCAGACAACCATTCTTCATTTACAATCCGTTCGAGCATTGCACGAGCGTCATTATAGAGTTTGGTGGCCTCCTCACCTACAATAGGGTCAGTGAGAATTCCCGGATACGCACCACGAAGCTGCCATGAGCTAAAAAATGGCGTCCAGTCGATGTAATCTGCCAATTCTGCGAGGGGGTAGCTGTCAAAGACCATTGTGCCAGTCATCTTCGGCACTGCCGGCTGCCATCCAGACCAGTCGATGGGCGCCTTGTTGGCTCTTGCCTCTGCGAGTGTGAGCCATTCGCGGGTTTGCTGCCTGTTATTGCGGCTTTCACGCATCCTCGCATGCTCAGACCGGATATCAAGGATGTAATTATTGCGCTCATTCTCCTTGTCAGACAACAGTCTGCTGGCCACTGAAACAGAGCGGGAGGCATCCAATACATGTACAACCGGCCCTTCATATTCAGGTTCAATTTTGACGGCTGTATGTACTTTTGAAGTGGTAGCGCCTCCAATGAGTAAGGGAATGGTAAAGCCTTCCCGCTGCATTTCACGCGCCATATGGACCATCTCGTCGAGCGACGGCGTAATCAATCCACTCAGGCCGATGATGTCGGCACCAGTCTCCCGTGCACGTTTCAGAATAGTGGCAGCGGGGACCATCACGCCCAAGTCCTCAATTTCGTAGCCGTTGCATCCGAGGACCACGCCCACTATGTTTTTTCCAATGTCGTGTACATCTCCCTTGACGGTTGCCAAAAGGATTCTCCCCTTGGCCCGTCCACCACTTTTTGCTTTTTCTGCCTCTATGTATGGTGTCAGCCATGCCACAGCACGCTTCATGACACGGGCACTTTTAACCACTTGCGGCAAAAACATTTTCCCCGCCCCAAACAGATCACCCACCGTATTCATGCCATCCATCAAGGGGCCTTCAATCACGTCCAGCGGTGAAGCATACTGCAGTCTGGCTTCTTCGGTATCTTCCTCGATAAATTCGGTGATGCCTCTGATAAGAGAATGACTCAGTCGCTTTTCGACAGAAGTTTCGCGCCAAGCCAGATCTTTTTGTACAGCCTTTCCTCCCTTATCCTTGATTCCTTCTGCAAACTCCGTCAGCCTTTCTGTTGCCTCAGGATTTCGGTTAAACAGCACATCTTCAACCCGTGTGAGAAGGTCACGAGGGATGTCTTCGTAGACTTCAATCATGCCGGCATTGACGATGCCCATGTCCATGCCCGCCTCGATGGCGTGGTACAGGAATGCGGAGTGCATCGCCTCACGCACGGCATTGTTGCCTCGAAAGGAAAAGGAAATATTGCTCACGCCCCCGCTGATCATGGCTCCCGGGCAGAGCTGTTTGATCTGGCGGGTTGCCTCAATGTAGTTAATGGCATAGGTGTTATGGGCCTCGATGCCAGTGGCTACTGCAAAGATATTGGGATCGAAGATGATGTCTTGGGGCGGAAAGCCGATCACCTGAGTCAGCAGATCATAGGCGCGTTTGCAGATGTTGACCTTTCGTTCTATGGTATCGGCCTGTCCTTCTTCGTCGAAGGCCATCACCACCACTGCAGCGCCGTACCCTCTTACCAGGCGTGCTTGCCGCAGAAATTCTTCTTCCCCTTCCTTCAGTGAAATTGAATTGACTATGCATTTGCCTTGCACCACTTTCAGCCCGGCCTCGATGACGCTGAATTTTGAAGAGTCGATCATCACCGGCACTTTGCTGATATCCGGCTCGGCCATCACGAGGTTGAGAAAGTCGGTCATGGCTTGCTCTGAGTCGAGCATACCTTCATCCATATTGACGTCAATAATCTGGGCCCCACCCTCAACCTGTTGGCGGGCCACCTCCAGTGCTTCAGCGTAGGCACCTGATTTAATAAGACGGGCAAATTTCCGAGATCCGGTTACATTGGTGCGCTCGCCCACATTGACAAAATTAGTCTCCGGCCTGATAATCAGTGGCTCCAATCCGCTAAGCTGGGTATAGGGTGAGCGACGAGCCGGTTTTCTGGGGGGTACCCCTTCAATGGCTTCAGCCATGGCGCGGATATGATCCGGAGTGGTGCCGCAGCAGCCGCCCAGGATGTTGGCAAAGCCAGCTTCTGCAAATTCGCGGATGTATTGCTTCATCTCCTCAGGTCCCTGGTCATAGGCTCCAAATTCATTGGGAAGGCCTGCGTTTGGGTAGGCGCTGACCAGGCAGTCAGCCATTTCTGAGAGGGCTTGTAAGTGAGGCCGCATCTCTTTGGCTCCGAGTGCACAGTTCAGGCCGACGCTAAAGAGGCCCGGATGGTTGACGGAGACCCAGAATGCCTCGGCAGTCTGGCCTGAGAGGGTCCGCCCGCTGGCATCGGTGATGGTGCCAGACACCATGATTGGCCACCGCTGACCGCGCTCATTGTAGAGCTGCTCAATGGCAAAAAGTGCAGCCTTGGCATTGAGTGTGTCAAAGACGGTTTCCACCAGCAGCAAATCTGACCCGCCGTCAAGCAGGCCACGTGCCTGCTCAAGGTATGCCTCAACCAATTGGTCAAAGGTGACAGCTCGGTACCCGGGATTGTTGACATCCGGCGAAATTGAGGCAGTGCGGTTGGTTGGGCCCATAGCTCCCGCTACAAACCGAGGCCTCTCATCACTCCCCACCGCATCAGCAGCCCGCCGAGCGATCCGCGCTGCCTCAAGGTTCAACTCATACACCACATGCTCCATCCCATAATCCGCCTGAGCAATAGAGGTGCCGGAAAAGGTATTGGTCTCAACGATATCGGCCCCGGCTTCCAGATAGGCCCTGTGGATGGCCTCAATGATATCCGGCCGCGTCAGGCACAACAAGTCGTTGTTACCCTTCAGGTCGTGTGGGTGGTCGGCAAAACGCTCCCCTCGGAAGTCTGCTTCGGTCAGCGTGTACCGCTGAATCATGGTGCCCATGGCACCGTCAAGAAGCAGTATGCGCTCTTTGGCAATATCGTGAAGGCAGTGAGTCATGACAATGTTGTATTTCTGCAAAGATAGAACCTAAACAGGGAAAAGAACAGGAGGGTTGTGGAGAATGAGACAGTTGCATCTAGACTCGGAAATCAGATCACAGTTCAGAATGGCCTGAAAAAGGAAAGGCCGTGGCTGAACCACGGCCTTTACCGGATAGCAATGAGAAAACAAGTGAATCACACAAACGCGCTGCAAAGGAACACAGGTCATGTAAACCATACATGAAGTGCTCATGAAAAAGGTGTGAAATCGGCTGGCTTCTCAAAACATCTGTATCAGCGGGTTGCGGCGGCGCACATTCATTCGGAACCCGGAGCAGAGCATGGTGGTTTGCCGGGTGTAGTCCGGCAAATCGCTTTGCTGGTGGCGTGAGAGGAATGACAATTCGAAGAAGGCGTTGTGAAAGACCTCCCATGTTATGACTGCGCCCGCCATGAGAATGCGGCTTCGAGCGCCCTGGGTGGTTACATTCTCATACTCCCGAACCCGGGTATCGCTTGAGAGCAGCGGGTTGTTTCCCCAATTCAGGTCATTCTCATCTTCTCCAATAACCATGTGGGCGGCATGCACCTTCAGCTGCCACCGCGGTAGTGGTTGCCAGTGGAGAATGGCCAAAAATTCCCGGAAATTGGCACCAAGGGGGTGTGCCAGTGGCTGCCGGTAGTGGGTGTAGCGGGCAGAACTGTCGCGGTGTGAATACGTGTATGGGCGCACGGTATTGTACTCGGCCTGCAGGCGCAGATCTTCGCTTCCAAAAGCATCGTGCCATGTTGCTCCGAATTGCCACCCGAATTTATTGCCCCACCAGCCGCGGTTGTCGAGAATCATTTCTTGAATTCTGAACTCATCCAGGACTGCCTGCCCATAGACCCGCACCTGCTGAAACGCATCAGCCCGCACATTGAGGCCGAGCAACACGTTGTCAGGACTTCCAGCGGCCTGCTCAACGGCCCGGTAGAAGATGACGGGGTTGAGGTATGACAGGTCAAAGCGATTGTTACGCGAAAATACAACTGCCTCAAAAAGAGTGAGTTCGAAAGCGGGATTGATTTGGATGCCGAGGGAATGAGCTGCCAGGTATTTTCGTGGCAGAGCCACATCGCCAGGCAGGGAAGTGTTGGAGGCGGCGGTGAGTTCCATCCATAGATTCTGATAGTGGATGCGGCCAATGCGCGTGTTGAGCTCGAGAAATGGTGCATTGTTTGAAAAATCGCTGAGCAGCAGTGATCGCTGGCCGTTGCCTAGAAAATGCCGACCGGTGCCCAGACGCAAGCCGATGTGGGTTGTGAGCCGGAAAGCAACGTATCCGCGTGCATTCAGCAGGTCGCGCGCATCACTCACGCCAAACAGGTCGCTGCGATTGGTCTTGTAAAACCCAAAACCAGGTACCGCCAGATCCCGCGCTATACGACGATTTAGATAGTCCGGAAAACGGGCCTGCGTTTCGGTCACTTCAGTAAAGAAAAAGACGCGCCCGTCAACTGATCCCCTTACCTGAAGACCACGCTGGTTGACATAGACAGGACGTTCTTCTTCAGCATCCCACCCCACCTGCAGGTCGAGTATCGGATTGACGCGTAGTGAGAAATCTGCACCATCCGTTTCATATAAGAATGCAGGAGAACGGTAGAGGGTTCTCCATAAAGGCTTATGTGTGGTTGGGGTTTCAATGGTTGAGTCTGCAGTGCGCAGAGCATCATTCCAGGCAGACAGAAAAAACTGACGTCGATGGCTACCTACCGGTGTCCCAAAACTACCCAGGCTGTCAGTCTGAAGCATGTACTCTACCGCATCAATACTCTCAGTGGTATGGAGCGCGCCAATCCACGGAGCGGCCATTCCGGTTCGTACCTCACGATGCTCCAGAATCTTCTGCGTTAAGTCACCTGGTAGCAGGATGTGGCTTTGAGCAGCCACCCTCGTAACCAGGATGAAACAAACAAGAAATGGGTACAGGTGTAACAACATGGAGCAGACTTTATGACCCCTCAAAGTACGGGAATTGCTGGAATTGAGCATGAGGTGCAGGCATTTACGAGCAGGTGTGAGAAGAAAAAGGCGGGCGGAGAATTTGCATGAAAGACGGACAGAATTAAAAAAAAATGGTATTTTTAGTCATTAACTATCAATGACTGACCCAATCAAAATCATGAAAAACAATCACCTCACCCGAATCGCGATTTACTTCGTTTGTGTCGCTTGTATGCTCACATCAGGCACACTGGAGGGTCAATCTTTTTTCACTCGGACCGGTCATATCCAAGCTGCCTCTCACACGAGATACCTCGATCTTGTTGCCGATAATTATCAGGTCGCTGCCAGGGTTCTTCCAGGAGAAGGGAAGCTACGAATTGATGCTCTTATCAAGTCGTTCGAATTTGATGTGAAATTGACCAATAAGCTGATGTCCGGCAAAGGTGTGGATGTTATTGAATATCCAAAAATATCATATGAGGGCACATTTAATCCGATAGACCTAACGATGGCGGGTCGTTATACGTTTCCGGTAACCGGCATACTCAAAGCCTGGAACATGGAGCGGCTTACAAATGCCACGGTAACAGTCGAGGTTGATGCAGCTGGGAAGGTTGAGGCATCTGCCACCTTTGACATGGTCATTGAAGAGCAAAGTGTCCGGAAATTCAATGCCCTGATGCGCCAATATCTTCCATCCATCATCGATGTGAATGCCGACAATCTCGGAATTGACCGGAACATTCTTATTACTGCCCAACTCAATTTACTTCCTCGATGAAACGTCTTCCACGCCTGCTTTTCTTGTTTGTACTCTCGACGGCAATTCTTCTTGGTGCATACTGGTGGTGGCTCAATAACGATCCTGCGCCTGAAATGACTCTGACGGCTGCTGAATTATTTGCCACGTATGAAGCAGATGAAGCGACAGGTGATTCGCTCTTTATGGGTAAGGTACTGACAGTGTCAGGGGTCATTGCCGAGATTGGAAACGATCAGCAAGACCGGATGACGTTACTGTTGCGAGAGCCCGATGACTTTGGGGGAGTCATGGTTACCCTGACAGAAGCGCCCTCGTTTGCGGTTGCCGCAGGCCAGGCTGTAGAAGTCACCGGCGAGTGCAATGGGTTTCTGTTTGATGTCGTGCTTGGCAAGGGGAGAGGAGTGCAAAAAGTGTCTGGCGGAGATGTGGAGAATCAATAGAACCAGTTGTTAATTTTTCTGTACATTAGTTCCTCATCTTCAATGGAACATTTCATCTCAGGGTGGGTGGTCAACTGTTCAATCCAGGGGAATTTAGCACTGTCCGGCAAATTGACCGGCAGTTTCGGCTGTACTATAACCACACGCTATACCCCGAACTGAGGCGCCTTGAAATGCGCCGGCGCCGGTTCCTGCTGGTCCTTACAGGTTGTGTTATTTTAGCACTCAGTCTTGTGTCAGCAGCAGTCTATGTCGGACTGACGGCTCTGGTATTGATTTCAGCAGTCCCCGTTGTTCTGCTATTTGTCTTGATGTTGCATCAGATGCAGCAATTCCGGCAAACCTTCAAACCCGGAATCGTCGGTCTTCTTCTTGAATTCATAGAGCAACTCCCAAATATCGGGCAGCTTGAATTTTCTGCAGGGCAATGCGTGAGCATTGAGCAATTTGTGGAAAGTGGAATCTTTTCCACCGCTCCGCCTCCTTTTTATACTGGCGAAGACCTCATTACAGGAACCATTGGTGAGCTCACATTCGAGCTAAGCGAAATAAATGCACGTAGCCCCTCGGCAGTGCGTAGCGGGCTCGAAACACTTTTTCAAGGCGTCTTTCTTCATGCCGTTACTTCCTTTCCCACAGAGGGTCAGATCCTCATGATTCCGGCATCCAAACGCAAATACCTGACTCGTACCATCCGGCAATTTACCCGTGATGGAGCCGAAAGGGTGACTGCCGGGCTCGACCCTGCGTTTGGCCAGGATTTTCTTGTTTATGCGACCCATGATTCTGCACCCTCCATTCCCAACCAAACTCCCAAACCGCTCCGGTATTTCTTTCCCGTCAGTCTTCAGAAATATCTTCGGCATTACGCCAGCCAAACTGGCCATCCCGTTTTTGCATCTTTCAAGGGGCATGATATTTATCTGGCAATCAGTATGTCAAAAGATATTCTCGAACCAGGTATATTCACGTCAAATCTTCATTTTGGCCGCATTCAGGAATTTGTCCGCGACATCATGATGCTCATCACCCTCGTCAACCGCCTCGACCAATCTCATTAAAACAGCATGCACTCCCGCACCCCTGACCCGGTCGGATCGCTATAGCCGTCCGACCGCTATAGCGGTCCGACCGGGTCAGGCCGCATCGCGCAACTTTTTTTAAGGGTGGGGGGTTAATTGGTTTAAATATATTCTTATGAAAATACCAGCGTTTCTCGTCATTTTACTTGGACTCATCCCGGGGATTCTTTTCGGTCAATCTGAGGACCAAGAGAACGGTCTTCTCTGGTCAATTACCGGCAATGGGTTGGAACAGCCATCATATCTTTATGGCACCATCCATATGATCGACAGTGACGATTTCTTCTGGCCAAATGGCACTTTGGAGGCCTTTTCTGCAACTGAGCGAGTCGTTTTTGAGATTGACATGGACATGATGAATGACATGAGCGCCCAGTTTTCAATGCTGATGGGTGTCATGATGGCTGATGGGACGACTCTTGGCGAGTTGTTGTCAGAGGAGGATTACGCGTTTGTCAAAAAAGAATTTGATGAACTTGGCCTGCCCATGTTTCTTTTGGAGCGGATGAAGCCCATGTTTCTGACCATCTTTGCCGGTGGAGATTTTTCTCCAGAGCAATTTACAGGGGGGAATATTAAATCATACGAAATGGAATTCATGGCAATGGCTGAAGAGCAGAGCAAAGAGACCGGAGGACTGGAGAGTGTGGAGTTTCAGATGAGTATATTTGACAGCATCCCTTACAAGGCACAGGCTGACATGCTGGTTGAGAGCCTGCGGTCTTCTGACAATGGCGAAGACCAGTTGAAGGAGATGGTAGAATTGTATAAAAAGCAGGACCTCAACGGTCTGAATGATATGCTCAATTCTGAGGGAGAGACCCTAATGGAGTATGACCACATAATTCTTGAAGGGCGAAATCGTGCCTGGATTCCAGTGATGGATGAAATGATGAAAGAAAAACCGACCTTTTTTGCCGTCGGTGCCGGACATCTTGCCGGAGAAACAGGTGTGATTCATTTACTTCGGGCCGAAGGGTATCAACTCCGGCCCATCAAAAGCCTTTGATATGGCTTTGATTCTCCCGGTTGAAGGAAAAAGCCCTGTATTCGGAGAACACTGCTTTCTTGCTGAAAATGCCACAATTGTCGGTGATGTGGTGATGGGCGATGAGTGCAGTGTGTGGTTTCAGGCTGTGGTCAGGGGTGATGTGCACCGCATCCGAATGGGCCATAGGGTGAATGTGCAGGATGGAGCAATTATCCATTGTACTTACCAGCAGGCACCGACTACAATCGGAGATGATGTCTCTATAGGGCACCGGGCAATTGTCCACGGGTGTACCATCCATGAAAATGTGCTGGTCGGTATGGGCGCTATTGTGATGGATCACGCCGTGGTTGAACCCAATGTCCTCATTGCCGCTGGTGCGGTAGTCCTTGAAAAAAGTATCCTACAATCCGGGTTTGTGTATGCCGGTGTGCCTGCAAGACAGGTAAAACCACTAAGCGAAGAGGTTTTTGAGGGTACCATCAAGCGCATTTCTTCGAATTATATCAAATATGCCAGTTGGTTCTCCGGACACTCCTGAGAGAATACCCAGGGTTGAGGGTTGACCAAAGAAAGCTATTCATCAACATCAATACCTTCGGCTCGCTTTGGTTTCCTTGTTCGAGAGCGGGTCAGATAGACCCCACTTAAAATGAGCCCCATCCCTGCCAGATGCCACCAGCCAATCTGTTCTCCATCAGCAATCCCCCACATCACCGCCACGATTGGAATCAAATACGCGATGCTAGACCCGAATACCGCATCAGTGCGCTGAATGAGGTCAAAAAAGAGAAGAGATGCAAAAAAGGTACCTGCAAGAGAAAGCACACTGACATACCCCAAGGCCTCCCAAGCTCCCGTATGGGTCTGCATGGCGTTTAGAAAATCTGTCGAGAGCAACAGAATCAACGCAGGCCCTCCCACCAAGCCGTAGGATACAGCGCTGATTGTCAGTACATTCATGGTATTCAGATACGCGCCGACCGTATTGCCGCTTGTGGCATAGCACATTGTGGCGAGTACGACCAGCAGGCCGTAGAGCGCGTCTCCTCCCGCACCAAGTTGAGAGCCGGTGGCAATCAAGAGCACAGCCCCGAACAGCCCAATGGAAACCCCCGCTGCCTTCCGGCCTTCGAAAGGGCGTTTGAACAGAAGAATCCCCAGCACGAGCGTAAAGAGTGGAGTGAGCGAGTTGAGAATACCCGCCATGGTCGAGTTGATCTTCGTTTGAGCAAGCGCAAAAAGCAGGGCTGGGATGAAACTGCCAAACAACCCCACCACCAGTAAATACCGCCACTTTTTCCAGTCAATGCGCTTTCGGCGAGCCCAAAATACAGGCGAAAAAGCAATAGCGGCAATACTTATGCGCAATGCCCCCACCTGCTGCGGGCTGAATACTTTCAGGCCATACTTAATCAGAATAAAGGATGTCCCCCAAATAACAGCTAAAATGGCCAATATCACCCATCCCGGCAGTCTGCTGATTAAGCGCATAGTCTATCCGGAAGCCCGGCCGCATTATGTGTCGTGAGAAAGCTGGCCAAAGGTACTGAATCGGTTACAATAACCTTGACCCGGTCGGACCGCTATAGCGGTCCGACGGCTATAGCGGTCCGACCGGGTTAGGAGAAAATCTCCTGGCGGTTGCAGATGAGCTCCCAAAGGGCCTCGTAGGGTACGATCTCAATTTCAAAGCTTTGGCTGGCAGATTCGAGAGGGAGGGCCGCGAGCTCTTCGAGCATTGGAGCTGCTTTTTCGAGGATTAAGTTCTTGTCAAATGAGCAGGACGGGAACAGGAGCAGCATTTTGATGAATATATCACTGCGGTGGGTATCTTCTTCCCGCAAATGACGATTGCAATACCTCCGGATGCTTTCTTCCCGGTCGATGAGCTCGTCTGTTTTGCCATGCAGCAGCATGAAGAGCAGCTGGATGATAATAATCGGGATGTTCATCCCGGATTTGTCTTTTGAAAAGATGGGGACCTCATTCAGGAACTTTCCGACTCTGAATTTACCCGGTTTCCTGACTTTTGGGTCAAGTTCAACCATATCCATCTCAAAGAGAGCCCTTGCAAAGGCTTCGTAGATTTTCCAGGTCTCAATTTGTGTTTTCGCCTGAAACTGAAAGCGATTGTTTTTCATGGCCTGTTGCATCAGGCCGAATGCCTTGGAGTATTGCCCGGAGTGGAGGCTGAGCATGAAGTAAAGCTCCATGGCCCTGAACCAGTTGGTGGGGCCAGGGCTGAGCATCGACAAGCACTTTTCGGCAGTTTGCTCACCAGCGGCGTAATCGCGTAGCTTGATTTCGCAGGCCAGTTGCTGATAGAGAAACGTAATCAGGGTCACCTTGGCATTGTATTCCTTGCGCTCGAAGAATGCAATCGCTTCCTGGCAAATTTCCAAGGTCCGCGCATAATCGTTGATGCTCATGTGCCGCATGACTTCTATCAGATAAAGGCACAGACCAATCCTGTGGGTGGGGTGTTTTTCAATGACTGGCCGTAAAGCGTCAGCAGCCCGAGCTGCCTCCTCGGCAATTTCTGTCTGGGTAGATTTCGAATTCACATACCTCAGAACCAGTCCTTCATACAGCATCTCTGCCTTCGCCTCCTCCTCCAGAATGAGCATCTGCTCACGGACAAGCTCGTCGTATTGTTCGGCTTTTGATTGATCACCTTCAAAGACTGCATAGTGCATGCGAAGGATTCGAGCCGTATCGAGTGTAATTTCCGTAAACTCGAATTGCTTGGCCTGACGGATGATTTTCTGAGCGAGCATAATGGCCGCAACCCGTGCCTCACGCCCCAGCAGAATCTTCATCGCCGCCCATTCTTTACACGTATTGTAGTATGCCTTTTGGTACTCGTTGAAATCGGCAGATTTCCGGTCAATAAAAAAGACAGTATTTATCAGTTGCTTTTTAAGGTTGGTCCTCAGCTTTTTATAGGCCTTCCCATTGGAGTTAGACTGGTAGATTTGCTCGGCAGCTTCCTCATCAGACATGTATTCTCCATTGAGTATACCATTGTAGAGTTGCTCGAGTTTGGTGTCACCATTGAAATTCTCTCCAATTATCTGGATCGAATAAGTCTTTTGTTTGCTCAGAATTTGGATGAGCTCTATCAGGTCTTTCATTGTCAGTGTGCGTTGTCAGCGTAGAGAGAGAGAAGCGAAGCAGATCAGGAATCCGGCAGTAAGTCAAGAGGAGGCCGGAGAATGAACCATCTTCATCCGGGCGGTTGATGGACGATGATGAGCCGGGAGAATTCGGAGAATGCGGGGCGCATTGAAACCAGCCGGCATACAACGGAGCGAGTCGCTGAATAGGCAGGGTGGGTGAGAAAATGTGTTTTAGGGTAGACGTTTTTCATATGCAAAAGACAGGTTGAGATTGAAAAGTAGAGAATAGCTCCCGATGCCTGTGAATGACCAAAAAAAGAGCTATTCCGGTAAGGAATGGGCTCCTGAATCAGTCAGGAATACCTGTATTCAAAACAGGGGGGGCTCAGAGATCGAATTTGTCCGAAAGATCCCCCGGGGGTCGGTGTAAATTTGTCCTGTCAACAAGAAGAAAAGGTTCAAAATTCAACATTATGAAGACGCTTTCCATGACCTGCCGCCAGGGCGGGACCCCCCTGCCTGCCTTGAATAAAATTATCATCACAGACATCAACGGAGTTTGAACACTACAGGCCACCGGCCTTTTCACAGCTACCTATAGGTCCATTACAAAAACATTATAAACAAATCTCATGCCATCTTCAAACTCTGCGCTCACTGATCCACCCGGTCTGACGGAAGTCAAGGGCGAGGTCATCTTCGGATCGCTGAGCAAAAACTGCAGAGGGGTCGGCATCTGCAAAGTAGATGTGCACGGCGAGGGGACAACGAACTGTAAAAAGTGTCCATGCAGGGCGACTGCTATCATCGAAGTCCGATCCCCGGATATCGTGCGATTTACATTCTTTACCGAATCCCTCAATACGTTTCTGTATAACCGCTACTTCCGACACGATGAATTTCCGGTGCCCGAGGGCTTTGTCTTTAACTCCCAACTCCTCAAGGTCCTCCAAATCGATGAGTTTGTGATAAAACCTGGGGTGTATCCCGTAAAAAACTCAGGCCAAACTGCCTCCGTCGAATTTCGATCCGGAGGGACGCTCGCCATACCCCCGAGCCGGTCATTGCTGAGAAAGCGGCATGGTAATCAGACCGACGAATCCACTCCAATGGCTGCGGCATCATGACGGCATCCCGAACAAAGAAAAACATACAATATACATACCCAACCGTGCGATTCTGATGGACGAAACCCACCCAAACCGTTCTACCCAATTATTCTCAAACAGCATCCATCAGATCAATACAGTAACCCAATTCGTTTGATCTCAACAGCACAGATCATTCTTTCAAAAAAGCACACGTTCAGTGTGCTTTTTTTTTTTTGCCTCTTTTTTACCTTAAAATAAGAGGCAAAAAAGACCTGTTTTCACAAATTATTGCAAAACATTATTTGTATGCTAATTCATTGGTTTTCTGAAATATTCTGTGGGGGGTGTAATAAGGATTTGTGAGATTGACACCGAGAACAGGGGGGGCTCTTCCGACTTTTCTGTCCGGTCGGCCCATCTAATGTGGTTCTATATTTGCTATCGACAGAAAGGAAAAAGGTTAAAAAAAAACACACACCATGAACACACACACAACTCCCTTACACCAGGTCTCCACTTGTACACTCCCTGCAGCTGACATCATCATTACCGACATCGTCGGGGTGTAAAGCTGCTTCTCTGGCATTTTGGGCATCCGCTCTACGTATTGCTACCTATAGGTCCATAAAAAAAACGGGCCCCTCAGCCCATTTACTTACACACTGCGGAGAGAGGCCCAAGCCAACTCACACCCTTACTCATTCAAACTGGTCTTCTTTTTTATTTCGAATGACGTCCGGTCAGGTCGTTTTGCAGGGCACTTATGTGCTCTGGATGAAGGACTTGCAAAGATCATGCTGCCCCAAATGATCGGCTCACGCCCGACTGAATGATTACAGAATGAAATGTGTTATCCAAAGCTGAAAAAAATGCGTTTATGAGACCTGATTCTCCGACATTTTCAAGTTATCGATCGATTCAGGCGCACGTCGTATTCGGAACGCTTAGCAAGAATTGCCGCGGGGTGGGGATTTGCAAGGTTGAAGTCAACCGGACAGATTCAGATGATCCTCCTGCCTGTGGCCGGCGTGTTCCTGTGCTTATGAAAAAAATTGCTCCGGGTATTGTCAGTCTGGCATTTCACCGCGATGAGTTAAGCCGGTCACTTTTGGACCGGTACTTCCGAAACCTTGAGTTTCCCGTTCCCGAACAATATGTATTCGAATCAACCGAGCTCAAGGCTCTTGGCATGAGCGAATTTACCATACGGGCCGGTGTGTATCCCGTCAGGGTCACGGCGGCTCATTATTCGTTGGAATTGCTTCATGACAATGGAGAGCCGGTGGCAAAACAAGTGGTCCGTACTTCACATGGAAGGCGCACGGGAATTCGTCAGCGGCTCGTAAGTATGTATATGTTTTAGGACTATTTGTTCGGAGCGAAAAAGAGGGGGTGCCAGGATGCTGTTTTTGTCATCTTTCTCCGGAGCCCGACATCCTATCTTTGAATTGTCAATACGGCAAGTGGCAAAAGAGCCACCAGCTATGAAAAGATCCTCTTGACCTGATCGTCTGCTGATCAACAAGAACTGTTGGATTTCAGATTGTCTGGCCGAAAATGGCAACCTTCATGATGACTAAAAATTTGGTCACAAAATCAGGGGGGGCTGTTTCGAGCAGAGTGTCCATCTGGTCGAGGATTAATCAAAATATATTTGTGTAAATCATCCCCGCTACCATTCGGAATAAAGAAACTATAGATCCGGAAAAGGGGATGGAAAGAAAAAAGGGACTTGGAGGGTCGCTGCGCGCATCCCACCTCCATTGTGAATCTTCTTCACATGAGGATTGGACTTGGCTGCAACGAAATGTTTATTCAAACAAACAAGTGCGCGCAGCGCCCACTTTTTTTTCTTTCGCCTTCCAACCGCAATAAATGAGGGATTCCCTCATGAACATATCCACGATATGAAAGATGAAGTAGAGAGAGCATTAGGGTACTAATGTTGTACGTCCATCGCCTTTGGCGATGGACTTTTTTTTTCTCAACCCCACCGTACTTTTTCCGCTAAGCGATCGGTATTGGCTGGTACATATGAAGGGTAAAAAAAGCGTAGCTTGCCATTCAAACCTGGTAGGTTCATGCTGAAAAAATCTATAGGAATTTATCGCGACTCCTTCCGGGGTTTATCTGCAGAGATGTGGGTATTGTCGCTGGTCATGCTCATCAATCGGGCAGGGGCGATGGTGCTGCCATTTCTCACAATTTATCTGACCACACAGTTGGGATTCACACTGCCTCAGGCGGGGTGGGTGATGAGCAGTTACGGATTGGGGTCATTGGTTGGGGCTTTTATCGGTGGGAGGCTGACCGATCGGGTTGGATATTTTCCTGTCCAGCTTTGGAGTCTTCTCCTGACAGCCTTTTTCTTCTGGAGTTTACCATTCATCAGCACGTTTTGGGTGTTTTGCACAGTCATTTTTTTGACCACCACAGTAGCTGACGCGTTCCGGCCGGCAGCCATGGTGGCAGTGACCGCCTACAGCTCGTCTGACAACCGAACCCGTTCCTTCGCCCTCATCCGCCTTGCCATCAATCTCGGGTATGCCATTGGCCCTGCAGTCGGTGGTCTACTCGCATTGTCGGCGGGGTATGTGTGGCTGTTCGTGATAGATGGACTGACCTGTTTGCTGGCT
Organism: uncultured Saprospiraceae bacterium; assembly: GCA_964569025.1. GTDB lineage: Bacteria > Bacteroidota > Bacteroidia > Chitinophagales > Saprospiraceae > CAZMSQ01. Next base: position 7,989 of record CAZMSQ010000029.1, on the reverse strand, counting down.
GGGATGCTGTTTGGACTCAGGCTTCGACCCAAGCCCGCGGAAAGAGATTCTGGTGATCAGGCTTCGGAGGCTGCCTCGGCAAGTATTGGGGCGTGGCGGAATGGCCCCTACCTTGCCTTCATGTTCCTGACTGTGCTGACTGCCGTCGTTTTTATGCAGTTGCTGAGCACGTTGCCACTGTACTGGAAGGAGGTGGTCGGTCTCAATGAAGCCTGGATAGGAGGTCTGTTTACCTTCAACTGCCTGTTGATTGTAGTGATTGAAATGCCGGTTGTGTATGTGCTTGAACGCCGTGGCAAACTGGATAGAGTCATGGCCCGGGGGGTGTTTTTTATCGGACTGACCTATGCGATACTGCTTGTCGGGCCAGATTTCGGGTGGATCGTGATATCGGTATTGGCCATCACAGTTGGGGAGGTTCTCAATTTCCCATTTGCGAATACCTATGCTGTAAAGATGGCTCCACCTGATCGTCAGGGAGAGTACATGGCCCTCTTTACCATGGCATTTTCAGTAGCCCACATTCTGGCCCCACAGGTCGGACTGCAGATTGCCAATGCATGGGGATTTCCAGTCTTATGGGTTGTGCTGACCTCCCTGAGCCTCCTCACAACCACCGGATATCTGCTCCTTGGCCGCACTTTGTCGCGTGAGTCTGCCGCTCCGGCAACGGCCGGCTAACATCCATTAATCATGTTCTCCGGCCTCCTCGGTTGATTTCACCAATTCATCCTGAAGATGGATTGGCAGGGGGCGATATTCAAGAAAAGACTGCGAGAATTTGGCACGGCCCTGAGAGAGAGATCTGAGCGCCGAGCTGTACTTATAAAGTTCGGCAAGAGGCACTTGAGCGGTGATTTTCTGGTAATGCCCCTCAGCGTTCATCCCTTGTATGAGAGCCCTTCGGGTCTGCAAATCACTCATGACCTCTCCCATGACATCTCCTGAGCACAGAATATCGAGGGTGTAAATGGGTTCCATGATTTGTGGGGAAGCATTTCGAAAATTTTCTTTGAAAACATGGGTTGAAGCCAGCATAAAGGCCATGTCGTTGGAGTCGACGGGGTGCATCTTTCCGTCGAAGATGCAAACCCGAATATCCTGACAATTTGAGCTTGTGAGGGGTCCGGCTTCCATTTTTTGGAGAATGCCTTTTTTGATGGCATTGCTGTATTTGGCATCAATAGAGCCCCCGACAATACACCAGTAAAATGCCAGTTTGCCGCCCCATGGAAGCTCTTCAACCTCTTTATTTCTGACAGTCAGGCCATCAGGATCTGGCATGCCTTCATGCCATGGCTCGATGCGCATGTGCACTTCAGCAAATTGGCCTGCACCTCCGGTTTGTTTTTTGTGGCGATAGCTGCCTTCAGCCATTGCAGTAATTGTTTCCCGGTAAGGGATTCGGGGTGGTGCAAATTCCATCTCGATGCCAGTCATTTGATGAACGCGATGGGCCACGAGATCAAGGTGCAGCTGTCCCTGTCCACTTAATATGGTCTGTTTGAGGACGGCATTCTGCTCAACTGCCAGAGTTGGGTCTTCTTCTTCGATGGCATGCAGCGCCTTCATCAACTTTTCCATATCGTTTTTCCCCGGTGGCTTGACTGCTACCCGAATTTTGGGTTCGGGGAAATGCATTTGCCGAATGGCTCTATCTGTACCTTTTCCGTTGAGTGTGTTGTTGGTATGAGAATTCTTCAATTTTACGGTCACGCCCAGGTCTCCGGCTCGCACTTCGCTGGTCAGATCTCGCTCATGGCCATTTGTTAAAAACAGCTGGTTGATGCGTTCATGGCTACGATTCTGGGCGTTTGACAGCTCATCGCCAGTCTTCACGATACCTGAATATACCTTAAAGTAGGAAAGCATACCGACATTGGGCTCTGAAATCGTTTTGTAAATAAACAGAGAGGGTATCCCTTCTGTCGAGCAAGTCAGCCGGCTATCATCCTGCAGGCGTGCCGGTGGGCGGTCGGCGGGAGAGGGGGCGATGTCATTGAGAAATCCCATGATTCTGCCGCTACCCATATTTGTGGCTCCTGAGGCACAGAAAACCGGAAAGATCTCTTGCCTGGCGAGGGCAATGGTCAGCCCTTCGGCCAATTCTTCTTCTGTCAGCGATCCGGCATCAAAGAAGTGCTCCATCAGCGTTTCGTCATTCTCTGCAGCTGCTTCAACAAGGACGTTGTGCATTTCCTGAGCACGATGAATCTGGCTTTCCGGAATCGGGTGCTTTTCCGGCTTGCCCCCTTCATCCGGAAACACATACATCACCATGCGCAGGGCGTCAACGATGGCATTGAAGGCTCCTCCCGTTTCGAGTGGAAATTGGACCGGAAGGACCTTGGACCCGAATCGATTGATGGCCTGTTCGAGGGTGGCTTCAAAGTCTGACTTTTCGTTGTCGAGCTGGTTGATGACCAAAATTGCCGGCGTTTCAAATTGCTCAATGTATTCCCAAATAAGCTCGGTGCCAACTTCCACTCCATTACAGGCATTCAAGACCATCACCCCGGTATCGGCTACCTTCAGAGCTGAAATGACCTCGCTGATGAAATCGTCGTATCCAGGGGTATCAATGATGTTAATTTTCGAGTCTTTCCACGGAATGTGCATCAACGTGCTGTACAGAGATGTGCCCCGCTCTTTTTCCATGGCTGTAAAATCAGAGACCGTATTTCCTCCCTCAATGCTTCCGCGTCTCGAAATTGCTCCTGCTTCAAAAAGCATGGCCTCATTCAGCGTTGTTTTGCCACTGCCTGAGTGCCCGAGCAAGGCAATGTTTCGGATATTTTTGGTATCGAATGCCATAGGAACCTCAATTGATTTGGTGAACAATAACCGACCGGGGAATCGGCTTCTTACAGGAAGTTCATTTGCAATAACACCAAATATAAAAAATGATAGTTGCCCTGCAAGACAAAGTGCCAAAAATCATCCTGAAGTCAGTAAAAAAGTCAGGGGTGTTTGACGAAAATGAGGTGCTGTTCGGCGCCGGAGGTGCGTAGGCGGCCGATGTAAGATCCGGGAGGGAGGGCACGGAGCGGGACGGTGTGGGCTGATTTCTGATGGGTGTTGAAGGCATGGCTGTTCAGAACCCGCCCGTGGAGGTCAAGGATGTCAAAGTAAACTTCTTGTCCCGGACCGGGGGGCATGCTGAGTGTCAGATAGGTGGAGGCTGGATTAGGATAGACCGTCCATCCTGCAGGGTTACCGGGGGAGGCACTGAGTGAGGTGACCCCATCGATAATCAGATTGGTGGTGTCGGTGCCGCATGAATTGGTGGCTGCGAGGGTCACGAGGAATGTGCCCGATGATTGGTATGCGTGTATGGGTTCGAATTCCTTGCTCTGGGTACCGTCACCAAACCACCAGTGAAAGGAGGTGGCTGAGGAAGATAAATTGGAGAATGAAATATCCGGACCAGGGCCATTCCACTGAAAAGCAGCTTTTGGAAACTGTTCGACGGCCAACTGACCGAAGGCCTGATCGAACCCGAGGAAGCTCATTGCGCGAACTCTGACACGAGGGGTGTGAGGCACATTATAGACCACTTTATGCGGGCCGTCACCAAAGGCAAACGGTGGGCTTGCATGGCGGCCGAATGTCCAGAAGAGCGGACCAAATACAGCATTCTCGTTTACCTCTGCATCAAAAATTATAGTGTCTCCTACGCAATATGCTTCATATTCGGGAGTCCATATTAAGTGGATGTCAGGGTATTCGTCGGCCTCATGGATCAAAAGGTTGTCAAGAAAGAGCTTGTTGCCAAATCCACAGATATTGACAAATTCGAGCACCACCGACTGGCCGACGAATGCCGAGAGGTCGATGTTTCGGTGTGCCCAGTGATGTGGTTCTGTGGGCATCCAACCACTGACCTGTTCGGGTACAGTGGTCAGATCAGTCCCGCTTTGGTCGAAGACCACCACAGGCTCTCCGTCGCCACATTCAGGATAGACCTTTACCAGAAGGCGGTCGAGAAAATTGCTGTTGTACAGGGCATAGGCGAGGTCGAATCGCAAGCGCGGTTCTTCGATATCCGACAAATCGATGGGGCTGGTTCTGAGGATGTCCTGCTCGTTTATTTTCAGATAGTTGTGATTATTCAGCATGAGGGCATGGGTGGGCATTCCCAATTTCCCCAACACCTGAACCCGCTCCCAGCCAAACTGCCCGTCTGGGTTGATGATGTGCCAGCTGGAAGGCAAGGGGGCGAAAAAAGTTTCGAAATTCACACGCACTGGCGGCACCATCCCAGCGGTAATCCTGATTTGACGGCTGACCGTGGTGCTCTCACCACCTGATTTACTGACCTTGAGGGTTACATTGTAGGTGCCGGTTTCGGGGAATGCAACGATGGGGTTGGGGGAGTGCGAATTGGTCGCATTGAGGTACTCGACCAGAGGTGGCTCAAATTGCCAGCTCCAAATGTCAGGTTCGTTGAGCGAGTGGTCGAAAAATTTTATGGCCGCACCAGGGCAGGCTTGATCAACGGCTATTGAAAAATCAGCGACAGGCAAATCTTGTTGATCATATACAGCGATGCGGTCAAGGGTCAACTGCCCGAGAAAACTGTTTCCGGTAGTCCCTCTGAAGCGGACCATGATTGTCTTGTCCGAAAAGGCCCCAAGGGATACCACCCGTTTATGCCACTGATTTCCCTGATCACCTATAAGCGGTGCAGTTATGTTGAGCTTCCACTCATGTCCGTCAAAGGCATCGATATAGAGCGACCCTGCGTCCTGACCGGCAAGAAGATACCAGAATTCGAGAACCGGCTGGCCAATTCCCTCCAGATTGATGCACGGACTGAGTAGGTGGCCGCTGAGATTTCCGCAATTGCCGGCGTTTTCCAAAAAAAGACAGGAATTCCCATTTGAAAAACCGGCATTCCCTTGAATACTTCCCCCTGTCAGGTCAGTTGGCAACGATGAAGGACCGCTCCGCCAATCCGTCTGGTCAGCATGTCCGTTTTGTTCATTTCTCCATCCTCCCACCAACAAACAGGACTGATCGCAGCCCTCCGAAAAATTGCATGATGGGAACCCTTCAAATTCTTCAACCCATGGAAGCGGACGCTCTATGCCCTGTACGATGGTAATCTGTCTGGTCAGGGTGTCATTTTGAGGGACCTCATCACCGGGGAGCAGCACAGAGACTGTGATTTCATGACTCCCTGTGCCCTGAAACTCCAGAATGCTGTCGAGAGAGACATGGACCGGGACGCCAACCGGGATGATTCCTGCATAGCAGTGTGTGGTCACCACTTGCTGGTCATATCGGATGACAAAGCAGCAGCCCTCGGCAGGCATCAGTCCTTCATTGCGGAAGGTAAAACTCAGTGGAAGGGGGGCACTGAAACAATCCGGGATGATGCCTCCCGATGGAGAGTTGATTGCCATCAGGCTGATGTCTTGTGATGCCTGACAATTGAGCAGACCAGAAGGTGCGCAAATTGCTTCCGATCTCATGCTGGTCTGGGAAGAATCAAATTGTGCCGCTACGGCAAACCAATGGTCTTGAAACGGATTTTGAAGGGGAAGGGAAGCGGACGTATCAGAGACAGTCATGACGCTGTCCATCTGAGTTTCGCCCATCTGATACACCACATATCCTGACGCTCCAGAAAGAGAATTCCAACTGAGGGAAGTTTGGTCAGGACATTTTTTGTCAATCTGCAGCCCCATTGGGGCCGAGGCGACAAATGAGGGGTATTCAGAGAGAGAGACTTCTTCGCCTCTGACTAGCCTGAGCAGAATGTGGGCAGGGTCTATTCCAGGGACCTTCCAGAGATACGAGCGTTTTAAAGCCGGTATCTCTGCAATGTGCTTCCAATTCTTCCCATCATCGGAGGAGAATGCCAGTTGAAAAGGTGCTGTGCCAGAGCTTGCGTTCCAGACAATACGGATGGTCGTATCGGGAAGGAGCCGTTCTCCCTGATCCGGGTACAGCAAATCCAGCGAATTGTACTGGAGGGAAGTGCTGACTACAAAAGGCTGTGCACCAAGGGGGACGAGGGTGCCCTTCACGGTAAGTGTGTATGTGCCGGCTGTGGGCTGGGGCAGGATAATCTGCTCGGCATTATTGATGCTGTCTCTGCCTGGCACAGAGGCTTGCGCGAGCTGCTCTGGGTCGGGACTATGTTGCGGGACAAGCGGGAGGAAGGTTGTTCCGGATGGACTCATGATCTTCAGGTCAAGGTCTGATACAAGCGCTTTTGCCGCAAAGGGGCTGGCCTCTCTGTCGTGCCAGTATAAAAGGATTTTGAGTTGGTCCAGCCCAGGGGGCACCTCTATTGTAAATTGTGTCTGTTCGTCATGGCCGACCATTCCCGAAACATAAGCCTCGTCTTTCAGGTCAGCAAATGCTTTGGCCGCATTAACTCTGCCGAATCCGTACCTGAAATCCGGACCGGGCGTACCGAGGTCTTCGGCTGTATTGAGCAAAATAGCCTTGAGAAGGGCTGAGGGAGGGGTTTCTCCGTTGGTCCAGTCGCGCCAGGCTTCTATGAGCTGTGCTGTAATGCCAGCCACAACCGGCGCAGAGGCAGAAGTGCCGTTGAGGGTACCATATTCATGGTCCGGCAAAGTTGAAACTACTGCTGTGCCGGGGGCACACACATCAGGCTTGATTCGCCCGTCAGGGGCAGGGCCACGGCTGCTGTTTGATACTATCTGATCCTCAGCATCTGTATTTCCTACGGTTACCCCGTTTTTCGAAACTTTGGCACCTCCTGTGATATTGCCCCATCCGGCCCCCGCCCCATATCCGCAATCTTCTTGCCCTGCATTGCCGGCAGAAAAGATGTGCAACAAGGATTTGTATTGAAACGATTGTCGGTCAGCAAGACTGGCAAGCAGATTATAGGGTTCATTGCATCCGTCACTCAGTGCGATACAGGTGAGGGCCAGTTCTTGGTTTTCATGCCATTGAGCAGCCTGCAGCAAGACGTCCATTCCGTCAAATACCAGCAAACCAGCTCCCGGAGCCAGACCCTGATGAGCAGGCCTGCGATTTCCGGCACCCGCAAGCAGTCCGGCTACAAGGTCGCCATGTATCCCATTGGAAGGCATGGCTGTGACTTCCTTGAGATGATTGACGCGGCCCTCAAGATCAATGTGTGGCCCGATGAGCCCGTCATCTCCCAGGCCCACTAAAACACCACGGCCCGTATAAGGCAGCCGGTTAGCAGATTGAAGCTGATTGGCTCCAGCGAGCAACCCCGGTATCGCGTAATCTGGCTTTGAATTACCCGGTACGGTTTCAATATACTGCACCCATGGCTGCACTGCCAGCCTGAGGATATCCTCAGCAGTGGTCATCACCCGAGCCACTGGCATCAAGTCCACCAGATTCAATACCCTGAGGCCCTGCTGCCTCAATACTTCTGCTACACGACCCGGAGGAATATCCGCAAAGTATCTCACAAATACCTCAACAAAGTCATCATCACCAATTTCATCAATCCATCCCCCTCTCATTTTCTCCTCCATTCCAACCCCCCTGACCGAAGTCGCCGCCACAGGCAACGCATCAATGCCTTCCGGTATCGAAAGCAAATACTCCGAGCCTCCAATAAACTCCAGAACCCTCACTGACCGCTCAGAAAGAGCCTGAATCTCCTGGTCCGTCAAAATATCATGAAAAGTCACCACACCGTACTCCCGCCCGTCAAATGCTGCGCCTCGTAAGCCGCTATGCCAGTGCCCATCATCCACATCCTGAGCTCTCCCTGAGCCAACCCCCAATACAATCAAGAGGGCCACAAGTGACTGCACAACATAGCCAGAAAAACGACGTACGGCGTTCACCACCCTCATACAAATAATCCCTTGATTGTAAATTGAACAGCCCCTAAATGTAGCAAATTATTCTCCAATTCACCAAATGACCCCGTCGGACGGGTATAGCGGTCCGACCGGGTACATTGGTCGGACCACTATAGTGGTCCGACGACTATAGTGGTCCGACGACTATAGTGGT
>CAZMSQ010000028.1:24816-30546 GCA_964569025.1 uncultured Saprospiraceae bacterium | reverse complement strand
ATATAATCCCCATTGGATCGCCCCCTCCACGAGTGGCGACCCCCGCTGCAAGGCCACCCATCGTAGCCTCCCCCTCACTGCAAGGCCGCCCCTCGTGGGCGCCCCACACCCCGCCCATCAGAATCTAAAGTTAGAAGCATCCTGCCGATTCTTCCGGTACGGAATATCCAGAAAATCCAAAGTCCCTGGCTTGACGCCTATCCGGAACTGATACGTGCCAAACGTCGGCTGGACAGAGAGGCTCATCGTCCAGCAGTGAAGGTCGCGGGAGAAGGTGAAATCGGGGTAGGTGATCCGCTTGTTGATGAAGTCGTAGCCAATGTTTCCAATCTGCATGTTCCAGTTGGAGGAGAGCTTCAAGTTGCTGAGCGACAGGCGGATATTGTGGGCAGTCACGCGGGTGGTATCCAGATTGCGGGTCGGGTCGTTGATGGCCTCAAGATTCAAATCGTGACTGATGGAGAGACCGCGGATGATGGCTTCAAGGTCTTCAAATCCTGAGCCAGCCTGAGATGGCCCACGGGTGATGCCCCGGCCCTCTGGTGCTGGATCAGCATTTTTATCCTTGCCGGCATTGGGCGCAAAGATGGACTTTAATCCATCAAGGGTCAGATCGGTATCAAACCGCAGGTTTAACCGCTCAAACCGCAACAGTCGGGCATTGTCCTGCCACAAAAAACGGTCAATGCGGCGGCCGTTTTGCACCTGATAGGGATCGAAGGTCATGTTGATATTGATGTTGGTCATGTTTTTCAACAACCTGATGACCCCCGAGCCAGTCAGTTTACTCAGGCCAAATGAATCTGCCGCAAGATCATAGCTTCCCGAAAACCTGAAATTATTCAGCAGTGTGATTTTCTTGAGACTTGAGTCTCTTTTTGAATACACCTTTGCTTCCACATTATTGGTAAACCCAAACCCAAGCAACATCTGCCGGCCGCCATTACTCGGCCCCCGCAAGCCCGCCTCCGGCCTAAATACCGAATAGCGCTCTGGGCCGTCAGGCCCCTCATACGTATCGAAATAGCCAAACCTCTCACTGGTAAAATCAGGGCGATAAGAGAATGTCAGATTGGTGCGCAGCGTGTGGCGGAGGCCCCGAATAAAAAACTTCCGAAACTGGGCCATGCCAAACAAGCTGAAGTCCATGTTGGCATTGAAGTTATATTCCCGCAATGGAAAAAACCCCCTGATTTCCCGTTCCGACTTGCCGACAACTGAAGTATCGTTCAGTATATCAACAATTTCTCCATTGTCATTGCGAATGGTATCAACGGTGACAACCTGTGTGGTATCGTAAAACTCTTCATAAGTCCTGAAGTACCAATCTTCGCGATAGGTTGTGGCAGGGCGAAAATTGAAGTATTTTAAAAGCCTGAAATTGATATCTGCACTTGCATTGTGGCGGATTCCGTACCGTGCCTCATCTAGGGTTTGCTGACTGAAGAATGTGGTGTCTTTGCCGTTCAGCTGAACCAATCCGCTGGAATTGTAGGTCAGTGAAAACTGCTCGTACCATTTAGGCTTTCCACCCGCCCCTTGGCGCTGAAAGGGAAAAAGGCGCTTCATAGTAGCGCTGTATGACGGAAAGCGGACCTCCACATTGCGTGTGGCGGTATTCTGAGAATGCTCAAGACTGGTGGTCAGCGTAAACAAGTTGTCAGGGAAGCGGCGTGTGAAGGTGATGTTCGAAGAGTAAATATTCTGCGCCTGAGACTGGAAGTCTGTCTGAAAGGTCTGTATCTGATTGTCGATCTGAAAGCGCAAAGAGGCGCTCAGGCTGTTGTAGGGATGCGCGCGGGCTTCCTGCCGGTGAGACCAGTTGATGACCAAAGAGGGGCGCCTGACAAAGTTGACCCCATCGTTGGCCTCTTCTCTCAGCACCCGGTAACTCAGTGTGCCATTGCCTGAATACTTGTAGCGCTTTTTGTAACTGATTTCACTCACCAGCCCCCAACTTCCACGGGTGTAAATTTCGCCAAGAAGCTTCAGATTGATGGTCTGCCCAATGGGCGTGAAATAGCCGATATTAGAAATGCCGTATCCCAAAGTAGGAGAATACTCATAGCCACTCGGAAAAATCAAGCCCGCCGAGCGCGTTTCCGTTATCGGGAAAAAGCCAAAAGGAAGGAAAAGCGGCGTGGGCACCCCCGCTATCTCAAGATTGGCAGGACCCACTATAACCATCTCATCGGGGATAATCTTCACCTTTCGGGCCCGGATTCCGAAATGCGGCTCCGGGTGGTCGCAGGTACTGAAAATGACATCCTCATTGTAAATAAGGTCATTCTCCTCAACATCATCAGCCATCACCATTTTGGTGCGCGAGCCTACCAGGTGCAGATCTCCCTGCATGGTCCTTCCCTCGTGAATAATTCCCTTTTGGGTCTTGTAGTTGTAGGTCATCTCTTCTGCCGTAAACTCCTGATCACCATCCTTAAAATGCGGATAGCCTACAAGCATGCCTGAGGTATCTGGAAATGGCCTTGCAGTGATGAGGTTTTTTTGGAGATCAACCCGAATATATCCTGCATCTAACTCGGTCTTGCCGTACAGGATTTTTGCATTGCCATACAAGTACATCAACTGATTGCGGACATCCACATGCAAAGAGTCTTTTGACCCGTACACAATAGGAGACTTTGGGGCGCCAGGGGAAGTGCGTACGTAAATCGTATCAAGGTCTACCAGTATCGAATCGACCTCAGTGCTGTCTGACGCAAGTGAATCTGCAACCTGTGCCCTGGCCGTGTGAAGGCCGGCAAGTATGAGAAACGATAATAATATGGTATATTGGCGGATCAAATTGAACGACAAAGCACGCTTGTTAACAGAAACACACACAATCAGTTGCCCGAATTCCAACTTCCAGACCCCTGCGGGAGCATCAAGACGCCCACACTGCTGAAGGAAGACTGGCACAAGGCAACACTTCGGTTATGAGAACGACAGTCACCACCATTTCGCTTACGTTGCTGCCATTCCTCCTTTCTTTTTTCATTCCCCATGGCAATCTGACCCTCTCTGGTGGCAATGACACCCACCAAAACTGCATGCATGCTCATACATTTGCATCAGACAACCAACTGCGCTTTGGTTCTGAGTTGGGCAAATATATCAAAGAAAACAGTGCAGGCGGCCAGAACTACACATTGAAGACGATTGTCATTGACCCTGGCCATGGCGGAAGGGATCCCGGCACCAGTGGACAGTACACCAGAGAGAAGCATCTGACGCTGGGGATTTCAAAGATGCTCGGAGACATGCTCAAAGCAGCATATCCAAATCTGAATATCATCTTCACCCGCACCGAAGATACCTTCATTCCTCTCCATGAACGCGCCTCAGTGGCCAATAAAAACAAGGCAGATCTTTTTTTGAGCATACATTGCAACTATATGCCGAAAGCATCGCATATCAGGGGTACCGAGACGTATGTTATGGGGCTGCACACCACAGACTTTAATCTGGAGGTAGCCAAAAGAGAGAATGCCTCCATCTTGCTCGAAGACGATTACAGTGCCAACTATGGCGGGTTTGATCCGAATTCGCCGGAGGGCCATATCATCCTGTCAATGTTTCAGAATGCCTTTTTGGAACAAAGCATTTCATTTGCCGACAAACTCGAAAACCGGTTTGCTGAAACCGGGAAACGCCACAGCAGAGGTGTCAAGCAAGCAGGGTTTGCCGTTCTGAAGAGCACCACCATGCCTTCGGTACTTGTGGAAACCGGCTTTTTGAGCAACACAGAAGAAGAGAAGTTTCTGGCCACCCCTGAAGGCCAATATACCATCGCACGATCCATTGCCGAGGCATTCGTTGAATACAAAAATGAGGTGGAAGGCAACAACGAACAACTCCCCCGTCTGACAGCAAGAGCGCCAGTCCTTGGAGAAGCTTCCGGACATACTGCCACTGGCGGGCCCAAAACAGAACCACTGAAGCCCGTAGAAACACAGACTCAGGCTTCTGAACCCGTCGCTGAATTATTGCCTTCTCCACCAGCGGACACTCCGGTACATGAAAACGAAGTGAAAGAAACTCCCAAAGGACCGGTTACCTACAAGGTGCTCATTCTCAAAACTCCTGACCCCGCTTCGGTCAGGCAGATGCCGTGGGAAAAAGTGCGGGATCTGATTGAAATCAAAAAAACGCAATCCACATATGCCTATTTTGCGACCGGGTTTCAGTCTTACCTGGATGCTGCGCGGTCAAAAGATAACCTCAGAGCACTTGGATTTACCGAGGCTTTTGTGGTTGCATTTCAGGATGGAAAGCGCATCCCAATCAGCCAGGCACGGGAAAACTCCGAAAGGTGATTATCTTTGCCGCCCGAAAGCGATTGGATGCTTTCGCCAAACCTACCGCTCATGAAATTGCGATATGAAACCCGCATCGGCCTCTTGGCAGTCATCTGCATCGCGGGCCTGATCTGGGGCTACAATTTCCTGAAGGGCAGAAATCTCCTGACCTCCGCCCGATTCTTTACCGCTGTCTATTCAGATGTAGACCTCCTCACAGAGTCTTCTCCGGTCCTGCTTAACGGTATGCAAATCGGTGTCGTGATAGACATGTACTACGCCAACCCAGATGCGCTGGACTCCATCACGGTGGTCATGACCGTAGATCGCGAATTCATTATCCCGCCCACCGCCATCGCAGTCATTATTGACCAAGGATTTATGGGCGGAAAGGCCATAGAATTAAAGCTCGGCATCCCCTGCTCAACTGAATTGCCCTGCCCGAAGGAGAAAGGTCGTTTGCGCGGCCAGGTGCAGGGATTCCTCACCTCAGTGGTAGGCTCACCGGAAGAGGTTGATGTCTACCTTGAGCAGGTACGCACCAATATTGGACCCATCGTAGATGCCCTCGAAGAGCGTCTGAAAGGAAGCCCCGATGCTGAAGGCATCAACCGGACCCTCTATGAGCTGGCCCAAACCGCCCAAAACCTCAACAATCTCACAGAGAGCCTTAGCAGCATGGTATCGCGTTCGTCAACCAGTTTTTCAGCTATGACTGACAACCTCAACGCCATCACCCGAAATGTCCGGGACAACGAGGCATCAATCTCTGCCCTCCTCGAAAATACCGCCAGCCTAACGGAAAAGCTCCAGGGCCTGCCATTGGATACCACTATTGAAATTACCAACGCCATGATGGCTGAACTCGAACTTGCCATCAAGGATAGCCGAAACTTATTTACAAATCTCGGCTCCGTCCTCGACTCCGTCCAAAACGGATCCGGCAGCCTGGGTAAGCTGCTTGCTGAAGACGGGCTCTACAATGAACTCACCGCAATGACCAGTTCAATCGATTCGCTGACAACCGATCTGCGCGAAAGACCTTATCGATATATGCCCCTGAAAACTCGCTCAGGCACAAAGCGCAGAGACCGGAAAGATTCAGCAGAAAAAGATGAGTGAATAGAAAAACTCTCGTGAAACTAAAAAAGCGTGATCCGAATGAATCACGCTTTTTTTTGTAGCCCATAGGGGAATTGAACCCCTGTTTCAAGAATGAAAATCTTGCGTCCTAACCACTAGACGAATGGGCCATTCTCTGCCGCCTTTTGCGTAAGGCAGGGCAAATATACCCTTATTCATGCAACATATCCAAGCATTTTTTGCCGAAAATTTTTCTCCCGACGCCAACCCGCTCACTATCATGCCAATTGATTGCTCATCTTCCTTCGCTTTCTGACAACTGGTCGGACCACTATAGTGGTCCGAC
>CAZMSQ010000028.1:0-24716 GCA_964569025.1 uncultured Saprospiraceae bacterium | reverse complement strand
TTGAAGAAAACCGAGGTGTGAACTGTGGGAAAAGCGGTGCAAAGCGTACCTTTGTGGCTTCGAAGAAAATCTTTCAGACAACATTTACAAACAGCGAATCATGTCAAAAAAAATCGCCATCAACGGATTTGGCCGGATAGGCCGCATCAGCCTTCGGTTTTTGCTTGAAAAATCAGGGATTGAGGTTGTTGCCATCAATGACCTGACCGACAATGCCACCCTTGCCCACTTGTTTAAGTACGATACGGTACACGGCAAGTTTCCAGGTGAGATATCAGCTGATGAAGACTATATCCACATCAACGGCCATGCAATCAGGGCGCTTTCTGAGCGAGACCCATCGAAGTTACCATGGGCTGAAATGGGGGTTGATGCAGTACTGGAGTGCACGGGCATCTTCCGCTCTGCGGACAAGGCGGGGCTGCACCTGCAGGCCGGCGCGAAGAAGGTGATTATTTCGGCACCTGCAAAGGGTGATGATGTGCCCACAATTGTGCTTGGCGTCAACGATGACATCATTCGCAGCGACATGCACATTTTCTCCAATGCGTCTTGTACCACCAACTGTCTGGCGCCTATGGCCCGCACCCTTCACGATTTGTGTGGCATCGAGCAGGGCTTTATGACCACCATCCATGCTTATACTTCCGATCAGAATATCCAGGATGCACCCCACAGTGATTTGCGCCGTGCGCGCGCTGCCGCTGCCTCGATAGTGCCCACTACGACGGGTGCAGCTTCAGCAGTGGGGCTGGTTATCCCGGAGCTGAAGGGCAAGCTTGACGGGAACGCCATGCGGGTACCCGTGCCGGATGGCTCTATCACCGACTTTACTGCCCTTGTGCAACGTCCCATCAGTGCAGAGGAAATAAACGCCGCCTTCAAAGCTGCCTCCACCGGCAAGCTGAAAGGGATTCTGGAATACAATGAGGATCCGATTGTCTCTTCAGACATTCTCAGCAATCCACACTCTTGCATCTTTGACAGCGAACTAACGACCGTTTCTGGAAATTTGGTCAAAATTGTCGGTTGGTACGACAATGAAGCCGGGTATTCCGCCCGGATGGCCGATCTGACTGAGCGGGTTCTCTCACTATAAAGCCAGAGCCGGGGGCCGTGAGTGCCCCGGCTTTCTCAAGTCGCATTCTCATGAAAATCTCATTTGCAGGTAAAAAGGCCCTTGTCAGGGTCGATTTTAATGTCCCGCTGGACAAGGACCATCACATCACAGATGACACCCGGATGCGGGCTGCCCTGCCGACCTTGCAGCAAATCCTGAACGATGGCGGCATGGTCATCATCCTATCTCACCTCGGTCGGCCGTTGAAGAAACTCCTGCCGGATGGCAGCATCGACCGGGATACATTTTCTCTGCGGCACCTGATGGGCCACCTGTCATTGCTCATCAACCGGCCAGTTTACCACACCCAGGATACCGTGGGTCAGGCTGTCCGGGATGTGATCTCGAAGCTCAGAATGGGAGATGTGCTCTTGTTGGAGAATACGAGGTTTGAGGAAGGAGAAACCAAAGGAGACATTGAGCTGGCCCGCCAGATGGCTGAGTTGGGAGATGTCTATGTGAATGACGCCTTTGGCACAGCCCACAGGGCCCATGCCTCAACCGCCACCATTGCCCAGTTTTTTGGCCCTGAAGAAAAAACCTTCGGGCTCCTCATGGAGCAGGAGATTCGCAATGCCCGGAAAATAATGGACAATCCAGCCCGGCCACTCACCGCCATCGTAGGTGGAGCGAAGGTTTCTGACAAAATCATGCTGCTTCAAAAACTCCTTGGCTTCGCAGATAAGTTAATCATTGGGGGTGCCATGGCCTATACCTTCATCAAAGCCAAAGGAGGCGACACAGGCAATTCACTGGTTGAAAGCGACAAACTGGATCTGGCACTTCAATTGCTGGCACAAGCGAAGCAAGATGGTGTCGATGTCCTTCTGCCTGAAGACTCAGTCATTGCTGATTCTTTTTCATCCGAGGCCTCCGTAAAGGAAGCTGACAGCGACCAGATACCCGACGGCTGGATGGGGCTCGATATCGGCCCCAAAGCCCGCGAGGCCTTCAGTGATGCCATTCGCTCCTCCAAATCCATTCTCTGGAACGGACCAATGGGAGTGTTTGAAATGGAACCCTTCGCAGCTGGCACGA
Organism: uncultured Saprospiraceae bacterium; assembly: GCA_964569025.1. Taxonomy (GTDB): domain Bacteria; phylum Bacteroidota; class Bacteroidia; order Chitinophagales; family Saprospiraceae; genus CAZMSQ01. The sequence goes on along the minus strand of CAZMSQ010000028.1, from coordinate 22,558 downwards.
CCGCCATTGCTCACGCGGTGGCAGATGCCACAAGTCAGGGCGCGTTCTCATTGGTCGGCGGTGGCGACTCAGTTGCAGCGATCAATAAAGCCGGACTGGCTGACAAAGTCAGCTATGTCTCAACCGGCGGTGGCGCCATGCTGGAGTTCCTGGAAGGCAAAACGCTGCCCGGAATCGCCGCTATTGAAGGGGGTGGAGAATGAGAATTTTGGAACGTCTCTTATTTTCCGCCATACTGTTTCGCGTAGTAGGATGTATAAGCGCCTGAAGTGACATTGGTGAGCCACTCTGCATTGTCGAGATACCACTGAGCCGTCAACTTCAGCCCCTCATCCGTCTGAATGGTCGGCTTCCACCCCAATTCTGTTTTGAGCTTGGTTGCATCGATTGCATAGCGGCGATCGTGGCCAGGGCGATCGGTGATGTAGGTGATAAGTTTCGCTGAAGACCCGGGAGCCCTGTCAAGCAAGCCATCCATGATTTCACACAACTTGTGAATCAAATCTATGTTCTTCCACTCATTGTCACCGCCAATGTTGTAAGTCTCTCCGATGGCCCCCTGATGATAAATCAAATCAATGGCCTCCGCATGGTCAATCACCCACAACCAATCGCGGGTATATTTGCCATCGCCATATACAGGCAGCGGCTTTTCGTGGTGAATGTTATTGATAAATAACGGCAGGAGTTTCTCGGGAAACTGGTTCGGCCCGTAGTTGTTCGAGCAATTGGAAATGACGACCGGCATGCCATAGGTATGGAAATATGAACGTACCAGATGGTCAGACCCCGCCTTTGAGGCAGAATACGGAGAGCGAGGGTCATAGGGTGTCTCTTCGGTGAAAAACCCCGTTTCACCAAGGCTTCCGTATACTTCATCAGTTGAAACGTGGTAAAACAGTCGGCCCTCAAACCCGTCTTTCCATGACTCGCGGGCGGCATTCAGCAAATTGGCAGTGCCTACGATGTTGGTCCGGATAAAGCTCAGCGGGTCGGTGATTGATCGGTCCACATGCGATTCAGCAGCCAAATGGATGACGCCGTCAAAATGGTATTGCTCAAAGAGATCGCGAAGCCGCTGGTCGTCGCAGATGTCGGCCTTTTCGAACCGGTAGTTTTGAGCCTCTTCCACATCTTTGAGGTTCTCGAGATTACCGGCGTACGTCAGGGCATCGAGGTTGACAATCAAATAGGATGGGTATTTATTCACCAGCAGCCTGACCAGATGTGAGCCGATGAAACCAGCGCCACCAGTCACAAGTAGGGTTTTTGAGAATGCAGATTCCATAAAATTCCTGTTTGAGAGTGCGCGTTCAGACCGCGCTGATCCGGGCACTCAGATTTCAGATTTGGAAAAAACCGAGAGTGGAACTCAAGGAGTCACCACCTCGCGGAAATACGCAAGCGTCCGTTTCAGCCCATCAGCCCGGCTCACAGTGGGCTCCCACCCCAGCACCTCGCGCGCCCTGCTGATATCCGGCTGCCGCTGCTTGGGATCATCAACAGGCAAAGGCCGGTAGACCAGATTGGCCTTAGGGTTTCCAACCAATTCAATGATTTCCTCACCGAATTCCCGAATCGTAATTTCGTCAGGGTTCCCAAGATTCACGGGCAGGTGGTAGTCGCTGTGCAGAAGGCGGTAAATTCCCTCTACAAGATCATCTACATAGCAGAATGACCTGGTCTGAGACCCATCTCCAAAAATCGTAATCCCTTCCCCGCGGATAGCCTGAGAGAAAAATGCCGGGAGGGCACGTCCGTCGTCAGTACGCATCCGGGGCCCGTAGGTATTAAAGATTCGGACAATGCGAGTCTCCAGATGGTGATAGGTGTGGTACGCCATGGTGATAGCCTCCATAAAGCGCTTGGCCTCATCGTACACCCCTCTCGGACCAATGGGATTCACATTGCCCCAATATGACTCGGTCTGCGGATGAACCATCGGATCACCGTAGACCTCAGAGGTGGAGGCGACCAGAATTCTGGCCTTTTTCTCCTTTGCCAATCCAAGCAGGTTGTGTGTGCCAAGGGCACCAACCTTCATGGTTTGAATGGGCATCTTGAGATAATCAATCGGGCTGGCCGGTGAGGCAAAATGGAGAATGTAGTCAAGTTGACCGGATACGTGCACATACTTGGTCACGTCGTGATAATGAAACTCAAAATGCTGATCCGGAAAAAGATGTTCGATGTTTTTCAAATCTCCGGTGAGGAGATTGTCCATCCCAACCACAGCGTATCCTTCTGCCAAAAACCGATCACAGAGGTGAGATCCGATGAAACCGGCAGCACCGGTAATCAATACCCTTTTCATAGATGTTTGTTTTGCTCCCGGGCATGCACAGCATCTTTGACAGCCCGGATGATTTGATCCTGCACTTCTGCCGTCAGCTCGGTATGCATGGGAAGAGAAAGAGCGCGCTCAGAAAGTGATTCAGACACTGGAAAATCTCCCTCTTTGTAGGAAGAGCCTTCCCGATAGGCTTCCTGCAGATGCAGCGGAATCGGATAATACACAGCGCATGAAATCCCCAGATCCTGCAAATGACGAAGCACTTCATCCCTCCCCTCTTCAATGAGCAGCGTGTACTGGTGAAATACGTGGGTAGAATACTGTGCAATTTTCGGAACGGTCACGCCAGGCAGTCCGGCAAGTCCGGCAGAGTAATAGTCAGCAGCTTTCCTGCGGGCTTCATTGTATGCATCGAGGTGTTTCAGTTTGATATCCAGCACAGCCGCCTGCAGGGTGTCCAGCCTTGAATTCACCCCAATTTCAGAGTGGTAATACCGCACATCAGACCCGTGGTTTGCAATTTTGCGAATACGTGCAGCCAGTTCGTCTGAAGCCGTAAACAGAGCACCTCCATCGCCGTAGCAGCCCAGATTCTTGGAAGGGAAAAACGAGGTACACCCGATGGTTCCGCAGGTACCAGCCTTTTTGGTCGAGCCGTCTGCATACCGAAAATCGGCTCCAATGGCCTGCGCATTGTCCTCAACCACCGGCACACCGTATTTGTCGGCAATCCGCATAATGGCCTCCATATGAGCACATTGCCCGAACAGATGCACCGGAATGATGGCTCCGGTCCTGTCCGTGATAGCCTGCTCCAGCTGATACTCATTCAGCACGAAGGTGCATGGATTGACATCAATAAATACCGGCTTCAGGCCAAGCAAGGCGATGACTTCTGCAGTGGCCACAAAGGTGAATGGGACCGTAATAACCTCGTCGCCGGGTTTCAGGCCGAGCGCCATAAGGGCAATCTGCAGAGCATCTGTGCCGTTAGCACACGGAATGACGTGAACACCACCAAGGTATTCAGATAGATTGTTGGAGAATGTGTGAACCGCCGGCCCGTTGATGAATGCGGTTGAACTGAGGATATCGGTAAAGGAAGCCTGCACTTCCTGCTCGATTTTCTTATATTGGCCTTCCAGATCGACCATTGGGATTTGTGACATACAACAAGCTGCGGTTAGTTTGGACAAAGATAAAAAATCCGCACCCCTTCTCTGAAAATTTCCCATATCCGTCGGTCTTGCTGACCAATATCATACTCTATGCGCGCATATTTTCCGGCCTTGTGTCTCCTCTTGTTTCTGTCTCCTGTCCTCAAGGGTCAGAATGCCAATACCCCTTTTTTCAACAGGGAAAACACAGGCGAGGCATTTTTGGTGACCATTCAGTTCAGCGGACAGACCACCGGCGGAGATCTGGCAGACCGGTTCGGGCCGTCATCTGATGTCTCAGCATCTGTGGGTTGGATGTCAGAGGGCAAAAGTTGGATATTCGGCATCGAAGGGGCGTTCTTGTTTGGCTCTGATGTCCGAGAAGATGTGCTGGCCCCCTTGCGCACCTCCCAGGGCGATATCATCGGCATCACTGGAAACATTGCTCCAGTCTTATTAAGACAGAGAGGGTTTTATCTCGGTGCCCATGCCGGAAGAATATTCCCCCTTTCAAAGTCCAATCCTCGAAACGGCATCCGTGTCAGCCTCGGCGTGGGTTATCTGCAGCATCAAATCCGTATCGTGGACGATTCCAACACGACAGAGCATCTTGCCGGAGAATTCCAAAAAGGGTATGACAGGCTGACCTCCGGCCCAGCTCTCAGGCAATTCGTGGGCTATCAGTTATTTTCTGCGGACAGACTCCTGAATTTTCATGTCGGCCTCGAATGCACTCAGGCATTTACCCAATCCCGGCGGACGGTCAACTACGACACCGGACTTCCTGGCGAACGGAACCGCCTTGATCTGATGTTTGGGCTGCGGATTGGCTGGTCACTGCCCTTGTACTATGGCATCCCGAAGGAAGAGACGTATTATTAATGCCATGTCTGAACGATAGCCCCTGTTGACCAACCCGGCCCCATGATACTCTACATCCTTTTCATCCGCTTCTATGTATTGGCCATCCGTGCAGCCTCGCTGTTCAACAGGAAGGCGAAACTGTGGGTCTCTGGCAGAGCCCGCTGGCGGGAATCCATGCCTGACTTTCGGCAGGCAGCGAATCGTCCTCTCTGGATGCATTGCGCCTCCCATGGAGAATTCGAACAGGGCAGGCCGGTGTTGGAGAGACTGCGGGCCATGTATCCGGATATGCCGGTAGTGGTTTCATTCTTCTCTCCCTCCGGATTTCATCAGGCTAAAATCGGAAATCTGGCAGAACATGTGCTGTATCTTCCAGCCGACACACCCGAAAATGTGCGGTTTTTTATAAGCCGACTGCACCCGGCTGCGGCCGTTTTTGTCAAATACGACTTGTGGTATTTTTTCATCCGTGAATGTCATAAAAAGCACATTCCACTGGTCCTTATTGCTGGCCTTTTCCGTACCGGACAGATTTATTTTCGCCCATGGGGAAGATTTCTGAAGCGTCTATTGACATGCTTTGACGCCCTGCTCGTACAGAATGCGTCTTCCGCTGCGCTGCTGTCCCAGCACGGAATCTCGGGTGCCATTGTCGCAGGAGATCCTCGCATCGACCGGGTTGCCAGTTTGGCTCAAAACCCCGAATCATTTCCCACCATCGAGGCATTCTGTGGAGACAGCCATGTGATTATTTGCGGGAGTACACACCGCGAGGACGAAGAGCTCATTATTGGGGTTCTCAATTCCCTTCCACCTGACTCTCAATGGAAGTGGATTATTGCCCCCCACGAAATCAACTCCGCCTCTATCGAAAGACTCAGGAATCAGATACCAGTTTTAGCCACACTATACTCTTCTCCGGAGTCTCAAACAGACAAACCCCGGGTGCTGATTCTCGACACCATTGGCATGCTGTCAAGAGTCTATCAGTATGGTCACCTGGCATTTATTGGCGGAGGGTTTGGGAAGAGTGTCCACAACACCCTTGAGCCATTTTCCTTTGGCTTGCCGGTCATAATGGGTCCGAACTATAGCGGATTTGATGAGGCGGTAGCCATGGTGCAAGCGGGCGGAGCCAGAGAGGTGCGCTCTGCCCAGCAGATGCAGGAGGTCATCCGGCAGTGGTCTGACAGCCACGCTCGACAGCAGGCCTCAGATATTGTGCGGGCTTACATTCAAGCCAATACAGGTTCCGGAGAGCGCATTCTCAAATCAATAGGTCCTTTGCTTGCAGGTTCACAAACAGGTCATACCTTTACAGCGTGAACCACCAGTGCTCACCTACAGAATGAATGCCATGCAGACCCTCAGCGATTTTGCCGCCAATTTTCAGCACATGACCGTCCTTGTGGTCGGGGACGTCATGATTGACCGGTATCTCAGGGGCACAGTAAATCGGATTTCACCGGAGGCGCCGGTGCCTGTTCTGGAATACCTGCAAAGCGAAGACCGCCCGGGCGGAGCGGCGAATGTGGCACTGAATATCCGGGCGCTCGGGGCCACACCGATCCTGTGCAGCATCATCGGGGCAGACCAGGATGGACGAGCATTTCTCGAGTTGTTGCCTCAGTCAGGCATCAGCGACAAAGGCATCGTGCAATCAAACGTACGGCAGACCACCGTCAAGACGAGAGTGATGGCCGGAAGTCAGCATTTGTTGCGGGTAGACAGAGAAGACCGTCATCCTTTAAGTGCCGAAGAGGAGCAAGAATTTTTGACTCGAACTACAGGGCTCATCAACAGAGTCAGACCTGATGCCATTCTTTTTCAGGACTATAACAAAGGTGTCCTCACGCCGCGGGTTATTGAGACACTCATAGCCGAGGCCCGAAAGGCAGGCATTCCAACAGCTGCGGACCCAAAGAAAGACAACTTTCTCCGATACCGTCATATCACCCTCTTTAAACCCAATCTCAAGGAAATCCGCGAAAGCCTTTCGGCTTCAATCGTCCCGGAAATCCATTCCCTACTCGACGCCTGTAACCAACTTAGGGCACACCTCAAGCACGACATCAGCCTTGTGACCTTATCCGAAAAAGGGCTCTTTGTGGAAACCCGCGATGAGCATGAACTTATACCGGCCCTTCCCAGAACCATTACCGATGTCTGCGGCGCCGGAGATACGGTCATCAGTGTGGCGACTCTGGCACTCGCTGCCGGTATGCCTATTCGGGATATAGCCGAGGTAGCCAATATGGCAGGGGGCCAGGTGTGCGAAAAAGCTGGGGTTGTGTCGATCGATTTACCTCAACTCCTAAAGGAATACGACGCCTGGTTGTCACAATGAGAAAGGGATTATGGAGAATTGATTGAACAAAAAATTTTCAGTATCTTTACATTTGAGTGAAAATAGAAATTCTTGTTTTCTTCCACTACCTTCAAAATTTGCATTTATTCACACAAAACTTTCTCACATGAAAAAAAATTTGACACTCCTTTTCGCGATTTTGCTGGTCGGCGCGTTCCAGCTCAACGCCCAAAACATTGTCTTCGGTGGTGCGGGTGACCCCAACGGAGAGTTTGATGGTGGTCTGAACGACTGGAAAACCATCGGTCTCGGTACTTGCGCACTTGATTCCAATGATAACAATGCCGCATGGATCTGGTCAGAAGACGGAACCATGTCGCAAGGCGCTTTCTGGGGAGCAAGAACGCCGATTGTCTCCCCCTCTGTTGCCAATGGTGCCGCTGGTTTCAACTCTGATTTTTATGACAATACCGGTAATGGAACATTTGGTGCTGGTCTTTGTCCGGCTCCTCACGTTGGTGTATTGGAAACGCCAGTCATCGATTGCAGCTCTCTGAATGACGGCGTATTTCTGTGGTTCTACCAATATTGGCGTGAGTTTTTCGCAGAGGCGGAAATCCATGTATCTAACAACGGTGGTATGACCTTTGACAATATTTATATTGTCAATGAAGACATCGAAGTCAACCAGGAATCGCGCAATACAGTTGTGCTTGACATCACTGATGCAGCAGCTGGCGCTTCTGAGGTTGTTATTCGCTTCGTATTCGACGGAACGCTTTGCAATGCCAACGGCTGCGGATACTACTACTGGCTGATTGATGACGTCGAGGTTTCAGATCGCAACTCTTTGGCAAACAGCCTTGCTCTGGTTCAGGATGACAACTCATTCCAGCCTTTCTTCCCATTCCTCAATACACAAGCTCCAAGTTGTATCACTGCAAAAGATACATTCGGGTTCTCAGCTGGTGTCACTGTCGCAGTTCCTGCTTCAGGGCTCCAAGTTGACGACGTAACCAATGCCGTCATCAGCGCAGTAGTCGAGCAGCTCAATCCACTCAATGGCGCAGTTGAAGATACACTCTTCTCTGTAGATACATTGGTTGGTACTGTTTCCCTTGGCGACACCATCTTCACAAACTTTGGCGGTGCCTTGTGGGCACCTGAAGTTGGAGAAGGAAGATACCGCGTTCGCTACCGGGTTTCATGCGATCAAGACGATCTTGACTTCATTACTTCAGATAACACACACTCGGGAACCCGTGGCGAGTTTTTGGTGGACGATTCTGTCGATCCTGCTATGACCAAGAACCGCGGAATTGGGAGTGCATCACGGTGGAACGTCAACAACTCAACTGACTTCTGGTATGTCGGAAACGTCTTTGACATTCCGAATTACAATTGCAACAACGTTACCTACTTCACCAATCAATTTGAGTTCTGTGCTGCATGGAACGATTTCGCACCTTACGAAATGGAACTCTTCATTGTTGAAGTTTCTGCTGATGCTGTGGCCAACGGCTATGAGAACTTCGACTTCTCTGGTGAGCTGACTGAAAATGATGGTCTGACCATCCTTGGCCAGATTCCGTTTACATATGAAAGCGATGATCAGGGATTTGCTGCACTGCGCGAAGACATGACTGACTTTTTCGGCGAGTATATCGAACTACAGCCAGGCACCACTTACTGGGTCCTTGCCCGCTATAAGGGTGAAGACATCGTCTTCCATTGCTGGGATGACAACGCAAAGTTGCCTCTCACAACGGGTGTCTTATGGTACGATGATACTGATCTTGGATTTCGCTGGTTCTTTACCGGCAACCTCGGTCAGGCCAACGTCCTGAACATGACTCTTACCATCGACATTGATACGAAGGCTGATGAAGTACTGCTTCCAGAAAACACCTTCAACCTGTATCCCAACCCTGTCATCAATGACCAGCTGACCATCAGCCTTGATTTCGATCAGGCAACTGACGGTATGATTGTCATATATGACCAAAACGGGAAAGTACTGAGCATGAGGGAGCACAAAGGTATGATGGACCAGACATTGACCACTGATGTTTACATGTACGCGCCAGGTGTGTATTTCGTCAGAATGATGACTGATGAAGGTTCTCTGACTAAAGAATTTGTGATTCAGCGATAATCATGCTGGGTCTCTCCATAAAAAAAGCCTGCTGCACGCAAGTGCAGCAGGCTTTTTTTATGGAATAAATTCAGCAATGAGATATTGATTTAATAGTAACTGAACCTTCTGACATTGGCTGCAAATTTTGCCAGGCGAACTACCTGACACGTATACCCAAACTCATTGTCATACCAAGCGTAGAGTGTGATTGTTTTTCCGTCATTGGAAACAATCGTCGAAGGCGCATCAAGCACAGAGGTAGTTGTCATACCAACAGCATGGCTTGATACATACTCATCAGAAGTGGAAAAATGAATTTGTTCGACCAGATCACCATAAAGTGCTGCCCGACGCAGTGACTCATTGAGGTCATCAACTGAGGTTGCTTTTCGGACTGACAGGTTCATAATTGCTAGAGACACATTCGGCGTCGGAACCCTCACTGCATTACCGGTCAGCTTGCCTGCAAGCCCGGGAAGGACCTTGGCCACAGCGCTGGCGGCCCCTGTTGAAGTCAACACCATATTGATGGCCGCGGCGCGACCGCGGCGTGGTTTTTTGTGGAAATTGTCCAACAGGTTTTGATCGGACGTATAAGAATGAACCGTTTCGATGTGTCCCTTTTCTATACCGTACTGCGCATCAATGACTTTGAGAATTGGCACAATGGCATTGGTGGTGCAGGAAGCTGCACAGAAGATATCGTGAGTGGGTGAGGCCCGGAGGTCTTCCTGGTTGACCCCGTAGACAATATTCGGAATGCCCTTGCCCGGGGCAGTCAGGAGCACCTGAGAGATTCCCGGCCTTTTGTGAATCTGCAGCGACTCATTGTCCCGCCACACGCCGGTATTGTCAATCAGGAGTGCATTACGAATGCCATATTGGGTGTAATCAATTTCTGAGGGGGAGCCGGCAAAAATCAGGTGGACAGGGTTGCCGTTGATGAGCAGATGAGACCCACTATCTGAAACCTCGACCGTCCCGTGAAAGGCGCCGTGTATTGAATCGTCCTGAAGGAGAGCAGCACGCTTGTGGGCTTCGGCCTGACGGTCCTTCATTTTCGGACGAAGTACAATCGCTTTCAACCGCAACTGGTCACCGCTGCCTGTGGTCGCGATAATGCGGCGAGCAACAAGCCGGCCAATCCTTCCAAAACCGTACAGGACCACATCCCGTCCTTCAGCATCAGGCTGTTGGCCGGCTTGAAGTGTGACGGAAAGCTTAGCGTTCAGAAACTCATGCAGGCGGTCATCAGAATATCCTTCCTCAATCCACTCCATGGCCAGCTTGCCAACGTCAATTTTGGCCGGAGGCAGGTTAACCATCCCAAGGATGCCCTCTGCAAGGAAAAGCGTCAGATCAATCGGGATGGCTTTTCCAACATATTTCCGCGCTGCAACGAGATGCGTATTGAGCAATTTACTGGGACGGCAGTCATAGACATCGTGGCGGAAGATGACCAACTCTGTAGAGCGGTCAAACCGAAGATCGCCGGCGACCTTTAGGAGTTGCACCGCTTTTTTTTCCTGTTCTCGCCAGGAAGAAAGTGCATTCTCTGCAAAAGACCTGTCAGTAGAATCAGGATGAGCCATAGGAAGTGTTTTGCGTATCAGAATTTATTGCCGGGGTAAAATAAAAAATCCCGCCGAAGCGGGATATGAGATTTATGCACCGAGATAGGATTTGAGCAATTTGCTTCTCGTCGTATTCCGGAGTTTATTGATTGCTTTGTCTTTAATCTGCCTTACCCGTTCGCGAGTCAGACCAAATTTTTCACCAATGTCTTCGAGTGACATGGCATGCTCCACCCCAATTCCGAAGTACAACTTAATGACATCACACTGCCGCTCCGTCAGGGTGCTGAGTGAGCGGTCGATTTCACGACGAAGGGACTCCTTGTAGTCCAGATTTTCATCGGTATCGGGAGTGGTATTATTTTCGAGGACATCGAGCAGGGAGTTATCTTCACCCTCCACAAATGGTGCATCGACGGAGACATGCCTTGCTGCCACTCCGAGGGTGGTTTCCACTTCTTCAGTCGGGATTTCCAGGGTGTTTGCCAATTCCTCGGGAGAGGGTTCGCGCTCGAATTCTTGTTCAAGTTCTGAGAATGCCTTATTAATTTTATTCAGTGACCCTACTTTGTTTAAGGGGAGACGTACAATCCGGGACTGCTCGGCGAGGGCCTGTAGGATGGACTGGCGAATCCACCAGACGGCGTAGGAGATAAACTTGAACCCGCGGGTCTCATCGAATCGTTGTGCAGCTTTAATCAAACCGAGGTTGCCCTCGTTAATCAGGTCGCTCAGTGAGAGACCCTGATTTTGGTATTGCTTGGCAACCGAGACCACAAAGCGCAGATTTGCCTTGGTGAGCTTTTCTAGGGCGATCTGGTCACCCTGCTTGATTCGCTTGGCGAGATCGACCTCCTCTTCCGGGGTTAGCAAATCAACCTTGCCGATTTCTTGCAAGTACTTTTCGAGAGACTGGCTCTCTCTGTTGGTAATGGACTTTGTAATCTTAAGTTGTCTCATGTATTATTTTTTAACAAGCAAAGAGGAGCTGAACAATGTTCAATTCAAATGAAATGCCAGAATGGCTGAAGGGTTTAGAAACTTGCGAAACAGAGGGAAAAATTTGAGAAAAAAATGTTTCTTGGGCGATGTGTTATTCGTCAAATGGATCCGATTCATTCTTACGCTTTCTGACACCAAAAATACGGGTTTCAAAAAAATAAGTCAAGAGCGCGGACAGATCTATTCCTGATTGGTGATTCGCGGATTTGGAGAAATCATTTTTTTATTCTTTATTGCGAAAAAAGTTTTAATTTTCCAAATTCAGCCATTCGCAATATGTTTTCTGATGTGCAGCTGATCGCCAATTTCGAGACCTATGGACAGAGTTTCCTTTTCGATGGAGTTTTTATTCAAGGCTTCGCCGACCATTCTCTATCAATTTCTGACCACCCCTTCTTGCCTCATCAGATGGTTTTGTGACGAGGTAGACATCATCGGAGATCAGTACGAGTTTTCATGGAAAGGTTCGAGCGAATATGCTGAGTTAATTGAAGATGTCGAGGAGGAGCGCCTTCGTTTCCGATGGGAAGATGCTGCAGACGAGAATGAGTATCTCGAATTTCAGATTTCAACTTCGCCAGTGACCGGAGAAACGATTCTTATCATTACCGATTTTTGCGACTCAGATGAAGTTGAGGACCAACGTCAACTGTGGCAGAACCAGATGAACATCCTGGCCCGGGAAACGGGCGGATGATTGGTACCATTCTCTCTCACTTTATTCAACGATCAGTTGATACGAGCTGACAGACATCCCTCCCCATACACCAAGTCCACCTTCAATATTGCCGTCTATCCGAGTATAGCTGGAGAATGGTCCCTGATTAATCGTGTTAAACTCAAGGGTGTTCCAGAAATCATACTGTTGCTCATCAATGGAAAGCCATCGGACTTCAAGAGTGTCTTTCAAGGTAAATAAACCGAATGTGGCGGGGTCAATATCTGCGCCAATGGGCTCCCCTTTCGGGATTGGGAATTCAAAACTGCCACCATCAAAAAACCGGTCATTCACCACTGAATTCAATCCGGGATACCAGGGGGCTTTCCCGACCCGCGTCATAAACCGGTAATAATTTGGCTGTCCTGCCGGATCGGTCAACCAGCCACGCAGTTCTTTCAGGCTGTCCGGTGCAGACGCAGATGGTGATACAAACCGGAAAGAGTCGATCGGCACATGCTCAGGTATGATCGTTCGGGCGCTCAGCACCCGGCCTTCAGCCTCTATGAATAGATCATAGGTCAGCCCTATCTCCCCTTTCAATGCCAGTGACAAATCTGTGTAAATGCAGAAATCGACCGCAATGGAATCTTCCGCAATGCCAAACTGGCTGAGCAGTAATTGGGCAATTTCAGGGTTTAGGTCTGTCAGGCACACTTCCTGCAGCACGAAGGTGGCATTCTGGCTTTTCACCTCTACCCTTGCATCGTGTACAAATAAGCCATTCAGAGATTCCGAATCAAATACTCCATAAAACGGCTGGGTCCGGGTGAGGATGACATATGGCGGACGGGCATCCGGACCAGCTTCGATGTAGCCTTCGACGACAAGGTCAGGAAATGCATCGTCTGTTTCGGGCAGAAAAGGTTGCTCACACCCTGTGAAAAGCAGCAATGAAAGGATACCCAAATAGGCCGTGAGAATGGCAGAAACTTGCTTCATCGGGATTGATTCCAGGTAAAATTCCAGGTAACAGATGGGATGATAGGAAAAAGAGAAACCTTGTATGCACTGGCGGTTGCAGTACCTGCAGCGAGGTTTGTTTCGAAGGCTGTGTAGAAAAACAGCGGATTTTGCCTGCTGTAGAGGTTATAGATGGAGAATGTCCAGCTGCTTGAAAACGGGGCTTCGGATTTCGGCCTTGGAGTCCATGTGGCAGACAGATCAGCACGGTGATAATGATTGAGTCTTGAGCTGTTTCTGGGGCCGTAGTTGACCGTCAGGTTTTGTTCGATCAGGTACAGGTTTTTCACAGGCGTAAAGGGTCTGCCGGATCCGTATACGAATACAAAGCCGAGCCGCCACTTCTCCCCTGCCTGATAATTCAGGACGAGAGACAGATCGTGGGGCCGGTCGAAGACAGAGGGAAACACCCGTCCATTCTCAATCTCCTCAAACCACCGCACAGATCGCGAATAGGTATAAGCCATCCAGCCTGTCAGATCCCCGGTACGCTTCCTGAGCAAGAGTTCTGCTCCATATGCCCGGCCCCGTCCCGACACAAAATTTTGCTCTACCTCGACCGTAGGGTCATTCACATAATTTTCACGATAATCCAGTTGATTGAATAAATCGCGATAATACAGCTCTGCGGAAGCCTCCCAATTACCATTGCTTGAGGTGTAAAAGGCCCCGATCGCATACTGCATACCGCGCTGTGGGTCAACGAGTCTTGAGCTTGGCACCCAGACATCGAAAGGGAGGGTGTTGGTAGAATTGCTGACAAGATGAAGATATTGCCAGACGAGCGCTGCAGAGGCCTTGATGGAGGTAGTCGAAGAGAGCTGATGGCGCATAGACAAGCGCGGATCAAGGCCTGCGAAGGATTTCAGTACGCTTCCCTGTGGCACCTCTGACCCACCATCAGGTGATGGGTAGGGCCCAACATGCGCAAACCAGGTGGCTCTCAGTCCTGCGAGAATCTGCCATTTGCGAGAGGGATTGATTTCATCTTCAACGTATATTGAAGCCTCACGGGCATACTTCGGCACCAGATCGTTGGTAAATACCTGATCACCGGAAACTGCCTCGGCAATGTCCGGAGTCAGTGTGTGCGCTGTGAGCTCTGCCCCGGCCCTCCACTCATGGACACCTCCCGACTGATGGGCTATGTCTGTTTTCACACTGAGATTACGCACACCGGAGCGGAGACGGGCAGAAAAATCAGCTTGTCTGCCATCAACCGAAAATGAATAATTGGTGTATACACCACTGACCTTCAAAAACAGATGGTCGCTCAACTGAGAATCCCACCTCAGCGAGCCGGTGGTATTGCCGTAGGGGATTCTGGCTGAAAACCCTCGGGCCTCTGAAACAAAATCAAGAACATCACGACCTGAAAAGAAACTGGCCCGTAACCGATTCCGGCGAGAAATTCGGTGGCTGACTTTCGCATTGACATCGTGGAAAAAATAATTGGTCCCTTCAACGGCCGTTCCCTTCAAAAACGGCTGTGCCAAATCAAAGGCGTAGGTTCTCCTCCCGGATACCAGAAACGTGGTGCGGTCGTCGAATACTGGCCCTTCAAGGGTCAGACGCGAAGCGAGCAAACCTATTCCACCGGTCATAGAGAGGTTTCTGGAGTTGCCATCACGGGTTCGGATATCAACCACTGACGACAGGCGACCACCGAACCTTGCAGGCATACCCCCTTTGTAGAGCGTAGCCCTGTCAATGGCATCGCCGTGGAAAACTGAGAAAAACCCAAGCAAATGGCCCGTGTTGTAAACAACAGCCTCATCCAGCAGCACCAAATTCTGGTCGGCACCTCCCCCACGGACAGAAAACCCCGAATTTCCTTCAGCTGATGACATGACGCCCGGGAGTAACTGCAGGGCCTTGAGTAGGTCGACTTCACCCATCAAGACCGGCAGCTCGGAAATCTGTCTTGCGGTGAGGGTCAATCGACCCATCTGACTGTCGGAATCCATAGCCTCTTCAAGAGATGAAGAAACGACAACCTCTTTCATGGTAACACCTTGCTCCAGTCTGATGATGAGTGAGGTATCTGAAAGGAGAATGACCTCCAGCGTCACTTCGCGGTATCCGAGATATGAAAACATAAGCGCGTGCTTCCCTTCCGGGAGTGACAACTCAAAGGAGCCATCTGTATCAGTCAGAGTCCCTATTGAAGGATTAGCAACCGGGTACACATTCGCTCCCGGCAACGGCTCGCCGCTTTGGCTGTCTGTGACCAGTCCTGAGAGGGTATGATAGACCGTATCAACTGTCCATGCTGGCTCTGCCATGAACAATAGGCTGGATATCAGAAACAAGGAAACTAAGACTTGGGCAAAGGGATTCAAAAAGGCGGGCATCGGTTCGGGTATCATTCTGTGTAGCCTTTGTAACGCCCGAAATCCGTTTTTGCTCACGCATCACCCAACTTATTCTGACATCTCAATACCATGTGAGACATCCTTCACCTTCCACCCTTTGTGTTTCAGGAGCCTGAGAATACCATTTCCACCCCACAGGTGACCGGCACCAACGGCACAGCAAATTGAATGACGCAGCGCCAGACGGTGAATATCGACAGACATGACGGCATTGCGATCATCAATCAGCCACCTTCGTGACTTTCCAGCTCCTCTGCGGACAGCCCGATGCAATCGAAACAAGTCACCCTGCTCGTACAATCGAGCAAGGTTACGGATTCTGGACCTGGTCTGTGTGCGATGCGTCAGCAAGTCAATCAGTTCAGCGACCTGTTGTTTCAATGGAATTGACCGCAGAAGTTGCACCTGTAACTGACTCGACTCAAGTCCATACAAGCGTTTGTCTCCTTCTCGAGCATAGGCCCACAGCACCTCATCGACCGCCTTGAGATCGTTCATACTGAGGTACCTGCCAGTAAAAAGGCTCGTACACATTACAGGGAGCAGCCGGACAACGGCCAAAAGCGGAATGCCAACTCTTTGCACTTCTTTCTCGAAATCCCGAAATCTGGCGGGGGACAGCAGGTCTTGAATGGTCATACCCTGAGAGAGCATCAGTTGTCCGACTTCCTGCTCTCGATCCCTGCCCAGGTCAATCTCGGCCGCAAAGGCAGTACACCGATCGATGGCAAGCCGAGCAGCCCTCAGAACCGGGTGACCCTGCGGCAGAGAAGCATGCATGGTTCCGCAAACAAAACTCGTCTGACAGCCAACTCGGTCAATTGACCACAATAGACCGGGTTGTGGTGTCTTTCGCATCATCAGAGAGCGAAGAAAAATTCCCCGGATGATACCGCAAAAACAAACACCGTGTTATTAGTCCTCGTAGTTATAAGGCAGCAATTTGGCATCCTTCACTGTCGAGAGAGTCATAAGAGTCTTGAGGCGCTCAATTTCTTCGATTTGGGACAGCGTCTTGAAGAGCAGTTGTTCATAGGTCGGTATATCCTTGCACACGATTTTAATCAGTACATCGGCTTCGCCGGTGATGATATAGCATTCCGTAATTTCTTCAATATCCTTGACCTTGTCAATGAATGAGTTCAGCGCATTGTCTTTCTGCCATGCAAGTGATACCAGAACAAAGGTTTTAACATTCAGACCTATGGTCTGCGGATTCACTTTCGCGTGGTAGCTTTCAATGATGCCACTTTGCTCAAGCTTTTTAACACGCTCCAAAGTAGGCGCGGGAGATAACCCAATGCGCTTTGAAAGCTCAAGATTGGTAATTTTGCTGTTTTCCTGGAGGATTTTGAGAATCTTCAAATCGATTTTATCCAATTTGGGTTCAGCCATGATTGAAGTTTTTTGTGTCTGAGGTAGTTATAGATACATGAGTTTTACACGCAATTTATTTCCGAATCGCAGGCGCAATATATCGCTTCGGGAAATTATTTGCAAGTGACTTTTGTTATCACCACTAATAATTTTTATTTCCGGCCATCATTGATGAAGCAGATTTTTGTTTTCGGACAATGATTAATCGAGGGCGAGCAGTTTTTCGAGCAATTCCTGAGTTGCGGAGACACTCATTCCGCTTTCCTGACCCAGTGAAATAGCCATTTCGGCAAACTGAATCCCTTCAGCTTTCATTCCGAGCCGGTAACAGAGTGAAGCGGCGGTATCGGTGTTGAAATAATTTTCATCGAGTTCAAGAGACTTTTTGACCCAATTCAGGGCTTGGAGGTTTTCTTCTCTGTCATTGCTTTCAGCTTCAAATACATCCCATGCGGCAGAATTCAGCACGTCCCAGTCTTTTATTTTGTCAATGTAAGTGTTCAGGTAGTGCCGGGTAGCTTCTTTCTTGCGCTGCGGGTCATTCCTGTTGAAGTAGGTATGATAAATCATGGTATACTCATCAGCGAACATGGTGGCAACGGGCTCGGGGAAGGCGTTGTGAAGCTGGGCGTGGACAGTTTCCACTGAATACTCACCTGACATTCTCGCAGAATTAATGATGGCACTTTTCAAGGATTCATCGACTTGGGTGCTTCCGATAGAAGCCCCGATTTTTTCGCGATTAGCAGCAACAAACTCAAAGATGGGAGAACCCGGGCCTGAAAAAACAAAATCGAGCAATTGATTCAGCACCTCGGGCTTCATTTGGTCTGATTGGCCTTCAAACCAGAGCGAGGCAGCTTGACCGGCCAGATTTTGCTCGTTTACCTGAAGGGCGGACTGCGCAAAGATGAGGAGCTGGTCGCCTTCAAGCGAACCTTCAGCGAAGGATTGGCTCAGGGTGCCGAACTGTTGGGATGGGTCAAGCGCAGCGCGGCCCAAATCGAGGAATGACTCGACCTCCTGATAGCCGAGGCCCTTGTGGACCAGCTTTCCTTCCGCATTTACAAACAGAAAGGTCGGATAGGCATTCACCGAATAAGTCTTTGCCAAATCTATTCCCTCCCCTTTTTCCATATCAATTTTCACGTTGACAAAGTTGGCGTTGTAAAACGCTCCCACCTCTTCAAGGGGGAAGATATTGGAATTCATCATCTTGCACGGACCGCACCATGTTGTGTAGGCATCCATGAAAATGAGCTTCTCTTCCGCTGCCGCTTTTTCAAGGACTTGAGACCAGGAATCCATCTGAACGAAAGAAATTCCACTCTGAGCAGACAGACTCAGAGACAAGGTGAGAAGGACCGCAAATACAATACTTTTACTGTACATCGTATTTTGTATTAAAAAAATTGAGATGATGCCCTGACCATCATTCCGACCATAGGGCTTTTTTCACAAACAAAGGTCCAGACCCCTTTAGAAATCATAATCAAATACGTCTTCTACAAGCCCGCCGTTGTTAATTGTACAATCCAATTGGTTAATCTTGCCTGATTTCAAGTCATAGACCCAACCATGGATATAGGGAAATTCACCTGATTCCCATTCCTCCTGTATGAACGGGGTAGCTGCCAAATTATTGACTTGTTCAATCACATTTAACTCAACAAATTTATCGAATCTTTTCTGTTCATCAGAAATTGTGTCAAGTTCTTCTTTGTGAATTCTGTACACATCTTTGAGATGTCCCAGCCACCCATCGATGTACCCAAACCGTTTTTTGCTCATTGCTGCCTGCACGCCGCCGCAGCCGTAATGACCACAGACAATCACGTGCTTGACGCGCAGGACTTTAATGGCATAGTAGGCCACGCTGAGCAGATTGGAATCGGTGTGGACCACCACATTGGCTATGTTGCGGTGCACAAATATGGAGCCTGGCTTTACATTGGTCACCTCTGATGGCGGCACACGACTGTCAGCGCATCCAATCCATAGAAACTGTGGGTGTTGCCCTTTCGCAAGATTGTCAAAGAAATCGGGATCTTCCCGTTGCACAGCCTGAATGAACTGATCATTACCCTTGATAAGGTCGAGATAAGATTTTGGCATGGTGTGGTGTGTTATAGTGGTGTAAAAATGATGAGGCTTGCAATTTGACCATAACCGGCATTATTCGCCCTGACCGAGGGAGAATCCGCGAATCCCGTCAAATTCGTAGAGGTTTTCAGTTTTGATAATATCCAGTCCTTTATCGATGAGCCGTTGCTGCAGATCTATCAGCTGTTGATTGGTCACATCAGGCATTTGGTCGGAGGTAGTTTGGGCATCAACGAACCGGCATCTCCAATGGTCTGTGCAGAAGGTCTCCGGCAGGCCGTTGGGGTAAACCTTGACTCCGCGATTGGTTATCATTTTCAGCTTCAAATCAGGGCCTGCTACCCCGTCGAGAATGGCCCCAAGTACGTTGGCGTCTCGCCCCTCATCAGTCCAGTCCAGAAAGAGGTCGGCTCCGACGAGTCGTTTTATAACCGGTGGTTTTTCACTGAGCGGTTTGATATCGATGCCTGAGGCCTGTCCGTAGCTCACTGGGTGCAATCGACTTGGTCTTCGCCCGAGTCGCTCAATGACAGCGCTTGCAAATTCGCGGGTTCCGGCCTTTACCCTTGTATAGGCTTCACTATACACATCGGCAGTATGGATCCCGTCTTCCAGCGTTGTGAGCAGGGCATTCATAATACGCTCTGCGATTTCCGGCTTACGCAGGTGCACCAACATCATGCAGGCCGCCTGGAGAAGTCCGGAGGGATTGGCAATATTTTTTCCGGCAATATCCGGGGCTGACCCGTGAATGGCCTCAAACATCGCAAAGCCATCGCCTATGTTTGCAGAACCCCCTAACCCAACTGATCCAGCCACCTGAGCCGTGATATCGGATATAATGTCACCATACAAATTGAGGGTCACGACCACATCAAACCTGTCTGGCTGGGCCGCCAGCAGGGCCGACCCGATATCGATGATGTAATGGTCGCTTTCAATATCAGGATATTCTTTGGCAACCTCATTGAACACATCATGAAACAGACCGTCTGTGTGCTTCATAATGTTGTCTTTCGTCATGCATGTAACACGCTTTCGCCCATAGGCTTTGGCATATTCAAATGCGTATCTGATCAATCGCTCACAGCCCGGTCGGGAGACCAACTTGAGACATTGCACAACCTCTGCCGTTTGCTGGTGCTCAATGCCGGCATACAGGTCTTCCTCATTTTCGCGAATCACTACCAGATCCATGTCCGGATAATGACTCTCTACGAAAGGCACATAAGCCATGACAGGCCTGACATTGGCAAACAAGCCAAGCGACTTGCGGATGGTAACGTTCAGGCTTTTATAACCACCTCCCTGCGGCGTGGTAATCGGAGCTTTGAGAAAGACCTTGTTAGACCGCAAGGTTTCCCAGGCACTGTCCGGGATGCCGGATTTGACCCCGCTCTCATACACATCTTTGCCGATTTTGATTTCCTCAAAGTCCAGCGGTGCACCGGCAGCTTCAAGCACCTTAAGTGTAGCCTCCATAATTTCCCGCCCAATGCCATCACCATAAGCCACAGTGACTGTCTTGCGGGTTATTTGTTCAGGGCGCTGTGCCATTTCCTCTAGCGGATTCATGCTCATACTTTCTGGTTTTATAGTATTCCTATCTCAACAAAGGTACCAACTCTCAAACTTTGAAGCAAACTAATGCCATCCCATGATTATGTTGGGAATGATGCGTATAGAATGGAAATTTCAAAGAATTATTTGAAATCACCCCAATTTTTTCTCGGGAATTTTGTATTTTAATCCTACGAAATTCCCTGTAAAGATAGAATCAGTAGGCGGTAATAAAAACCATTCTATCCATTAACCATTCCCCCATGGCTCTTGACCCGTTTTACAAATCAGTTCTTGAAGAATACATTTTCATCATTGCAGGATTCCGGATCTCGAGTCGAAAGGATTGTGACAATCTGTCCAACCTCATCGTCAAAAAAGTAGAACAGTCACTGTCACCAATCACGCTCTACCGGATATTTCAGGCAAAAAATTATGAAAACTCACCGACGAGGACAACCTTAGACATTCTTGCCAAATTCTGCACATTTGAAAACTGGGCTGCATTTGAGAAAAATGCCAATGATTTGTTCTGGGTCAACATGCAGTTGACTTCATTTTCAGACAATTCCAAATCACCGACCCTGCTCAGCCTGAGCATCAAGAATGGCCACTTTGAAACTCTGGAGGAGTTATTTTCCATAGACAGTACGCGCACGCTCTCCAATTTTTTCGGGAAATATGCCTATGGAAAAGTACTTTTCCATGCCCTGGCAGACAATCCCGATAAGTGCAGGGCCTTTTTTGACCGGTTTTCCGGGTCGGAAATTATCAGAGCTGCCTTTTTTGAAATGGTTTCTGAGACCGGTTTTCAGATTGCCGATTTTGAATATGGCCTGGGCTGTTATTTGTCCCAAATGGAATCGCTTGATGAGGTGACACAGCTGCGTGACACAACGTATGCGCAGTGCCTACTCTTCAAAAATGCCGTTCTGAACAATAATGAGGCTCAGTGGCGAAAAATTGGAAACCAGCTGCTCAATGAGCTGGATGTCGACCCTTTGCTCGTTCCGGATAAATTCCACATTTTCCCATACGCCCGCCTTCTCGGTTGCCGATATTTGTATCAGGTGCAGACCACTGATAAAAAAGTGATTGCTGAGGCTGAAAACCAGTTGTTCAGTGAGATCACGACACTTCTCCCCCGGCTCAATCTGGACCAGCAAAAACCACTTCTGTATTTTGTGACTGATGCCTTATTTCTCCACAAAGACAGCAAAAAAATGGTTGAAAAGCTCCATGATATTTTCGAGCCGACCATCAGCCAGCTTCCCTCCTTTCCAAAACCGACCACACTCAAGAAAATGCTTTCATACATGGATATGAACATCTTCAAGGCCTTTCTGAAAACAGACGGGCTTCAAGCGGCTATTCAAAAGAAATAATGGGTGCTGCATGCAGAAACGGAAATTACATTTGAAATTCTCTCCCCACCTGCTCTGGGAATATGACTTAACGACTTTCGATTATGATAAATCAAAAGCGATCATCATTGAGCGGGTCATTCAAAGAGGGAATTTGAAAGATTGGCAAATTGCTATTAAAATGTATGGCAAAGATGCTTTCCTTCAAGTCATTGAGCACAGTAATCAGCTATCGGACTGAGACCGAAACTTTACAAAACTCATTTTAGATTCGCCTCATATAAATGTTTCACAAAGAACCTGATATAATTTTACCAGAGACTTATTCCCATTATCTTTCGTCAAACAGATTTCCAGAAGGCCTTTCGCCATTTTGAATAGAATACCTGCGGAAACGCTTCCTTTTTCTATTAATTGACCCTAAAATTCTTTCCCATTGAGTAAAATCACGTACTCCAGACTCCCAGTCAACCTACCTCTCGACCAACTCAAATCCATACAGCACAAAACGCTGTACTATCCTTGCAGCGGTGGAGATTTCTGGGCTCCAATCCGCTATTTATCACCGTTTATTGACACATTCTGGTTCGTAGACAGGGCATATTTCCTTCCGGACCATCAAGACACCAGATATACTTACATGGATCAACTGCCTGAGACTATTTCGCCCATTCTTTTCAATCCTCATGTTCGAGAAGAAAACGAACACTATAGTAAAGACTTTCCAGCCGAAGATTTTAATTTTCTTTCTTCTACAATGACT
>CAZMSQ010000027.1:4681-31457 GCA_964569025.1 uncultured Saprospiraceae bacterium | reverse complement strand
GACCACTATAGTCGTCCGACCACTATAGTCGTCCGACCACTATAGTCGTCCGACCGCTATAGCGGTCCGACCGGGTCGGGGGGGAATGAAAAACGCACCGGGGGTGCCGGTGCGTTCGGGAGGGATGTCAATCCCTATTGATGTGCTGTGAATGGATGGGTTAGGCCACTTCGATCATGCGGACGGGCTTGACCTTTGCCTCTTCCCGCTTGGGCAGGGAGATGTGCAGGATGCCGTCTTCGTAGCGAGCGCCGATTTGGTCGATGTCAACGGTTTCGGGGAGGTGGAAGCTGCGCTTGAAAGTTGCGTACGAAAACTCGCGCTTCTTCCAATTGCCCTCTTTAACCTCCTGAGCATCCTTTTTTTCTGATGAAATGGTCAGGACGTCGTGATCGAGATTGAGTTGGAAGTCTTCTTTTTTCAGGCCTGGAGCTGCCACTTCAAGTTCGAATGACTCTTCAGTTTCGCGAATGTTGACTGAAGGGACTGTGCCGCCCCACTCGCGTTCAACTGCCGGAAACCGGAAAAAGTCATCTTTGAAGAAGTCGTCAAAAATGCTGGGGATGCCGGCCATGTTGTTTCTTTTGATCAGTTTCATGATGTGTATGATTTAAGTTTGAGAATAATGGTTACAATTCCCTCTTTTCAAACCGTATGCCATCAAGGTTTCAGGCCATTTTTGCAGGAACAGCATGACTTTTTGACACCTGAAAAGGAAATTGGGTGACAAATTGGCACCAAGTATTATTTTTGGAGCACGCCAGACCCTTTTCCACATTTGGTGAGAACATCACCCCCGCGGAAATGAAGCACCATGGCTTGAAGGATGAGGAGTGAATTGGAGAATGGATCCCAGAGCCCATCACATCAGGGTTCGGTATGGGGTTTGTTGATGAAGGGTCGGGGTAAAAAATTTCAAAAAGAAACGGAACCTTTTTATATTTGCCACGCTTTACAGAAAAGCACCTTGAAAGGTCCGAAAAAGCCTACAAGGGTATAGCAAATCTGGTGGTTGTAGCTCAGTTGGTTAGAGCGCTGGATTGTGGTTCCAGAGGTCGCGGGTTCGAATCCCGTCTTCCACCCTTACTGAAGGGGGCAGGTTCTTTGAACCGCCCCTTTTGTATTTGAGAAAATCCTTCAGAACCGGTCACCTACTTTCACGCCAGTTAAGCCCCACTCAGCCTGGATGTTGCGGTCCAGGAAATCCTGAGGGCGGCTCCAGCTCGGCTGTTTATCTGACCGCAGCCCTCCCCATACAATCAATTCGAACGAGTCCGGACCATCAAAGTCATCCCATGTTGGGAACAAGAGAGCATGGGCTTCTGAGAATTCTGGCAGAGTAAAGTAAGCCTCCATTCCATCTGAGAGACCTATGACTCTCCAGACTGACATATTTGGGAAAGGCCCTGGGTTGTCATGATCATACCTCCAAGTGCATTCCCAGAAATCTGTTCCCGTGTCTGGGGAAAAACTGAGACCCTGAGGGCTGACTCCTGTCGCATCAGGGACCCAGTATGGTTGCTGGATGGAAGATGGCAAGGCTTGTAAGGAATTGATAGTTTGCAGACCTGAGAATAGACCATTGAGTTCCAAATCGAAACTGACAGGTTCCAGCTGGGTTGGATACCAGCATTCGACGCTGTCTGTGGGTATGGCTCCGCCAATATTCCGAAGCCCGTATAACTCAAGCCGCGTGCCCGAGGTACTGACTCCTGTGATGCCTCCGGTCCAGTGATCTGCAACTGGCATCTGGATGATCTGACGTTTAATCCCGGTGGATAAGTCCTGCCAGGAAGCAGTGAAGGCATCACCTTCCTCATCGGTCAGGAAGACTCTGCTGGAATCCTCTCCATTGGCACGGATATATACGGCCAGCGCATCACCCGCATAGCGGTTGCAAACCACCGTCAATTGGCTTCCAGTGACGCTCCAGAAGGTGTTCTGATTGTTGATACTCCTGACTGTGACTTCCTGCACATCGGAGACTCCAGAAATGGTTAGCGTCACAGTTTCAATCGGACGGAGCACCTGAATCGGCACCCTGACCATAGCCCCTGAGGGCAAGTCTGCATAGGTGAGGTGGCGAAATACAGTATCCGGCCCGTTGCCCAAATCTAGTACCGAAGAATTGAGGATGGTAAGTGAGAGGCGCTCGGTTGCCGGCAGATCAGTGACAATGCTGTCTCCCGCCGCAGGCAGAGGGCCTGACCAGACTATTTCCCCCTCCTTATTGCTCAAGACAGCACCGTCTGCCGAAGATTGAAGAAAAGGGACATCATCGGCGAGTATCAATGTGTAGAACCCGGAAGAGGACCCATCGGGCGCTTCGTCCGGGTTGCAGCCACTGATCCAAAGGGCTGAGTATACTGCCACAATAAGACAGCAAATACTCAACCACTGACTTCCGATGGTGCGTTTCATCATAACATTGCCACAGGTTTGCGTTTCCGCTCGTGCTCTTTGAGCTGAATTTTCCGAAGTCTGATATTTCGGGGCGTGATTTCAACGTATTCATCTTCGTCAATGTACTCCAGGTGCTCCTCGAGCGTCATCACCGTAGGCGGGGCCAACTTGACCTTATCATCTGATCCGGATGCCCGCATATTGGTGAGCTTCTTCGTTTTGATCACATTCACCATCAGGTCATTCTCACGCGTGTGCTCCCCGATCACCTGCCCTTCGTAGACATCCACGCCAGGTGGAATAAAGAACTTCCCGCGATCCTGCAGCTTCGACAGTGCGAATGGGATGGAGGTTCCGGTCTCGTGGGCTATCAAAACGCCCTTGATACGGCCGGGCATTTCCGCCTGCCAGGGGCCGAAGCGGACAAAACGGTGGGCCATGATGGCCTCACCGGCGGTGAGGTTCATAACCTGAGTACGAAGACCAATAATGCCACGGGAGGTAATTTCAAATTCGAGGTGCATGAGATCCCCTTTTGGCTCCATAACCTGCAACTCCCCTTTGCGCATCGTAACCGCTTCGATGACTTTCCCGGAGCAGTGCTCAGGCAGGTCGATGGTCAGCAGCTCAATTGGCTCATTCCGCTTCCCGTCAATCTCCCGGATAATTACCCGGGGCTTACCGACCTGAAACTCGTATCCTTCGCGCCGCATGGTTTCAATCAGCACCGATAGGTGCAACACGCCCCTACCGTACACAATGAATGCATCCGGAGATTCGGTATCCTCGACTTTCAGCGCCAGATTTTTCTCAGTTTCCTTCAAAAGCCTGTCCCGCAAGTGCCTGGATGTGACATAGTCGCCCTCCTTGCCAAAAAACGGGGAGTTATTGATGGTAAAGAGCATACTCATGGTCGGCTCATCAATCGTGATAGGAGGCATGGCCTCTGGAGTTTCAAAATCTGCAATGGTATCTCCGATATCGAACTGTTCGACTCCCGAGAGGGCGCATAAATCTCCGGCCGTTACCAACTCAGCCTTCACTTTGCCTAGTCCTGAGAATGTATAGAGTTCCCGCACCCGGGTACGCTCAACCTTGCCATCGCGCTTTACCAGCGATACCGGCTGTCCGGCACGTACCTCTCCCCTAGTGACACGCCCCACGGCTATGCGACCAATATAATTCGAGAAATCAATGCTGGTAATCTGCATCTGAAGAGATCCTTCAGGAATGCGTGGTGGTGGCACATGCTCCAGAACCTGATCAAGGAGGTATGTTACATCGTCTGAAGGCGCTGCCCAGTCAGGTCCCATCCAACCATTGCGAGCCGAACCGTAAACTGTCGGAAAGTCGAGCTGCTCTTCTGTAGCCTCAAGATTGCACATCAGATCGAATACATCTTCATGGACTTCGTCAGGCCGGCAGTTTTCCTTGTCGACCTTATTGATGACCAGAATGGGTTTGAGCCCGAGCTGGATGGCCTTGCTCAATACATACCGGGTCTGGGGCATTGGACCTTCGAACGCATCGACCAGCAGCAGGGCCCCGTCAGCCATGTTCAGCACACGCTCAACCTCACCCCCGAAATCAGCGTGACCAGGGGTGTCAATGATATTGATTTTTATCCCCTTGTACTGAACCGATACATTCTTCGAAAGGATGGTGATGCCGCGCTCCCGCTCCAACTCATTGTTGTCCAGAATCAGCTCCCGTGGCTCATCGCGATCGCTGAACAACCGGCATTGATAGAGAATTTTGTCGACCAGTGTGGTCTTACCATGATCGACGTGAGCGATGATGGCGATGTTGCGAATGTCTTGCATATTGATGCGTTGTTGAGAAATTTGCCGCAAAAGTACGACAATTCCCATTGCGTATCACGCACTTTTGGGGTGTGTACGGATATGAGAATATTATCTGATGATAGTGACGTTGCCGACATCGATTTTCTCCTCCCCGCCACAACGGTAGCGCAGCCGATAGTAGACGATGCCAGGATTCATTGGCTGACCTCGAAACGATCCATCCCATCGATCATTCGGGTCTGTGGTCAGGAACACCTGACTCCCCCACCGATCAAGGATTTCAAAAGAAATCAGCTCCTGAATCACATACGGATTGCTGATTCCAAAGGTTTCATTGAGCCCGTCACCATTTGGCGTAAATGCTGAGGGCAAAAAGAGCTCATCGCAGTCCAATTGGCTGGGATCAATGACCCGGATCCTGATTGAATCTGTCGATGTACAAATGCCACTTTCTGTAAAACGAAGCGCATAGGTAGTGGTGACCTCCGGAGAAAGCACTGTTTCGGGATCAGAAGGGTCAGCTACCCCGTTAGTGGGTGTCCAGGAAAAGATATTCGTACACGAGAGGTTGACCTCAATGGGCACTGAACTGCCGATGAAAATGGTAGTGTCCACGTTGCGTATACGCTCTGTGGCGAGATAAATCTGATCGATTTCAGCAGGCTCCAGAGCCCTTCGGTACAGCAGCAGCTCATCAATATACCCGGCAAAAGGTACGAGACCCTGACAGGGCTTCTTTGATCGCGGAGAAATCATAAGCCGATCCCCGTTTGTCACATCCACACGGCTATTCGTCACACTTTCATCCACTTCCTCACCATCAATATACAACCACACCTTCTCATCATCGCGCACAATCGTCACATGCGTCCAACATGCCTGCGGATCGATTTTCGCCTTCACCTCTGCCCGCTTGCTGGCATTCTCCTGCAAAATAGCCGTCACCTCCGCTGTATTGGAGTTATATGTCACAGAAAAAAAATACACATCATCACAATTGTTCCGCTTGCCTATAACCTCTTGCAATCCAACTCGTGGTGCAGGTTGCAGGTAAAAACTGACCGTAAAGTCGCGCGTGCTGAATATATTCTCCAAATTCCCCTCAAACTCAATATAATCGTTTCCGCCGTCAAGGCGAAGGGCCGTATCCCGCACTCCGCACACACAGTCTGGGCTCAACCCACCCTTGAAGACCCCCACGGTATTGCCTAACTGGTCAGTAATATTCTGCGTTTGCGGGCAGCCTTCGAAACTGTACCATGAATACAAGTCATCTGGAAATGGATATTGAGCGATAGCCTGCACCATTGCATAACCGGTGAGCAGGAATGTCAGGTATACTTTCATGAATTCGTTAGTCTGCGTCTCTTTGAATGATATCAAAACAATTTGGAAAACATACTCCCCAATCCCGCGCCGCCGAGCATGTCCTTCATCTGGCTCTGCATCTCTACAGCACCTTTTTCAGTAGCTTTCTCCAACGCACGGTTGATGACAACCATCAGCAAATCTTCTAATTCCTCTGCATCGCCTCCGGAAAGAACGGCAGGATCGATGGTAATATTTCGGACCCGCTGGTCTGCTGAGACCGTTACCCGAATTCCCTGACTCTCCTCAACCACCTCTATCGTGCTGAGCTTCTGCTTCATTTCCTCCTGCTGTGCCTTGAGTTGTTCGAACATATGCAACTATTTTTTCCCTGTTGAAAATGCCTGAGTGAAAAAACAAAAAACACTTTCTCGATGCCCTGAGTTCAGTGCGCCCCCAATCTTTCCAACTCTCACCCATCATGTCTCACATCCACAAGGGCTATCCACTCCAAACCCTCATTCAGAAGGCCTCCCCTTCCAGCGTCTGAAATCATCAGTCACCAGCACATCACCCCCCTACCCCGTGAAACCTCAATAAATGATGAGGCGCATTCTCATTATACACACACAAAATCAGGTCCTTTTGCCGATTGCTGTGGGAGTGAAACAGAATCCGAACCGGATTGTGCACATACCCCGGCTCTGCCACCAATATAAACTGAGCATGGCGGCGCGGATGCCGAAAAAGCGCCAAATCCAGAGCGGTGGCAGGAATGGGAACATTACCGTACCCCTCCTCCTTCAGAAACTGAACCACCATAGCATAACTTGCCTCGAGCGTCGTGCCGGAAAAAACCGTGCGGTATTCCCACCCATCACTGGTGCCACCGAGGTAATCAGACCCCGCTGGCGGGAAATCATCACGTAATGGCATTCTTTTTCCTCAAAAATACGACAATTTGTGTTTACTTACAATGGTTGCCGAAAAATTCAAACAAATTTTGCCAGAATGGTAGTGTTCCCGACCGACTTCTGGCCAACGCTCACCTGAATCTTTGCATCGAGAGGCAAGAACACGTCAACTCTTGAACCAAACTTGATAAAACCCATCTCACTTCCTTGCTCCACTTTCTGCCCCACTTCCAGATAATTTGCAATGCGCCGGGCCACCGCCCCGGCAATCTGCCGCAACAGGACCTGCCCTTTGACCCCCTCTATCACCACAGTGGTACGCTCATTCTCCGTAGAAGACTTTGGGTGCCAAGCTACAAGGTATTTCCCGGGGTGATATGCATTCCAGGTGACTGTGCCGCTGATTGGATTGCGGTTGACATGCACATTGAGGGGCGACATGAAAATAGACACCTGAATGCGTTTGTCCTTGAAGTATTCATTCTCCACAACCTCCTCAATCGCAACAATTTTACCATCTGCAGGGGCATACACCAAATGGTCTGACACCTCTCGAATCGGACGCGTAGGGTTTCGGAAAAACTGGAGGGAAAAGATGAAGAAAAATAAAACTGGAAGGTTCAGAAGACTCAGGGCCGGCACCTCGAAATAAAAGGAAATGGCGGTTAAAAGGAGAAGGGTGATGCCGGAGAATGCGAGATAAGCGTGGCCCTCGTGGTGGATATGCATGAGTTTGAATTTTTCAGGCAATAAAAAGGAGGTAGGCCCCCGTAAATGGAATTGCAAAAATAAGCGAGTCAAACCGGTCGAGCATCCCTCCATGGCCGGGTAAAAGTGAGCCGGAATCTTTCCATTGATAATGACGCTTGAGCGATGACTCTACAAGATCACCCAGAAGCCCGAATACAGAGGTCAGGACTGCCACCACCAACCAATCAACCTCAGTCAGCACATCAAAAACCCTGTAAATCAACACACTTATCGCCATGGCTGAAACCAGTCCACCCAATGCCCCTTCCCACGTTTTACCAGGTGAAACCGCCGGCATGATTTTCGTCCGACCAAATGTAGTGCCTACCACATACGAGCCAGAATCGAATACCCAAATCAAAGCCACAAATCCAAACAGCAGGCCTGCTGAATACGTTCCGTCAATCTGAACCATAAACGGCAAAATACTGAATGGCAAACCGATATAAAAGAATCCGAAGAAGGCCTTCCTGACAGTGGCATAAGGTTTTTTTTCCGGAAAAAGGAGTTCTGCAAGTATCCAGATGAACACCCAAAGCGCTAACAGGGTCGTCAGCGCTATGCTTGTCAGGTATCCAGCCATAGCGGGTGGAGCATACAGGATAAATCCACCCGTCAGACAAGGAATGAGGCCTGTGAAAATAAACATCGCGGCACGCCAATTCAGCTTGTTACCAATCAGGAGTCGCTTGAGCTCAGTCAGGCAAAGTCCGGCAATCATCAGAAACAGCAGCCACGACGTCATGCCCCCCGACAGAATCCCGGCTGTCATAATGCCCACGATGAATACCGCGGTAATGGTGCGTTGAAGGAATGGTTTCGTCATGGCTTCAGCCCCGGAAGGCGTAGTCTTCAGTTTTGTTCGAACGGGTCCGGAAATGCGCAACCAATGACATGGCGAGCCCGGTCATCAAAAGCATTGACCCGGCAACAATCCACCATGGGACGGGCGTGGCATCTTCCGGGTTGATACCTGCCACATCTGTTTTGGTAACGTACTGCACGATGACCTGCAGGCCGTTATTCAGCAAATGAGCCAATACCGGCACCCACAGATTGCCCGTCCAGAGATACACATACCCCAGAGCAGCCCCAAGCGCAACCCTAGGGAGAAATCCCTGAAACTGGAAGTGAATGGCTGAAAAAATAATGGCTGCAATCCATACTGCCATCCATCCTGAGCCAGTCCATCGCTCCAGTTCTTTCTGCAAGATACCCCGAAATAGGAATTCTTCACCCAATGCAGGGATGATACCGATGAGAATCAGGTTTGCAAATAGCTCTGGCAACCCGTCAGCGACAAGCAAAGCTGATATGAGGGCATTGGTTGAGTTCTCGAGATCCATCATCCAGTTTGGAAGGGGCAATTGGCTGTTCCACTGATAGAGCACCTGTGCCAGCGGGAAGGTCGATATCATGAACAACGCACTGACCATGGTCAGGCGAAGACCTGGTAACCGAGAAAGATTCAGGTAGCGCAGGGCATGGCCACGGTGTACAATCCACGCGAGCGCCATGGCCGGAAGCAGAAACGTGAACACCTGATTCAGACCGGCCACCAGCCTGAGGCGGTTTCGATCTGCAGATGTGGTCAGCACTCCGGCATCAGCCCCGAAGTTGGTCATGTCGAACCCAAAGGCAGTGCCCACAGCCACGACCAGCAGACTGCCCACTGTGACCGAAACCAGCAGGACCACCACCAAAAGAGCAAGGACCAATGGTGGAGGCATCGAAAAATTTGAGCGGTCGGCTCCGGATTCCACGTGCATTCTCAGTATACTTGTGGTACTGGAAAAAAACAGGACAAAATGACTAAGTTAAGTGTAAATATCAATAAAGTTGCGTTGTTGCGCAATTCCCGTGGCGGTCAGGTGCCAGATCTCCGGCAAGTGGCTCGCGACTGCGAGGCATTCGGGGCTCAGGGAATCACGGTCCATCCGCGACCTGACGAGCGCCACATCCGCTACAGTGACATTCCCATGCTACGCGAAATTGTCACTACCGAATTCAATATAGAAGGCAATCCCACTCCCGAATTTTTACAACTGGTGCTGACCCATCGCCCCCACCAATGCACGCTGGTGCCAGATCCGCCGGGGGCATTAACCTCTGACAGCGGCTGGGATACCATCTCAAACGGCGAATCGCTCAAGCGCATCACCGCCAAACTCCAGGATGCTGGTATTCGGGTCTCAGTCTTTCTGGACCCCGTCCCCGCCATGGTCGAAGGCGCCCATGCAGCTGGCGTAGATCGCATCGAACTCTACACAGGCAACTACGCCCAAGCATATCACTCCAATCCGGAAGCCGCAGTAGGCCCCCACGCCGAAGCAGCCCGAATGGCCCTCGATATGGGCCTCGGCCTGAATGCAGGACACGATCTCAACCTGTACAACCTGGAATTTTACTGCGAACATGTCCCAGGGCTGCTCGAAGTATCTATCGGCCATGCCCTGATTTGCGATGCGCTGTACTACGGCCTGCGAAACACCATCCAGATGTACCTTCAACGTCTCCAACCTGCCACATGACCACCAGAATCAACTTACTGTCAGGCCCCCGGAATATCTCCACCGCTCTGATGTACAGTTTTGCGAGCCGGAGTGACACAACAGTCGTTGATGAACCTCTCTATGCCCATTATCTGCGTGTAAGCGGGGCAAACCATCCGGGACGAGAAGACATTCTCCAATCGCAAGATAGCGACGGCGACCGCGTCATTAAAAATTGTATGAGAGGAGAATGCGCAACACCGGTCATATTTTTTAAAAACATGGCGCATCATTTCTTGCAAGTGGATTTGGGTGCCCTGAGAGGCATGACCCACCTTTTCCTCATCCGCGACCCTCGATCCATCATCGCCTCCTACGCACGGGTGCGACCGAAGGTTGCGTTGTCCGACATCGGGCTGAATCAACAGGTGACTCTCTACAACTCCCTCACCGCTGCCGGAGAGCAGGTGGTCGTCCTAGATTCGGGCGATCTCCTTGCCGACCCGCCGGCTATGCTGCCACAACTGTGCCAGGCACTGGGCATAGAACCCGACCCCGCCATGCTTTCATGGCCTGCGGGGCCGCGTCCCGAAGATGGCGTGTGGGCAGTCCATTGGTACAGCAGCGTCCACCGGTCGACAGGATTCAGGTCACCACCTGCTCAGACAGCGCCATTTCCCGAACAATACCAGTCTATCCTCAAAGAAGCCCTGCCGCTGTACCACAAGCTTCACGCAGTGCGTCTGGTTTGAGCCCATTCTCCAATCACTTCAAATCTCATCTTCATGCTCCAGCAATTTGATCCGCGCAATGCCAACATACAGGTCTGGGTCGGCCATTGCCTCTGCCCTCGCGAACAAGCCAAGGTTTCGGTCTTCGATTCATCCGTACAAGGGGGCGATGCCGTTTGGGAAGGACTGCGCGTGTACAACGGTCGCATTTTCTGCCTTGACCGCCACCTTAGAAGGCTGATGGATTCAGCAAAAGCGCTGGCATTTGAGGGTATCCCGGATGAAGACTATATCAAAGAAGCCATTTTCAATACCCTTGAGGCAAACGGCATGAGAGATGGTGCGCATATTCGCCTGACCTTGACGCGGGGGGAGAAAATCACGTCCGGCATGGATCCGCGCCTCAACCAGAGCGGTTGCACCCTGATTGTGCTAGCAGAGTGGAAGGCGCCGGTCTATGACAATGACGGTGGCATCACACTGATCACAGCCTCTGTCAGGCGAAATTCTCCGGCATTTCTCGACTCCAAAATTCACCACAACAACCTCCTCAACAACATTCTCGCAAAAATTGAGGCCAATGTGGCCGGTGCTGACAGCGCCCTGATGTTGGATGCATATGGATTTGTGGCTGAGACCAACGGCACCAATATTTTTCTCTCAAAAAATGGTGCGCTGCTCACACCCCATGCCGATGCTTGCCTGCCTGGCATCACGCGCGGATTGGTCCTTGAGCTGGCACGTGAACAGGGCATCCCTGCCCGCGAGCGCAACATTTCGCTGACCGAATGTTACACTGCTGATGAGGTTTTCGTGACCGGCACCATGGGTGAGCTCACCCCCGTAGGAAGCATCGACGGTCGGGAACTTGTGCCACTGAACATTCCCTCAGTTTTTTCTCGTCTCCGTGAGGCCTTTCGAGAGCGCACGCTCCACGACGGAACCCCTCTTCCGGAATGGCATCGCTGACACAAAAATCAATCACTCGTGAAACAAATACCGTACCTTCTGCTCGTGTCATTTTTCTTTGCCATCGGTTGTTCGTCTCCTGACAATGAAGCTGCGCCACCCAGCCTGACTTTGCTGTGCATGGCTGACCTCCACTCCGCCCATGAGCGGTTGGCGAGCATCCTGGGAGAGGTGAATCGGATTCGGGAGGAGAATGGTGAGCCGCCTCTTGTGTTGATCAACGGAGACATCTTTGAGTCCGGCAATGTGGTGACAGCCCGCTCAGAAGGGGTTGTAGAATGGCAGTTTCTGGAGCGACTCTCACAAATGGCTCCGGTTGTGGTTAACATCGGCAACCATGAAGGAGCTGTTGAGGACGATCTGCGAAAGGTGGTGCGCCGCTTGAAAGAGCTGGGGATTGTGGTCCTTTCAAATATCACATCCGCAGCTGATGGCAGCGCGCTGGCCGATGCTACCCTTAATGTCAGCGACTTCCGCATTCCACTCACTCTGGCAGGCATGGCCACCAATGACCTAAACACCTATCGACAAGTACACCGCGACCAATGGACCTTCCCGGATCCGATTGCCTATGGCGATCAACTGGCCGAGCAGCTCTTCCTTAGTTCATTCAGCGGATTCAAAATCATTCTCAACCATGGTGGCATTGTCAGTGACAGGCACCTCTTTGATGCGTTGCCTTATGGCAGCCTGCTCATCGGCGGCCATGACCATCTGATTCACCGCCAGGATGCTCCCGGAAAGCTGGCCCTCCATACGGGATGGTGGGGAGCACAGATTGACAAAGTGGTCATCACACAGCATCCAGACAACGGGTGGAAGATAGACCATGAGGTCATCCCCCTCAGTCAGGCAGGAAGTGTGGACGCCGGCATGGCAGCAGAAATTGCTGATGCAGAAGCGATCTATCTGACAGAATCCGACCGGGCCATCGTCGGTCATTCAGCACAATCGTTTGATGCCGTCGGTACGATGCACGAAATTGTGCGCATCATCCATGAAGCTGGCGGGTATGATGCCGTGTGTATCAACAATACCACATTTGGCTCGCATCTCACCGAAGGTCCGGTTCGGAAGGTAGCCTTTAACAGCCTGATTCGATTTGATGGAGCCATGCAGACCACCCAGGTGACCGGAGCGCAGCTATCTGCCATCCGTGCAATCGCAAACCAGCATGGGTTTACTGACTGGGCCAATCGAACTGGAGAATATGTGGTAGGACAATTCCCTAATGTCATCAACCCTGACACGCTCTACACGCTGGCCGTAAATGGCTGGGTAGCTCTCCCATTCAATCAGCAGCGCTTTCTGGGGGTTCAAAACCTAGCCTTTTCGCAAGACCCGACTGTTGAAAGTATGCGCCAAGCCATTATCGATGCCTTGGACTGATTGCCTTCCGGAGAATGTGGGATTCTCCCTACCTTGGTCCTCATGGAAAAGCAATCCGACGCGGAAGGCCAGCCAGCCGGAATTCGCATCAACAAATACCTGGCACAAGCCGGACTGTGCTCTCGCCGCAAGGCCGATGAATATGTCAGCAATGGCTTGGTGACCATCAATGGAGAGGTCATCAAACAACCAGGCACCCTCGTCCTGCCTGGCGACGAAGTCACCCTTCGTGGCAGAAAAGTGGAGCAAAAAGAACCCCCGGTCTACCTTCTCCTCAACAAACCCAAAAACACCATCTGCACGGCCAGCGACCCTCAGGGCCGCATGACGGTATTGGATATTGTCAGCAAGAAAATCAGGGAGCGAGTCTTCCCGGTGGGCCGTCTGGACCGCGACACCACCGGCCTGCTGGTTCTCACCAATGACGGCTCCCTCGCCGAGCGGCTGGCACATCCGCGGCATCAAGTCAAAAAAGTGTACCACGTCGTTTTAGACAAACCAGTTTCAGAAACCCACCTTCGCGCCATAAAAAATGGCCTCACCCTCGAAGACGGCCCCGCCCAAGTTGACTCCGTCGCCTATGTAGAGGGAAAAGAAACCAATGAGGTCGGAATTGAGCTCCACATTGGCCGAAACCGTATCGTGCGTCGCATTTTCGAACACCTCGGCTACCGGGTCGTCCGCTTGGACCGCGTCTACTACGGCGGCCTTACAAAAAAAGACCTCCCCCGCGGCAGATTCCGCCACCTGACTGATCAGGAAGTTATCATGCTTAAGCATTTTTCCTGATAAATACAGAAAAATCAATATGTAAAATCTACTGATGTTAACAAGCTAAATTTATTTCTTGATAATGACCGACAAAGTGTGAAATATGTGGCCCGGTTTCGTGAGTCACTCTATTTAGAAATTGGCTCGTTCAATGACTGCTATCTGTCACACAAGGATTTGAATGATGAACTGGTTGCTTGATTCCAACCGACTTGGATATCTTCTTCAAGTTAATCTATATAATCCGGGATTAATTAAGATGATTACACAAAATAAGTCTATTATGGAAAATCAAATGATTAGGTCTTTAACTTTTCAAGATGGAAATGCAGAAAATGCAATGAATTTTTATGTGGAGCTGTTCGAGAATTCAAAAATCATTAATGTAAGTCGTTGGGGAAATGGAGCACCTGTAGCTGAAGGAAAAATTATGCAGGCCACATTCGAACTGAACGGAAATTTATTTATGTGCAGTGATAGCCCGCCAGTTCACGATTGGGATTTTTCCCCTGCCGTTTCGAACTACATAAATTGTGAGAACGAGGACGAAATGAGTAGACTTTTTTCAAAGCTATCTGAAAACGGTAAAATTACAATGCCTTTAAATAATTATGGTTTTAGCCAAAAATTTGGATGGGTAATAGACCAATTCGGAATTTCTTGGCAATTGAATCTAAAATAGAAAATAACTACTGCTAACAATGGCGTTTGTCCTCCCTGTGGATAACCCACTTCAATAATCCCCACACTTTCCCCTTTTCACTTCAAAAATCTCCCCCTCCAGACCTCTGCTCCTGCCATGGCTGCCGGCCGCGTCCATCGCCCCGTCCTCGTCTTTGCTTGTCCTGATTCAGCCGATAGGTGAAACTGAGGGTGACACCCTGCGAGCGACGCCATTGGGTTTCGGAATCAGACTGCAATTCCGGCAGATCAATGGAATAACGCCAGATGCGAGTATTGAAAAGATCCCGACCGCTGAGCGTCATCGTACCTTTGCCTTTCAAAACTTCCATAGAAAACCCGGCATTGATGGAATACAGCGCAAGGCTCTTGCCCTGAGTGGTTATTCGGGGACTGCGATAATCGACACTGAGTTGCATGTCAATTTTATTGCCCAACTGGAGGGTGTTGTTCAGTCTGCCAGTCCAGATGAACGTCTCTGCTGAGAAATCGACACCTTCGAACTCGCCATCAATTTCGGAGCGGAAAAAATTGAGATCACCGTTCAGACTCCACCATTTAGTGAGGTTACCGGAAAGGTTCATTTCCAAGCCATATGAGTTACGCGTAGACAAGTTAATTGGAGAACGAAGGGTGGTCCCGTCTCCCTGCGGTAATGTCACGCGTTCAATCACATTTGTGGTATGCCGGTAAAAAGTACCGAACATAATGGAGCCTTTTTCATGGTAGAGCAGGTAGTTGAGCTCCCATGAGTCTGTAAACTCCGGCCGCAGGGCGGGATTGCCAATCCACAAGTTCAGCGGATCTCCGAAGTTAGAAACGGGCAGAAGGAGGCGGAAGTAGGGTCTGCTGATTCGGCGACTGTAGCTGGCCTGAAGTTGATTTTTGTCGTTGAGCTTCCGGGTCAGGGCCACACTCGGGAAAAGATTTAGGTAATTTTGATCATTCTGCACCTCCGACTCCAGAAGAAGGGCAGAAATATCGGACAACTCAGTGCGCAGGCCCACCTGCAACCCCCACTTGTCCCACTCATTGGCTGCAATGAGATAGGCAGCATAGACATTCTCGGTATACTCCAACTCATCATTAAACGCCGGATTTGGCACAAACTGGCCATTATCATTGAGCTCTTCAAGCCTGAAGGCATTGTTGATGGTTCGCAAAGCCGCCCGAAGGCCACCCTCCAATTTCCCCCGCTCTCCGATTGGATGAACATAATCGGTCTGAAAGAGGAAATTAGATTCATATTCCGTAATCTCAGACTGCTGAGTCAGCGGGTCTTCCTGAAGGTAGCCCTGCTCAAAAAAATCGGACCGCTCTGTATCACGGTCGTCATTATAGCGCACGTCCACCACCCACTCGCGGCCTTCTTCCTCGTAGGTCTTCCGATAGGTCAGAGCAGATTCAATACTGAATTCATCTTCCAGCTCGTTGTCAGTCCGGATACGCGAGCCGAGTGGCATGCCGAGAGGGTCATAATCTGTATAAAGAAGCTCAGAAATATTATCGTCTTGGCCGACTCTGAGCAGCAGAGAACTTGTGAGCGTATTGCGGTCATTCATCAGCCAGTCGGCACCAAACTGAAAGTTGCCACCAAGCCCACCCCGGTCGGTATCTCTGTCAATCCGCCTGGCGGCCCCAGGCTGCCCCAAATCATCAAAAAATTGCTGATTTGTATAACCTCCCCCCGGAGCACGACGGTAGTTGATCCCGAAATTGGAAAACCAGTTCAGATCAGCCTGGCGGTAATTCAGATTATAGGAAGCTCCATGGTTGTGCGGATACCCAGTATTGGCAGCGATAGAACCATTGAAGCCTTTTTCCTGATCCTTTTTCAATATGATATTGATGATACCCGCCTCCCCTTCAGCCTCATATCGGGCAGACGGATTGGTGATGAGCTCGATGCGGTCAATAATATCTCCCTGCATCCGCCGTAAAGCCTCCACATCACCCATCCCAATCAGTCCCGAAGGCTTACCATTTACCAATATCCGGACATTCTGACTGCCGCGCAGGCTGATATTCCCTTCTACATCCACTGTGATGGACGGTACATTATTCAAAATCTCAGCCGCATTTGCCCCTGCATTCGTCAGGTCCTTCCCCACATTAAACACACGCTTATCGAGCTTCATCGTCATCTGGCTTCTTTCCGCCCTGACCTCCACCTCTTCAAGCGCAAGGGCATCACTCTTTAGCATCAAATCACCCAAATCTAAAGCCCCTTTTTTCGAAGTAACCTCAAATTCCGGAACCATTTCCTTCACATACCCGATAAACTGAATCTCTGCAAAGTAGGCCCCCTGAGCCGACACCTCCACTGAAAACCGCCCATCAGGACCAGTCATGCCACCTCCCACCAATCCTGAGTCGGGAAGACCGAACAGAGAAACCGTTGCAAATTCAAGTGGCGAGCCATCAGACCCATCAATAACCCGTCCCTTTAAAACCGACTGGGCAGAGAGTCCGGAAGAGAAAAAACATAAAAACAGGCAGATACAGAGAATGGGGCAAGGTGTTGTTGTGTGGTGCTTCATCGTTTGAGTTGGTGCAGTTGTGTGGATCGGTTTTCTTTTCGGCGCAAAAATAACGCAAGCGCACAGAAAAAGATCACGAGCGCCCCGTTTTCCTGCTTTCATATCCTCCCTGAACTGGTCGGACCACTATAGTCGTCCGACCACTATAGTCGTCCGACCACTATAGTCGTCCGACCACTATAGCCGTCCGACCGGGTCGGGCAAGGGAATCATGGGGTGAGCCGTTTGGCGAGGAGGTTGGCGGTGAGGAGGAGTGTGAGGATGAGGGCAATGCGGCCGGGAAGATCTCCGAATTTGGTGTAGAAAGTTTGGTGGGTAAAGAGGGGGATAGGGCCGCTGATGGCGGTGGGGTGGCCGTAGGAGGTTGGGGTGGTGACTGAGCCATCCGGAGCAATGAGAGCGCTGATGCCGCCGTTGGCGCAGCGCGCAATGGCGCGGCCGGTTTCGATGGCTCGGAGGGAGGCCAGGCGGAGGTGCTGCCGGTGGCCCGCAGTGCGGCCCCACCAGCTGTCGTTGGTGATGATGATCAGGGCCTCGGCTCCGTGGCTGACAAAGCCGGTGACGAACTCGCCGAAGGCAGACTCGTAGCAAATGAGGGGGCTGACAGTGCCTGAGGCAGATTGAAAGATTGATCGCTCCGACTGAGTACCGAAGCCGCTGCCTCCCGCTCCGAAGGCTTGAAGCAGGGGGTCTAAAAAACCAAGAAACTGACGGTAGGGGAAAGTCTCCGCTCCAGGCACGAGTTTGGATTTATAGGAAGACCGCGGCTCAGCAAGAGTGCCGTCAAAGCCAACCGCTGCGTTGTAGACAGCATAGTGGCGAAGAGAGCCATTCTCATTTTTGAACTCCCGGATAAAAGGGGGAAGCGTATCGGTCGGGCTGAACCACTCAATGAGGGTCAGGCCGGTGATGACCTGCAGTCCCGGATGATTGCGGAGCCAATCTTTGAGCAGTCCTGTCTCACCCTCGGTGCCAACTCTTGACTTGTCAGCGGGGCCGAGGGCTGCCTCCGGGAAAATGAGGAAATCAGTCGAATCAGTCAGCAGAGGCTCGGCAAGGCTTAGAAGATGGCGGACGCGGGCGGGCCCGCCAGCGCGGGAGGTCTGCTCGAAAGGATTGGTATCGGGTTGTACGATAACCACTTCTGCGAAGCGTTCAGATTGGCGGGTGCGAAGCAATAACAGCAAAGAGATAGCTACCGGGATGACGAGCCACAGGAACAAGGCTCTGGTGACACCTCTTTTTTTGATTGGGATGCCGTAATAGTAGTGCCTGACCAATCTGAAGGTGAATATATTGGTCATGAGAATCCACAGGGAGCCTCCGGTGACGCCCGTCCATGCATACCACTGCGCCAACACCGGCCACTCCCCCAGCGCATTGCCAAGACTGAGCCAGGGCCATGCCAATTCCCAATTGTGATGAATGTATTCGAAGGCCAACCAGTAGCTGATAAGGGCAATTCGGGTCACTGACCCACTCATGAATTTCCGCGTGTGGTGCCACAACAAAAAAGGGAGGGTCATAAGAGCTGCGTTGGCGGTATTGGCGAAAATGCCGGCAGCGAGTTCGGCATTGGCGACCCAGTAAGTGGAGAGCATGTTCCAAAGCAGGAATGCGTGGAAGAAGAAAAAGCCCGGCCGTATCGGACGGTTCTCTGCCTGCGCATTGTAGGTTTCAATTTCGCGTTGCACCATACAAACTGGGACAAAAGCCACCGCCATCAGAGGCGTGAATGGTGAGGGCGGAAAACCCAGCCACAACAAAAAGCCGGCAATCAGGCTCAGCCCGAGAAGCCTCCATTTGAACATGTTGCTTCTCCATCTAA
This sequence comes from uncultured Saprospiraceae bacterium, assembly GCA_964569025.1. Classification (GTDB taxonomy): domain Bacteria; phylum Bacteroidota; class Bacteroidia; order Chitinophagales; family Saprospiraceae; genus CAZMSQ01. The sequence continues at coordinate 12,876 of CAZMSQ010000027.1, read as the reverse complement.
TGGTCTGCATGGCAAGCAGGCCTATCCAAATGCTGAGGAAAAGGCCAAGGGTCAGAGAATGCCAGGATCCGGTGGCCTGCCAAGAACGCTCCATCAAGATTGCGAACATGCCTGCAGCAAGCACGGATACACCGAATACAAGCACATGAAGCAGTGGTGTCGGGACTCGTCGCTTCATGAGGAGGTGCGATGGATTCTGTGTTGTCCGGAATAAACGTTGAAACGGCTGTCTGCAAGAAACCCGACCAAGGTCACATCATGATCACGGGCAAGGCTGACAGCCAGACTGGAGGGTGCCCCGATTGCAGCGACCATGGAAAGTCCTCCCATCAGGGCTTTCTGGATAAGCTCAAAACTGGCTCTGCCGCTGAGCAAAAGAATGTATCCGTCAAGAGGCAGCATCTGCTCACGCATGGCCCGACCAAGCAGTTTGTCGACAGCATTATGGCGACCAACGTCTTCAAATGAAAATAGCAGCTCTCCCTCCGTTGAAAAAAGACCGGCAGCGTGTAAACCACCTGTTTTGCCAAAGACACTCTGGGATTTATTCAATTCTTGTGGCAACTTACAGAGGAGGTCTGGCCCAACAGACCACGGGCTAGCGGGTAGAGATGGTGGCAGCTGAGCTGCGACGGCCTCGAGAGAGGCCTTCCCGCAAACCCCGCAACTGCTGGAAGTGTAGAAATGACGCTGGAGACGGTCTACATCAGGAGTAACGCCGGAGCGGAGCGTCACTTCAATGACATTCCCCCGGCCCTCAGGCTTGAATGTCTGGACATGCACAACCTCACGCACCTCGTCCTGACTTCCCAGAATGCCTTCCGACAGCAAAAATCCAAGAGACAGCAACTCGTCATTCCCGGGAGTACGCATCGTTACAGCAACTGGCAAAGAGCGGCCGTTTCCATCTCGCAGTCTGATTTCCAGAGGCTCCTCCACGGCAAGCACATCGTCTCCGGAGGAGAGGACTCCTGAACGAAATTTCTCTACCTCGCAGGGCATCGTGCCGGACCGTTGGTTGTCCAAAGTGTGAAATTTCCATCAAAGGTAAAAAGAATCAGGAAGCAGAATCGCCCTGCCGTTCGGCACCGCGGCAGAATGCACTGTCCTGGCCCGACCGTGACACAAAGCCGAAGAATCGGTAATTTGGGAATTGATGCAACGTCAGGCGAAAACCCCAGAAGGCAGCGGGGTCTATTCCGTGTGCCTCCCATTCTTCAGACTTCAGCACATCGACGGTGGCTTCATTCAGGTGGGCTTTGATATAGCCATACAGGCTTTCGTCCCAACCTGATACCGAACCCGGGTAAAGGCGGTAATAGTTCATAAGAACCGCATATGGGGAAAGGGGGTGGAGCCCATCTGTAAACCATGCATACATGATTTCAGCAAAAGCCTCTTCAAGTTGCAACCCATCTTTGGAAGATTTTTCGAGCTTCTCAAGATCGGAAGGTGGGATATTCATAGAGAGATGAGCGATGCCAAAGTCGTATTTCACAACTTTTTCAAGCCGCTGGTCGATTACACCGACTTCCTGCTGCTCAAGAAACAGTGCAATCAGCTGAGCAGCTTCATCATCCATGGGAAAGTGGTCCGCGACATAACGCAGCGTATTGAGGTCTGTAAGGGTGAGTACATCCCCCTCATGCAGCACGTCCAAAAGATCTTGCGCATCAGACGCTGACAATTGCGGAGACTCCTTTTCTTCGAGCAACTCTTCAAGTTGATCCAGCAGCGCTCTGCTGTACCTCGCCTCCCGGATGATTTGAAAAAAGCTCATAACGTATTGAAATTTCAGAAGCCAGGCATGCTTTCTTCGTCATTCTCTGAAGCCTATTCTCCGCGAAGATTCAGTCAAAAAGCATTGGACTTTAAGAAACGCACTCATTTTGTGTCTACAAATGTATTGAAAATTAAGATAATCTGAAAAGAAATCTTTCTCAAAGAATCAAAACTTAGACCATCTAAAAATTTAAACGCAAATCTTAACGCGATTTATACAAATATCTTCAAAAATTAATACAACCCTTACAGAAGGTTTACATTCTCTCAAACAAACACTCTTCACTACGCGCTGAATGCACCTGCTGATTTGCGTATCAACCTGTCAAATATTGACGGAACTTTCAGCAAGGTTTTATTTGAAGGAGAAACCCCTACCGGGCTCTACACGCTGGTGACTGACGGAAACGAACTTCCGGCAGGGACATATTTTTATACAATCTCTACAAATGGCCGTGTTATGAAAACACTCAAGGTCATCTTGAAGAAATAGAAGCATGGAAAAACCGCGGCGGGTACGGCTGCCCGCCGCGGTTATCTTACTGACTCAGCTCTTTAAGTCGTGCTTTGACTTGTTCTATGGTACTGATTTTACCGTCAATAAGCTGCCTGACAGACAGTTGTTCCTTTTGATTTTCACGTATATTTTCCTCCGCCCGCGCTATTCGCTGCCGTGCATTCTCAATTTCTCGGTCGTAATGGTCGCGGTCGCTCCGCAACTTTTTGAGGGTCGACTCCAGCCGGCGCAGCTCAGCCTCTTGTCGCTCCAAATCAAGCGCCACCTCCGTCCGGGCCACCTCTAAGGCAAAGCCAAACAAAAATTTCTGAGCCTCCTGCCACGCACCTTTGTCGATAGAGGAGATGAAACTCCCTTGCCCCTTGTCAAGCCACAAAATAAAGCGCACTGCACCCTCCGGCACTGACTCAGTGACCGCACACAGGGCAACCGGAGCGCTCTGCCCATCACCAGAAAGCAGAATATCGACATCCGACGCCCAGTATTCCTTCTCTTTGCGCTCGTACTTTGACTTAGCGCCAAAGGACTTGACGTACGATTTCCAGACATTCTCCACCACCTCTTCACTGGTCCCCGGCAGGGTGATCACCATGGCGGGTTGTTGCCCCATGGACATTTCCCGAACCTCTTCTGTAATTTGGGCAGGTAATCTGTGAGTAATCAATACCAGACTGATAGAAAAAAGAATGGAGAATGGATGGAGAATATGCATTCGGCCTATAATTTGTGTCGCAAAATGGTGATTATGCCACGAAGGTAAAATCACGACTCGTCCGGATTCCACTTTCGTGCTGATTCTTCAGGGCAAAGAACCCTGAGTGCCCGTGGAGCCACTGATAGAGTAACAGGCGTGTGGCCAATGAGTTCTCCGTCACACTCAAGCCAAAGTGGCTCGTGCTCATCAAGGTGTGCGATGCGGATTTCCTGCACAGAATTCAACTCCACCCCCTTCATGGCACCGATTGTGCCGAGATACAGACGGTGCAGATTCCGGACAATCCGACCGGTGCTGACCTCCCCGATGAGCGTGCAGGCCAGCAAGCCATCGGCTGGATGGGCGTGGGGCGCAAACTGCATCCCACCCCCAGCGAAGGCCGAGATGCCAAACTGAAGAAGAAATACAGCCATGCTGATGGGAGTTCCGTCAATCACCATACGCACAGGCTGAGGCTTCCAGGTATGCAATGACTGAATTCCGGCCACAAGATACCGCAGACGACCGCCGCCCTGTTTGCCGGCCTGCTTCATGTGGCGCACCACATTAGCCCCGTACCCGAGTCCCGCCATATTGACGAAGGCACGCCTGACAATCTTACCCTGAAAATCACAGGTCACAAGTCCAACGTCCTGCCAAGCCGTCTGTTGCTGAGCAAACATGGCGGCCCATTGGTCCGGGCGAGAGGATATCCCCCACATCCGTGCCCAATCATTGCCTGTGCCTGCCGGAAGGAGCGCGTAAGTTGTATCAGGTGCAGATGGGTGGGTAAGAATGCCATTAATCAGCTCATGGTGGGTACCGTCGCCACCGACCCCAATAAGGTGGCGGCAGCCCCGGTCCAGAGCCTCGTGGACAAGCTGTCCGAGATGCCCGCCATACTGTGTGTGCTTCACCTGCCAGCTGCCTCCAAGCTTGCGAGAAACCCGCGCCCACCGCTGGCCACCCCGGCCCTGCCCGGCTGTTGGATTAATGATAACTTGCCAATCCTTGGGATGTGCTGACATTTTCAGTGATCTGATCTGTAGAGCTGATTCATTGCGGCCCGTTTCAGTCTTGAAAATACGCGAATTGGTAGAAACCTTGCCGAGAATATTTTGAAATTCGGTATCCTTGTGGTACACATCAGGAATTCACGGCACTCACATTCTGCACCTTATGGAATCCATCCTCCACCTCGATCACATTGTCAAAACCTACGGAACCTACCGGGCGGTCGACGAAGTCTCTTTTTCAATGCCCAAGGGCACGATTTTCGGGCTTCTCGGACCGAATGGAGCAGGCAAAACTTCTCTGATCCGAATTATCACCACCATAACACGCCCCGACAGCGGAAGGGTGCTGTTTGAAGGCGAGCCCCTCAGCAGCAGTCATCCGGAACAGATTGGCTATTTGCCGGAAGAACGTGGGCTCTATAAGAAAATGAAGGTGGGCGAACACCTGGTCTATCTGGCACGCATCAAAGGCCTCTCCGCCCCTCACGCCCGAAAAGCCATTGGAGAATGGTTTGAAAAATTTGGCATAACCGACTGGTGGGACAAAAAGGTGGAAGAGCTCTCAAAAGGGATGCAGCAAAAAGTCCAGTTTGTCTCGACAGTGGTGCACAATCCAAGATTGTTGATTCTTGATGAGCCATTTTCGGGACTTGACCCCATCAACTCCAACCTCATCAAAGACGAGGTACTGAGAATGCACCGGGAAGGGACAAGCATCATATTTTCCACCCACCGCATGGAACAAGTAGAAGCAATGTGTGAACACATCCTTCTGATTAACAAAGGAAAAAATGTGTTGCAAGGTCGGGTTGATGACATCAAACAGACCCATAAGCAAAACCTGTTTCGGGTCGGGTTCAGCGGCCAACTCCCCGATGGGGCACAACACTTCGGCACCATCGTGGAGCAAGACAACCATCAGGTGGTGTTCCAGCTGGAAGCCGGTCAGCAATCGAACGATTTACTGAAATTCTTTATAGACCATCGGGTCCCGGTCACAGAATTTAAAGAAATTCTTCCGAGCCTCAACGAAATCTTTATTTCACAGGTCAACGAATCTACCGATATCCTGAGCTGACAACCCGGCCATTCTCCATTCTCAACTCTTCCTTTCGTCACAGCCCAACCCAGCGATTATGAGCAGTAGTAAAGTCGGTCTTATCTTCCAGCGCGAATACCTGACCCGGGTCAAAAAGCGGTCATTCATTCTCACAACCGTGCTCACTCCACTGGCCATGCTCCTATTTTTTGTGGTCATTGGATTCATCATGGCCTATGAAAGTCAGGAGGAAAAAGAAATTGCAGTATTGGATCAGGCAGGGATCCTTGAGGGGCGTGGGTTGCCATCAAGTGCCGACGGGTATCTGCACTACATGATTCGGAAAGGAGATGTAGAAGCTCTGAAAGAGGATGTGCGATCCGGCAAGTACGACGGGCTGCTGGTCATTCCGGAGATTCGGAATCTGAAGGACCGCAAGCAGACCCTGTACTATATCGGCGAAAAACAACTGAGCATTGATGTGTCGACTAACATCGAACGCACTCTGGCAGATGTAATTCGGGATTATAAAATCGACGCATTCGGATTCAACAAAGATTCACTGGATTACCTCCGCACCAGCGTGACACTTGACCCTCAGCCTCTTGAAGAAGACGACGAGGATGTCAGCTCTGCGGCCAGCTTCATTGCGGCAGGCATTGGAGGGGCAATGGGGTTTCTGATGTACATGGTGGTGTTCATTTACGGAATGATGGTGATGCGATCGGTGATGGAGGAGAAAGTCAGCCGCATTGTGGAGGTCATGATTTCCTCAGTTCGCCCGTTTGACCTCATGATGGGGAAAGTGTTGGGCGTGGGTGCCGTAGGCCTTACACAACTGGCTATATGGGCCATTCTGATTCCGGCTGTGTACATGATTGCAGGTTTGGCGTTCGGGCTCACCGGGGCCGAGATGGGTGGGGGCATGAACAGCGCAGAAATGGCAGCAGCCGGGATTGATCCGGATGATATCCAGGGCAAGGTCAGCATGATTATGAATGAGCTGTCAGCACAAAATTGGCTGTTGATTGTCCCTCTTTTTCTATTTTACTTTATTGTTGGCTATGTGCTGTACGCATCGCTCTTTGCTGCGGTCGGCTCAGCCATGAGCGACGACCTGAATGAGAGCCAGGCCCTGACACTGCCCATTTCGATTCCGGTTATCATCGCGTTCTATATCATGTTCGTGACCGTGCGCTCTCCTGAAAGCTCTTTGGCCGTATGGTCATCCATTTTTCCCCTGTTCTCACCAATTGTCATGCCCTCCCGCCTCGCCTTTGAGCCGCCAGTCTGGCAGATTTTGCTTTCTGTGGTGCTCACCTCGGCCTGTGCCCTTTTCTTTGTCTGGCTTGCCGGACGAATTTACCGAGTAGGGATTTTGATGTACGGGAAGAAAGCTTCTTTTAAGGAGCTTGGGAAATGGTTGTTTTATAAGGATTGAGTTGTCCTTCTATCTCACCAAAGTCACTCCTCCTTCAAACAACTCCACCTCTCCGTCAATAAACTGGATCTCGGCATAGAACACATACACACCGGGATCCAGTGCTTGCCCTCTGAACGTCCCGTCCCAGCCATTTGCTGGCTGATTGGGTTGAAAATTGGTGGCTTGGAAAACCTGCTCTCCCCAGCGGTCGTAAATCTGGAAGGTATTGATACTGACCACCTGACTCAAATCAACGGAGGGGAAGAAGGTGTCGTTGAAACCGTCGTTGTTGGGGCTGAAAATATTGGGGAAATAGACCCGCCAGGGTTTTTCAACGGTAATGCGGATTTGATCGGAGGCCTCGCAGCCATTGGCGTCCAAAGCGGTCAGGTAGAGCGTGAATCCGAATTCCGGGGTGATGACCGGGTTGAGGCAGCCTGCACAAGGCACCAGATTGGCGGGGTTCCACAGCAATGTATCGTAGAGGAAGTTAATGACAGGGTTCAGCTGGATGCTGTCGCCATATTCCAGCGTCAGGTCGACGCCCAGATCGACCAGCGGACTGGCACCCTCGGAGATTTGGGCCGAGCCGCTCCAACTGCAGCCCAGCGCATCTTCTACTGCCACAGTGTGGATGCCGACAGACTGGTTTGGGATGGTGAGGGGCTGAACATCAAGCGGTTGAAAGACTCCGCCGTCTACCGACCATGAATACGGCGGTGTGCCGCCAGAGACTTGATCCAAAATCAACGCACCCGGACGACCGGCACACGGAGGCTCTATAGCCTGAAGGGCTGCGCTGACCTGGTTAAAGGTCAGATTCACTTCAATAAACACCGAATCACAGCCGGTAGCCGGATTGATCAGCACTTCCGTGCCTGACGGGTTTGACTGGCTGTACACCGTGCCATTGATGATGCGTTGCTCGCCGGCACACAGCACCTCAGTGATCACCTCAGTGACCGGATCGGGGTAAAACTGCATCACAACCTGCACCACACTGTCGCAACCATTCGCAGCCACGAGCGTGTCAAAGCCCGTAGGATTGGTTTGGCTGTACCAGGAGCCATTGACGAGCAGGCTATCATCGGGACAAATGATGGGTTGTATGGTGGTGAATGAGGATGGCAGCAGGCTGGTTTCGGTCGTGACCACAGAATCGCAGCCAAACTGATTGGTCAGTACCACAGTCACTGTACCCGCCTCGGCAGGATTGCAGGTGGTTGCAAACAGCAGGGTGTCATTGGATGGCAAAAGGGAGGTTTCTGTGACCACCGTGCTATCGCACCCAAACTGGTTGGTCAGCACCACAGTCACCGTGCCCACATCCGAAGGATCACAACTGGTTGCGAACAGCAGCGTATCACTGGATGGCAAGAGCGTAGTTTGCGTGACCACCGTGCTGTCGCAGCCAAACTGATTGGTCAGCACCACTGTGTCAAACCCAACATCAGCCAGGTCGCAGCTCCCCGCAAACAGGAGGGTGTCACTGGACGGCAGCAAGGTGGTTTGTGTCACTACCGTGCTGTCGCACCCAAACTGGTTGGTGAGCACCACCGTATCGAAGCCAACATCTGCAGGGTCACAACTTGTAGCAAACAGGAGCGTATCACTCGATGGCAGGAGGGATGTCTCTGTCACGACCGTGCTGTCGCAGCCGAATTGATTAGTCAATACCACTGTGACCGTACCCACATCCGCCGGATCGCAGCTCGTTTCGAACA
>CAZMSQ010000027.1:0-4581 GCA_964569025.1 uncultured Saprospiraceae bacterium | reverse complement strand
CGGATCGCAGCTCGTTTCGAACAAAAGCGTGTCGCTGGTCGGCACGAGGGTGGTTTCGGTAATAGCGAGGCTGTCGCAGCCAGACTGGCTGACAAAAACCAGAGTATCAATGCCAGCCTCGGCCGGATTGCAGGTGGTTTCAAAGAAAAATGTCTCAATAACCGGCACAAGAGTCGTCTCTGTAACCACCGTGCTGTCACAGCCAAACTGATTGGTCAACACCACCGTATCAAAGCCAATATCTGCCGGATCGCAACTGGAGGCCATCAGCATGGTCTCATCAGAAGGCAGCAAGCTGACAGTCGTAATCACGATACTGTCGCAGCGGAAAGTCGGTATCTGCTGCACAAACACACCCGTATCAGCAGGATTGCAACTTCCTTCTGCAATCAACACGGTGTCATTGACCACCAGACTGACATTAACAATATGCAGGCTGTCACACCCAAACTGATTAGTCAGCAGAAATGAGTCGATGCGCACCGAATCAGGATCACAGGTTACATCTGTGGCAAATGTCGTATTAGAAGGGAGCAGGGCAGTTTCAGTGACCACGACGCTGTCACAGCCAAATTGATTGGTCAGCACTGCGGTATCTGAGCCAGCCAGCAAGGGGTCGCAGGTTGTGGCGAAGAGAAGTGTATCACTGGAGGGCAACAGAGAGGTTTCGGTGATGACGGCGCTGTCGCAGCCCGAAGAAGTGACAAGAAGAACCGTATCAATGCCAACCTCCGCCGGATCGCAGCTGGAAGCGGAGAGGAAGGTTTCAATGATGGGCACCAGAGAGGTGGTGGTGATGACCACGCTGTCGCAGCCGAATTGATTGGTCAGGGTTTGGGTGGAGATACCGGTATCCTGAGGGTTGCAGCTGGAAGTGAAAGCGAAGGTGGTATCTTCAGGATTTAGGGATACTTCGACCGTGTCAGTAGCACTGCATCCATTGGAGTCCACCACCTCCAAACCGATGAGCCCAGGTTGGCTCACAGTAATTTCATCAGCGTCCGATCCGGTCGACCATGAATACACCACAAATTCCTGATTGGCCCCGAGCACAGTCGAATCACCAGGACAAATGACGGTTTGTCCGGTTATTGATGCCACAGGAGCGGCAAACGTGTCGACCTCAAATGTGGCAGCATCTGTACATCCTGCGATATTAGTAACCGTAAGAGAATACGCTCCTGGCCCGGGAGCATTAATTTGACTCGAATTCTCACCCGTTGACCACTGGTACTCAGCATAGCTTCCAACGGCAGTAAGGGTGGCAGAATCTCCAGGGCACACGAGGCTGTCGCCTGAAATGTCAGTGGGAATAATGGCATTCTCCTCAACAATCCATTGGTCTACCCCCTCACATCCTTCTGCATTGGTGACCGTGATGCTATAGACACCTGACGTGGTGATTTCAATATCCGGATCTGTTTCTCCTGTGGACCACAGATAACTGGCAAAAATGGGTTCGACTGTCAGGACAGCTCCTTCCCCTTGGCAGAGACTGATGGGCCCGTTGATGACCGGATCTGGTGCCGGCAATCCGATTACGTCGTACGTATCTGTACCCTGGCAACCAAATTGGTTGGTCACAAAAACAGTGTAGGCACCCGGTTCGGTGATAAATGTTGTCTGCAGCACACTACCGGTTGTCCACTGGTAAGTAACGAAACCCGGTCCGGCATCCAATTCAAGAATATCACCCGGACATATTTCGGTTGGCCCGGTTATTTCTGGCTCAGGAGCAGGGTTTTCGACCACATCATAAGAGGCAGTACCAGTGCACCCTCCGGCGTTTGTGACCGTCACGGTGTATGTCCCCCCCTGAAACACTTCAGTCACTGGCCCATTGTCTCCATTCGACCACTGATAGTCAGTGAAGAATCCATTGACTGACAGCAACACTGACTCCCCCTCGCAGAAAAAAGGAGTTCCAATGATCTCAGGTTCCGGATTTGTAAAATCAACCCCGACAGTAAACGTTTCTTCTTCAGTACATCCATTCACATCGGTGACCGTTACCGTATAATCACCTGGCGCCAACCCTGCGATGTCCTCGGTCATTTCTCCGTTAGACCATTGGTACGTCAGGGGTGTCAGGCATTCTCCTGTCACGGTGAGATCAATCAATCCATCCATATTCCCCTCACAACTCGCATTCTGAACAAAGGCATCCAGAAAAAACACATTCTCACAACACGCCTGCCCTCCACAATTGATGATAATCGGACAGTCAAGGCTTGGTAGGTCTGTATACTGGGGGTTCGAAGGAGACCCAAACCCAAGAGCGATGGTCGTAAACCCGGATACATCATCAGGATTCAGGGTAAACGTGGTGCCACATCCCACCCCACCAACTGCTCCGCCATCAGTGCAGCATGGAGCCCAGAAGAAATCTCCAGACATCGTAGGAGGCGTTCCGGAAAATTCCCCATTATCATCAGATACCGCCACATAGGCCGAATTGGGCAGGCAAGTCAGCGTCAGAGTCATAGTTCCCCCTGACCCATCATTGACATCATCACCCACAAACACAAAACTTACCTCACCCGTATTTGTATTCTCGTGCAAAATTAAAATCAACTGCTCCGATTGCTCAAACCCCGTGTTGGCAGAAGAGCCAGTTGGCACTCCGTACGCATAAAACTCAATATTCGATTGCGGTGTCGACACAAACGGAAACGGTGCAGAAAAACTGCCCTGACTCACAATACACGGACAGGACGCCTCTGCCGAAGCAGACTCCACAATCTGATTATACACCATTGGCTCTGAAAGGCTTCCTCCGAATTCCACCGGTTCATCAACCAGTTCATCTTCTGCATTTTGCATGGTGCCAAAGAACCAAAAAAGCACAGGAAAAAGAGGAAGCAAGAAAAGCGAATAGTATTTCATCAGGACGTCTGTTTTCCATTCAATTGCGCTTCACCAACATTGGCAGAGCATTATTTCGCAAAATACAAAAGTGAAAAATAATCGTTCCTGAAAAATATCCTTTTGTCTGTCAAAGATCGTTGCCTCTCGAATAAAGGCACAATCTTCGAATCATTCATTTTAGAAGATTCGTAATCTTTGAACCCTGCCCTCTCAAGCTACAGCGCAGGGATATCTCCTCCGCCCTGAAACATGCATTTCAAACAAGCTGCAGCGCAGCGACATCTCCTTAAACAAAGGCATCCGCTTCGTTGTCCTTCGACACCACCAAAACGGCATGGCCGTTGAAGAACTCCCTGACCTGCTGAATCTTTCCAAGGAATACCATACTCCCATACATGTTGGTTCCTTATCTCACCAGCGTCACATCCCCCTCAAAAATCTCCACTTCACCCCCGGTGAATTCAATCTCTGCAAAAAACACATAGACTCCCAAATCCATCTGCTGCCCCCTGTATGTGCCATCCCATCCATTTGCCGGCTGATTTGGCTGAAAGTTGTCTCCTTGAAAAACCAGCTCACCCCAACGATCGTAAATTTGGAACGTATTGATAGATACCACCTGACTGAGGTCAACGGAAGGAAAAAACGTATCGTTGAATCCATCATTATTTGGGCTGAAGACGTTGGGGAAATAAATCTGCCGATCTCTCTGTACAATAATTCGCAACGCATCAGATCCAGAACACCCATTCGCGTTGCTGGCGATGAGCGTGACCGTGAGATTATTTAGAGGAGTCACAACTGGATTCAGACAGCTTTGGCAGGATAAAACCTCCGAAGGACTCCAAATAAGGGTGTCATATGGAAAATTGACAATGGGATCAAGCTGCAGACTGTCACCAAGCGCGATGATGAGCTCATTTCCGATTTCAACAGTGGGCTGAGGCCCCTCCGGCATACTAAAGCTTGCTAACCAGCCGCATCCTTCTGCATCTTCTGCCTGGGCGGTAAATGTTCCAGACTGGAATCCTGTTTGGGTATACGGCAGACTTCCAATTGGGATAAAGGGCTGGCCATCAATAGACAAACTGTAGGGAGGTGTACCTCCGGTGATTTGGTTGATTGAGAACGACCCTGTGAGACCAGCACATTCCGGCGGAATAATCTCAGTCAGGATTTCTAAATCTGTAAAGACAACTTCAATATTGAGAATGACTGAATCACATCCAGTGACAACACTGGCAATCACTTGCTGGCCGGACGGCTGATTTTGATTGTAAACAATCCCGTTGATGACCAATTCTTCTCCTGCACAGAGGGTTTCAGACAGGTTTTCAACCATTGGAGCTGCGAAAAAGGACAGACTCACCTCAACCAAGCTATCACAACCATTCATGGACACCAGCGTATCTGTTCCGGAAGGATTCGCTTCAGAATACCAGCTCCCATTGACCAGAACACTGTCACCCGGACAAATCGTCTGTTGAATCGTTGTGAAGGAAGATGGAAGGAGAATGGTTTCTGTGATGACCACTGAATCGCACCCGACTTGATTGGAGAATATGGCAGTATCGAGTCCTGCATTGGAGGATTCACATGTCTCTGTCAAAATAAATGTCGTATCCGCTGGCGGACACCCAGGAGAACAAACATCAGGTGCTGATATATCAACTGTCGTCGTACAGCTTGGGTCGCTAGCATCAGTGATGGTAA
>CAZMSQ010000026.1:3538-32501 GCA_964569025.1 uncultured Saprospiraceae bacterium | reverse complement strand
TGAGAAGGGAAGAGGAGGAACGCGAGCGCATGAGAAGGGAAGAGGAGGAACGTGAACGCATGAGAAGGGAAGAAGAGGAACGTGAGCGCATGAGAAGAGAAGAGGAAACAGATGAACGAATCAAAAGAGAGGAAGAGGAACGCGATAGAAAGAGTATGGAGGAGGAAAAACGTGAGCGTCAAAGAAAGGAGGAACAAGCGCGCGAGCAGCGGCGTAGTGCAGGGCATACAGCGGATGCAGAAACAACGCACGCCACTCGCGAAGAAACCTTGTTTGGTGATTTTGGTGGGGTATACATTCCGGACAGTGAAAAGCCTTCTGTCATAGAAAGCTCTGATCAACAGGGTGATAGAGCAGGAAGTGGTGATGGAGTCAATGTCGGGGAGCCTTTTGACCAGGAGCATACTCTGGTTGATGAATCTGGTGGAGACCCGGAGACGGTTCAGATATATGATGAGGAGGATCAGGAAGAGGGAGATGGCATGGGAGGCGATGTATTTTGGGACGAGGAGGAGTCCGACGGATTGGACTTTGATGAGCTTTGGCCCGGGTTAGACGAGCAGGAATTTGAATTCGGGGCAGCTGGTGACAGCCAGGAGGAGGGTGCAGAGCCGGTAAATGAAAGCGAACAGGAGGACGCGGACAATGAGGAGCAGCCTGCTGCTCCCGCACCATCCCGCAAATGGCTGGGTGACGGAGAGCATGCTGAGCGCATTGCCCACATTGCCCAATCGGCCGTCTTTTTTGCACAATCCGGGGAGGTGGAGCAAGGACTGAGCCTGCTCCGGGCCCTGCTCCGCAAACATCCCGGTAATCTGTTTATCCGCTACCGGCTGGCTGCATTTTTGATCAATTATACGGATCACGAAGACGAGGCCATCGGGCAGCTGGAAGCCATTCTGACAGAAGACCCTACTTATGCGCCGGCCTTTGTGCGTCTGGCTGAAATCGCTGAAAAGCATCAGGACCACTTGCTGGCTCGGCATTATCTGGAAAAAGCCCGCGATGTGGATCCGACATACCCCGAAATTCATTATCGCCTCGGTTTGCTGACACTCTTGTATTTTCCGGAAAACAAAGACGAAATCCTGGAGTGCTTCCGGCAGGCTGTCAGGGCCGACCGCCAGAACGTCGATGCCCATTACCGGTACGCAACCCTGCTTGGCGAAATTTCTGGCAACGAGATGAAAGCGGCGCGCTACTTCAAAAAAACACTGAAGCTCCAGCCCGACCATCCGTTTGCCAATTACGACCTCGCCCTCATATACTACCGTCTGGGAGATCGCGCACAGGCCGCCCAATTCTACCGACTGGCCGCAGATGTGAATCCGGAGGTCAAAACCGAGAACAACGATCAGGCTTTTTTCGGCCATCCAACTTCAGGGGCCAGCGATGAGCAGGGCCGTGAGGCAGCTTCATTGTTCAGGTTCAGCAATCCGCGCGGCCAGGTTGCATGGATTACCGGTGCCACTTCCGGAATAGGGCGTGCCACTGCTGAGTTATTTGCCAAAAGTGGATACCGAGTCATTCTTTCCGGGCGCAGAGCTGACCGACTTGGAGCCTTCCGGCAGTATCTCGAGGACAACTATCAGGCAGAATGTCTGACTTTCAATCATGATGTCCGTGACCGGGAGGCCCTTGCGCAGGATGTTGCCTCGCTTGAGGGCCCCTGGGCCCACATCGATGTGCTGGTCAACAATGCCGGGCTGGCCAAGGGGCTCGCTCCTGTCCACGAGGCCGATATCACCCACTGGGAAGCCATGATTGACACCAACATCAAGGGTCTCCTGTACATGTCCCGCCTGATTGCCCCCCTGATGGTGGCCCGTGGCCGTGGGCATATCATCAATGTGTGCTCTGTAGCCGGAAAGGAGGTGTATCCAAATGGGAATGTCTATTGCGCGACCAAACATGCCGTTGATGCGCTGACAAGAGCCATGCGGCTTGATTTGCACAGCCATGGCATCCGCGTCAGCCAGGTGAGTCCGGGGCATGTGGAAGAAACCGAGTTTGCGCTGGTGCGCTTTGACGGTGATGCCGACAGGGCACAGATTTACGGCGATTTCAAACCGCTGGCCTCCCCTGATGTGGCTGAGGCTATTCTCTTCATTGCCACCCGCCCTCCGCATGTAACCATCCAGGATGTGCTGATGTTCGGCTCACAACAGGCCAGTGCCAACCACATTGATAGAAGCGGCCGGGAAGGAACATCTGCTGAATGACCAATTTGGTCAATCTCTGTGTTGAGTTGTTACTCGTTTCTAAAATTCGTTATCTTACCGCCAAGGAATTTTTGTCCGACTTCATGCGTTCATACCCATGAGTCCGTCCTCACTGCAAGCTGCAGGTAACCTGAGGCGATATTGGGTTGAAATTTAAACTACTTTTATGCTTGTCATCATTCTGTTTTTTGTCCTCCATTGGTACTTTTCACTCTTTTTCCAAACGTTTTTCCACCATCGTTACGCCGCCCACGGCATGTTTACCATGTCTCGGTTTTGGGAAAAAGTGTTTCACATTGGCTCCTTCATCGGTCAGGGTTCGTCGTATTTGAGTCCCTATGCGTATGGAGTCCTCCACCGGTTGCATCACGCCTTCGCCGATACTGAAAATGATCCGCATTCTCCAAAATATGACGATAATCTGTTCAAGATGATGTGGCGCACCCGCAATGTCTACAACGGCATTTATGTCGGGAAACAAAAGATTGAGGAGAAATTCACGAAAGGTGTCCCCCGGTGGGAATCTTTCGACAAATTTGCCTCCAGCTGGGTTGCCAGGGCGCTCTGGATTGCAGTGTATGTGGCCATCTACGCCTTCTTTGCCCCCTCTTGGTGGGTCTACCTGCTCATTCCGATTCACGCCGCGATGGGGCCGTTTCACGGAGTCATCATCAACTGGTTTGCGCACAAGTACGGCTATGTGAACTTCCCTACGAAAGACACATCCAAAAACTTCCTGCCGTTCGATTTCCTGATGCTGGGAGAATCATACCATAACAACCACCACAAGTTTGGCTCACGCCCCAACTTCGGCTACCGCTGGTTCGAATTCGATCCTGTCTATCCGATTATCCTGCTGTTCAATAAGCTGCGGATCATCCGGCTGAAGCCGGTCCCCGCTCGTGCATGATTAAGGGGAATCCGTCTTTCCGGCCCAGGCCGGAAAGACGGATTCGGTGAAATGTTTTCTTCTTTCCAATTGGCAGTTATTTGGGAGATTTCGATTCCGGAATGATTAGGACTTGACATTTCGGATGCATACCTGTATTTTAGAGAGCTAAACCTTCTCAAGAATGGCTCTCCCCATCCACATTGAAGAATTGCTATCTGGTCGTGTGATTCCATTTGATGACCGGGTGCATCATCGTGCGTCCTTAAAAGATTTGAGTCTCGGCCTTATTCGCGACTTCCTGAACGAAATCAACAGTGACCTTTTCGAACAAAGCATTCAGATCCCTTTTGCAGACCTTTGCCGCCAAATGTCTGTGGTACGGGGTCCGAATGAAAGCTTGAGGCCTATCCATGCGGGACTTCTCTTCTTCTGCGAGCATCCGGAACGCTTTTTTGACCGGTCATGGATCGAAGTGGTTCTCTATAAGAATGCAGAGGGCAATCAATTCACAGAAAAGATATTCAAAGGGCCTTTGCATATCCAGCTCAGGAATGCTTTGTCATATATCAACAGCCTTGTCATTGAGGAACGCATTCAAAAATTCAGGGGCCGTGCGGAAGCTGATCGTTTTTTTAACTTTCCTTACAATGCAGTTGAAGAAGCACTTGCTAATGCGGTGTTTCACAAAGATTATTCGTCTGGAAAGCCAATTGAAGTTCAGATTTGGCCGGATAAAATTGAGATTTTGAGTTTTCCGGGGCCCTTGCCGCCGGTCACCTCAGCCACTTTGGCTACAAACCGAAGGATCGTCGCTCGGGACTATAGAAACCGAAGAATTGGAGACTTTCTCAAGGAGCTTCACCTCACAGAGGGGAGAGGCACTGGTATTCCAGCCATGCGAAGAGCCATGACCCGGAATGGCTCACCGCTTCCGATTCTCGAAACTGACGAGCTGAACACCTATTTTCTTACAGTCCTCCCTGTGCATCCGGCCTTTCATCTGGATGTGCAGGGCAATGGCCAATTTGGAAGCCAGGTTCAGGAAGCGGGCTTTGGTGTTTTTGTTCCGGCTGTTAACCCTGTCGTCAGTCAAGTAATCCGCATCTGCGTATCTCCCTCATCCATTGCTGAGGTGCTTGAAAAAATGGGTTTTGACAGGCATGATGGGGCTTACCAAAGGTTTGTGCTTCCGGCCCTCGATAATGGGTGGATTGAGTGGGATGTTGCTGAGCAGCAGCCTCACGGGAGTGGCAAATTGCGGACGACTCCATCCGGGCACGCCCTGCTCGATTTGTTGGTGCACGCCTCTTCGATGTAAAAAGGGCGCTATAGCTTTCACTGCATTCAACTGCGCCCCACTGAAACTGCATCATCACTCAGAATCAAGCACCCCCATCCGGCCTGAGAAAAAGGCCTTCAGTTCACCGGCCTCGTCGGGTTTGATGCGTCCGCTGAGGATGAGGCGCAGCTCCCGGCGTCGCGAGGCGCTTTCGTAGAGGTTTTGCTCTTCGCGGGTGAGGGGGATGACTTCCGGGGTCGGGATTGGTTTTTTCTGCTCATCATCGAGGGCCACGAAAGTGAAATAGGCGTGGTTGCAACGTCGGTTGTTGTGGCCTTTCACATCGGCAGCGAAGACCTCGACGTAAATTTCGACGGAGGTGGTGAATGAGCGGGTCACACTGGCGCGGAGGGTGACGACGTCGCCCAAGAGGATGGGTTTTTGGAATGATATGTGGTCAACTGAAGCGGTGACTACGTATGACTCGCAGTGCTTACCGGCGCAGATGGCGGCTACAGTGTCCATCCAGCGCATCAGGTTGCCTCCCATCAGGTTGTTCATGGGGTTCGTATCATTCGGCATCACCATCTCAGTCATGGTGGCGCGGGAGTCGGCGACTTTTTTGGGCTTCATATTCTCAATTCAGGGGTGAGTGTGTTTACCGGATCATAACGCCCGGGCGGTTCAGCAAGGGGACTCGCGTAAAATTCATGGCATCGATGCTGCCGCGCACAAAGATGTACTTTTTGTCAAACATGTGGCCATCGAATGAAAAACTGACCCAGTACTCGTTGGTAAACGTAAACAAACTGGATTGAATCGGCTCCAGCATGGCTGCCGTTTCCGGACCTATACGCTCGAAAAAATGCCTTAACACCGAAGTCTTCCGGGCCTCCCCATCCAGCTCACCATAGCCGCGGGAGTTGACCAAAACATCACGCACGGGTTCCGGCTTCAGGTTGAGGATGAATGTGTCCCAAAGCTCGTCTTCCGTTTCTCTCGGCACAATGGCAACCGCAAAGTCCTGAACCGGGCGATTGGGTATATCTCTGAGCATACTTTCAGTTTTGGATATTCAGGATGAACAACAAATCCGTCTTCCGGTCAGTTCATCAAAGGAAGGTCATCAAACCGCGCCGACCGACTCAATAGCTGAGGGTTCAGGTCGGGTACTTTTTTTGTATTTTCCCACAACTAAATTTCAAAGCATGACCAGGGAAGAACTGGAGAAAAACAGCAACGAGGATGCCATCAAGATGGAAATATCGCGCATGGAGCGTTTATTGGATCGCATCCATGAGGGGGGAGGGAAAAAGAAGATAGAAAAGGAGCATGCCCGGGGAAAGATGACGGCCCGGGAGCGGATTGCGGCCCTGCTGGATTCCGGCACTGATCTGCTTGAGATTGGAGCTTTTGCGGGTCATGGCATGTATGAAGAATATGGTGGATGCCCGGCAGGTGGGGTGGTGTGCGGCATCGGCCGAATCCATGGCAGGCAGTGTATGATTGTGGCCAATGATGCCACGGTGAAAGCAGGAGCGTGGTTTCCGATAACAGGCAAGAAAAACCTTCGGGCCCAGGAAATCGCTATGGAAAATCACCTGCCGATTATCTATCTGGTTGACAGTGCCGGGGTATTCCTGCCCATGCAAGATGAGATTTTTCCGGATAAGGAGCACTTTGGGCGCATTTTTCGAAATAATGCCATTCTCTCCTCAAAAGGCATCCCTCAAATTGCTGCCATCATGGGCAGCTGCGTGGCGGGCGGAGCGTACCTGCCGATCATGTCAGACGAGGCTTTGATTGTAGACGGAACGGGTTCAATCTTTCTGGCTGGCCCTTACCTGGTCAAGGCAGCCATCGGCGAGGAGGTCGACAAAGAGACACTCGGTGGTGCCACTACCCAATCTGAAATTTCCGGCGTGACCGATTATAAGATGCCCGACGATCAGACATGCCTCGCCACCATAAGGGATCTGGTGAGTCGGCTTGGCGAAACTGAAAAAGCCGGCTTCGACAGAATTGAGCCGGTCCCGCCGGCTGAGCGAGAGGAAGACATTCTCCATATTTTTCCACACGAACGCTCCCGGCCGTATTCAATGCGCGCCATTCTTAAACGGCTGGTCGACAATTCTGAAATGACTGAATACAAGGCTGGCTATGGCAAGACCATCATCTGTGCGTATGCCCGCATTGATGGGTGGTCCGTTGGCATTGTGGCGAATAACCGGGAGGTGGTGCGCACCAAAAAGGGGGAAATGCAATTCGGAGGGGTCATTTACTCCGATAGCGCCGACAAGGCAGCCCGGTTTATTATGAATTGTAACCAGAAGCGAATTCCGCTGGTCTTTTTGCACGATGTCACTGGTTTTATGGTCGGCACCCGTTCTGAGCATGGTGGCATCATCAAGGATGGGGCAAAAATGGTCAACGCAGTGTCAAATTCTACCGTACCGAAATTCAGCATTGTGATGGGTAACAGCTACGGGGCTGGCAACTATGCCATGTGCGGGAAGGCCTACGACCCGCGCCTTATCGTGGCATGGCCCACCGCTAAAATTGCGGTCATGGGTGGTGAGCAGGCAGCCAAAGTGCTGATGCAGATACAGTTGTCTGCCATGAAGTCGAAGGGCGAGGCACCAGACGAGGCGAAGCAGGAAGCGCTCTTTGCGACTATCAAGGAACGGTACGATAATCAGACCACCCCTTGGTATGCCGCTGCAAGGCTCTGGGTTGATGCAATCATCCACCCATTGGAGACCCGGTCTGTGATTTCACGTGGTATTGAGGCTGCGAACAATGCGCCGGTCGGACAGTTTAATGTGGGAGTTTTCCAAACCTGAAGCACATGCCTGTACACGACTCACATACTGAACTCCAGTCGGCTCCTTCAGCCGAGCCAAACCAGAAGGGGAGTCATCTGGCTGAAACCGCCACCAGAGCCGCTGAGGGCTTAGAAACCAGCGCACCTCGGAAGTCTGGTCTGATACCCTGGTTGAAGCGCATCGGTCTGGTTGGGTTCTTGTTTTTCTTTATCAAAGGGCTGGTTTGGCTGGGCATCTTTTTCTGGGCCGGAACCTGTGCCTTTCAGGGGTAAGCCCCATTCTGAATTTTTTCCTCTTGGAACTGATTGCCAAAACTTTTGCTGGTCTTGAACAGGTGCTCGCTGAAGAAATCAAGAACCTTGGCGGCACTCAGATCACACCTTTACGCCGTGCCGTCTCCTTTGTGGGCGATCTCAAGCTGCTCTACCGGGCCAATCTCGAGTTGCGTACGGCACTCAGGGTGCTAATGCCCATTCATTCTTTTCGATTCAGAAGTCAGGATGAATTCTACGAAGCCATAAAGGCGTGGGAATGGGAGGCACACCTTTCACTGGATCGCACATTCGCAATAGATGCAGTTGTGCACTCCTCTATATTCACCCATTCTAAATTCGCTGCCCTGAAGGCCAAAGATGCGATTGCAGACAGGTTTCGCGACAGATTTCGGAATCGCCGTCCATCGGTCAATACAAATCAGCCTGACCTGCTCATCAACGTGTACATCAGCGATCATGAAGCGCACGTTTCTCTCGACAGCTCCGGCCGTTCGCTTCACCTGCGAGGATACCGCCACGCGACAGTCCCCGCTCCCATGAATGAGGTGCTCGCCGCGGGACTGCTCCGGATTACCGGCTATACAGGAGCGCGTACTCTGATTGATCCGATGTGTGGCTCAGGGACCATCCCCATAGAGGCAGCTCTCATCGCTACTGGACGGCCACCGCAACGGCGTCCTGAGACGCTTGGGTTTTTGAGGTGGGGGAGTGTTAATAGGGAGTTGTGGAGGGAAGTTCTCGAAGAGGCTGAATCTCGTGTGAAACCACTGGAAGCAGAAATATGGGGAAGGGACATGGATATGAAAGCCTTCAAGGCGACTCAGGAGAATGCTCTGGCAGCGGGCATTGATGGTCTCATCCAAACCCAGCGGGGAAAATTGGAAAAGCTGGATCCTCCACCAGGAGAACCGGGTATTCTGATTGTCAATCCGCCCTACGACAAGCGGCTGGAGCAGGCAGACATTGAGGCGTTCTACGCCCGGATTGGAGATACCCTCAAAAGCCGGTATGAGGGGTACACCGCATGGGTCTTCAGCTGCCATCTTCCAGCTCTCAAACACCTGGGGCTGCGCACCTCCAGCAAGCACAGCTTGTACAATGGTCCGCTGGAATGCAAATTGCATGAGTATGAGCTCTATGCCGGTAGTCGCACCCTGCCTTTCGTATCTTTATGAGCTATGAAATGGCTGCAGCATCTTTTTACGTCAAAAAAAACACGGCACCGCCAGGTGGCAGGGTCGTTGGAAATGGTATATTTTGAAGAGGTGGATCGCGAGACCATGAGGGCTCTGATGCATTTTCCGTTGTTTCAAAAAGGCAGAATAAGGAATCGGCGCATCAGTCATTTTACCCATCAGTATGATTTGTCCCGGCAGACGGATGCCTATATTTTCGATTATCGGTACGTCAGAGGCGGCAAAACTCGGAACCAGACAGTATTTTGGGCGATTTCCGATGACCTGAATCTTCCCTGGTTTGCAATGGAGCCACAACAATTCAGGCATACAGTTGTCAAGATATTGGGGCGCAAGGAAATCGAGTTCGACTTATGGCCGACGTTTAACCGGAATTACTGGATTGAGGGAGTCGATCCGCAAGCTGTTCAGTATGTGTTCGGTGATGAAGTCCCGGAATTTTTCAATAAAGAGCCCGGCTGGTCGGTCGAGGGATATGGCAATCAGTTTGTGCTCACCAAATTGCACAAACGAATCAGTCCTGAAAATCGCCCCCAGTTACTGGATACGGGACGCTCAGTCCTCGACAGGCTTGTGCCGCGAGGTAAGG
The DNA here is from genome assembly GCA_964569025.1 of uncultured Saprospiraceae bacterium. Lineage (GTDB taxonomy): Bacteria > Bacteroidota > Bacteroidia > Chitinophagales > Saprospiraceae > CAZMSQ01. Next base: position 23,223 of record CAZMSQ010000026.1, on the reverse strand, counting down.
GGAACCTTGTCTGAGCCCAGTGATGTAAGCAGAGAATTTACCAACCACCAATCTACGGAACGATGAAAGAACACATGCAAGACTCCCAAAACCCCGAAAATACCGAGTTGATAGCCGGTCACTACCGTCATATCCTTGAAGGACTGGGAGAGGACCCTGACCGCGAGGGTCTGGTTCGTACTCCCCAGCGTGCAGCGAAAGCCATGCAGTTTCTCACGCGGGGATACGACATCGATCCGGCTGGTGTGTTGAAATCTGCCATGTTTCGTGAGCCATACAGCGAAATGGTGTTGGTCAAGGATATTGAGGTCTACTCATTGTGTGAGCATCATTTGCTGCCATTTTTTGGGAAGGCGCATATCGCTTACATCCCGGACGGCTACATTGTCGGATTGAGCAAATTGCCCAGAGTTGTCGATATCTTCGCCCGACGTTTGCAGGTGCAGGAGCGATTGACTGATCAGATTCTGAAATGCATACAAGATACCCTTCAGCCTCAAGGAGTTGCTGTGGTCATCGAAGCTCGGCACATGTGCATGATGATGCGCGGGGTACAGAAGCAGCACTCAGTTACGACGACCTCAGCGTTTACCGGCGCTTTCGAGAAAGGCGAAACGCGAGCAGAGTTTTTGAATCTGGTCGGCGCTTCCCGCTTTCTGTAAGGCTGCTTGTAAGATTGGAAACAGGTAGCCTGCCGGCAAGTCTGGTGATTACTGACCTACTTTTTCTTTTTCGGTGAAATCATGACGATCATACGCCTACCTTCGAGCTTCGGAAGGGCATCAGCCGAGCCGTATTCGTCGAGTTCCTTGAGCAGGCGCAGTAACAGCAGCTCCCCCCGCTCTTTGAAGACAATGGTTCTGCCCCGGAAGTTGACGAATGCCTTCACCTTGGCCCCTTCTTCAAGAAAGCTCTTGGCATGGCGCAGTTTGAACTCGAAATCGTGTTCATCAGTATTGGGGCCAAACCGAATTTCCTTGATGACCGTTTTGGCGGCTTTCGACTTGATTTCTTTTTCCCGCTTCTTTTTGTCGTAGATGAACTTCTTGAAGTCAGTAATCTTGCAGACTGGTGGTTCTGCTTTGGCGGAAATCTCGACCAGATCGAGGTTCATTTCTTCGGCCCACGTGCGGGCCTGTCGGGTTGCATAAATGCCGGGTTCGATGGTTTTGCCGGCAATTTTACTGACATCTTCCAGATTGTCTCCTACCAAACGGATTTCAGGAACCCTGATTTGGTGGTTAATTCTGAAATTGTACTTGGTTTCTTCCTGACGGCCTCTGTTTTGGCCGCCTCTTCCTCGTCTGATCAAATTTAAGTGTTTTAATGAAGAATGGTGAGGAGCAAATATTTGAGCAATGTGCTCTGTGTAAATTTCAGGTAAAAATACACAAACATTCGGGTTTTCCACTGACACGTTTCCCGAATTCCTGCAATAAAAAGGTGCAGACACATCGCATGGCGTGCCTGCACCTTCTTTCAAAACAATGAAATACTTATTCTTCCTCCACGGGCTTCACTTCCTCTTTGAGGGAGATGACCAATTTCTCGTCATCAGCGTCTTTTTCTGCCCGGAAGGTAGACCCTTCTTCTGGTCGGTTGCTGAGGATGAATTCAGCGAGGGGATCCTCGAGATATTTCTGAATGGCGCGGTGTAAGGGTCGTGCGCCAAACTGAGGGTCAAATCCTTTTTCCGAAAGGAACATCCGGGCTTCTTCACTGAGCTCAAGCTGGTATTCACCCATGACTTTCAGCCGGTCAAACAGTTCTTTCAGTGTGATGTGGATTATCTGGAAAATGTCTTCCTTACTGAGGCTGTTAAAGATGACCACATCGTCAATCCTGTTTAGGAATTCCGGCGAGAAAGTCTTTTTCAGGGCATTTTGAATGACTCCTCTTGAGTGATCTTCAGCTGTATCTACGCGCGACTTGGTGGCAAAGCCAACCCCTTGGCCAAAGTCCTTGAGCTGGCGCACTCCGATGTTGGAGGTCATGATAATCAGCGTATTCTTAAAATCCACCTTCCGCCCAAGACCATCGGTCAGCTGACCGTCGTCGAGCACCTGGAGCAGGATGTTGTAGACATCAGGGTGGGCCTTTTCGATTTCGTCGAGTAGGATGACACTGTATGGTTTTCTGCGCACCTTTTCAGTCAACTGGCCACCTTCCTCGTAGCCGATGTAGCCGGGAGGTGCACCGATGAGGCGACTCACGGAGAATTTTTCCATGTACTCGCTCATATCAATGCGCACAAGGGCATCTTCGGTATCAAACATGTACCTGGCCAAAGCCTTCGCCAACTCGGTTTTTCCGACGCCCGTCGGACCGAGGAAGATGAACGTACCAATCGGTTTTGAAGGATCTTTTAGCCCGACCCTGTTGCGCTGAATGGCCTTGGTGATTTTCGAGATGGCCTCGTTTTGCCCGATAATCTGCTTTTGCAAATCATCAGACATGGTGACCAACTTGTTGCTTTCGCTCTGCGCCACTCGCTTGACGGGTATGCCCGTCATCATGGATACAACCTCCGCAATATCCTCTTCTGTAACCGGATAGCGTCGGGTTTTGGCCTCTTCCTCCCATTCTGCTTTTTCAATTTCAAGCTGGCGGGTCAGTTTTGACTCATGGTCGCGAAGGTCAGCGGCTTTCTCATATTGCTGATTTTTTACCGCCTGATTCTTGAGTTCCTTGAGTTCCTCAATGCGATGCTCGAGATCTTCAATGTGCTTCGGCACATGGATGTTCTTCAGGTGGACTCGGGCACCAGCTTCATCCAGCACATCGATAGCTTTGTCCGGCAAAAACCGGTCAGTGATGTAGCGATCACTGAGTTTGACGCAGGCATCGATGGCTTCCTCGTCATAATTGACATTGTGGAAGTCCTCGTATTTAGGTTGTATGTTATTGAGAATGTGCTTTGCCTCTTCACTGCTTGGTGGCTCGACCATCACTTTCTGGAATCGCCGGTCCAGAGCGCCATCCTTTTCGATGTGCTGGCGGTACTCGTCAAGGGTAGAGGCACCTATGCACTGGAGCTCTCCGCGGGCGAGGGCAGGTTTGAAGATGTTGGAGGCATCAAGCGAGCCGGTCGCACCACCCGCACCGACGATGGTGTGAATCTCGTCGATAAAGAGAATGACATCGCGCGACTTTTCAAGTTCATTCATAATGGCCTTCATGCGCTCTTCAAATTGGCCGCGGTACTTGGTGCCGGCTACAAGGGCTGCCAAATCGAGCATGACAATCCGCTTGTTGAAAAGCGTCCGGCTTACTTTTTTTTGCATGATGCGCAGTGCCAGACCTTCGACAATAGCCGTTTTTCCAACACCGGGTTCTCCGATTAGAATTGGGTTATTCTTCTTTCGCCGGCTCAAAATCTGCGAGACCCGTTCAATTTCATTTTCCCGCCCAATAATAGGATCCAGCTTGTCTTCCTCAGCCAACCTCGTGATGTCGCGCCCGAAATTATCGAGCACTGGCGTGCGCGATTTGGTGGCTCCACCCTTGCGCGGGTATCTGCCACTCATCTGCGTGTCATCATCTTCAAAGGGCTCGTCTTGTTCCGGCGGACCCTGATTGGTGATTTCTCCGGTGTCGCTGAGGCTTTCTTCCTGCAGGACATATTCAAGTTCTGACTTGAAGTCCTCGTAAGTGACGTCAAATTCGTCGAGAATGCGAGAGGCCAGATTATCGTTGTGTTTGAGAATGGACAGCATCACATGTTCGGGGCAGACTTCCTCATTTTTCATGAGTCGCGCTTCAAGGAATGTCACCTTCAGCACCTTTTCAGCCTGCTTATTGAGAGGCAGGTTGCTGATGTTGATATTGGTGCGGGCCACTGGGCGTCGTTGTACCGATCGTTCAATGGTTTCCTTCAATTCATCTGTATCCACATCAAGGGCTGAGAGCACGCGCAAGGCAAGGCTTTCACCTTCTTTTACGATACCGAGCAGTAAATGCTCTGTACCGATAAAGTCATGACCAAGGCGCAATGCCTCGTCCCGGCTCCTCGTGATAATTTCCTTGACTTTTGGCGAAAATTTTCTGTTCATGGTATTGAATCGTGTTGATTCCCGTCAGGGATGGGTTTCGGGGATAAGAATAGCATCTTTTTTTGGAATATCAAAAAGCATGGCCCCCCAAATCTTCATAGAATATTGTGCCATTTCCCAACTTCGGGAAATCTTCCGCCAAAATGAACCAAAAACGTGAAATTGTCTGACATTTTAGCAGGCCGTTTTGGCAGAAATGCATACCGCATCAAAAAACGACCTAATAACACGGTCAGAATGCTCAGAGTTCAGAAGATTACCCACAGACTCACCCTTGGTGAATTTTCAGGCGGATTCTTTACCTTTATGCGACAAATTTCCCTGCATTCCAAAAACGGCAGGCGTAAAAAACCGGGGTTTTCCCAAAAATGTCATCTGAGCCATGAAGTACACCGTTGATAAAAACGAAAGATACGCAGTGTTTACCCTCCAGGAGGGAAACCTGAACTCCCTGATAGCCCCCCAGCTCAAGTCAGAGTTGGTTATTTTGAGCAATGAAGGCGTCCGCAATCTCATTTTCGACCTTTCGCAAGTCGAATTCGTCGACTCTTCAGGCCTCAGCGCCATCCTCACGGGCCACCGCCTCTGGCAAGACGAAGGACTGTTCATCCTGTCCGGCATCCAGTCCCCAAACGTCAAGCGCCTCATTGAAATTTCCCGCCTCGAAAGTGTCCTGACCATCATTCCCACCCTGCAAGAGTCTATTGATTACGCCCTGATGCAAGAATTGGAAAATGAATTGGGGGCTGATGATGAGTAATTGAGGAATGACTGTTGGTTCCTTGGTTCCAAGATTGTCAGTGTGGGTTTCGGACTATGCTTTTCCACTCGCGCAGTATCCGCATTTCAAAAAAACATGTCGCTGTACTGAGATGGCGCAATGCCAAGATGTCGCTGCGCTGCAGCTCGATGCTTTATCTCAGCTGGATTTCTAATGAGATGTCACCCCGCTGGGGTTAGGGGTGCGTTGATTTCATTGCGGATTCACTATCATCGTTTGTCCAGATGGTTATGTTTGTGCCAAAAATATTTCTGAAAGCTTTAGCAGGGATTGATCCGTCAATTATCCGCGAGCAGCTACCCCAATAACCGGTCGGACCGCTATAACCGTCGGACCGCTATAGCCGTCCGACCATTAATGATTTTCGGGAACTTGGTATTAAGACAGATTTGCGAGGTCACGGATGAGGATGGAATTGCGGTTGAAATAAATCAGGTTTGATTTTTTAAGGTCATTGAGAACCGAGGTGACTGTTTGGCGGGAGGTGCCGGTGAGGTTGGCGATGTCTTGTTGGGTAAGGCAGTGTTTAAGGAGCATTTCGTAGCCCACTCTCCGTCCGCATTTATTGGCGGAGTCTTTGATAAACTCGATGATGCGCGTACGGGCGTCTTTGAAGACGAGAGATTCGAGGCGGTTTTCGGCTTGTCGCAGTCGGCCGCCGACAGTTTGCAGGAAATTCAAGCTAAGGGCCGGGTGCTGTTCGATCAGGGAGCGGAGGTCGTCACAGGCCAGGCTGTAATACTGGACACCTGAGTTCATGCAGCGCGCAAACTCCTGGCGGTATTCTTCACCCACGAGGCATAGCTCGCCGAAGACAGCTCTGGGATGCAGGATTGATTTGATGACCTCCCGGCCGTCTGAGGAGTGTGTGCCGATTTTGATGGCGCCGCGAATCAGGAAAAATACATGTGCGGAGGGTTCGTCAGCCATGTAGATGTATTGGTATTTGGGCTGCTCATGGACCTTCATGCGATCGGCGACTTCCTGCAGGACTTCCGGTGAAAGACCTTCGAAGATGGGAAAATCACTGATCATCTCCGGTTCAACACGCTTTGTACGCTCCTTTTTTGTTGCCATGATTTCTCCGTATTTTGAGTGATAAATGTGTGGGTATTCCTTTTTTGAGCCCTTTGCGGCATTTTCGGACAGAGCCCGTACCTTTAAAGTTGTATTTTTGAGAGTGGACCCTGATACAAAAGTGGAGAATCAGTTGAGCAAGAAAAAGGACAAGATAGTGGCTTTGTACGTGAAAATAATAGTTGACAAATGATGTAATTTATTGATTGATAGTGATAAAAAATTCCCCATAGCCTACATTAGTTCTCTAAAACCGATGACATGTACCTGAAAAAAATGACAGGAATACTGGGTTTCCTGTGTTGTAATTTGGTCGCCTTTGGGCAAATGGACCAAATAGTTGAGCCCAGAATGTCTCTGTACAATCCGGCTATGGCCGGGTCAGAGCGACTCCTTTCCGCTGCGGTGGTGTATCAGCAGCTCTCGGCGGGTATCCCGGGGCAGCCTGTCGAACAGGGGCTCGCACTTCATTCGCTGGGGAAATCAAATTCAGTTGGATTGGGGCTCACCATGCGCCACGTCAGTATGGGCAGTCGTAATTTGATGCTGGCTTCAGGTCAGTATGCATACTGGATGGAGAGCGGCCGACTGGACATATCGATTGGGTTGGAATTGGGCATAGTAGGATCGTTTCAAAATTGGGACAACCTCAATTTCCGCGACCCGGCCTCTTCAGATCCGGTGTTTTCAGATCAGATGGGCTCTCGCTTTGCCCTCGATGCGGGGGTGGGCATGTTTCTTCGCTCGGCAAGATCGTATGCCGGGTTTTCAGTCAAGCATTTGTTCGAGCCCCAATTGGCAGAGGCTGCATACCCGCAATGGTCAAACAAAATTGGCCGCCGGTTTTATGGTCTGGCAGGCACACGCCTCAATGCCCCACAGCTGAGAGGCTATCTGGAGGCAACCCTGATTGTGACCAATATGCAGTTTCTGTCTGCCCTGACCCGCGATTCACGCCAGCTCGCCACCACAAACAGCCCTGTATTGACCTCCCTTCGCCTGGCCTATCGCTTTCATCCCGATATTCAAGTCGGTGGGGCCTTTCGTTGGTCAGTCGATAATTATGGGGCTGAAGGATGGGATGTCATCGGAGATCTCGGGTCCTGGTTTGTGAAGTGGAGATTCCAGGACCGATTCCTCATCGGTGCAGCATATGGGACCCCACTCAACAATCGGCGACTTACAATACAGAATAAACTGGAGTTCCTCTTTGGCGTATTGTTTGCAGGGAAGGACGAAGATCGCGCGGGGCCTGAGGATGTCTATTTTTGATTCCAATCCAGGTTGAGTTGCCATGTTGGACAACTCGCCAACCGAAAAATCATGAAGCAGCAAAGTCGCAAATGGTGTCTGCGTCGATGGAATGTCGGCCTTCTGGCAATCTTGCTGGGGGTGACCTGCGGCTGTGGTGATTCAGGGGAGGCCAAATTGACCAAGCGTGCCCGAATAGAGGGTGCCATTGAACAAGAGTGGGCGGCTACCCATGATCTGAAAACCCTGACAGTTCCGCGCGAACGGCTGGTGAAGGCAAGGGCTGAACTTCAAGGATTGCTGGCTCAGGGCCGGTCAGTGAATGACTTGCAGTGGACCGAGCGTGGTCCGACCGGTGTAGGTGGCCGCACCCGTGCCCTGCTTTTTGACAGGAATGATCCTACAGGAGAATCAGTTTGGGCCGGCGGAGTGGCCGGTGGATTGTGGAGAACCTCGCAAATAAGTAGCGAAGACCCCCAGTGGGTCAAATCTGACGATTTTTTTGAAAACCTGGCTGTCTCTTGTATTGCACAAGATCCCGCTCACCCCGACACGCTTTTTTTCGGAACGGGCGAGGGTTGGTTCAATCACGATGCGGTTCGTGGATTGGGCATCTGGCGCAGCACCAATGGCGGGCAGTCATGGGAGCAACTGCCCTCTACAGCAACCCCTGATTTTTACTATGTCATGTCATTGGCGTTCGACGCCTCCGGCCGCCTGCTGGCCACAACGCGTGATGCTGGTCTGCTCCGCTCTGACGATGCAGGAGAGTCCTGGACTGTCATTCTCTCCCCCCAGCAAGGCGGAGCCCCTCATCAGGCAGCTGCCGACATTGAAGTGGCTTCAAATGGAGATGTATACGTCACTTTTGGCATGTACCGATTGACGGGTGCAGTCTTCGTGTCCAGATATGATCTGCATGGCCCTGCCACCGGGAACCCGGGAACCTGGGAAAACATTACCCCTTTTGGGGACTGGGAGCGCATTGAACTGACCTCCGCACCATCTGATCCTGACCGTCTGTATTTATTGGCTCAAGGCGCTGGCACCACAAAAGTGACCGGCATGTTCCGGTCTTTCGATGCAGGCACCAATTGGGAGGCATTGCCGGACATCCCCGTTCAGGTCGGTCAGGCATGGTACAACCTCATCGCTGCAGTCGATCCCCTCGATGCCGACCTCTGGTTTCTTGGCGCAATCCGACTCTACCGATCAGATGATGCCGGGCAGTCATGGGAACAACTGACCCCCATCCACCCCGATCACCACGCAATTTCATTCGACCCGCTTGCACCGGGCCGCGCCATTCTCGGCAACGATGGCGGCGTGTATCTCTGTCCGGACCTGTCGGTCCCCTCACCGCAGCTTCTGGATCGGAATCAAGGCTACAATATCACGCAGTTTTACGGGGCTGCAATCCATCCTGACCCTGCTTCTGGAAGCGATGTTATCTTTGGCGGCACCCAAGACAACGGCACCCTTCGTCTGACCGCCCCGGGGATGAATGGCAAAGATCAACTCTTACAGGGTGATGGAGGCTTGTCCTACTTTGATGCACTAGACCCCGACCTTCAAATTGGCTCAATTTTGTACAACCGTTACGTCGTGACGACCGACAATTGGGCCACTTTCACTTCTGTCAATCACGGCTTTTCAGGCCGGTTCATCAATCCTTCGGATTACGACAGTCAGACTAAAACGCTCTTCAGCGGTGACGACGGGGGCATGTATCGCCGCTGGCCTGATATCGATGTGTGCCAGAGTGCCAGCTGTTCGGATGTGGTAAGCGTGGCAGCTTTTGATACGGCCGAGGTGACGGCTGTCAGTCTCGATCCGCACAGGCCGGGTACTGTCTATTTCGGACTTCGCAACGGACGGGTGGTGCGCGTAGCTGATGCAGGCACTACGGTTGAGCCTGCTGGAGAATGGCTCAATGCAGGAAGCGGAATGCCTGAGGGGTGGGTATCGGCCATTGCCGCCGATCCGCTGGACTCGGCGCATCTTGTGGTGACCATGAGCAACTACGGATTGCCCGGAGTCTGGGAGACGACCAATGGCGGGCAATCCTGGGCTGATATTGAAACCAATCTCCCCGATTTGCCGGTCCGTCATGCGGTTTTTCAACCCAACCAAAGCCAAAGACTGATGCTTGCCACCGATCTGGGGGTCTGGATGACCAATCAGCTGAATGGGGCCGGGACGGTCTGGATGCCAGCGGGAGACGGTCTCGCCAATACACGGGTCGACCACCTGCATTTCAGAGACGCTGACCACCTTTTGGTAGCGGCGACCCACGGACGTGGAATCTTTACGACAAACTATTTCCGCCGCCCCTCTCTCTCATTCTCCACTCCCTATTTATCGGTCAATGAGGCGAGCCCGGTATCAGTGGCCCTACCCTGTTCGGATTCTGCATTCTCCATAAACCCTTTTGTCACTGCAGTGCCGGCCCCTCAGGACACGGTTGAGGTGACTGTGGTCGTCGTGCCAGGCGGCACTGCCACAAGCGGGCGCGATTTCATCCTGACCGACTCAGTGCTGCGCTTTGGGCCGGGTTTGCCAGAAACTCAGGCTATTTCACTCCAGATTGTACAGGATGGGGTGCTCGAAGGTGGTGAATCGGTGCGTTTTGAGTTGCAATGGCCAGACAGTGCATTGGCTGTGCCGGGACTTTTTCAGCAGCTGGACGTTGAGATTGTGGATGATGAGTGGCTGCCAGACACAGTGGCGCTTCAAGTGGATGTTGAAATTGGAGGTGGGAATGATGTGTTGTCTGGAGTACCTCTGGGTAATGAGTGGGAAGATTCACGGGTTCAGGTGCTGTACCTGGCATCGGAGTTGACCGGACTAGGGCTTCAGCCCGGTTTGGTTCGGGAAATTGGGGTGAATGTGGCTCAGGCCAATGGGTTGGGTTGGTTTCAGAACGTGTCTATAAGGCTGAAAAACAGTTTTTTGAATGAGGTGGGGCCAGGTTTTGAGAATGGGTTGACAGAGGTATATTCTGGGCCGGTACAGCTTGCAGAGGGATGGAATATGGTGGTTCTTGACGAACCCTTTTATTGGGACGGCAGCAATTTGATGGTGGAGTGGTGTGCTGACAATCCAGCTGGCATAGGAACGGCAGATGATATTTTTACAGGGAGCGAGACAGGGTTTCCCTCCGTGGCTCTGTTTGCCGGCTCTGGGCTCTCCGGCTGCCCACTGGTCGTTCCGGATGGGCAGGGGAGTGTTCGGCCAAATCTTCGGATCATTGGAAATCAAGAGATTCGAGTCTCAGAGCAGGTAGGAGAGGTGCGTTCTGTTCAGCTTGATGAAGGTGAGGAGGCACATCTGACTGATGCGCAAGGTCAGTTGCTGGCATCTTTAAAGGCCGGCGGCGCGGGGTGCTACACCGTGAGATTGGTCCGTACGGGGACAGATACCATCGTGCCCTTGCTTTTGAGTCCGGAGGCTGTGTACAAAACCAGCCTGAGTGTTGAAACGGATTCAGATCAGAGCTATGACCTGACACTATATGCAAACGGCCAATCCTGGCAGAGCCGCCCGGCAAGTGTGAATCCGCTGTTCTTTTTGCGAACCGATACTCTCGCGGAACTGGAAGGACCTGGCAGCCCGGAGGTCTATCCGATTTTGGAGATTGACAGTTTTGGGATGGCACCAGTTTACAAGTTTCAGGCGGAGGTTTCCGGAGCGGGAATTTTTGCACTCGCCACAGGCTTGCCTGGACCGCTGGCGGTCGAGGAAATCAATTTCAGCGGAAAGCTTTCCGATGGGAAGGCGAAGCTGGACTGGAGCATCTCGGGGCGGGTTGATGCTGACCAGTGGCTGGTAGAGCGCAGCGATGGTTCGACAGGGTTCACAGTGTTGGATACACTGGAAGGCGCAGGTCTGAGCAGATGGACATGGAAGGGTGACCATCCTGCGGGACCGCATCCGGTTTGGTATTATCGGGTAAGCGCCTTGTCGGGGGGTGATCGGACGCTCACCTCAGAAATAATTGCATTGGCGGTGGCACAAGATGAACGTGTGCGTTTGTTTCCGCTTCCGGCTTCGGATGCAGTGACTGTATGTGTTCCGAAAGAATGGCTTTCTAGTGGTCTGGTCCAGGGGCACATTTTCAATATGACTGGGAGAATTGTTGGAGAATGGCAGTTTTCAAGCAACTGCTCTCAAGTGCCGGTTGGTCATCTGGAGGATGGCATATATATGGTGCAAATCAGCAGCGGAACCAACCTCGTCCGGACACTGAAAATGGTGGTTGCCGGTCTCTAAATCCCCATGCAGCGCAAGATTATTCATATCGATATGGACGCATTCTACGCTTCTGTGGAACAGCGTGACAATCCTGAATTACGGGGAAAACCCGTTGCGGTGGGTGGCGGTGGCCGCCGTGGCGTGGTGGCGGCAGCCAGCTATGAGGCGAGAGCATACGGCGTACACTCTGCCATGCCCGGATTCAAGGCTGCCAAGGCCTGCCCGCAGATCATTTTTGTTAAGCCACGATTTCCGGTCTACAAGGAGGTCAGCCGACACATCAGGGAAATCTTTCACGACTACACCGACCTGGTAGAACCTCTTTCTCTCGATGAAGCCTATCTCGATGTCACAGACAACAAAAAAGGAATCGCTTCAGCAGCCCGGATCGCTGCAGAAATCCGGGCGCACATCAAGGAGCAAACAGGACTGACCGCCTCAGCCGGGGTGTCATTCAATAAATTTCTCGCCAAGACCGCTTCTGACATCAACAAACCTGATGGCCTGACGGTCATCTCCCCCCATGAGGCAGAGGCCTTTCTTGAGCACTTGCCCGTAGAGCGCTTCCACGGAATCGGAAAGGTAACCGCCCGAAAGATGCACAGGATGGGGATTCGGACAGGAGAAGATCTCAAGGCACACCGTCTTGAAGATTTATTGCGGTGGTTCGGCAAAGCAGGTCGCCACTATTACCACATTGTACGAGGCGAAGATGACCGCCCTGTCAATCCCAATCGCCTGCGTAAATCAATCGGTGCCGAGCAAACCTTCAGCGAAGACCTCACCGACCCGGCCCTCCTGCGGGCCAAACTTGAGCCCCTCTGCAAAAAAGTGTTCGGCGTGATGCAACAGCAAAACAATTACGGTCGAACCCTGACTCTCAAGTTCAAGTCAACCAATTTCCAAACCCATACCCGCAGCAAGACCTACCAGTCTGACTTCACCCGCCTCCCGGACCTCCTCCTGGCAGCAACTGACCTGTTAGAGCACCACTACGCCGAAGTCGTGCCAGTGCGACTCATCGGCATTTCCGTTTCAACCCTCCAGCGGGAGCACCCCGGCTCCGGAATTCAGCTCGAGCTAGATTTTGAATAAAGACGGGTAAACTGGTCGGACCACTATAGTGGTCCGACCAGTTTCAGATGCTACCAGACTTTTTTCAAGTCTTCGCGCACCACCCATTTGCTCCAGTCTGCATTGTAGGTATGCACGGTATTGACGGTGTCTCCCTGATTATTGATGAGGGGGAGGCCCTGATTTGCCCATTCAAAAAGGCTGCCGTAGAGGTTGTAGACGTTTGAGAATCCCATTTTGCGAAGGCGCTGGCCGATGAGATCGCTGCGATAGCCGACCGAGCAATAGGTGACGATGAGGGTGTCGCGGGGGAGGTTTTCCCAGAGGGAGGCATCAAAGGTTTTGAAACCGGCAAGTTGTGCACCGGGGATGTGGGACTCACGGAATTCTTCGGGGGCTCGGGCATCGAGGATCATGGCCTCATGAGTGAGTTGGGTGAGTTGGGGGACGCCAATAAGGGGAACTTCGAAGGGCAGCAGGTCACACAACTCCCGGTCGAGGCCCGGGGTAATAAGCGAAGGGCGAGTGTCAGGTGGTGTCTGGCAGGCAGAGCCGGTAATGCCCACGATGCTCAGTATAGTGGCCAAACCGGCAGTGCGGCGGCTCAATGCAATGAGGCGGTACAGGTGCGATCGGAATGGGCGGAATACATTCACAGGGGGTGATTATTCTTCTATCAATTCCTCAGGACCTTCTCCAACGCGGTCTTCAATAAACCGACCATCCTCGCAGAATGTGAGCAGTTCTGAAGACATGAATTTGCGGACCTCGCTTTGGATGGAGAGGGGGTAGAGCAGGTGAGGATTTGGGCCTGCATCAAGGCTGAAATACAGAGGGAGACCGGTATCTGCGCGGAATGTGTGAATTCGGTTGATAATTTCTATGGTTCCGGGAAGCAGGAGCATGAATGCGGGAACCGATGACATCATGAGACCGTGAAGGGTAAGGGCCTCAGATTCACAGAGGACTCCAAAATCTTCGACATCACCTGTGCGCAGGGCCCTGAGCAGGCGGCCGACTCTGCGGTGTGCATTGTCGAAACGGGCCCGGGCGTAAGGATGGCCATCCATCAGGCCATGCCCGGCAGTGCTTGACACAGATTTTTTGTCGCTGCTGACAATCAGAATGTCGTTGCAATACGTTCGGAATGTCTCGTGCAACTCATCCTTGACACCAACAGCGTACTCGTCCGAAGACCCCTCGATCTCAGGGTGCTCCCCCCAGAATCCCGCTTCTGCATACACCGATCGGCAGGCGCTGCCGGAGCCCAGGCGAGCCAGATAGGAAGCCTTGCGCCGAAAGCGGTCATCATCCTCAAGGGTGCCAAACAGGCGGTGCTCCATCGAACAGAGGCAAAGGGCCAACGCACTCATGGCCGAGGCAGAAGAGGCGATTCCGGCAGAGTGTGGGAATGAATTTTCTGAACGAATGGTCAGGTGCAGCTGTCGGAGAAATGGGTAGATGGCGGTCAGACTTTCCAGAAACTTCCCAAGACGGACCCGAAATGGCTCATTGGGCTCACCGTGAAACAAAAAATCCAGTTGAATGCCATCCTGTCGACTGTCACCGATTCGGTAATCGATCTCGGTACTGGTAAATGCCTGACTGAGCGTCAAACTCAGCGAAGGGTTCCGGGGCAGCTGCACCCCATGCTTGCCCCAGTATTTGATGATGGCCAGATTGGAAGGACTGCGCCATCCGACGGTGCCGGGACTGACATTCTCAGAATCAAGAATCAGGTGCGGATTAATATACGTTGACATGCCCGAAAGGTACTGCTTTTCGGGGGTTTCACCACGAGATGTCAAAATCTTCAAGCACCATATCAAGAATGGGGTCTTCTCCAACCCGATACCCCTCTTTGAGAGAAATGCCGTACAGATTGCCCATCAGGTTCCAGGTAAAGGCATTGAACCCTCCGCGCGTATCCTTGATGAGATCGTACATGACGATGTCCAGTTCGCGCTCCACCATTTTGATGAGAATGTGCCCATGAGTCCGGCTCAGGTTCATGAGTGCATCTTTATGGGCATTCTTCATGTCATTTTTCTTTTGGCGGATGTATTTTTTTGCCTTGCGGCGCTTCATGCCCTCTGTTTGAGTCTCTATATCTCGCCATGCTCGCACCGCTTCTACCGCGTACGGGTATACCACTGCAGCGTAACGGCGATACTTCATATACCGGCGGTATGCATCAGAATTTTCGAAAGACCGCGAAGCAGTGACCTGCACATCAGCCAGATTGGCCATCAGAAGGGTGTCTTGTTGGTCAGTCACCACCATCACCAAACGATGGCCTCCATCTGGCAGCTCAGACTGACTGATCAGGGGAGGGAGCCAAAGAAAAAGGAGCGAGAATGTCAACCAAAATAATTGACGTGGCATACAGCAGATTTTCAATATTCGGATAACGAATTTTCAGCTCGTTTCAGTTTCATCGCTTTTTGAAAAATCAGTATGGCAATTGGGTTTATGGTATACCTTTCTTCCTGCAAGAAAAGGCTGATACGAAACCTGGGGTCAGTGCCTTACTGTGCAAACCTTCTGCTGAGTTTCTGCCAGAACTGGTGCGCGGGTGATGCTGGCTCCTGCAATGCTCTGATGGCTGCCGATGCTTCGATGGGCCGGTCGGTGGCGATGAAATCGGCACCGCGAACGACAAGTTCGTGATACAGCGTATCTCCCAGAGCGATGGCCTTGTTGTCGAGGTTGCCCATGGTTCCAATCATGCAGCTGATGCCGAGTTTGTGAAGCGCCTTGTACAGTTCAGCTGGAGGCTCGGAGACGCCGACAAAGGCCGTGAGGCTGGAGGGGGGAATGCCTGCGTCAAGATAGCGCTGAAGGGCTTCTGTGGTGCGTATGCCGGCAGAGATCATCAGGGTGGAGTCAAGGTTGTAGATGGTGCTGGCAGCCTCTGCGGAATACGCAATCAGCACGGCATTCCGGTGGGCCTGCAGGCTGTCGATTTGGCGGATGACCATATGGAAGGGTACACCTGGCTTGATGTCGAGGGTGAGCACGGCGCCTGTGCGCTGCGCCCAGTCCAGGGTCTGTGGCAGTGTTGGTGGATGAAAGGCAGAAGCAGATCCGTAATCATCGACCAGGTAAAGTTGGCTGATTTGCGCAAGGGTGTAATCTGAAACGCGCCCATTACCGGTCGTTGTGCGGTCAAGGGTGTTATCATGCATGAGAATAAGACCGCTGTCTGCCGTCATTGATACATCGCACTCGATGATAGCCGGTGTCTTGCTGAGCACATATTCGAAGGTTTCAATGGCATTCTCCGGGAATCCCTCGTATCGGCGACCGCCCCGGTGGGCACTGACGAGAGGGTAGCCGGGCTCGAGCAGCTCCTGGAGAGAAGGTTCCTGCGCAGGTTGCCCGGCTTGTGGCAAGGTGGCAGGCTGACAGCCGGCGAGTACAGCTACAAACAAAATTAACAGTCGGAACATGGCTTCAATTAACAGGGATGTAAGAAATATGGGAAGGTCTTTATTCCAAAATCGAAAAGTAGGCCGAAAAGATGAATTTTTTGGGAGAAAATGAGATTACATGAAATGGTTATGTGTTCTTAAATTATAAAAAAACAGAATGAAATTCTGAAAAATATGGATTACTCATAGAGAATAAGAATGAAAATGCAGCATACAACGCATTAGCCAAAGTTTAATGTTAACTGTTTGTTAACTTTTTCATCGGAGTTTACAAAAACTTAACCAAATTGCCATAAGAAATGAGGGATGCCTCCCTAATTTTGCACCATCTTTTCACTCACCAAATCTAATAACGTTATGAAAAGAGTATTAACGACTCTCTTGTGTTCAGCCCTCTTTGTGGCAGTGGCTCTGGGTCAGGGGGTAACCACCTCCGCGATCAGTGGCAAGGTGTCTGACGTCACAGGCGAAAGCCTTGTGGGCGCGACAATCATTGCTGTGCACACTGCGACTGGCTCCACCTATGGGACCACAACTGACCTGAGCGGCAACTACCGAATCGCCAATATGCGGGTCGGCACCTACAACATCAAGGTGTCGTACACCGGTTTCGGTGCCAAGCAGCTAGAAAATGTGTATCTCCGACTTGGAGAAGCCCAGCGACTTAACTTCGAGTTGGAAGAAACAGCCGCCGAGCTCGAGACCATCGTGGTCTCTGCTGTGCAGGGGACTTCTGGGCAAAATTCCGGGGCGAGCACCCAAATCACATCCGAAAACATCGATGTGATGCCAACCCTCAACCGGAACATCGACGATTATGTGCGCCTGACGCCGCAAGTTAACCTCTACGGAGGTGGCGGTATCTCTGTAGCCGGTACGAACAACCGCTACAATGCCATCTACATCGATGGTGCGGTCAACAACGACGTATTCGGACTCGCAAGCCAAGGTACGAACGGTGGGCAAACTGGTATTGCCCCTTTCTCGATCGACATCATTGACCAGTTTCAGGTTGTACTTTCTCCCTACGACGTGACCCTCGGTGGGTTTGCAGGTGGAGGAATTAACGCTGTGACGAAGTCTGGAACAAATGAAATCCAAGGGACAGCTTACTACTACCTTCGGAATGCAGGTATGATTGGGAAAACCAATACAACCATCACTGACCGGTTCGGAACTGAGCGCTCTGAAGTGCCGGAATTCTCAGAAAATCTCTATGGATTTTCACTTGGCGGACCAATTGTCAAGGACAAGGTTTTCTTCTTTGTAAATGCCGAGATTCGTCAGGATGAAACCCCGAATCCGTACAACATTGCTCAGTATACGGATGGTGCGTCAGGTGAAGCTGAATTGAATAACCTGCGCAATGTATTAATTAACCAATACGGATATGATCCGGGAACTTTTGGGCAGGATGTCACCGATGAGCTGAACGGAACCAGCCTTTTCGGAAAAGTTGATTTCAATCTGAGCGATAATCACAAGCTGACACTTCGCCACCAGTACACAAAGGCAGAAAACATCGGCCGGAATGTTGGTGACAACAACGACATTCAATTCTCAAATAACGGTGTGTTCTTCCCAAGTACCACCAATTCAACCGCCATTGAATTGAACTCCACCTTCGGGACGAAGGCTTCCAATAACCTTATTATTGGATATACCACTGTTCGGGATGAGCGGGATCCTATTGGATCGGATTTTCCTTACCTGACCATATTCGATGGCAATGGCCGTATTCGTTTGGGGTCTGAGCAGTTTTCAACTGCAAACCAGCTCAATTCAGACGTTTTTACAATTACAGACAACTTCAAGATTTACTCTGGTGATCATACCTTCACCATCGGAACCCATAACGAATTCTACAGCATCTACAATCTGTTTATTCCACAGAACTATGGTTCATACGAATTCGCAAGCGTTGATGATTTCGTAAACGGTGCAAACGCAACTGAGTACTTCAGAAGCTACTCTCTTGTTGATGAAATCACTGGTGACGGTTCAGCTGCAGCAGCAGATTTCAATGCTGCTCAGTTTGGATTCTACGTACAGGACGAGTGGGCTATCAGCGACCGCTTTACGATGACAGGGGGTATTCGCCTTGATATTCCAGTTATTACGACTGATCCTCAGCATGATCCGACTCTCGGCACTGAGACGCTGCCACTTGTGGCAAGGCAGTACCAGATTGCCGGAGATGTTGTGCCAAATTCAGCTCCAGATGGACAGTTGATGTGGTCACCACGTCTTGGCTTCAACTATGACGTAAATGGTGACAACTCAGTGGTTGTGCGTGGTGGTCTTGGCATCTTTACTTCACGTATACCTTTCGTATGGCCGGGAGCAATGTACAACAACAACGGTTTGACGCAGGGTGCAGTCTTCCTAGAGGATGTACCTTTCAAAGGTGACATCAATGACCAATATACTGATCCCAATTTCTCAGTCCCCTCAGGTGATCTCAACCTTTTCGTAGAGGACTTCAAATATCCACAAGTATTCCGCTCAAACCTCGGCCTCGACTTCAAATTGCCAGGTGACATTCAAACAACGCTTGAAGGTATTTATACCAACACTATTAATAACGTCAACTACGCCAACATAAACAGCTCCCTTGAAGGCGTTCAGTCATTTACAGGAACACCAGACACACGGAATCGCTACACTCGCTCGAGTATTGACCCAACTTACCGTGCCATCTATGTCGGCTATAACACCGGTCTTGGCTATACCTACACACTTACTACTCAGTTTGCTAAAAACTTTGACTGGGATCGTGATCGCCTCAGCCTAATGCTTGCCTACACCTACGGTGATGCATTCGCTGTCAGCGAAGGTACTTCTTCACAAAACTCATCTCAGTGGAGAGGCCAGGTTAGCATCGATGGTCGCAACAGCCCTGTCTACGGACGTTCTGATTTTGCCGGTGGCCACCGCCTGATTGGATCAGCCAGTTATACCCACTTCTGGTCAGAAGATAAAATCAACGCAACCACCATCTCTCTTTTCATGGATGGCCATTCTGGAATCCCTTACTCTTATGTTGTAGGAGGTTCAGGTGCCCGGAATTTCAACAATGAAACTGGTTCAACCAGCCGTAACCGTTCACTGGTCTACATCCCTGTTTCTCAGGATGACATCGTCCTGGTCGACGTTACTGACAGCGAAGGAAACGTAACTTTCTCAGCTGAAGACCAGTGGTCTGAGCTCAACGCCTTCATCGAAGACGACCCATACCTGAGCAAAAACCGCGGTTCATACGCTGGCAAAAACTCCAACTTCGCACCATGGGAAACGATCCTTGACCTCGCTGTCCGCCAAGACTTCGGTGTTCAGGTTGGTGACAACAGCCACCGCATCCAAATCTCTTTTGACGTGTTCAACTTCCTGAACCTCATCAACAGCGATTGGGGCGTGCGTTACCAAATTCCTGGTGCAGCCTACTACTACGAGCTTGTCAACTTCCAGGGCTTCGAGTCAGGAACCCTGACACCAACCTACACCTACAACAGAGGTGCAGAAGTCAAGAGCTCATTCAACTTCAACGATTTCAGCTCTCGCTGGAGAGCCCGTCTCGGATTCCGCTATATCTTCAACTAATCCGAATCAGAGTAAGAAATCCAATAAAACGGGGCATCTCGCAAGAGGTGCCCCGTTTTTCTTTAACCCCCACATCACCAGACCCAGTCCGACCGCTATAGCCGTCGGACCAGTAAGGGCGATCTTTCAGTTTTCCCTGCATTCTTCTTACCTTTCGGGCGC
>CAZMSQ010000026.1:0-3438 GCA_964569025.1 uncultured Saprospiraceae bacterium | reverse complement strand
GACCAGTAAGGGCGATCTTTCAGTTTTCCCTGCATTCTTCTTACCTTTCGGGCGCGAATCAATCACCCAAAACAGGTTGTATGAAAAGGCTTCAGATTGTTTTTTTTCTTGCTTTGGTCGCCTTGACTGCCAAGTCTCAGGATCATTTTGTGACCGCCAATTCGAATAATACATTTACCCCCTCTACCCTTACCATCTCGGCAGGGGAGACGGTGCAGTGGTCCAATACCGGAGGATTTCATAATGTGAATGGCTCTCAGGCGGTATTTCCGGGGAATCCGGAGGGGTTTTCGAGTGGGAATGCGTCTTCTGCGGCCTGGGTGTTTAGCCATACGTTTACTATTCCAGGGGTGTATCAGTACCAGTGTGATCCGCATGCGGGGCTTGGGATGAACGGTACGGTGGTTGTTGAGGCGGCTTCTTCGGCTGAATCGGATTTGGTGATAACGGAGATCAATTATAACAATCCGGGGATCGATGACTATGAATTTCTGGAGCTCTACAACCGGGGGAGCGCCCCTCTTGATCTCACAGGGTATCAGGTGACATCCGGGTTTGCCTTTACGTTTTCTCCTTATACGCTTGAAGCGGGGGGATATGTTGTGATTGCGGTTGATGCAGCGCTTTTTTCGGCGGCTTTCCCCGGGGTGGATGTGTTTGAAATGGAATCCAATAATTTGAATAACTCTGGGGAGAAAATCCAGATTGAAGATGCGTTGGGGAATGTCATGGACTCCCTGACGTACAGAGATGGCAATGGATGGCCATCTGCTGCCGATGGGCAGGGGCCTTCATTGGTGCTGTGTGATGCGGATTCAGACAATTCGGATCCGGCAAGCTGGCAGGCGTGTTTTACCCCCAGTGGCTTTATTGAGCCCGGGGGGGCTGAGCTTATTGTCAATCCCGGGGCTGCCTCTCAGTGCATCACTGGGCCAGTGGTTGGGTTTGTCAGTGAAGGGGTGACGGTGTTGGAAGATGTGGGGGCGGTTTCTGTGGAGGTGTACATCACCAATGGCAATGCTCAGCCGACGACTGTGGAAATCATAATCGATCCCGCCTCTTCAGCGGGGGGCGGTGATATTGGTGCGCTGCCCGACCCGCTGCAGGTTACTTTTGCAGGGGGCGTTGCAGATGGGACCCAGTCATTTGACATAACAATTACAGACGACCTTGTCGAGGAGGGGTTTGAAGACCTTGTGTTGACCATTGTCAATGCTGACAACGGTGCGCTGATTGCTCCGCTTGACATGACCTACACGCTGACCATTCAGGATGATGACATCGTGAATACAGGCTCCCTTCTAATTACGGGTGTATTTGATGCCCAGCCGAGTTTGTCGGGCACCAAGGGCTTTGAGCTCAAGGCATTGGAAGACATCCCAGATCTCAGCATTTACGGAGTCAGCTCAGCGAATAATGGTACGGGCAGCACGGGCCTTCCGGAATTCACCTTTCCTGCTGTGGCCCTTTCTGCCGGCAGTTGTGTGTATGTGGCTGATGATTCGACAAAGTTTTTCGAATTTTTCGGGTTTTACCCCGATTTCGTGGCCGGGGCGGCAAGTATCAACGGAGATGATGCGATAGAGTTGTTTGAGAATGGGTTTGTGATTGATGTATTTGGGGATGTAAATGTGGATGGGAGCGGTGAGCCTTGGGAGTATCTCGATGGGTGGGTGTATCGCAAGGATGCGACCGGGCCTGATGGCTCCACCTTTATACTTGATAATTGGATCTACTCAGGGGTGGATGCGCTGGAAGGGGCTGCTACCAACACGGATGCAGACCAACCTTTTCCTGTATGCAGCTATCTCGACGAATTGCCTGACAAGATTACTGCATTCGACGACCTTGCTTCCACTTCCGCCAACAATGCTGTCTCCGTTGATGTACTGGCAAATGACTTCATCGCCCAGCCACCGCTGACCATTCTGAGTGTCCTCACCATTTCGGTCAATGGCACTGCGGTGGCGAACGGACTTTCTGACATTACCTATACCCCAGCCCCGGATTTCTGCGGGCAGGATTTCTTTGTGTATGAAATCTGTGATGGCTCCGGCTGTGATACCGCTATGGTCACCATGAACGTCGCCTGCCCTCCTGCCTATCCGGTGCGGCCCATCGGGACCATCAGTTCAGATTCCAATGGCGATTTTGTGCCCGATTCCCTCGGTCGGAATGCCGAGATCAGAGGCGTTGTCCACAGCCCCAACTTCCGGCCGGGAGATTTGGAATTTTTCCTGATTGATGGATCGAATGACGGTATAGCAGTGTTCAGCTTTGAGGATCTGGGCTACACCGTGATGCAAGGAGATTCGCTGCACATCAAGGGCATTGTCACCCAATTTAATGGCCTGAATCAGTTTTCGCCTGTAGAAATTGAGCTCATTGCAAGCGGCAGACCGCTCTTCTCTCCCACAGAAACCAATGTGCTTGATGAAAGTACTGAGGCACAGTTGATCATCACTCAAACAGCCATGTCTGTGGTCTCATCGACCCCTGCTGGCGGTGGTGTCAATTACCTGATTTCAGACGGGACGGATACCCTGTTGATGCGGGTGGACAGTGATGTCAACATCGGAACCATACCTCCTTCTTTTAAAGCCATTGGGGTCGGTTCGCAGTTTGATACAGATACCCCCTACGATGACGGGTACCAGTTTTTGCCGAGGGGAGCATCAGACATTATCCCGGTTGTCTCGACTCAGGATTTGACACCGGAACTGGACATTCGGATGTGGCCTAATCCGGTATCTGATTGGTTGTCAATCGAAAGCAACGTTGCTCTTGATCGAGTGGTGGTGCGTGATTTATTCGGAAGAGTCATGATGCATGAATCCGAAGTTGTAGGTCTGCACCGGATGAATCTGAGCGCATTACCTGCCGGGACATACTTGGTGAATGCCGAATCAGGTCTGCACAAATGGTCTTCAGTCATCGTAAAAAAGTAAGATACAGTCATTCTCATCAATTACCTCTTTATGAGATACGGATTTTTTGCATGTTTCATTTTCAGCATTCTCTTTTTCAATGCCTGTCAACCCCCTCCGGAGCGGGTCAGAATTGCCGAAATCACCAAAGCGGGTCGTTCGGAGATGATTCCACCCAGTGATGCGCTCGCAGCTTCAATGGAAGAAGTCCTTGAGGGTGTCAGAATTTCTGCCTGCGGCATTTCTTTCAAGGAAGGGGAGAATGGGTTTTATTTTCTTGACATGCAGGGAGACCGCGGCGGTATTCCGGTGCGGTTGGGCATTGTACTGGAAGAAGCGGAGAATGGATTGTATCTCACAGCAACCACTTGTCTGCACCAGTGCTCGCCTGAGGGAGGGCCGAATCCTTGCAAGTCAGATTGCAAGCAGATCATTCGAGTGCCTTGCGAGGAGAATTTATGTCATTGCTCCGGTTCTGGAGAATGCTATGAGTCCATCTTCCGGGATCAGC
>CAZMSQ010000025.1:30548-34102 GCA_964569025.1 uncultured Saprospiraceae bacterium | reverse complement strand
TCCTCATGCCATGTCATAAACAAGACATAATACCCGTCCGGAATGGAGTCCCGAATAAAGTCAATCACCACCCCTCGGTCCTCAGCATCGAATACCGGAAAGATATACCCAGGGGTCTGTGTGCCCGGGCGCACCATCGGCACGCCGCTAAACGGATCAATCAGGGCAATAACCAAATTGCGCCCCCACGCTGGAACTGTGCGCAGCATACGGTCGTTATTGATAAAATACCGGCTCCGATCCTGATTGGCCGCAGTTGTCACCATTGCCTCAGCAATCACTGTTTTTCGCGTGTCCGCAAACTCTAATCGCCGACTCGCTTCCGAAAACTCAGCATTCTCAAACACATTCTCCTGCCACTGAAACAGGTGCGACTGGTTCCATCCTGGCTCTGCCCCCTCCAGATACACAAAACTGGCCGACTCCCACTCATCGGTCCGGCCCTCAGGACCCACCCGCCAATAATACACCCGCTCATCCACCCAATCCATCTCCGGGACCCAACGCAATACCCCTGCTTCTGCCCCCTCTACCACGGAGCGTCTCAGGGGACTGTCATACCGAGCCGTGGTGTCTATTTCAAGCATATACTTCTGGTCTTCCGCCAGCGGATCATTCAGACAGGCCACCAATTCAGGCCCGCTGCCCACCATCGCAAAAGGTGGCGGATATACAGGATGAGCGCCTGCATTCTCCACAAAAAATACATACCCCTCCAGTCCGTCATCCCGCTCCAACATATTATTCTGTTCAGCCCATGGCAGTGGCCCCTCGGCAAGTTCATCATCCGGATCAATGGTCACAAAAAAACGATTCTCCCCCCTGAATGCCGGGCCGCCCACCGCCATAACCGCCTCCACACGTTGGACAGAAGACTCCGCAACCACTGTATCGTACCATTCCATCCGCCCACCACTCTCAGCCACCCGCTCAAACCGAAGCAAAAGGGTATCTCCCGCATGAAGACCAAGATTCATGAGATCAAATGAAACGGTCAGCGAATCAAGCGTAGAGGAGATGGATTGCGGAGAATGCCGGGTTGATGTGTAATCAATGACGTAATCCGGCAACGGCAGGTTACTGAGCCGCAATACCGGATCGGCGTGTAGGTGCAACTGCTGGACCAGGCTGCGCACCGGAAATGAAGCCGACTGGTCGGCACCCTCCTTAATCGTGCGAATGATTTCACCGAGCCCATGTCCGTACATATCTCCCCCTAGCAGGGTGTAAATCTGCCGGCCAAACGAGGCAAGTGTGCCGGCATAGCCAAAGCCCGAGGAAGCGATGTAGCCGATGCTCCCAGATTCTTCTGCCAATACAAAACGCTCTGAGACACTATTCTGTGGATCAAACACATTCCCTGAAAGGCACCCAAGAGAGAGAATAAGCGGATAACGCCCATTGTGGGAGAAAAAGGACGGATCATCAAGCCCGAAGCCGGTTGCCGATACCGCACCATGCCCGAGAAACGTCTTGATGACCACACCTTCATTGACCGCCTGAATAACCTCCTCAGAAGGAGAACTCTGCACAGGCTCGGTACTCGTCTTGAGCACCGTCTGCAGCTGCGCCCCAAATGCTGTCCCGAGGAAGTCCTGCCCCATTAGGTCCAGCAAAAACCGAAACGACTGTTGCTCGGCAGGATTGCCACCCACCAAATGCAGCACCCGCTTGCGCCATGCCTGTGCACCCACAGTCTGGCCAGATCCAAACCCGGACTCATAGGCCATTATTTTATCCAGATACTGCCCAACCTCCTCTGGCGTTCGTGCTGCGATTCTTCCCACCGCATACATCGGTGCATCGTGTCCCGGCCGTGCCATCAGCAAATTATCAGAGCCAGGCACCCCCCAGGTAGGCACAAAATGAGTCGACCGGTTTCCACTGCCCGGATCTCGGACCTCAGGGTATGTCATGCCATGCCCCAGCAGTAAGACTGTATGTAAAGCAGGCCAATCCCCTTGTGCGTACGCAAAAAAGTTTCTGATACCAATTGGATGCCCGGACACTCCATACCCAAAATACCGATATACAGATTCCATATCTACCACCGCCACACGGTACCCACCTCCGGCCTCACTGGTCCGATAATCCGCATACCGCTGCACCTGATCTACTACTCCGGCCCGAAGCGCCGAATGGGTCAGTATGAGATACTCCGCATCCTGAGCGAACAGATTTTCTGAAAAGCTTACTACCCCCATCTCAGGCACAGTCAGAAATCCCGCCTCCCCATTGACCACCACCACCGTTTCACGTACGGCAATCGGTGGCACCTCTACTGTAAACTCCCCATTGGAAGGCAGCCCCATCGTCATCCGGCCTTGTCCGGGAGAAAAGATCCATGCCTCACCCCCAGTCAGCCCATCAAATGAAAGAGCCCGCGAGAAAGAATCCGCAGGGATAAAAAAGGTCAACGATGCCTCACCCCCCACATCCAGCACCCTCCGATACCTGATGGATACCTCACTCACTGCGTAGCGATCCAGATTTCCATTCTCCCCTTCAATCGTCACCACCGCATTGCCCCCATCCACAAGATTTGTCACTGGAATCTCAAGCTCAATCAATTCATACGCCCCATACGCTCCACTGTGCACCACCACCCCATTGACAGACACCCGCACCTTGTGATTTCCCTCAAACCAGCTGGCCATGCGCAAATGGAGTGTGGCCAGAAAATCAGCAGTATCTGCCATTTGAGGGAGTGTCAGCACCACCTCATGGCTGGTCAGATATGAAGAGGCAAACCCTTCGCACACATCAAAAGAAGAGAGCGCCACCAAATTTGTCGCATCATAGCGTTTGTACACGGCCAGATCGTGAAAATTCTTTCCAACCTCCGCTTCAGCAACATCCACGGCCATAGAGAGCCCTCCATTCTCATCCCATTCCTGATACCTCAGCGGCGCCTCCGGGCTCACCGACTCCCACACCAGATAATACACCATAGTATCTGTAAACAGCCCATACCCGGGGTTCAGCATTTCTGCTTCTGCATTCTTAAACAGATACCTGTCGAGCTGTGACCGCCCCTTCTCTCCGTAAAACACAATCTCGTCATTTCCCCCTAACACCCCGTCAGTACTAACCATCAGCGGCACCTCCTGCCCCAGTCGCAGCAGTCTCAGGTCAGCTCCGCTCACCCCATCCTGCATTCCCGCCCCAAGCAATTCCGCCCCTGTCACACGGTACATTCCATCGTCCACCACCGCAAGCCGCACCGCCTCGCTGCCGGGCCGTATCCATTCATGCCCGTAGAGCGTATCCTGCCCGACCCTCATCTGGGCAGAGAGCCCGAAAAAGGCAAAAAGAAAAATTATTGAGAATGAGAATTGCGCAGACTGCTTGTTCATCACAATTGCAACACAAAATGGATGATGGAATGTGGAGCATATAAATATACGCACAATGTTCGCAGATTCGCAATGTCACCCCGCATTCGATCTGCCAATTACCATTCCCCCCCGGCAAAATCCATAAGGATGCTCCGGATATGGAGCTTCGATATAGACATTCCACGGGTGTTGTGAAGATGCCGCTACGATGTAGCT
>CAZMSQ010000025.1:9880-30448 GCA_964569025.1 uncultured Saprospiraceae bacterium | reverse complement strand
GCTACGATGTAGCTAATTATCCCCCCAATGGCTAAGAAGAAATTGCTAGAATGTAAATCCAGAATAATCCCTAGAGCCTGAGAAGAGATGGCTTTGAAATAGCTGCAGAATCTTCTCCCCCTAATAGCTAAAAAGAGATACCTAAGAATAGCCCCAACATCTCCCAACTTTTCACTTTCCTCTCTCCTCTTTTCACTTCCTTAGTATCGGTAATACTCAGGCTTGAACGGTCCTGCCTGCTCAACCCCAATATACTCTGCCTGCCTCGGAGAAAGCTCCTCCAACTCAACCCCAATCTTTTGGAGGTGAAGCCTGGCCACCTGCTCATCCAGGTGCTTGGGCAGGGTGTAGACCTTATTCTCGTATTTGTCAGAATCCTTCCAGAGCTCTATCTGGGCGAGTACTTGATTGGTAAAACTGTTTGACATCACGAAACTTGGGTGGCCGGTGGCACAACCGAGATTGACCAGACGACCCTGAGCCAACAGGATGATGTCATTGCCATCAACTGTGTACTTGTCAACCTGAGGCTTGATTTCAATGTGGGTGTGACCGTGGTGCTGCTTCAGCCATGCTACATCAATCTCATTATCGAAATGGCCGATGTTGCAGACGATGGTTTTGTCTTTCATCAGCTTGAAATGCTCACCGGAGACAATGTCGCAATTACCGGTGGCGGTGATGATGATGTCAGCCCGGGGGATGGCATTTACCATTTTGCGCACCTCGAAGCCATCCATGGCGGCTTGCAAGGCACAGATGGGGTCGATTTCAGTAACGATGACCCGGCACCCGGCGCCGCGCAGCGAAGCAGCAGTCCCTTTACCGACATCTCCATATCCTGCAACAACGGCAACTTTGCCAGCCATCATAATGTCTGTGGCGCGGCGGATGGCATCAACGGCCGACTCCTTACAGCCATACTTGTTGTCAAATTTTGACTTAGTGACCGAGTCGTTTATATTGATTGCAGGCAGAGGCAGGGTGCCATGGCGCTCGCGCTCATAAAGGCGATGCACCCCGGTTGTGGTCTCCTCGCTCAGCCCGCGGATGCCATCTACCAGCTCAGGGTGATTATCGAGCACCACGTTGGTGAGGTCACCTCCATCATCAAGAATGAGGTTCAGCGGCTTATTTCCCTCAAAAGCAAAAAGCGTCTGCTCGATGGCCCACCAGAATTCTTCTTCATTCATTCCCTTCCAGGCATAGACCGGGACACCTGTAGCAGCAATAGCAGCAGCCGCTTGATCCTGAGTGGAGAATATGTTGCATGAAGACCAAGACACCTCTGCACCCAACTCAATCAGCGTCTCAATAAGAACAGCCGTTTGGATGGTCATGTGCAGGCACCCGGCAATACGGGCACCTTTTAAGGGCTTTGAGTGGCCGTACTCCTCGCGCAATGCCATCAAACCGGGCATCTCAGCCTCGGCAAGCTCAATCTCGCGGCGGCCCCATTCTGCGAGGGCAATGTCTTTTACCTTGTAGTTCATTTTTTTTTCTGCAGTCTGCATGTTGTTGTGTCGTATGAGTGTGAAAAGAATGGCTGGATGAGCCGTATGATTGTTTTTCAGTGGGCAAAGATAACATATATCACGGGCACATCCAAAATTGCAAAGCCCTCCCGAACAAAGTGAACTCGTGGCACCCTTTCCCCATTTCACATGGCACCGGATTGCCAAAACCTTTCGGAAAACAACCGCAAACACAAAGTACTGTGAGGCCGTCCCATAGTCTCACTTTTGTTCAACCTTTTATGGAGAATGGTGTTTGTGATAAAGTTAAAAAACCTACCCCCGGCATCCGATTGAGAACTCTTTCTGCCGGCTGTCACCACAAAGAAACATCAACCCTTGGCCATTTACACGATAAAGGATCTTGAAAAACTCTGCGGGGTCAAGGCCCACACCATCAGGGTGTGGGAGCGGAGGTATAATCTGCTCAACCCGAGTAGGACAGAGAGCAATATCCGCTACTATCAGGATGAAGACCTGAAGCTGCTGTTTAATATCTCACTGCTGAATAAAAACGGCATCCGGATCTCACGGATCGCGCAAATGAGCCCCCAGCAAATCACGGAAAAGGTAACCGAGATTTCAAGGGTCAATATGGAAATGCACAGCCAGATTGACACCATGACCATCTCGCTCATTGAGATGGATGAGTTCAAGTTCGATAAAATTGTCAGAACCAATATCGAACAGATTGGCTTTGAGCGCACCATGTATGAGGTGATTTATCCGTTTCTGGAAAAACTCAGCCTGATGTGGCTGACTGGCTCCATCCATCCGGTGCAGGAGCACTTCATGAACTATCTGATACGCCAGAAAATCCTCTCTGCCATTGACCAGTTCCCATTCCCGGCTCACGATAACCAGCCTCGGTTTTTAATTTATCTGCCGGAAGGAGAAAGCCAGGAACTCAGCATGCTGTTTATGCACTATCTGCTTCGGGCGCGTGAATTTAAAGTGGCCTATATCGGTCAAAACAACCGGATGGGAGACCTCAAGGATGCATGTAGTATTTTTGCGCCTCATTATTTGTTTACCATGATTACTGAAACCTTCGCTCAGGAACCGGTGCAGGACTATATCGACAAACTCTGTGAGGCGTTCCCGGACCGGCACATCGTGCTGACCGGCTACCAAATGGTGGCCCAGCAGGTGCAATCGACTGATCAGGTGAAGGTCTTGCGCAGCCTTCAGGAGACCGTAGACTTTCTCGATGATATTCGAAATTTGCATTCTTCACATTCTTAATTTCAAAATTATGAACACACTTTCAAAATTCACCCTGATTTTCATGCTCGCAGCAGGCATGCTGATTGCCTGCTCAGCACCATCGGCAGACCAGCAGGCGGAAGCCGCGGCGCCCGAAACAGCCGCTGCCGAAGAAGCCGCACCGGCAGCTGATGCGCCCGCCGCGAATGGCGATGCAATGGCCTTCCAGGAAGGCATCGTTACATGGATAGGCTCCAATGCCATCGGCGGAGGAAAGCACAATGGTACGGTCAACATTTCCGGGGGCAACCTCGTTGTGGCCGACGGCAACCTCGTGGGCGGAGAATTTACCCTCGACATGAACACCATTACCTCCATCGATCTGGCTGACAAGCCCGAAAAGAAGGCCAATCTCGAAGGTCACCTCAAAACCGGTGACTTCTTCGAGGTAGAAACCTACCCAACTGCTACCTTCCAAATTACTGGCGCCGAAGCACTCGCAGAACCAACTGAAGATGCCACCCACACGGTGTCTGGCAATCTGACCATGCGCGGAGTGACCAAGCCTATATCCTTTCCTGCAAAAGTGACCATTGCTGACGGTATGGTCAGCGCACAAACGCCCGAATTTGCAATCAATCGTACAGAGTGGGGTGTAAACTTTCGCTCAAGCATCATGGATGTAGCCAAAGATATCCTCATCAATGACGATATCGTCCTTGCCATCAATATCAAAGCTGGCAAATCATAAAGCTTTTAGAGAGGAAGTGACTCGAGGGTCACTTCCTCTCAACCTAAAACACCACCCTCTTCGCGATTGACCAGTCGCACCCAACCCGCCGGAACCGCCATTTTCAAGGCTCGGCGGATATTTGAGTCGATTTTCTCCTGTGGATACCGTATTTTTGTTCCCTAAAGCCAAAACGTATGAATTTCAAGGTCTCATCCGGAGAATTGCTCAAGCAGCTGCAAATTGCAGGCGGTGCAATTTCCTCGAATCCGATCATGCCCATTCTGGAGGACTTTTTGTTTTCTGTCTCCAACGGAGCACTCACCATCTCCACCTCTGATCTGGAATCTTCCATCACCACTACCATTCCTTTAACAGAGGCATCCGGAGATGGAAAAATTGCCGTACCGGCTCGCATTCTCACGGAAACACTCAAGGCATTGCCTGACCAACCGGTGACTTTTGAAATTGATGAAGATAATTTCTCCATTCAGTTGACCTCTAACTACGGCAAATACCGACTGGCCGGAGAAAATCCCGCTGAGTTTCCGGATTTGCCCGTGGCGAAACATGAAGACACCGTTACCCTCTCTTCGGAAATACTCACAAAAGCGATCACCAAAACGCTGTTTGCCGTCAGTACCGATGAGTTGCGGCCTGCCATGACAGGAGTGTACTTCCAGATAGACCCCACCCAACTGATTTGTGTAGCCACTGATGCCCACAAACTGGTAAAAAATACCTTCAGGGATATCAGCACCGAAACAGAGGCCAACTTCATCCTGCCTCGAAAGAGTTTGCAGCTATTGAAAAACGCGCTCCCATCTTCGGAGAAGGTGGTTCTCTCAACCGACAACACCCACGTCTTCTTCGAATTCGGGCACATGACCGCCGCCTGCCGTCTCATTGATGCGCGCTACCCGGACTACAACGCCGTCATTCCAGTCGACAATCCCAATCTGCTGACTCTCCAAAAAGGTGACTTTCAAAATTCACTGCGCCGGATTGCCATCTATGCCAACAAGTCTACCAATCAGGTCGTCTTGTCCATCAGCGATGGCAGTCTGACCATTTCAGCTCAAGACCTCGACTTCTCCAATGAAGCCAAAGAGCAACTGCCATGCTCCTACACGGGAGAGCCGATGGTCATCGCGTTTAATGCCAAATTTCTGCTGGAAATGCTGACGGTAATTGATGCGGATGAAATCAAACTGGAGTTGTCGACTCCCAACAAGGCCGGCATTTTGTTTCCAGCCGATGCGCCGCCTGAAGAGGAATCACTCATGCTTGTTATGCCTGTGATGCTCAGTAATTAATGGCTGCATCTGACGAACACCCGGCTCCCCGCATCGGTCTGTTCTTTGGCTCTTATAACCCGGTGCATATCGGCCATATGATCATCGCCAACTTCATGGCGACCCGCGCCGGTCTTAAAGAGGTGTGGCTGGTTGTATCTCCGCACAACCCTCTTAAGGCCAGAAGCACCCTCGCCCCCGACTATGACCGCCTTCATCTGGTCCGGCTCGCCATTGGCGACAATCCCCGCCTGCGCGCTTCCGACATCGAGTTCAGCTTGCCGCGGCCCTCATACACCATCGATACCCTCACCTTGTTCAAAGAGAGGTTCCCGGACAAGCAATTCGTGCTGATCATGGGAAGCGACAACCTTGCCACCCTCCACAGATGGAAAAACTACGAGATTCTGCTCAGAGACTACCCCATCTATGTCTATGCCCGCCCCGGTCAGGACATCCCGCCCCTGGCTGCCTCACTGCCGTCAGTCACCAACTTTGAAGTACCCCTCATGCATGTGTCATCAAGCTACATCCGAGAGTGTATCCGCGAAGGATACTCAGTGCAGTATCTCGTACCCGACGCAGTATACGACTATCTGGACAAAACCAGCCTTTACCGGCGCTGAGGGAGGTACAGACGGGCAATAAAGTGCCGCGGTGTATGTTCAATAGCAAAATGATTGTCTCCATGTCAAGAGTCTTATTCATTCTCATTCTTCTGACTATCTTCTCAGGTCAGGTACACTCACAACAGGCTGCCATTGGCCAGTGGCGGCAATACCTGCCGTTTCATAGGGCGGTCTCTGTAGCACAAAGTGAAAACGAGGTCTTTTTTTCTTCCGATGGAGGCATAGTGGCAGTGGCCAAGGAGGACCAAAGTGCAGCTTTTTACACAAAAATCAACCGGCTCAGTAGTGCCGGAAATGCTGTGGTGGGGTATCACCAGGGCACATCGACCCTCATCGTCACCTACCGTGATGGGAACATCGACCTCCTCGGACCCGAAGGAACCCTGAACCTTCCTGCCATCAAAACCACCCCCAATATCATCGGGGAACGGCGCATCAATCACATTATGACCGATGGAAACGGGGCCTTTCTTTCCAGTTCTTTCGGACTGACCAGGATTGACATGGAGCTCGGAGAATTTGACTTCACCACCCTCACCGGCGTGGAAGTCTTAGCTTCTGCCCGCTTTCAGGATTTCTACTACATCGCCACTCCTGAAGGTATCTATCGCATCTCCCTTTCAACCCTAAACCCAGCCGACTTCAGCACCTGGGAGTATCTGGATGCCGCCAGCGGATTTCCTCCTGTCTATGCGTGCCGTGCTATGGTTGTTTATGAAGGTGCCTTGTATCTGGGCATCGATGAACTGGTGTACCGGTATACCGGCACCAGCCTCACAGAGGTCTATCAGGCTCCCAACGGCCTTCGGCCGTCCTTCCTGACGGCTGAAGGTCAACACTTACTCATCGGGCTCGAGTGCCCTGACGCCTGCCTTGGCAGTGTGGTGGCTCTTGATGCAGACCACACAGTCACCAGTTGCCCCGGAAGCTGCGTCAGCAGGCCATTGTATGCCCTCGAAGACCAAACCGGACGAATCTGGTATGCCGACGAATTCCGAAACTTCCGAATCAGCCCCACAGCCGGCGCTGACTGCAACGGTTATTTTTACAACAGCCCACGCACCGCCCAAAATTACCGGATGAGGTTGCATAAAGACACCCTCTATGTGGCATCCGGCAGTATCGCTGCTGCCCAACAGTATACCTTTAACCCTGAAGGCGTATATGTCTTCAGCAACAGTCAGTGGACATCAGTCAGCCCGGGCAATACACCAGCGATGGCTGATCTGCGAGACTTTGTGGATGTGGCCATCCACCCCGTTTCCGGTGCATCCTATCTGGCAGCTTATTTCGAAGGACTGGCTGAAATCAAGGGTACGAATGTCACCGTGTATAACGAAACCAACTCATCGCTCGGCAATGCAATTGGCGATCTGGAACGAACCAGAATCTCCGCCCTTGCCTTTGATCGCGACAACAATCTCTGGATTGCCAATCCACAATCCGAGCAAATCATCTCCGTGTTCACCAACTCCGGCGCCTGGCTGAATCTTTCTCCACCCTATCAGGAGCGTGGGCTCATGGACCTCATCATCGACCCCAGCGGTTTCACCTGGGGCATTCTGGCCCGCGGCTCTGATCCCCTCTTCGTGCTCGATCCCGGCCCCAACATCGAAGACACTTCTGACGACCGCTATCGCTCGTTCAGCGAGTCAAACAGCGAACTTCCAACCAATACCGTCCTAAGCATGGCCTCTGACCTGAATGGTGATGTCTGGGTCGGCACCACCGACGGAGTCGTCACCTTCGATTGTGGCGGATCCGTCTTCCAACCTGATGTATGCAGGGGCTCCCGACGTATTGTCACCATTGACGGCATCCCAGCCTTTCTGCTCGAAACCGAAGCAGTCTCTGCCATTGCAGTCGATGGGGGCAACCGGAAGTGGTTTGGCACCAGCAACGGACTGTTTGTGCTCTCACCAGATGGCACCGAGCAAATTGCCCATTTTACCACTTCCAATAGCCCCCTTCCAGCCAACCTCATTCAAAGCCTCGTCATCGACCAGCAATCCGGTGAAGTGTTTATCGGCACGTCCGAGGGTATCGTCTCCTATCAGGGAGAAGCCATAGAGGGAGGCGTGGTCAACAGCGTCAACATAACTGTTTTTCCAAATCCGGTAAGGCCAGACTACGAAGGGCCCATCGCCATCCGCGGTCTGGCGCGTGATGCAGATGTCAAAATTACAGATGTTCACGGAAACTTAGTCTACGAGACCACTGCCCTGGGAGGGCAAGCGATTTGGGACGGACGCGATTTCAGCGGGCGGCGCGCCAGCACCGGAGTCTATCTGGTCTTCAGCACAGCAGTCCGCAATTTCACCAATCCGGATGCAGCTGTCGCCCGGATTTTGTTCATCAACTGAGTGGCTTCTCAGCCGCAGACCGCTCGATAACCAATCGGTAGTAGGCCTCGTAGCGCGGCAGCACAGTTTTGATATCAAAGCGTTTGGCCTGAGCCAGTGCATTGGCCCTGAACCGCTTCAGCACCTCCTCGTCCTCAAGGATTGTGAGCGCGTTGCGCGCCATGTCTTCCACATCACCCACTTTACTCGCAAATCCGGTCACCCCATGAATATTTACTTCCGGCAGCCCCCCCACATTACTCGAAATCACTGGCACCTCACAGGCCATCGCCTCAAGAGCTGCAAGACCAAAGCTTTCATTTTCCGAAGGAATTACAAACAAGTCACTCACCGCCAACAACTCCTCCACAGCATCCTGCTTACCCAAAAAGCGAATGTGCTCGCATAGGTGCAGCCTGCGGCAGAGATCTTCCATGTTTTGCCGCTCCGGGCCATCACCAATCAGCAGCAACTTGGACGGCAGACGCTCGTTGATGCGTCGAAATACCTGGATGACATCCTCTACACGCTTCACCTTCCGGAAATTGGAGGTGTGTGTAATAATGCGCTCCCCATTCGAAGCAATGGCCCGCTTAAAGTGTTCCTTATCGCTCCGCTTAAAGCGTTCAAAATCAACGAAATTGTGAATCACCTCAATATCACGGGTGATGGGAAAATGAGCCAGCGTCTCCTCCCGAAGATGCTCTGATACCGCCGTTACCCCATCCGATTTGTTGATGGAGAATGCCACCACAGGCGCAAACGAGCGGTCCTTTCCTACAATTGTGATATCCGTGCCGTGCAAAGTGGTCACAACCGGAATGTAGTACCCCTCCTGAAGGAGAATTTTCTTGGCCAAATACGCCACCGAGGCATGCGGAATGGCATAATGCACGTGCAAAAGGTCCAATTTCTCGTATTTCACCACATCGACCAGTTTACTGGCCAGAGATGTCTCATACGGCACATATTCAAAGAGCGGATAGTCAGCCGCCCGGACTTCGTGGTAAAAGATATTCTCCTGAAATGTGGGCAGGCGGGCCGGCTGGCTGTAGGTGATAAAATGCACGCTGTGACCCTTCCGGGCCAGAGCAAGGCCAATTTCAGTGGCCACCACGCCGCTCCCCCCATAGGTTGGATAGCACACAACGCCAATCTTCATGGGCTCTTGAGTGTGTCGTGTTTCGAAAAATGGTGCAGTGTTGAGTCCCAAGATCTCTGTTTGTGGTTGGTATAATGAAATTTGCAGAGAATTGTTCAGCAAGCCGACCCGGTCGGACCGCTATAGCGGTCCGACGGCTATAGCGGTCCGACCGGGTCAGGCCAGGGGGCCGGCGGGATGGGGATGTCGGCACACCGAAAATGACCCCTCGGGCAGGACCTGTGACCATGAAGGCCGCACGGCCGGCAGTCGAGGTCTTCGGGGGTCTGCCAGATGATGGATGTGTCAGAAAGAGGGCCGAAACCAAAAGCTGGTACAGTCGAACAGAAAATAGCAGTAACCGGGGCATTCACGGCAGAGGCTAGGTGGAGTGGAGCAGAATCGTTCACGTAATTCATCTTGGCCCCGCGCATCAAGGCCGCTGAGGCGAGCAGCGACAGCTCACCTGCCCGATTGATAACCCCAGACCGGGAAGACGCCTCAATAATCGCTGCACACGCATCCCGATCCGATGGAGCCCCAAGCAGGTAAATCGTATGGGTCTGTGGTACCGTGTCGATAAGTGCCACCCATCGGTCTGCCGGCCATTGCTTGGTTGCCCATACTGATGTGGGGGCCATGCAAATGTAAGGTGCAGAAGCCTCCGCTTCACTAAAGTCAGCTTCCGACGGATACAGCCGAGGTTTCGTATGCTGACTATCAGTCAGATGGGCAATAAGGGCGAGATTGCGCTCAACCTCGTGGGTGCCATCCCCAATCCGATGCGGTACTCGATGGGTGAAGGTAATGGAGAATGGGTTCTTGCGAAAGCCCACCGTCTGACGAGCGCCTGAAAGGAAGGTCAGAAGACCCGTTGAAAAAAACCGCTGAAGATTCACCACAAGATCATACTCTTCAGCGCGAACAGTGCGGATGAGGGCCAGTAGATTGCGGAATTTGTGCTTTTTTTTGTTCCAAATCAAGACCTGCCCAAGATATGGATGCCCTTGAAACAATGATTCATTGCCGGCTCGAACTGCTATGTCCAGACGGGCTTCCGGAAATTGCCTGTGCAGAGCCTCCAGCAAGGCAGTTGCCAGAATGGCGTCGCCGATAAAAGCGGTCTGGATAATGAGAATGCGCTCCGGAATCATAGATCGGAAAGATACATAATCACGCTATATACTCCCACGCACTTCGGTAATGCCCTGTATGCTCGCAATATTCCAGAAACGAACGGTAGAAAGGGTCCTCACCAATAGTGGCACTATCGCCTACAATGACCAACTTACGCCGAGCACGGGTCATGGCGACATTCATGCGCCGATAATCTTTAAGGAACCCAATTTCTTGCTTCTGATTTGAGCGCACCAGCGAAATGTAGATAATCTCCCGCTCCTGACCTTGAAATGCATCTATGGTATCAATAGTGATTGGTAGGGATGCCAGGCGGGGGTCGGTAGCCAAATGCTCCTTCATGAAGCTTACTTGCTCCCGATAGGGCGAAATAATACCAATTGAAGCCACCGGTTGATCTTCAAACCCATCCAGAAGCTGATAGATATGTTCACGCATGATATTGACCTCACCCGGATTGAATCTGCTTTGGTAGCGCGGCTCCACTTCCTCTTCAAATCCGCAGCCGGCAGTATCCACGAAATTGACCGGTGAGTAAGGCATACTTAATGACAGTCGGGCATCAGCTACTGAGGAATCAGCCTGAAGACTACCAGCGTAGAACCGATCGTTGGAAAATTGCATAATCTGTCTATGCATCCGATACTGCACCTCCAAAAGGTGCTGATCCAAAAACCGCTGCAAACATTTTTCCAGGAGCGTCACACTCAGCCCGCCACGGGCTGCAGAAACAGATTTGACAGTCGGAGGCAACTGAAAAGGATCGCCTGCCATGACCACACGCGACGCCTTGGCAATCGCAATCCAGCACGCCGGCTCAAGAGCCTGTGCCGCTTCGTCAATGACCACGGTGCGGAAGGTCCGCGACTTGAGCACTGGGTGAGCCGCGCCAACCAACGTGCAGCATATGACCTGTGCGCCGCTGAGAACCTGATCTACGAGCCTGTCTTCCAACTGATTAGCCCATGATGACAACTCCCTGGCCTCGCGCCCATACATTGCTCTCTTTTCACGACCCTCCCGGTCCCGGCGGTGCCTGTATTTCTGTGCCTTGCGCCTCTGCTCGGCAGCCTGAATCCTGACTTTCCGCACATGCTTGCTCTCCGGGTGCGAGGCCACCTGCGCCTCCAGTGTGTACCTGATGGTCTCCTCATCAACCCTACCGATATTCCCCACCCTCACAGTCTGTAGACCGGCAGCAGCGAGTCTCAGGGTCAGCAAATCAGTGGCCGCATTGCTCGGAGCAGTCACCAGCACAGTGGCCTCTCCCTTGGTCAACTCAACAATAGCCGCCACTAGTGTGGTTGTCTTTCCAGTGCCGGGAGGCCCGTGCACCAATGCAAAATGCCGCGAAGCAAGGATACCGTGCACTGCCTCGCGCTGGGAGTCATTCAGTCCCGGCAGGTCTTTGGTGAGCACTTGGTCCGGAAAAAAAGCAGGCGGAAATTTCCCCAATACAATATCCCGTAACTCAGCAAGACGGTCACCCCGAGCCTTCATAACCTGCTCAAGCGCCTTGTCCATTTCGAGGTATGTCCGCTCATCAAACAATAAATCCACCGCCAACTGGTCTCTCGACAGCCAATCAGGTATATCGCGACTCCCCAGTATCACCTTCATCCGGTTGCGATCCACAAAATTGATCACACCGCTGACCTCCCGCCCGCGGCCTTCCGGAGCTAATGAGTACATGCTGGCCATGGCACCCGACCGAAACCTATGCGGTTCTTTGTTGTCAGCCGGTCGCTCGACAATTACATAGCAGCGGTCTCCAATGGTAAATCCAGTCTTCACAGGCACTACCGGATGCCAGGTAAAACCCTGACTTTTCCGATCTTCCAGTGAAAGGCGGCGCACCAAACTGCGGAATTGCTCGAAATCCTCCTCTTTCTCCTGAGCGAGCAATTCTCGAAGACGCTCCAGTTCTGATAGTGATGACATGTTGTTTATTCTCAGACACTCCCGGAAAGAAAAGAAGAAATCCCATAGGTATTGTCCGGAAAAAAGTGTGGGCCCGTACGCATCAGACCAAAGACAAAAAGGTATTGAGAAACCATCTTGAATCTGAGTGAGCAAGCCTGTTCAGTGTTGCATCGGCCTTGGTCGACATCAGTTTAATATCCTTGACCATTTTGCAGAATTCTTCAGATTCCTGGCAGTTCCCATTCACTCCAGCCAACTCATCAAGCACTTTGAGCATAGGCTCTAACTCTCGCTTTTTCCGTTCCAGCAAAATTCTTCGAAACACCTCCCACACGTCTTTCTCGGCCACAAAAAACTCCTTCCGCTCCCCATTCATAATTTTCTTATACACCAACCCCCAGTCTATCAAGGCCCTGATATTCATATTGGCATTTCCCCGCGAAATCTGCAGCGCCTCAATAATCTGATCCGAACACATCGGCTCACTCGACACCAGCAACAACGCATGAATTTGCGCCATCGTCCTGTTAATACCCCAGTGAGTCGCCAGCAACCCCCAAGACTCAATAAATTTCAACTTACCCTCCTGCACATCCATGATTTGGCCAAATTGCATGTTCTACGACAAAATGTGTCGCAAGCAATAAATAGATGTGCTGTCCCCTTTGTTCGGAACCCAACTCATTTTTTCAAAACTCATCGGAGAGGTGGGGAGATGAATTGCATGTTATTGGGCGGGGCCCAAGGGGCGCGGGGATGGGTGGACGGGGCAGGGGGCGGGGGGTTTTCGGGCGACCACAAGGGTCGCCTCGGCGGCGGGGGATGCCATTGCATATCCCCAAACATATATATATAATTAATAATTATTAATTAATAATTTTTAATTATCTCACAAACGGTACCTTCACCACTTCCGCCTTCAACCGCTTCTTTCCTGCCACCACATAGACATTTGTACCACCCTTATGATATCCCACCGACACATACCCCATTCCGATTGGGTGGCCGAGTGATGGAGACTGGGTGCCAGAGGTTACTTCGCCAATGGGCTCTCCGGCCTCGTTTTCAATGGGGTAGCCGTGGCGCGGCACGCGGCGGTCTTCGAGGGTGAAGCCGACAAGGCGTTTGGTCAGGCCGTCTTCCTTTTGCTTCTGCAGGATGTCGCGGGAATAGAAGTCACCCTTTGCGAGTTTGGTAATCCATCCGAGACCGGCCTCGAGCGGGGAAGTGTGATCATTGATGTCATTCCCATAAAGGCAGTAGCCCATTTCGAGCCGCAAAGTATCTCGGGCGCCAAGGCCGGCTGGCTGGATTTCGAGAGATTGGCCGGCCTCAAAAATGGCGTGCCACAACTCGGCAAGGCGGCTCGCCTCAACGTAGAGCTCGAAGCCTCCGGCACCGGTATAGCCCGTCGCTGAAATCAGCACATTGTCGATACCCGCCATGGTGCCTTTGGTGAAATGGTAAAATTCAATCTCGTCGAGCTTCACATCTGTCAGAGGTTGGAGCGCCTTGATGGCATTGGGGCCCTGCACAGCCAGTAATCCGGTTTGGTCAGAAATGTCTATCATGCGCGCCTCAAAGCGGTTGGCCTGTGAAATCCAGTCCCAGTCCTTGCGGATGTTTGAAGCGTTGACCACCAGCATGAAAGCCTGCTCGCCTTCTGAACACTGGTCCTCGTCGAGCCGGTAAACCAGTAGATCATCCACAATGCCTCCTTCTTTGTTTGGCAGGCAGGAGTACTGCGCCTGACCGATGCTGAGCCGAGATGCATCATTGGATGTCACAAGCTGGATAAGATCAAGCGCCTCGCGGCCGCGGACGATAAACTCCCCCATGTGCGACACATCGAAAACGCCCACGTTGCGGCGCACATTGAGATGTTCTTCAGTAATACCGGCATAGGAAACCGGCATCGAGTACCCGGCAAAGTCAGTCATCCTGGCGCCGAGCTGGCGGTGAATTTCGCTCAGAGGTGTTTCCTTCATGGGATCAGAAATTAAAGGGATTGCAAAAACGCGTAAGGTATTGAATTTTTATTCCCGGATATCGACATCCAGAATTTTATCGCCCACCTGCAATTTGTGGACCACATCCATACCCTGTACCACCTGACCAAAAATGGTGTAGCGGCCATCGAGATGAGGGGTTGGAGAATGGGTTACAAAAAACTGTGTACACTCGGTGTTTTTCCCGGCCGAGGCCATGCCCACCCTGCCTGGGCGGTCATAATAAAGACCCGCAAACTCAGAGCGGATGGTGTAATCAAGGCTCCCGTAGCCATCGCCCCGCGGGCAGCCGCCTTGGGCCACAAAATTGGGAACCACACGGTGCATGGTCTTGCCATTGAAAAAGCCGTTTTCGGCCAGCTCGATAAAATTGGCAACTGAACCTGGTGCCTCTTCTCCGAAAAAGGAAATGACAATATCCCCCTTTTCGGTTTCAATGATGCCTCGGGTGCGGTTATCAACCACACCTGCCAAAGCCCAATTTACAGGATGGTTATAACGGGGTGTATATTCCGGAACTGACACGCCGCCCATGGCACTGATTGCTTTTCCAAGCAGCATATACGCTTCGAGGGCTTGCGGAAGCGGCAGCCGAGCCTGCATATCGGCCAAAAATTCAACACTGTCAAGAACTGCCTTGACACCGTCCGGATCGCCCGCCAGAATCTCCGCCGACTCGCTGATCATGCCAACATCTCCGCTCATCACTGCAGCTTGAAAGGCCTCCGCAATCTCAGTTCGGGCCCGCTTCGCACTGCGCCCAAAAAATGAAGAGAATGCTGGGTAGTTCCAGATATTGCCCAGAGCACGGACTGAGGCGACGCGTACGGGTGGAAAATCCGAAGCAAAGCCCAATTCGCGAATAATCCGAAAATTCCAGGGGTGCTCTCCCAATGCCTCCAGACAAGCTGCCTTCTCATATGGGTCTTCGGCTGTTCGAAACTGCTCAGTCAGGCGGTTGTTCAAGCGCTCTATTGACTGAGCAAACCAAGCAGGCAGGTGGCGATTGGCTGCGCGCAATAAGTTGAGTTGAATGGGCCACGGGAGCGAATCTCTGCCCAAATCACGATACAGGGTCGCCTCCTCAGAAATGCCATGATCCACGAAATAAGCGCTGGCAAGTGTGGCAACATGCAGGTTGCGATCTTGTAAGGCAGCAAACATATGCTCCTTCACCACCTCGTACCGAAACGAACCAAGCGCCCGGATGACTGCAATGCGCACAAGATAATCCGGATCGCTTTTCAGTAAGTCCACGAGGGCCTCCCGAACCTCCTCTGTGGGATATTGACCCAAGGCCTCAGCCAGGGCCATTCTGACCGAGGCATTCTCCTCCCTCCTCATCATTTGCACCAGCTGATTTTGCTGGTCTGCACTCAACTTCAGTCCCTTGATGCGCTTAAAATAATTGGCCGCATAAATCCGGGCCACCGGAGGCATGCTTTTTTCTGACAAAATCACCACCATCCGATCTGTCCCCTCCAAAGCCGTGATGTCCCGGAGCCCAAACCTATAAATGGCACGGGCCTGACCCTCAATCAAGAGCGTGTCCTGACGGCGATAATTGGTCACCGTACTCATCAGCTCAAGGTGCTCTTTTGTGCCACACCGGGCCACCGCTTCCAAAATCTGCCCATTGGTGGCCTGATTCTGCCCGAGCGTGTCTGCTGAATCAAAGGCCCGAATCAACGGGTCAACCCCCTCACGCGCACCAATCTGTCCAATGGCATGCGCTGCCGCACAACGCACCTGCTCAACCGGATCAGAAAGCAAAGCCGACAGCTGCGGAATGGCCGTCGGGTCCTGAAGCGTGGAGAATGCCCGCGCCGCCAAATATCGGTAGGTCGGGTCAGGATGCTCAAAGTACGGCAACAAACTGTCAGTCAATGACCGGTCCTTGAAGTTGTAAACTTTCTGAATATCAGGCACCGTGTAGTCAACTCGGACATCAGTCAGGATTTCCTCCTCATACGGGATGCATCCACCAAGAAAAAGAATAGAAAGGAGAATGATTGAAAATGCTGGCTTTCTCATGATGCTCAAGACTCTGTGTAGATTCCGGAAAGTGCTGCTGCCCAATGAAGTCTCAGTGGCCGTTTTCGTTTACCCATCGCTTTCCTGACCACCCCGCTCACGGCGCAGAAGCTCCTGCATATCCAGATCTCGCCTTCCTGCTCCCGGACCGATTTCGTCTGCAAAGGGATCATCGATAAATCGTTCGTTTTCGATAGAGTCGAGCTGACCCTGCAGGCGATTCGTTCGGTACTGCTCACAGTCCAACTGAATAGGCAGTTCACCCTGCGGCTTTATGAAGGTCATGGTTTTGTCGTACCCGGACTTTGGATCCTGCTCAAGACGGCGGATGAAATCCTTGAATATTGGCTTGGCCATGACTGAACCCTGACCGTCCGCAAGGGTTCGAAATCTGATCCAGTTATTCTCCCCACCAACCCATGTGCCCACAACCAGCGAGGGGGTAATTCCCATAAACCAGCCATCGACATAGTCGTTGGTGGTCCCTGTTTTTCCGCCGGCCTCACTCTCCATGCCCATGTAACCTGCCGCGTATTTCAGCATTTCCACCATCACATGGTTTGTAGTTGGCTCCAGCACCACCCGGTCGGTTGGCCGTGGGCTGTAAATGGTGCGGCCATTGGCATCTTCGATGTAGTTGATGAAGACCGGCTCGTTATACATGCCATTGTTGGCAAATACCCCATACGCGCCAGTCATATCAAACACATTCAGATCAGCTGCCCCCAGGCAAATTGAGGGGACCGCAGGTATTTTATCTGCAGGAACTCCCATCTTCGAAGCCACCTGCTTAACCGGCTCTGCATCAGCGAGGTTTTTCATCAAAAACACCGACACCGTATTTTTAGACTTTCTCAATCCCTCCTTTAGGGTAAATATCTCCCGCGAATATTCTCCGGAAGCATTCTCGGGGGTCCATTCTTCACCCAACCCAAAGTTGCCTTCACCGGGATGAATCGTGTACGGAATATCCGGCACTTCATGGCAGGGCGAAAATCCCTGAAGAGCGATGGCTGTGGCGTAGACAAATGGCTTGAAAGTAGAGCCGACCTGACGGTCTGAAGTCACGTGGTCATATTGAAAATACTTGAAATTGATACCTCCGACCCATGCCCTGATTTGCCCGGTCAAGGGGTCCATCGCCATGGAGCCCACCTGCAAAAAACTCCTCAGGTATTTGATGGAGTCAAGAGGGGTCATGATGGTATCCTTCTCTCCCGATGGCGTATAGGCAAAGACAGTCATTTCGACCGGGGTCGAAAAAGCCTCATCTGTTGCCTTTTCAAGCTGACTCCAACCCTTTTTGAGGGCATCAATATGGGGGGAATTGAGAATTTCCCGGTATTGGGCAGCCTTTTCCCGGGAAGTGTACTCCTTCCTGATAAGTTCGTCGAGCGCGCCGGGGGAAGATGCCTCGCTGAGAATGCGCAGAATGTCCGTATTGGTCAGCGTGATGTCAACGACCTCCCCGATCTTTGAGAGTACGGGACCAAGAATTTTCGAACGCAAAGCAGCATACCGCTCCGACTCCCAGATGAGGCGCCGAAGGGTCAATTCGCGAATTCTCATTTCATAGTCGGTGGTTGTCTCAAGCCGGTATTTCCATGGGTCCAGATTCCGCCATCTGAGTTGAAATTTCTCCTGCAGGGCTGTCATGTGAGCGGTGGCGGCTTCTTCAAGATGCTTTTGCATCCTGAGGTCAATGGTCGTGTAAATTTTCAGGCCATCCGAGTAGATATTGTAAGGTGTCCCGTCTGGCTTCACCTTGTCCCTGAGTATTTCCTTCAGTTGCTCCCGGAGCTCCATCCGGAAATACGGGGCCGGCCCCGTCAAGTGAGTGCGACGGTCAAAGGCCAGATTGAGAGGCAAAGTCTTGAGTGAATCGTACTCGGTTCGGGTCAGGTAACCGTGGCGTTCCAGCTGCTTGAGCACTACCATCCGGCGATAGAGTGATGTATCCGGAAACCGAACCGGATTGAAAAGCCATGGGTTCTTGAGCATGCCGACCAGCAGTGCCGCCTCTTCGATTTTGAGGTCCTTTTG
Source organism: uncultured Saprospiraceae bacterium (assembly GCA_964569025.1). GTDB lineage: Bacteria > Bacteroidota > Bacteroidia > Chitinophagales > Saprospiraceae > CAZMSQ01. The sequence goes on along the minus strand of CAZMSQ010000025.1, from coordinate 12,445 downwards.
TGGTTTGCCAAAATAGGTCTCGGCAGCAGCTTCCACGCCGAATGCATCATAGATAAAGTCGAACTCATTGAGATACATGGCGATGATCTCCTCCTTGGTGTAGCTGCGTTCCAGCTTGACTGCGGTAATCCACTCTTTAAGTTTCCTGCTCACCAAAGATGTGGCCCGTTCCAGACGGCTCATCCCAGCAAAGTTTCTGCTCGAATACAGCAGTTTAGCCAGCTGCTGAGTAATCGTACTACCCCCCCCTGAACTCCGGTTACCAAGCAGGACAGTCCGGACAAAAACCCGACCAAGCGCCTCGGCGTCTATGCCAGAGTGGCTGAAAAAGCGCTCATCTTCCGTGGAAACAAGGGCCTTGACCAGAAAGGGGTTGATGTCGTCATAATCAACCTGTACGCGATTCTCAAAATAATAACGACCAAGTAGTTCCCCCTGCACATCGTACACCTCAGAGGCCAGCTTACGGCGCGGATTCTCCAGCTCATCAAATGTGGGGAGGTCCTGAAAAGATAATGCCACAAATAGCAATATCACAGAAAGGATACCCAGTGCAGCAAGCATCCAGGCACCCCGGATGATACGGCGCCAGGCCGGCTTGCGCTGATTCACTGGAGATCTTTTTGAATTGCTCACGGCCATGTGGTAGACAATATTTGGACATCCTAGAAAGCGCGACAAGATGGCAGGGCTCACACCTTCAAGAAAACCCTTCAAATATGAGAAAAAATCACCAAACAACCTCACAAACGCCTCGGGTCATCCGGATATTTCAGAAAAGCACTGTTTGGTGTATCTGCAAAATTCACTTTCTTTGTCTTGTCATTCTTACCCTTTTTCTCCAAACATCACAATCATGATAAAGATTCTGGCCAACGACGGCATCCACAGCGATGCGAAAATGCTTCTTGAAGAGGCCGGTTACCTGGTAGACACTGAGAAAGTTCCGCAGGACGAACTCGCTGCGCGGCTCCCTGTCTACGATGTCATTATTGTGCGCAGCGCCACCAAGGTTCGGCGGTCACTGATTGATTTGTGCCCCAACCTCAAAATAATTGCCCGAGGTGGCGTAGGGCTCGACAACATCGACCACGAGTATGCCAGAAGTCAGCATATCGAAGTGATGAATACCCCAGCAGCTTCATCCGAGGCTGTTGCAGAACTGGCCTTCGGGCATATGTTTACGCTGGCGCGCAGTCTGCACCTCGCCAACCGCGAAATGCCCCGAAAGGGGAAGCAGGCTTTTAAAGCTCTAAAAAAAGCCTACTCAAATGGCATCCAGCTTCGAGGGAAAACCCTTGGAGTCATCGGCTTTGGCCGCATAGGCCGCGAAACAGCCCGCATCGGGCTCGGGATGGGCATGCACGTGCTTGCCTCCGACCCGCTGATTGACGAAATGAGCATCGGCATAGACCTGTTCAACAACGACCAGATTGACCTCTCCGTCAAACTGCAAACCGTCGGCCTCGATGAGCTCCTGACCCGTTCGGATTTCATCTCCCTGCATGTCCCTTACACCGGCAGCCCGGTTATCGGAGCCGAAGAATTTGCAAAAATGAAAAACGGGGTCATTTTCATCAACTGCGCCAGAGGCGGCACCACAGATGAAGACGCCCTGATCGAAGCCCTCAATTCCGGGAAATTAGCCGGTGCCGGCATCGATGTGTTCGAGACTGAGCCCTCCCCCCGGCAAGAATTGCTCGAACACGATCGCGTCTCCCTCTCCCCCCATATCGGCGCCGCCACTCTCGAAGCCCAGCGCAATATCGGTCTCGAATTGGCCGACCGCATCATCGCCTTCTTCGGCGACGATAAGTAGTAACCATCAGGCCCACACAAAACGCCTGACTTTTCCAACCTTCTGTAAGCAATGTCACAGACATCCGTGACCGATGCCCCTACCTTTGCACCAGCAAATGATTGTTCACCACCTGAATGTATGTTACATGGCACAGAAAAGTTTCAAAGACCTCATCGATAGCGAAAAGCCGGTCCTGATTGATTTTTATGCAGACTGGTGCGGTCCCTGCCGCATGCTCTCCCCAATGATCGAGGAAATCAAAAAGGAAATGGGCGACAAAGTCACCATCGTTAAAATCGATGTCGACCGCAACCAGCAACTCGCCAGCGCTCTCGGTATCATGAGCATCCCAACTGTCATGATTTTCCAGTCCGGAGAAGCCAAATGGCGCGCTGCCGGCGTCCAGCCCAAGCAGGTCATGATTCAGCAACTTGAAGCACTGACCGTGCCGGCGTGAGAAGAAGAAGGTTTTATTGGGAATTAAAAATTATGAATTAATAATTATAAATTATTTATATGCTTTATTTCATTGTACTTGTATGTGAAATGAGCATGATGAGCCTTTTGGACGACTTCGTCGTCCAAAAGGCTTTTATTTTTTGGTTGTTTCTGGTTCTTTGACGGCATTTTGATTTTTGAGATATCGCTACGATGTAGCATGTTGCTTTACCCTCAATCTTGCTAATAAGATGATGCCCCGATGGGGCTGAAATTCCACAGGACGCTTCGCAGGGTATTGGTTCATTCCAAACCCGCAAGGCCAA
>CAZMSQ010000025.1:0-9780 GCA_964569025.1 uncultured Saprospiraceae bacterium | reverse complement strand
CACTTTTCACTTTTCACTTATTTCGCTGCGCGAATGGTCGTGGTCTCCTGAATCCAGCAGCCTACTCTGAATGAATCTCCTTCCTTCAGGGTGCGCAGGAAAATATCTTCTTTGGTGGGCATAAACTGCTCATAATAAGTTATCAGGCGCGATGCTTCATCGCGCACTTCTGGGTCAATGGACCTTGCATACTTCCATTTGTCGATGGCGGGCCAGGTGACAATCTGGGAATCCCAGCCGCGGCCGGGGCCACAGAGAGGGCCTGAGGAAGCGTACAGCTTGCCAATAAGCAGCCATGGTTCGCCCCAATCCGGGCGCTGCTCAGCGGCTTTGTAGGCGAAGGTGCGTGCGGGGGCATAACGCTTGAGGCCGGAATAATAGATCTTGGCAATCAGCTGGTAGTATTGGGCCTTTCTCTCGGCATCATCGGTTTCTTCTGCGGCGACTTTGAATTTTTCAACAGCACAGGTGTAGTTTCCCTCCTGGAGGCATTGCTTGCCCTCTGCAGAGGCAGAAGTGCCCTGTTGAATGACAATACACTCCTGATTGATCATCTTTTGCCACATTTCCATTAGCACCGGAGCTTCCGGATCACACTGACCCCAGCGCAGACGGCCGTAAACCAGTTTCAGGACTTCGCAGTCATCAGGATTGGCCCGGTATTCGGGGAGGTACTTGTCCTGAAAATACTGGCAATCGAAAAACCCTTCCTCCCCTTCGAGCGCCTCGAGCCTCCCGGGCACATAGCCCTCCACAATATCCCACCCCTCATCCAGCCACTGACGATCAGTCAGTTCTGATTTTCTGTCTGCAATCAACGCAGGGAGCAGCGCCGCCCACTCACGGGCCTCCTCCAGCATGAGATCACCTGCCAGAAAACGGTCAACCAACAGGGCAGTAAAGGGATTGAAGATGAATGCGGGGACTTCCCTGCCAAGACTGTCAAAAGCTGACTCAAACAGACGGAAGGTTTCTCCTTGATCAATGAATGCGCCAAATGTGTAGTACGCATCAAATGCCTTCATGCCATTTACGAGCGCGCGGTCTCTGGGGGTTTTGCCGTAGCAGGACAGCGAAGCGTCATAAATTGCCATCACCGTATCCTTGAACAAACGCTGCTCAGCAGTATCTTTTGACTGGCTGAACAAGTGAGTGTAGATTCGCACGCCGTCAGTGTAGACCGTATTGCGTTGGCCATCGGCATCGGGAGCCTTTTCGTAGACGTACTTCCACATCGGAAAGGCTGCGTCATAATCACCGATTGCCATCTGGTCCCGATAGAGCACGTATTGATCTGTCGCCTCGTCACCATCAGGCGTCGAGGCAAAGGTGCGACACCCCTCAGGCGCAGTCGGTGGCGGCGGTGTATTTGCTGATTCCTCAGGCGCCGCAGGCGGTGCGGATTGTGGTGAGCAGGAATTCAGCAGCACGGCCGTAGCCACGAGGACAAAAACCCACACGGCAATTCGTTTCATATTCGGATGATTCAGGGCGCAGCCCGGGATCCGGGCCAGCCTCGGTTAGCGATATTCCAGCGTGACCGTCTCCCCGATCCAGCACCCAACCTTGACCTTCTGCCCTTCGCTGAGACTTCTCAGAAATCCGTTTTCGCTGGAAGGCTTTGAGTCGTTGTACAAGCTGATCTTCTTGTTGGCATCCGCAGCCACTTCTGAGTCAATGGCACGGGCATAGCGGTACTTTTCGATGGCAGCAAGCACGGCGAGCGACTGGCCCCAGCCGTCTTTGTCTGAGCCACAGGAACGCGAGCTGTTGGCATACATGTCTCCAATCAGCATGTAGGGGGCACCCCAGTTACCCTTAAGCTGCGCCGCCTCGCGGGCATTCGTCCGGGCCTTGCCATATTCGTTGAGCTTGCGGTATTGGATAGAGGCAATGCCAAGCAGATACTCAGCCTTTTTCTCTTGATCTTCCTCCTTCTCCAACGCCTCTTCATATTTTCCAATGGCTTCCCGATATTTCCCCTCCTCGTACAACTTCCTCGCCACATACCCTGGGTTATTAGCCTCAAACTCTGCCTGCCGTGCCGCATTCACACTGTCAGCATACCCCTTGTACCGACCCTCCAGATCTGCAAGAAAAGCATCGTCTTCCGGACATCCCTGCTTCTTGAGCGTCGCAATCATAATTTTCATGCGCTCGAAGTCTTCCGGATTGGACTCAAATTCAGGCTTGAATTTTTCCTTGAAGTACGCACAGTCGTAAATGTAGAGCTCAATTGGTTCAATCGTGGCATTCATAGCATCTATGGCCTGCTGGTAGTAATCTCTGTAAGGCCCGTTTTTGGCCACCTGATATTCCCCTATCTCATTGAGGCGGGCGTGTACCTCCCGAATGCGCTCTGCCGGCAAGGCTTTCTCGCTAAACAGATTCACCATCACATAAGCATAGGGAGAAAAGATGATATATTCGGCATCCATGCCACTTTTTTGAAGGGCCTCATAGAGCACCTTCTCTACCTCCACATAAGGCGTGCGGTAGGTGTAGAACATGTCGAAAGCTTGACGCCCCCTGATAAATCCGGTGCGTTTTTCAGCAGTCATATTCGGCACCCTGATGGCTCCGCTCTCGAGGCATTGCACGGCTTGGTCAAACAGCCCCATTGCCTGATCTGCATATTCTTTTTTCTTTGCAGCATCAGTCTCCTTTTCAAAGAAAGATTTGAGAATGGTCGCGCCATCCGTAAAATGCACGTCCATCTGCCCATCGGCAGCGGGCGCCAATTCAAAGACCCTTTTCCAAAGCGGATAGGCTGCATCATAATTCTGGTTCTGCATCTCTGCCACATATAGCACATGTGCATCAGTCGCATCATCCTGATTGGGAGAATTTACCCAGGTGTCACATTGTCCTGATGCCAGCGTGGCGCTGAGCAGGCAGGCTGAAACGGCCAAAAGGGAAAGCAGGTTTTGCATTTTAATTAAATTTTCGTTTGTAAAACCAGGTATTATCATTCATGGTAAAACCGAGTGTCACCCGCCCATAGGTACCCTGCAGCACGTCTGCGCTGCCTCGCCGGCCAATTTCAAAGCCGACGTTGACGAATGACACATCCTGACGCATCACCACCGGCAAACCCACCCCGATTGAGACTCCGGCCATGGTGAGCTGGGAGCCACCGATAGAACGAGGGTCTGTCCCGACATGGGCGCCAAGGCGATAACGCAGTCGCTTTGCAAAATTATTGTATGACGTTGGATCAGGACTCCATTCAGCCCCCGCCCCCAGCCGCCAAGTGTCTCTGAGCTGCTCCCCGGGACGGGCGTCATTCCGGTATTGACTCCATGTTGCCATGGCAAAATCGGCTCCAATCTTGAGGATGTCCCTGTTTCTAAACATCACTCCAAACCCAAATTCTGCCGGCAACCGGCCCTCTCCTCTTGCTGCATTGAGCACCGAGACAGTATCAATTCGCTGGGTGGACAGATTTACTTTGAGCCATAAATCGTCAGTTCGCGTATTGAACGAAGTCGCTGAATGACCGTAGGCCCCGATAGTCAGACTCGGACTCTTTTTGAGGGCCGAAAGATCGGTCTCCGCACTTGCATCCAGAAAATGCTCGTATTGCACGCCAAGGTTCCATAGAAACGCATTGATGTTGAAATCGTTTTCAATAGAGTTTTGGTAGGAGAATGGCACATCTGCCGGAACGATTTCCTGTCGGCGTTCAATTTTCCCGAATTGGTAGCCCAATCCCAGCCCCACTGAAAAGCTCTTGTAGCGCCACGCATTATTCCACCACACGCGATAGTTTCCACCCTCTCCCCGGAACAGATAGCTGACCTCTCCAATTTCGGGCTCTTCCGAAGTGGCCTCAATTTCGTATCCAACAGTCGAGTAAGGCACCAGAGCGATACCCATGGTCCAGAAGGACGTGGGGGTCTTGCGCTCCAGCACCTCTTCCAGAGGACTGCGCATTGGGAAAGCAAGTGACAGGTACTGGAGGTTCCCTTGTCGGACAGTATTAACCTGATCAAGACCCTTGTCATTCCACCCGATCTGCTCGGCGGCAATGCCAACTTCGAACGAAGTAGCCCGCAGAAAGCCAAGTGAGGCGGGATTCACAAGATTGGTCTGGTAATAATCGTGGTAGGCAGCTCCGAGTCCACCCATCTGCTCGATCGCCGTAAAGTAGGGGCTGTTGATATCTCCGAGCCCGAGGCGGGAGTATGGGGAGTTGGTCTGTGGCTGAGCCAGTGCAAGCGCGCTCGCACAAGTGCTGGCCACGAGAATCAACAATTTAATGGATCTGCTCCGCATTGTAGGACACTATTTTTTCCAGACCGGTCAGCACCAAATGTGGTCGTATCACACTTGTGTCGGTCAGTTTATCAAAAAAATCGGCATCGCCGCCGGTCACCACGACTTGCAGGTCCGGCCACGTTTTCCGAAGGCTTCGGCACAGGGCCGACATTTCAAAGACGGCCCCTCCACTTGCACCATTGTTCAGGGCCTCGGCAGTACTCTGTCCGAGCACTGATTCAGGCGGTGACTTTTCCACCAGGGGCAGGCGGGCTGTCAGCTCGAACATCGCCCGCAGGCGCATATCGATGCCCGGTGAGATATTCCCTCCCCGAAAGACCCCCCACTCATCAACGAGATCGGCTGTGATGCAGGTGCCTGCATCAATAACCAAACAGGGTCTCTCCGCAAATTCAGCCCATGCACCCACAACAGCAGCGAGGCGGTCAGAGCCCAGGGTTTCAGGAGTGGTGTACGCATTCTCTATTGGCACCGGTGTGTGCCGGTCAATCAATAATACATACTCCATTTCCTCAAACAATTCCCTCACGCAAGCCGGGATTTCATCCCGAACACAACTCACCCCCATTCTCCGCACCTTCCAGCGCCCGGTCATTTCCGCCAGCGCCCGCCCATCATCAGGGTCAAAAATGATAACATCAATGTAATTACCTGCTCTAAAAACGCCAGCTTTGGCTCTTGTATTTCCTATGTCGATAATCAGGTCCATATCCAGCGGATGACCTAATGCCGAAAATGCCGTGCCCCGGTGAATACCATTCGCATGCCGTGGGCATCACAATAGTCAATGCTTTCCTGATCCCTAACTGAGCCTCCTGGCTGAATCACGGCTTTTATTCCCGCTTTATCGGCTATTTCAACACAGTCCGGAAACGGGAAGAATGCGTCGGAAGCCATGACAGCTCCCGTGAGGTCAAACCCGAATTGCGTGGCTTTTGCGATGGCCTGACGGAGCGCATCAACCCGCGAGGTTTGCCCGCACCCGATACCGAGCAGCTGCCGGTCGTTCACCAATGCAATGGCGTTGGATTTCAGGTGCTTTGCTGCAATCATCGCAAAGAGCAAGTCTTCTTGCTCTCTGACCGTTGGTTCCTGCAAGGTCACCGTCTGCAAATCTGCTGCCCCCTCCTGCCGCAGGTCTGTTTCCTGCTCAATCACCCCGTTCAGATTCTTGCGAAAAACCCGACCGGGCACATCGAAGGATTTGATTTGCAGGACAATTCTCTTTTTCTTTCGTCCCAACACTTCGAGCGCACCTTCTTCAAACGCCGGTGCAATTAGTACCTCGTAGAACAGCTTATTGATGGCCTGCGCAGTCTCAGCATCCAGCGGACGATTACAAATCAGGATGCCCCCGAATGCTGAAACGGGGTCGCCGGCAAGGGCAGCCTCCCAGGCCTCTCCGAGGGTGGGCCGCTGGGCCAGTCCACAGGGATTCGTGTGTTTGAGCACTGCAAAAGCGGGGTCTCCGTGCTGAAACTCCCTCATCAGCTGCACAGCGGCATCTATGTCAATCAGGTTGTTGTAGGACAATGGCCTCCCCTGCATCGGCTCTAAGAGCTCCTCGAGCGGACCATGAAACCAACCACGCTGGTGGGGGTTTTCGCCGTACCGCAACTCCCGGCCGGATGTTTCGGCATACCTGAATTCGGGAAGCGCCTGATCTCTGCTGAAGTATCCGTAAATGGCAGTGTCATATTGAGAAGAAACGGCGAAAGCATGGGCTGCCAATTCCTGACGCTGGGCAAGTGTGGTACTGCCATTCTCACCATCCAAAATTTCCAGAAAATGACTGTATTTATCTCTTGATGCCACAATCACCACATCGCGGTAATTCTTGGCAGCTGCGCGAATGAGGGAGATACCTCCAATGTCGATTTTTTCGATGATGGCAGCCTCGTCGGTAGTAGATGCGAGCGTTTGCTCGAACGGATATAAATCGACAATCACCAAATCGAATGGCGGAATCCCGTACTGCTGCAACTGACTGAGGTGGTCTTCAGACTCACGCCGAGCAAGAATGCCACCAAACACCATGGGGTGGAGCGTTTTGACGCGCCCGTCAAGAATAGACGGGTAGGAAGTCAGTGACTCTACTGAATTGGCCTCCATGCCATGGCCTTTGATATAATCAAGGGTGCCTCCGGTAGACCAGATTGACACACCGAGACGCTCAAGGGCCTTCAACACAGGTTCAAGCCCGTCTTTGTGATACACAGAGATCAGAGCCGTCTGTATGGTGCGCAAAGACATAATGGTGTAAGATTTGCTTAAGAAAGTGCAAAGGTACAACAGATGAACGGTTTTTTCGCAACTCCTGAGTGTCTTGTAAATAAGAGGGGGGCAGAAGCGACCGGATGCACCTGTGCGACTAACCAGATGAGGAGTTGGAGTAGAAAATGCGAGACGCAGAGGGGGATTCCAGATATGCAACAATCCCACTGCGCAGCAAGGTGCGCAGCGGGATTGTCTGAAATGTATCACCTGTCCACCGAAGACACAACTGTGCCTCAGGCCAGAGTGGGTTTTATCCGACGAGGAATGGCGCGATGACCAATGCAACGACTGACATCAGCTTCAGCAAGATATTGAGTGATGGTCCGGAGGTATCCTTAAACGGATCACCAACCGTGTCACCCACAACAGCTGCCTTGTGGGGTTCAGAGCCCTTGAAATATTTCTCTCCTTGAATTTCCACCCCTTCTTCGAACATTTTCTTGGCGTTGTCCCAGGCACCACCGGCATTCGACTGGAAGATGGCCATCAGCACTCCGGAGACAGTCACTCCAGCCAGAAGGCCCCCCAGCATCTCGGCACCACCGAGGAATCCAACTGCCACAGGTGAGACTACGGCGACAAGACCCGGTACAATCATCTCACGAATGGAAGCTTTTGTCGAGATTTCAACACATTTGCTGTATTCGGCTTTTCCGTCAGCGGCGTGGAAAATCTTCTGATCAGCATCGCTCCATTCCTTGACATCAGTACCTTCATTGCGACGCATGGCATCAAGGGCAGCGGTCAACTCAGGAATGGTCTGAAACTGACGGCGTACCTCCTGGATCATGTCCATGGCAGCCCGTCCAACCGCACCCATGGCGAGTGAAGAGAACAGGAACGGAAGCATACCTCCTAGGAATAAGCCTGCCATCACGACAGGATTGGCAATATCGATGGTATTTATCTTAGCCGTTGTCATGAATGCAGAGAACAATGCCAGGGCTGTCAGAGCAGCTGAGCCAATTGCAAAACCTTTCCCGATTGCAGCAGTCGTGTTTCCAACTGCATCCAGCTTATCAGTCCGTCCGCGCACCTCCTTCGGCAGGTCTGCCATTTCGGCGATACCCCCGGCATTATCTGAAACAGGACCATAGGCATCAACCGCCAACTGGATCCCTGTATTTGAAAGCATACCAACTGCAGCGATGGCAATACCATAGAGGCCTGCAAAGTGGTGTGCCCCGATAATGGCTGCTGCAAGGATGACAATCGGAATGGCAGTTGACTGCATTCCCACACCAAGACCCGCGATGATATTCGTCGCAGATCCCGTCACCGACTGGTTCACAATGCCCTGAACTGGCTTCGTTCCCGTTCCGGTATAATATTCTGTAATCAAACCTATCAGCAATCCGGCCACCAGACCAAAGACCACTGCGAGGATGACGCCGAGCCCTGAATATTCAGTTCCTCCGGATGTCCACTCTGCCGGCAGCATCCAGTTGACAATGCCAATGGTGGCAATCAGCATGATGGCAGAAGAGATAAACTCTCCGCGATTCAAAGCTTTTTGAGGGTTTCCACCTTCTTTGACACGCACAAAGAATGTCCCGATGATTGAAGTCAGAATTCCAACACCGGCAAGCACAAGCGGCAGCAGCACAGCGTTCAGTCCGCCGAAATCATTCGATGTCTCGAATCCTCCGGTGCCAATGAAAACAGCACCAAGGACCATGGTTCCGATGATTGACCCGACATATGATTCAAAGAGGTCAGCACCCATGCCAGCCACATCACCCACATTATCGCCAACGTTGTCAGCGATTGTAGCAGGGTTCAGCGGGTGGTCTTCAGGAATCCCAGCTTCGACTTTGCCGACAAGGTCAGCACCAACATCTGCCGCCTTGGTGTAAATTCCTCCACCCACGCGCGCAAACAGAGCAATAGAAGACGCTCCAAACGAGAAGCCGGTAATGACAGTGATGACTCTATTCACATTCTCGACTGTATCCACTCCAAACATATTGCTGTACAGCAATAACAGGGTCCCCAATCCAAGCACACCCAATCCGACCACACCAAGACCCATCACAGAGCCCCCGGCAAAAGCTACCTCAAGCGCCTTCCCCAAAGAAGTCCGTGCCGCATTGGTCGTGCGCACATTGGCCTTGGTAGCAACACGCATACCGATGAAGCCAGCAAGAGCCGAACAAATAGCACCAATGATAAATGAAAGCGCCACGAGCGGAGATGATCCTTCGGTATTCCCGCTGACAGCCAGCAAAATGGCCACTGCAATTACAAAAATAGCCAGCACGCGATATTCTGCCTTGAGAAAGGCCATGGCACCATCAGCAATATTTTTCGCGATGGTCGCCATCCGTTCTGTCCCCACCTCCTGCTTGTTCACCCAGGCAGAGCGCCAAAAGGTATAAATCAGTCCTACAACACCCAAAAGGGGCAGGATCATGATCAGAGTGTTACCCATAATGTATAGATTTTCTGTTGGAAAATGATTGGTTTGCGTTTTGCGACGCAAAGGTATGATTATTTTCTCAAGTATCCATCCATACAACCTTCCCCTCAAGCCCTTCTCGCTTGCCCTCAGGCCACGGCTCATCGGTATACCCCATAAAGAAAAACCCAAGGCACTCTTCACCTTCCTGGAGATCCAAAAACTCACCCGCATCCCTCTCAACTCCGGGTGTCCCCCAATAAGCTCCAATCCCACGTGCAGTGCACATCAGCCACATATTCTGGACCGCACACGAAACCGCTGCAATCTCTTCCCAATACGGGGGTTTCAGCCGTCCATTTGCCTTCATGCAAATCGCAATAACCGCCGCCGACAACTGCGGGTTCCTGAGCTTCTTGTTATACCTTGCCTCAGAAAATAATGCTTTCAGCGCATGTCCTTTGTAAAACTCGGCAATAAACTCGCCCAACCTCTTTTTGGCCTCCCCCTGAATCACATGAAAGCGCCACGGCTCTGTACGATAGTGATTCGGCGCCCACTGCCCAGCCTCCAAAATCTCCTCAATCACCTCCCGTTCAATCTCCTTCCCATTATACGCCGGCGGAAAAACCGACCGCCTCCGCTTGATTAAATCCAGCAAATCCCCTGCTCCCATTGAATGCTCTTTTTCCATAATCGTCAGTTTTTTTTTCACATCCTTACAAATATACACCGATTCCAACCAACTACCCCGCCCTTCAATTACCCCAACTGGTCGGACCACTATAGTCGTCCGACCACTATAGTCGTCCGACCACTATAGT
>CAZMSQ010000024.1:31839-34132 GCA_964569025.1 uncultured Saprospiraceae bacterium | reverse complement strand
ATAAATTCAATTTCTGCTACATACACGTAGACTGCAGGGTTGGCTTGTTGCCCCCTGAATGACCCATCCCATCCATTCGCCGGATCGAATGTGCGAGGATCAAAATTGCGAACCTCATACACCTTTTCTCCCCACCGATTGAAAATCAGGAAGGAAATCACACGCTCGACATCCCTGCCCCCGGAGATCCAGACAAAATCGTTATTGCCGTCATTGTTGGGACTGAACACATTCGGGATAAAGACCTCGCGCGGCTTTTCGACATGAACGAGAATGTCATCGCTGACCAAACAGCCCCACCTGTTGATAATTGTCAGATTGTAATTGACGGTGCCATAAATGCTATCAGAAATGAGGGGCGCCAAGGGATTGCCATCGAAAATGAGGAAATCAGTTGGTGACCAGATCACTTCATAGGTACTGTCAACCGGAGGGTTCATCTGGGCAATGATTCGAGTGCCTTGGGCACCGTCGCCGAGGACAAGCTGAATGTCTTCAGGGAGGCTGAGTGACATTTCCGGGACATCTTCAATGATGAGTGTCTCAGTCAATTCACAGCCGTTTGCATCCTGAACGGTTATCATGTATTCGCCCGGCTGCAAGTCGCGGAAAATATTCTCTGCGGTCAGAGGACCATTATCAAGCGCGTACAGATACGGGGGTGTCCCACCGATGACCTCGATGACGGAAAAGTCTGCCAGATCCCCATGGCAGATCAGATTTCGAACGTCGAAATTCATGGCCTCCGGTACGTTTGGATCGCGGCGCACCAGCACATCTGTTGAAGATGTGCAGCCATTAACTGTATTGGTGACCACGAGTGTGTAAATACCAGCCTCGCTGACAACAGGGTTCAATGAAGTCTCTCCTGACACAATCACTCCATCGACAGTCGACCACTGATAGACAAACGATGCACCCGCTGAAGATCCGGTGGCATTGATTCCAACCTGTTCGATCACGCAATCCAACACATTGGTTGCAAATCCTGCAGCTACTGGTGCTTGAATATCCTGATCGACCTCAATCACACCCGTCGTGCTGCAACCATTCTCTGTGTTCGTTACGACTAACGTGTACTGGCCAGGCTCATCAACCACTGGCTGGGCGGTTGTACCACCTGAGACTATATTGCCGTTGAGGGTAAACCAATCATAGGCAAACGCTGATCCGGACGATGAACTACTTGCATCAATAGAAACTTCCGTGACTGCACATGTCAGAATAGACGGAGGTTGAATGACAACGACCGGTGGAGTCAAATCCTGGGTTATCGTGATATCACCGACTGTTGTACAGCCATTTTCACTATCGGTAATGACGAGTTCGTAGATTCCAGGAGCATCAATGACCGGTGTACCCGAGGAGGTACCACTGACAAAATTTCCATTGGTAGTACTCCATGCATAACTGATCTGACCTTGCCCGGATGATCCGGTACCCACCAATGTGAGCGTCTCTGTATCACAATCAAGCTGATTGCCTCCGCTCAGTCCGATCTGTATTGAGGGCGGAATAATATTTTGATTCACGATTACTGAATCCACACTTTGACACTTATTCTCCTGGTTTGTAACAGTCAGGATATACAGGCCTGGCTCACTGACAACTGGAATCAATGCGTTCTGGCCCGATACAATCTGGCCTCCCTGAGTAGACCATGCATAGGAAAGTGGAGCCGGAGCAGAAGCTGTGGCTGACAAAGTCAGTGTTGGGTCAGCACAGGTGAGTACTGGCTCAGGGCCGGCATCAACTGCCGGCGGAACTACGTCCTCATCGATCTGAACCACATCAGTTGATGTACAGCCAGTGAATGTATTTGTCACTAAAAGCATGTACTGCCCCGGATTATCAATGGTCGGCAAGAGGGTGGTTTGACCGTTCAGAATAGATCCATCAGGAGTACTCCAATTGTATGCATAGAGTGCGCCTGATGACGACTGACTTCCATTCAATTGAAGAGTGGTTACCTCGCAGTTCAGGAGACCGGTCGGACCAGCTTCAGCAGTAGGCGAAACTGTATCCTGATTGACAGTGAAGGTCTGCGTATTGATGCAGCCATTGAAATCGTCTTCGACCGTTACGGTATAGATTCCAGGCTCACTGACAGTCAAATCAGGCCCGAAGCCCACATCAATTCCGTCTGGGTTGGTCCATACTTCTGTAAAATCGGGGTTGGAAGAAGAAATCCCGACTGTGAGATCTACAGACAGAATATTACAAGTCAAAAGGTCGGGACCAGTGATGCTCAACTGAGGCACCTCCACATCTTCACCGACAACTGCTGTGGCAA
>CAZMSQ010000024.1:0-31739 GCA_964569025.1 uncultured Saprospiraceae bacterium | reverse complement strand
GTTTGCCATTCATAACTAAAGTCAGTACCGGAAGATGACCCCGAAGCGTCAATCTGGGTCTGCAGAACCACACAAGAGAGCGTTTCAGGGAGGGCAATGCCGATATTCGGAGCCTGAATATCCTGAAGAATTTCTACGGCAGAAATCACTGTGCAATTGTTGCTTTGGTCAAAGACCTCGAGCTGGTAGAGACCGGGCTGATCGATTTCTGGCGTCAGGGTGTTTCCTCCTGAAACGATGTTTCCATTAGAAGTGACCCAATTATAGCTGTATTGGGGACCGACAGAAGATGCAGTCCCATTGAGAGACAAAGAGGTTACATCACATGTCAGTGTTTGCTGAGGGCCTGCATCTGAAATGGGCTGGTTGGCATCCTGGGTTATCACCACAGATGCTGTGGAGGAGCAACCGTTGGCAGTATCCAGCACCAAGATGGTATACGTACCCGGCTCGTCGACAACCGGATTGATGGTATTTGTACCAGAGAGAATATTCCCATCAGAAGTCGACCATTCGTAGATGATTGACGGGCTGGAGGAGGCACCGGTCGCATCAAGGGTGTATTCGAGCAGCAGGCAGTTCAGCTCTGCCCCCGGTCCTGCAACAGCCACCGGAATGGAATAATTCTGGCCAATGGTCACCTCGGCTGTCGATGAACAGCCATTATCAGTGTTTGTCACCAGCACTTGATACGTTCCGCCAGAATCCACAGAGGGCTGGAGAAGTCCCGGATCATCAATGAGACTGCCGTCAGAGGTTGTCCATAGGTAAATGAAATCCGTTCCGATGGAAGAGCCTGATCCGTCCAGCTGATAAATTGGCTGGTCGCAGTTTATTTCCGAAGGAGGGCCGGCATCAGCCACTGGAGCAAGGGTATCAATGGATATCACGACCTCTTCCAGATTTTGGCATCCATTGGATGTGTCAGTCACTGAGAGCACGTAAGTGCCAGCTGCATTTACCAGAGGAGAGAGCGAATTTCCTCCGCTGAGAATGTTGCCATCCACGGTGATCCATTCATAGATAATTTCAGGACCGGTGCTGGCAGTGGCATTCAGATTCAATTCTGGAATGGCGCAGGTGAGGGTATCGGGTGCGCCAGCATCTGCAAGAGGGATATCAGCATCGAGGCCGACGTTGGTTTCATCAGAGGCACTACATCCGTTGTCTGTATTCAATACCTCCAGAATATACAGTCCCTCATTGTCAATGACCGGCTCTGTGGTTGCACCACCACTGACAATGTTGCCGCCAACAGTTGTCCAGTTGTATACATACTGAGGGCCTGAATCAGAAGCAGTCCCATTGAGGCTGAGACTGGTCACCCCGCAATCGAGAATCTGGTTTGGCCCGGCAATGGCAAGCGGCGAGGTAGTATCAATATCCACCGTCACTATATCGATGCTCGAGCAGCCATTGTCTAGATTGGTAACTAGCAACTGATAATCCCCGGGTTGATCGACCAATGGTGTCAGGCCATCAGCCCCACTGACGATGTTTCCATCTGGTGTCGTCCACTGATACGTCAGGTTCCCACCCTGATCAGACAGGGAGCCATCAAGTTGCACCTGGGTAATGGCACAGGTCACAAGGGTGTCAACCCCTGCATTTGAATTGGGGACTTCCAGGCTGAGGGAAATCAGGACGGAGTCTGTAGACACACATCCATTGTCTGTATCAGTAACCTGAAGAATATACAATCCATTACTTGCAATTTCCGGGTTGAGTGTAGAATCTCCGTCAATCAGATTGCCATCAGGGCTGAACCATTGGTAGCTGAATTCAGGACCTTGTGAGGAGCCACTTCCGTCCAGAAATACGGAACTGACATTGCAGTTCAGCACATCATCCGGGCCCGCGGAGGCTATCGGTGCCACAATATCCTGCCCGATGGTCACAGTGGCTGTTCCCACACATCCGTTTAGTTGGTCCACGATGGTGACCTCATATAGGCCGGGGGCATTCACGATGGGATCAAGACTGTCAGTCCCGGCAACAAACTGACCTCCGGTGGTTGACCATTGAATATCCAGATCTGAACCAAGCGCATTCACGGAGGTTGGCAGAGTTAGTTCAGTGACAGAGCAATTGAGAATGTCCGATTGTGAAATGCTTACCTGAGGAATGAACGTCAGGTCGTCAACAGGGACTGAGGCCACGGTATCACACCCGTTCGACTCATCGATGATCTGAAGCGTATACAGACCATCGCTGCCAACGGTAGCAATCGGGGTCGACGCACCACTTAAAATGGTTCCGTTTGCTGTCGTCCAGAAAAAGGTAAACTCAGGTCCTTGACTGGAGCCACTCGCATCAAGAACCACTGAAGGGCTGAGACAGTCAATGCTGTCCGGAGTAAGAATAGACAAATCAGGAATCACCTGATCACTCTGAATAAAGACCGTATCAAATTCCCGGCACCCATCTGCATCGGTTACTGTGACATAATGGAACCCTGCACCGAGACCAGCAGGGTTTTGGATGGTGTCACCTGTGCTCCATTCAAATGAGTAAGGTTCAAGACCGTCAGTTGCCTCAACATCAGCTGTACCTGCAAACGGTTGAAAACACGTTGCCAGTCCGAATCCCTGAGCATCAGTATTAAAGGACTCTGGGGGATCAAGGGTAATGGTATCAATTCCAAAACAGCCTGAGGCTTCTGTAACGGTGACAATGTAAGTACCCCCTGTAAGGCCAGAATTCTGATCGGTATTGGCCCCATTACTCCACTCATAAAAGAGGTTTGCGAAAATGGGCTGGTTAGGTGCAGAAGCCAGCACGATGCCATCATCGCCAACGCAACTGACTTCCTGGAGAATCTGAATGAGAGGCTCCGGAGCCTCTCCCACATCAATATCAATGCTTTCCTCACCGAAACACCCAAAGGCATCAGTCACGGTAACCGTGTAGGTACCAGCTGGCAGCCCATAAATGGAAGGTGTTCCGATACTTCCCTCGCTCCATGCATAGTCATAAGGAGGCGTACCTGTCAAGGTCACCGATTCGACCCATCCGTCATTGACCTCCGGGCAGCTGGCATCGTTGCCGATGAGCAAAGACTCCATAATGACCTCATTAATGAGTATCTCCCCTTCCATCTCACCGACGCATCCGGTATTGTCTACAATTATGGTAAATGTATACAGACCCGGTGTTGATACTTCAAAGGCATATGGCGTCACGGCCGTTTGGATAGGCGGCATGGGAAACCCGTCAAGGGTGTAGGAAATTGTAAATGGGGGTTCCCCAATCAGATCCAGTTGAATGTAAGTAGACGGTGAGCCATTGCACACAAAATCATTGCCTTCAAGAATAGCCGTACCCTCTGGAGGCTGCACCACTGTAATCATGGCAGTTGCGACCTCGTCCTGACCACATTCATCGGTCACAGTAACAGAATATGGACCCGCTTGCGGATTATCGAGGGTCACACTGGTACCGGTCTGCCCATCCTGCCACATATATTCATATTCCATTCCCACACCCCCCATTGCTGTCACCGACAAGGATGCAGGATCATCTCCACAGACTGTCACATCTTCAACTTCTGCAATCAGTTCAGGCACATCGTTGATCACGATCACGACCGAATCATTAAAACAGCTGCAGGAGTTTTCCATTCTCAAAATAATCGTCTCCTGCCCTTCAGTAATGCCGTCGTTGATGATATTCAGCGGAATCATAATGGTATCCTGAAAAGGCGGAATGGTCAGCGGTGGCACAAGGGGTGTGTAATCAGCACCGGCCGTGGCTGTACTAAATGGGCTGATGGTGAAGAAAATATCGAGAGGCAATTCTAAATCAATATTCGTCTCCCTGGAAAAAATGAGAAAGCCTTCATCACAGTCTTCGTAGAAAATTCCACCAGACGAAATGGGCGGGGCGAGTTCGACACCGGCTGTTCCGCCGGCATTGAAACTATTGGCTTTGAGGAAAACCCCAGAATCAAGAATGGCATCTGAGCCATCTGCGATGACCAACTTGATGTGATATGTTTCACAAGGAATCACATCTGCGACCGCAACCATGGTAATGGTGTACCCATCATATTCGATGTCGTTCGGGTTTGTAAAGCCACCACAACTATTGGCATTGGGATTGAAAAATCCAGAATTTGCAATTGTGTTAATCGATTTAATGCTGATTGGGGAGCCATTATTGGGCACTGTGGCCAGGTTGATTGCATTATTGGAGTAAACACCATTGATACCCGGACCGCTGATAAAAAATCCAAAAACATCGTTGTATTGGGTGTTGACCCACTCGCAATACTCTTCAGACCCAAACACAAATTCAAAGGAAATCTGATCCACAGTGGGCGTAAAGTCAAATTCCAATCCTACGGCATCGAATGTACTAAAAGATGCAAGGCTCTGGAGATCAGCGTCTGAGCCCCCACCTATGGCGTTTCCAACGCCCTCTCCAGTATTCGGACCTTCGCAATTTGTTGCTGTACCCGTCGCAAGAATGACACCGTCATCAAATCCAAAAAGCGCTGAAGCACCTGTGAAATACCCACGTCCGGCATCCGGTCCGATCGGAATGATATTCTGGACGTCGAAACAACTGCCCCCGATGAAAATATCTTCAACCAGTTCCTGAGCTGTGTAGTTTTGATCTACCATCAATGAACGATTTGGAGAGGGTGCCTTGGGCTTACCTTCAGCTGGTGCAACTGTCAAATAAAACCATTCGATTTCATTTCCATAAGTCCATCCGTTTACATCCAAATTAAGAGAGAGACAGGATTCAAAGGCTTTTACAAAAACCCCGCCCTTGCCATCATCGAGGATTTTTTGATCAGGATCCACAGGGTCAAATATAAACGAGGTCTTGCCTCCAGGCTCATCGATAGAGCCAATGATGTGATACATATTGCCAGGCTCGAGACCGCATACCGTCACAACGTTCCCCTCAGGCTGGTTGAGGAAAATCGGAAAGCGCTCTGCCTCTTTTTCCAGCACCACAGTAATTTCTCCTGATTGAGCAGCGCCACTTTGTGCAAAGCCCAGACCAGAGCTAAGAGTAAACATCAAACCAAGAAGTACAATAATTCCAATAAATTTCCTGTTCATATGACGCAGCTTAATTATGTGGCTTCAGGGTTCGGATGAGTGTTCTTATTTCGGTAAATATACCAAAACTCATTCCCATTTCCTGAAAACCCTCAAAACTCAAAATGTTATTTTTGAGCAAAATGGTTCCTTTTCTATCAATACCCTGCTTTTGGGAGTTCCGAGTAGGTCATTCTCCATCAAAAAATTTAGCAATACAAATTAATGGAAATGTCTGACGCGCCAAAATTCTCCTGACTGAACCTGTTCATTCAATGTCTGAAGATGGCATTGTACCCAATGTTTGGTACGCACTTTTCCCCGAACATTGGGTATCCGGAGATGTTCCCTTTTTACTACCTTTGTTTTTAATTAGATTGCTTCTAAACAATGGTTGCAATTTGTGATGAAAGCTGCGATTTGTCATTTCGGATGTGACGACAAATACCTTCTTTCGCATCGTATGATTCTACACAGGGAGCCACACAGTAAATACCTCGAGGATGGTAGCAAGACATGCAGAACCGGTTACACAGATGCTCAAGGATGAGAGCCGCCGCATCAAAGGCTTCACGGATGACCTCATCGCCTCAAAGTTAATGGCTATGGGGGTACTGCCCGGGTCAGTTGTACGCATCATTCGCAGAGCACCAATGGACGGTGGGTATTACCTTCAGATCAATGGGCAAAACATTGCTTTGCGGGTCAAAGAAGCGGAAAGCATCATTGTTGACTGAATCAACCGTCCCACATGTTCGAAGCAGAATCAACGGATTTGCAGTGTTGATTTTGCGATTGAAAACCTCTTGCAGAACTGCACTTTCTCATGGCCAAACGCGCTCCTGTCATCGCCCTGTTGGGCAATCCGAACAGCGGGAAAACATCCCTCTTTAATTTGCTGACCGGCCTGAAACAAAGGGTCGGCAACTTCCCGGGAGTGACAGTTGAAAAAAAGGAAGGTGTGCTTTCCTTTCCCGACGGCTCCACAGCGACGATTATTGACTTCCCTGGCTGCTACAGCCTCTACCCCACTGCATTCGACGAGAAAATTGTTGTGGCAACCCTCACCAATCCGCACGATCCGAACTATCCTGATGCAGTGGTGTACGTGGCCGACGTCACGAATTTGGAACGCCATCTGTTGCTTCTCACCCAACTCAAAGAGCTCGGCCTTCCATTGGTCCTTGCGCTCAACATGGGTGATATCGCAGAAAAACAAGGTCTTGAAATTAACCATAACGCGCTTGCCAACGCCCTCGATGTGCCAGTAGTGCTGGTAAGTGCCCGCACGGGAATGAACCTCACCACTCTTCAAAGTGCCATTCAGGAATCCATCCGGCCGGTCAAGACCACCCAAAAACTGAAAATTTTTTACACACCATCTCAGACAGAAGAGAAAGTTGCCTCGAAAATTCAGGCATTGCTTGGCATCAAACGCCCCTACCAAAGTCTGCTACTCGCCCACCATGCCGACTGGCTGCCATTTTTGACCGAGAAAGACCGGGAAGGAATCGGGTTGATTCGAGAGGAGCATCAATTTGAGCCTCTGCATTTTCAGGTAAGAGAAACCATGGCCAGATATGACCGATTCCTGCCGGTCATACGAAAGGTCATCCAAAAGAAAGGCAACTCTGACTCCCTAACCGACCGTATCGACGCCATTGCCACCCACAGCCTCTTTGGTCCCTTGCTATTCCTGTTGCTGCTCGGCCTGATTTTTCAGGCTATTTTTGCTTGGGCCTCTATCCCTATGGACTGGATCGATGCGGGCTTTAGCCAGCTCACGGGTTTTGTAGACGGCCTGTTGCCGGCCGACACCTGGTATAGTAAGTTGCTCACCGAAGGAATCCTCTCGGGATTGGGCGGCATCGTGATTTTTATCCCTCAGATAGCCATTTTGTTCTTTCTCATAGGATTACTCGAGGAAGTTGGGTACATGGCGCGAGCTGTATTCATCTTTGATAAGCTCATGCAAAAGTTCGGCATGAACGGCCGCAGCATTGTCGCACTTGTATCCGGTGGTGCCTGCGCAATTCCAGCTGTGATGTCGGCCCGCACCATTTCCAACTGGCGGGAACGTCTGATTACCATCATGGTAACCCCGCTCATCAGTTGTTCGGCACGAATCCCGATTTACATCATCCTTGTAGCATTCATCGTGCCTGACCGCACCATGTACGGGTGGGTGAACCTTCAGGGAGCCATTTTCTCTGGTCTTTACATCCTCGGCGCCCTTGCAGCCCTCGGATCTGCCTGGCTGTTCCGTCTGTTTCTCAAATCGCGCGAAGAGAGTTTTCTCATGATAGAGCTCCCTCCCTACCGTCTTCCCCAATTTCGAAACGTCTTTTACACCGTACGCGAAAAAACACTCAGCTTTGTGTACGAAGCCGGAAAGATTATTCTTATTATCTCGGTTATCCTTTGGTTTGGCGCATCTTACGGCCCGGGCTCTGCTGTTGACAAAGCCAGAGCGGAGGCGATGGCTGAAGCTGAATTTGAGGGTCTTTCTGAAGAAGACACCGAGTACCTCCTGAACGCCCGCGCTCTGGAAGCCTCCTGGGCCGGGCACCTTGGCCGGGCAATTGAACCTGTTATTCGCCCATTAGGGTATGATTGGAAAATCGGAATCGCTTTATTTACTTCTTTCGCAGCGCGCGAAGTATTTGTAGGCACGATGGCCACCTTGTACAGCATTGGCAGTGAAGACGACGAAAAACGTGTCAGAGAAAAACTGGAGCAGGCCCGTGACCCAAATACCGGCAAAAAAATATACACCCTCCCGACGGTCCTCTCTCTGCTGATGTTCTATGCGTTTGCCATGCAGTGCATGAGCACACTCGCTGTGGTCAAAAAGGAAACCGGCTCGTGGAAATGGCCCGCTATCCAGTTTTCATTTATGACAGGACTAGCATATATCACGGCTTACCTCGCCTACAACATCACATCCATGCTGGTGTAATTGAATGGGCATCCCCGTACTGCTGAAAATACAAAGACGCCATGATGAGCAATCACCATGGCGTCTTTCGGGGTTTGTCGCATTTCTTCCCTATGGGAAAATGCCCAGTGTCAGATAATCACTGCTAATTTTATCGAGGGCATTGACGAATGCAGCGGTCCTCAGGTCCGTAATCTTCCGCCGGTGCTTCCAGATATCTCTGATTCCGTGATAAGCGATGACCATTGTCTCTTCGAGCCCTGAACGAACAAGGTCAATTTCGTCTGCTCCACGAGTCAGAAAGGAGCGTTCCTTCTCTCCAATTGACTGACCTGAGAGCCGTTCGACAAGCGAGACGAGATTTGCATAGGTTTGGTGATTGAATCGTTTTTCCATCCGGCCAAAACGCATGTGCGACAAGTTTTTGAGCCACTCGAAATACGATACTGTCACACCACCGGCATTGATATACATGTCCGGAATAATCATGACACCCATGCCGAGCAATATCTCCTCCGCGTCAGAAGTCACAGGACCATTGGCTGCCTCGGCGATGACCTTCGCCTTGACCTTATGGGCATTGTCTTTGTGAATCTGACTCTCTAGGGCTGCAGGCACAAGTACATCGCACTCCACAAACAGCACGTCCTCACGAGTTGGAAGAGCTGTGGCACCGGGGAAGTTCATAATAGAACCTGTCTCTTTCCGGTGTTTCATTAGAGCGGGAATATCAAGGCCATCGGCTTTGTAGATTGCCCCTTCGTATTCTGAGACGGCCACAATTCGGGCGTCTCCCTCTTCTTGCGCAATAAGGCCTGTGTGGTATCCCACATTCCCCAACCCTTGAATGGCGATGGTTTTTCCAGCGATTCCGGGTTCAAGACCGAGTTTTTTCATGTCTTCAGCGATGCTGACTGCCTCGCGAATCCCGTAATAAACCCCCCTGCCGGTGGCCTCGGTTCTACCGCGAATCCCGTTTTGATTGACCGGCTTGCCGGTCACACATCCAGCGGCGTCAATTTCGCCTCCTTTAAAAGACATGTAGGTATCAAGAATCCATGCCATTTCCCGCTCTCCGGTTCCATAATCAGGCGCCGGAACATCGATGCCGGGGCCGATAAACCCTTTCCGAATCAACTCGGCTGTGTAGCGGCGGGTAATTTTCTGGAGTTGTGCTGGCGTGTACTCACGAGGCGAAATTTTGACACCGCCCTTGGCGCCCCCAAAGGGCACATCCACAATGGCACATTTGTAGGTCATCAGTGAGGCGAGTGCCATGACTTCGTCCTGATTCACAGCAGAACTGTACCTGATACCGCCCTTTGTTGGCAACCTGTGCTGGCTGTGCTGCACGCGATAGGCTTCGATAACCTGGTAATCATTTCCGATTTTCACCGGAAAACTCATTTGGTACACGGAGTTGCAGACCTTTATTTGGTCCAGCAATCCTTTTGGAAGGCCGGTATGGACGGCAGCCCGGTCAAAATTCCGGCTGACACTTTCCAGAAAACCGACATGACCCTTTTGCAAGTTGACAGTCATACTACTTGGAATTTAAGTGTTCTTCGAGTTTGCGAACGCGCCTCTCAAGGCTGAATAAGAATATGGCTACCCCGGCAAGGGCTACAAGGATGACTGCCACAACCACATAGATCATACCCATGCTGCGCATGAAATCCCCTCCCTCCTGTTTGGCGAATAGCGGATTGGATTGCATCATTTGCGCGGCCAATATCAGCATCAATATTCTCATTTTCATAATCCGGTCCATATTTATTTTCTTCACCTTTACTTCACGGTCAGTCATTGTGCTCTCCCTCATCCAGAAGCCTGTCTCTCACAGCGAAATATCTGGCCGACAAACCAGCCATCCACAGGCCCAGGAGGATCCATCCTATGATGGCGGGATAGAAAACCAGCCTCATTGTGTTATCCAGATCTTCACCCCCAAAACCGGGATTCCCGGCATTTCCAGGATGAAGGCTATCAATGGCATTCAACCTTGGGATGACAAAGAGCAAGGGGATGAGGGCTGCAAAAGCGAAAATGTTAAACACTGCAGACACTCTGGCGCGCTGCTCTGGACTGTCGAAAGCCATGCGAAGCACGAAATACGCAAGATAAATCAACAAGGCAATTGCTGACACGAGCTGTTTGATGTCATTGCTCCATGGTTTCCCCCAGCTATAGTTGGCCCAGATAGCACCGGTCACAAGACCGAGAATTCCAAACAGCAACCCAACCTGCGCCAATGCTGCTGCACGCCTGTCGTGGTGCGCATCAAAACCACGTAAATACTTAACGCTGTGACCCATCGAAGCTGCCAGCAATGCAATCATGGCAAACCAAAGCGGCACGTGATAAAAGGTATTCCGGATGGTCTCGTAAAGGATGCTGCGAAATGGAAAGCTGATTCCCTGCCGGTCATGCAGATTTGAGATCTGACCATTCCATGCCTCAGCTCCGGCAGATTCGTCGATTTCAGTTACAGATGAAGGACGAATAAACAGAGCTCCTGGCATGACGAACGCCCCATCAACAGGATGGTCGATGACAAGACTCAAATCGAGCGCATCCGGACGGTACGGAAATACCCCGGGTATGGTAAAATCCAGCACGACTGTGCGGGGACCGACAACTTCTACAATATCTCCAGATACAGCAAACCGATCATCGAACTTCAGCCATACTCGCAGCGATTCAGCATCAGAAAAGGAAGTGTTATACCCGGTGACTGTCAGCCGAACCTGGCTGCCAGCATCTGCCGTTGTCTGGTCGATCGAAAGGATGCCCGGTTTGAGCGGTATAAGCATGCCCGCAACCAGGGAGTATCCCAAAAGCAGGAGAGCCAGTATTTTCCACCAGTGCGTCATCATCTTTCCGTCTCGCGAGCGTGCCCTCGCTTATGTCCGGGTGCGGGGTGAATCAATCGCGCCAAAGGTAAGGAAATAAAACCATCGCCAATCCAAGCAAAACCAAGTCTATACCGATGAGAATCGTCATCTGACTGCCCGCAGTCCCGCCATCTTGTAACCCCAAAGCCGCTGAACTGGTTCTAACCAGCACCATGAGCATTGGGATGATGACTGGAAAGCTCAGAATGGCCATGAAAATGGCTCCATTCCTGGTTTTGGCAGCAATGGCAGAGATAAAGGTCAGAGCCACCCCAAAGCCAAAACAGCCCAGCCCGACAACAGACGCAAACATACCAGTGTCCTCTACTGGGTGCCCCGCTACAAAACTGAACGAAACAATGATTAGGGTATTCATTACGATGAGCAAGATGAAATTGTAGAGAACCTTGGAAGCCAATACTGCCAGTGGGCTGAGGAGGGAATATTGGTAAAGCTCTCTGGCTCCACCCTCCTGACTGAAACTCTTGGCCACGGCATTGACAGAAGAAAAAACCATAATGATCCAAAACAGAACGTTCCACAGCTCAGGACTCACCTCAGCGGAGGAAACATAAACTATAAAAACCGTCGAAAGCACATACAGCAAAATGCCACTGATGGCATACTTTCTCCGCCATTCCAGCACGACTTCCTTTTGGAAAAGGAAAAATATTTCGCTAAAGAGTGACATCTTTGTATTTTCGGGACACATATCTGTTGAATCTGATATGCGTGCTCTCTCTCACTGAACACTGGCAAGCTGCTATGCGTCGCTGCAAATGTACACATCTCCGGCAGAACATGGGTGTGGCTCTGCCCGCTCTGCTTGCCTTCTTCCTTTGTATCTTCCCATCTTTGCTCCATGCAGAGGAACCCAGCTTCCACAAAGTTGCCGCTCTGGAAGGAGAGACGCCCACAAAACTGCTTGAGCGCTACCAATTGCATACCTCAGCCTGCAATCGGAAGAAATTTTACGAGCTCAATGAAATTCAAGGTGAGGCCTGCCTGATAGCAGGACGAACCTACACCATTCCGGTGCTCATATTTACCTATAATGGCAGGAGCATCCGCTCGACACTTGGGCTTGACGACAATGACTGGGACCGCGCTGTGCGCATCAAAACTTACAATGAGACCATTCTGAGCAAGCGCCTTCGGCGTAAAACGATTTATGACAGCAATATACTGTGGGTTCCCTGGCATGAACTCCATTGTACCGATGAAGAGCCAGAACGCTTTGAGCCAGCCGAGGAGTTGATTCCGCGCAGTGTGGCCGGAGCCAGGCGCTATCCGATTTTCGGGCCCCGTCATGAGTACGTTCCGCTGATTGACAACAGACTTGCCGGTAAGGTTTTTTACGTCGTGGCAGGCCATGGTGGCCCCGATGGCGGAGCTATCGGTGAAAGGTCAGGGCGCTCACTCTGCGAAGACGAATACGCATATGATGTCTGCCTGCGGCTGACGCGCAGACTGCTGCAGCATGGCGCCATCCCATATATGATCATCAGGGACCCCGACGATGGGCTTCGATCAGGTGAGTATCTGGAGTGTGACACTGACGAGTATTGCTGGGGCGGTCAAAAAATTCCACTCGGACAAAAGTCCCGGCTCCTGCAACGATCTGACGCCATCAACAGGCTGTATGAAGAAAATCAAAAAAATGGTGTTAAGGAGCAATACACCATTAGTGTCCATGTAGATTCAAGAAGTCGGAAAGAGCGAACAGACGTCTTTTTTTACCACCATCCGGACAGCCGTACCAGCAGAAAACTGGCACTTGAGCTCCATAAGGCACTGAAAAAGAACTACTCAAATTTCAGGGAGTATCATGGATCTGTCAGTGCCAGAGACCTCCACATGACCCGTGAAGTCCATACACCCACCGTTTTCATCGAGCTTGGAAACATCCGCCATCCAGTCGACCAGCTGAGATTCATCAGAGAAAAAAACCGGCAATATGTCGCTGACTGGCTGTTTGATGGCATCCTGAATTGGTAATGACCAAAAATGAACAGTTGTCTAAAGCCTCGGATTCAAACGAGGAGCAATCAGCAAAGGTTAGGCATCAGCAAGGGCTCAGCTGAATAATGAATAGATTCCGTCATGGAATGCCTTTGTATTTTTACATCATGAAATCAAACAGGCTGATTGCCACGGTAACCAATGACCTGAACCAAGACCAACGAATGCAGCGCATTTGTGCCACACTTTCAGGCATTGGGTTCGATACCCTCCTTGTAGGGCGTCAGCGATCGAATTCGCAACCGCTTCGGCATCAGCCATTTCGGCAACTCCGCCTGAAATGCATATTCAACCGGGGAAAGTTGTTCTATGCAGAATATGCCATCAGGATTTTTTTGTTCCTATTGGCTAACCCATGGGAAGTGGTCTATGCAGTCGATCTCGACACCTTACCCTCTGCAGTCCTTGCAGCCCGATTCAAAGGCAGAACATGCGTATACGATGCCCATGAGTGGTTTTCAGAGACGCCGGAAGTTGAAAGACGGCCGTTCATCCGTTGGTTCTGGCGCATGGTCGGGCGGCTCACAGTACCCAAAGCCGACCTTGCCATCACTGTGGGACCGGCACTTGCCAAACAGCTGTCCAAAGAATATGGGCGTCCATTTGAAGTTGTCAGAAATGTTCCGGCCGAACGCTCACCTCTTCCTCAGTTAAAGACTACCCGTCTGAGCAATCCGGTTCTCCTTTACCAGGGTGCCCTGAATGAGGGCCGTGCGCTTGAAGCAATAATCGAAACCCTTCCCCTCTTTCCTGAGGCCGAACTTTGGCTTGCCGGACAGGGTGACAAAGAAGAACTCCTCAAAAACATGGTACAACGGCTCGGACTGGGTGACCGGGTCCGTTTCCTCGGAATGCTTGACCCGGAAAATCTTTATGAAACGACACGGCAGGCCACCATTGGACTCAACCTTCTGGAGCAACGGAGCAAAAGCTATTATTTTTCTCTTGCAAATAAAGCCTTCGACTATATCCAGGCAGGCGTGCCGGCCATTCATATGGACTTTCCTGAATACCGGAGCCTGAATTCACCCTACCCTGTCGCAGAGCTCATTGAAGAACTGACCCCTCTTACAATCGCCAGCGCAATCAGAAAAATCACAAGCCAGGCGTCCCATTATGAAGTTCTCAGGCAAAACTGTCTGCAATCAGCCACCTTACTAACGTGGACTTCCGAAAGCAAAGTATTGGAAAAAATAATGAATAAGTATCTTATTTCCAGCATGTAAAATGCCTTATTATTCACTTTCCCGCGGAAAAGGCAGTCGGCAAGGTTGACAATGCTATCCAAATCTTTCTACATTTGCAGAGATTTATCCGGCCACAGTTTTCACGGCTCACCCTCCGATCGAATGCTTCCGCCGGTCATCCGCATTGGACAAATTCTGTCTGTTGCGTTTTTTCTCAGCGCCTAAATGCATCTGATCCATGACCAAAAACCTCCTGATCGTAGAGTCTCCAGCGAAAGCCAAAACCATCGAAAAAATACTCGGTAAAAATTTTACTGTGAAATCCAGCATGGGTCACATTCGGGACCTACCCACAAAAAATAATGCGGTCGATATCGATCATGGATTTGAGCCCAAGTATGAGGTGACTCCGGATAAAAAACGCGTGGTCAAGGAGTTGAAGGACTGGGTCAAGAAGGTTGATGAAGTATGGCTTGCGACGGATGAGGACCGGGAGGGAGAAGCCATTTCATGGCATTTGGCGAAGGTGCTTGGTCTGGACGAGCGATCCACCAAGCGTATTGTGTTTCGCGAAATCACACAACCTGCCATTCTCAAGGCCATTCAATCGCCACGCACCATCGATTTGAATGTGGTGAATGCCCAGCAGGCCCGGCGTATCCTGGATCGCCTTGTTGGCTTTGAATTGTCTGAACTGCTGTGGAAAAAAGTCAAGGGGCAACTTTCGGCAGGCAGGGTGCAATCTGTCGCTGTCAAATTGATTGTGGATCGTGAGCGGGAAATAATCGATTTTCCAGTGACGCCCTTCTACAGAGTCTATGGCCTGTTCAGCGTGCCCGGGTCTGGAGGGAAGACTGCTGAACTCAAAGCAGAATTACCGGGCCGATTCAGCACCGAAGAAGAAGCAGATGCTTTCCTAAAGGGGTGCATTGGCGCAGATTTTACAATTGGTGACATCTCAAAGAAGCCGCTCAAACGCAGCCCGGCAGCCCCATTTACGACTTCAACCCTGCAACAGGAGGCCAGTCGCAAACTTGGGTTTTCTGTGAAACGGACAATGACCAATGCTCAGAGATTGTATGAGGCTGGATTTATTACATACATGCGAACAGACTCCATCAGCCTCAGCGACGTGGCCCTGGGACAGATCGTCGGACGTGTAAAGACCGAATTCGGAGAGGAATATGTCAAGGCCAGAAAGTTCAAAAGCAAAAATAAGTCGGCCCAGGAGGCCCACGAAGCCATTCGGCCCACCTACATCGAAAGAGAATTTGTCTCAGAAGACCGGGACCAGCAGCGTCTCTATGAGCTAATTCGCAAACGCACCCTTGCGTCTCAGATGGCTGATGCTCAAATTGAAAAAACAACCGTTCGGATTGACATTTCCACCCAGCCCGATCAACCACTGCAGGCAGAGGGAGAGGTGCTCATCTTCGATGGTTTCTTGAAGGTATATATCGAATCGACCGATGACGATGAGGATCAGGAAGATAACGGGAAAATGCTGCCACCGCTTAAGTCGGGCCAGAAACTGGAACTCAACTCCATGTCGGGTCTTCAGCGATTTACACGACCCCCGGCACGTTATACTGAAGCCGGACTCGTCAAAAAGCTGGAAGAGCTTGGCATCGGAAGACCTTCAACCTATGCCCCAACCATTAGTAAAATTATGGAAGAAAGCCGTGGTTACATTACCAAAGAAAGCAGTGAGGGAGAAGAGCGAAACTATACGGTGCTGACACTGAAGAATAATACTGTAACAAAGGGGACAGAAACCGAACGAACCGGTACGTTTAAAAACCGCCTATGTCCCAATGACATTGGCATTGTGGTGACTGACTTTCTGGCACAGCACTTTGAGGGGATCATGGACTATGGCTTTACAGCTGAAATTGAGAAGAAATTCGACGATATAGCCGATGGCCAGCTTGCGTGGAACGCCATGCTCCAAAAGTTCTATCACCCATTTCACAAGCAAGTCGCTGACACGCTTGAGCATGCCGACAGAGCAATGGGTGACCGCATTCTGGGCACAGACCCGGACTCCGGACGCACCCTGCTGGTGAGGCTGTCAAGACTCGGTCGACCAGTCGTGCAGATTGGAAAACCAGAAGAATTGGAGGAGGGCGAAAAGCCCAAATATGCCAATCTCCGGCCCGGTCAGTCACTTGAAACCCTCACCTACGAAGAAGCACTCAAACTGTTCGAATTGCCAAAGACCCTGGGTGAATACGAAGGTGAAGAAGTCGTCATCGGTGTGGGGAGATACGGACCTTATGTCAGACACGGAGACAACTTTGTATCACTCGGACGAGGTGACGACCCGATGGAGGTCAATATGAGCCGCGCCATCGAACTGATTGAGGCCAAGCGAGAAGAAAACCGCCCTCTGCTCACCTATAAGGGTGATCCGGTCACCAAAGGGAAAGGGCGGTTTGGTCCATTCCTGAAATATCAGGGGATGTATGTCAACATTCCCAAAAAATATGATCCTGAGCATTTGACCCAGGACGAAATCATCTCACTGCTGGAAGCAAAAATTGAAAAAGAGAAAAACCGGTATATCCAAAAATGGCCGGATGACCAGATTTTTATCGAAGAAGGCCGGTGGGGGCCCTTCATCCGTTTTGGAAAAAAGCGGCTAAAAATTCCGGCGGGTGAAGAAAAGAAACGCCCGACACGAGAAGATGCTGCTGCGCTTTCACTGGATGAAGTCAAGGCGATTATTGAGGCAGAAATTCCCAATGCCTTCAAAAAGAAAAAGAAGACCCCGGCTCGCAAGAAAAAATCTTCGTAACCACTCAGCCTATCAGACGACTTACCATGAGCCTGCCAGCCCGGGCCGAGGCACCGGGTTGGCCTATCTTCTGCCTCATCAGCG
Source organism: uncultured Saprospiraceae bacterium (assembly GCA_964569025.1). Classification (GTDB taxonomy): domain Bacteria; phylum Bacteroidota; class Bacteroidia; order Chitinophagales; family Saprospiraceae; genus CAZMSQ01. Next base: position 14,763 of record CAZMSQ010000024.1, on the reverse strand, counting down.
CATACCCCTTCAGCATCCGCTTCCGCCCCTCTTCAGAAATGATTTCACCGAGTGCATCAGTAAGTGATTCCCGTGATAATTCTCCCTGAATCAACTCCTTGACAACCGGTTCTTCTACAATCAGATTCACCAACGAAATATAATCCACCCGTACCAGCCTCTTGGCAAGCCAGTAAGACAGCGTACTGCTTTTGTAGCATACAACCTGCGGTGTGCCGAGTAGAGCCGTTTCGAGGGTGGCAGTGCCCGATGTGACCAAAGCTGCAACAGAAGCCTTGATGAGTTGGTAAGTCACTCCTGAGACAACGCTGATATCCTGCCCTGTACTTGACGTGCTTGAAAGGATTCTTTCGTATAAATCCTCATCTATTGAAGGCGCACCGGCAATGACAAACTGAAAACCGGGGAATTCTGAACTAACAGAAGCCATGAGAGGGAGCATCGCCTCAATCTCTTGTTTCCTGCTTCCCGGCAAGAGCGCGACAATGGGTCGATTATCCAGCCCCTGACTGACTCTCCAGTCGTCCGGAACATAGACCTGCTCTGTCACATCCAAAAGAGGATGGCCGACATAATCAACCTCGTAGTCAAAACGCTGGAAAAATTGAGACTCAAAAGGCAGGATGACATAAAGACGCTCAATGTATTTTTTCATTCTGTGAACCCGGCTGGTATGCCAGGCCCAGATTTGCGGAGAAATGTAGTAAAATACCCTCAACCCCTGCTTTGTTGCCCATTTGGCAATGCGCAGATTAAATCCGGGGAAATCAATGAGAATGACAGCATCCGGTTTCCAGGCCTTGATATCCCTTCGGGCCCTTCTGAGGTTTCCCAGAATTTCCGGCAGGTTTTTGAAGACCTCCCAGAAACCCATAAAAGCAAGCTCACGGTAATGCTTAACAACTTCCGCCCCTGCTGCCTCCATCAAATCTCCGCCCCAGCACCGAACTGAGGCATCTGAGTCCTCCCGTTTGATACTCCTGATGAGATTAGAGCCGTGCAAATCTCCGGAAGCCTCTCCCGCAATGATGTAATATTTCATGAGTTGTGTTGTACCAGTGAAGACCCTACTTGCAAATATACCCCCACTTCACGATGAAGGAATCAATCGCCGCTCTTTTTTTGTACCTTTGTATCCCGTAACAAAGTCAAAATTATTCTCATCCATGACGAAGTACATTTTTGTTACGGGGGGTGTGACCTCTTCCCTTGGCAAAGGCATTATCTCCGCATCGCTTGCCAAACTGCTTCAGGCCCGTGGCCTGAATGTGACCATCCAGAAGTTCGATCCGTACATCAATGTCGATCCCGGCACCCTGAATCCATACGAGCATGGAGAATGCTTTGTTACTGACGACGGTGCAGAAACAGATCTCGATCTGGGCCACTACGAGCGCTTCCTCAACAAACCGACGTCGCAGGCGAATAATGTAACCACGGGGCGGATTTACCAGACAGTCATCAATAAGGAACGAGCCGGAGAATATCTCGGGAAGACTGTACAGGTCATCCCTCATATCACTGACGAAATCAAACGCCGGGTGCTGCTCCTCGGCCAGTCAAACGAACATGACATTGTCATCACCGAATTGGGTGGGACAGTCGGAGATATTGAATCGCTCCCCTATCTCGAGTCCCTCCGTCAACTCCGCTGGGAGCTTGGCACTGATAATTGCCTGGTCATTCACCTAACGCTTATACCCTATCTGAAAGCAGCGCAAGAGCTGAAAACCAAACCCACGCAACACTCCGTCAAAGAATTGCTCAACACAGGGATTCAGCCGGACATCCTCGTATGCCGCACAGAGTACCCTATAAATATGGATATTCGCCGCAAGCTGGCCCTGTTTTGCAATGTGGATGTGTCCTCAGTCATTGAAGCCCTCGATGCCGAATCTATTTATGATGTCCCCGTGCTGATGCTCAAAGAAAAACTTGACAGTACGGTTATCTCCAAGCTCAGGCTCAAAGACCGCAGAGAGCCCGACATGACGGCATGGAACACATTCCTCGGAAAGCTCAAGAATCCAAAGCACGAGGTTACTGTTGGCCTTGTTGGAAAATACATCGAACTGCAGGATGCCTATAAATCCATTTTCGAGGCATTCATCCACAGCGCAGCCGTCAATGAATGCAAAGTCACGGTAGTTCCGATCCATTCAGAATCTCTAGAAGATTTGCCAGACAAAGAAGTCCAGCAGAAACTTTCAGGACTTGATGGCATGCTCGTTGCACCGGGTTTTGGACATAGAGGCGTCGAGGGAAAAATCAGAGCAATACGCCACGCGAGAGAGCGCCACATACCGTTTCTGGGCATTTGCCTGGGGATGCAATGCGCTGCCGTCGAATTTGCCCGTCATAAACTCGGACTGGAGGAGGCTGCATCGTCTGAAATGAACCCTGATACCCCGCACCCTGTCATTGACCTCATGGAAGAGCAGCGCACCATCAGCGACAAAGGCGGGACAATGAGACTTGGAGCCTACGACTGCCAGTTGCGACGCCAGAGTACAGCCAGCAAAGCTTATCACGCTTTGAAAATCAGCGAGCGGCACCGCCACAGATATGAGTTTAACAATGCCTACAAAGAATCATTTGAAGAAGCTGGAATGATTCCCTCAGGCATCAATCCGGAATCCGGATTGGTGGAAATCCTTGAACTCAAGGGGCACCCATGGTTTGTCGGAGTCCAATTTCACCCTGAGCTCAAAAGTACCGTTGAGGCACCTCACCCACTCTTTGTCGCGTTTATTCAGGCGTGCATGGCTTCAAAATAAAGGTCATGCAACATAATCACGCATTAGGCTTAAAACAGAAGAGGGCCATCGGATCACCGATGGCCCTCTTCCTTGCGCAAGAATGCGATGACTGCGCATTGTTATTGAACTTTCAGAAAAGATTCCATCCCATCCCCTCTCAGCCGCTCAACGAGCTCCAGCCCATCAGATTTGAATTGGAATACTTCGACAAGAACAACATGCAGATCATTTGAAGGATTGAAGAGTACTCTGGCGGATGTATAACCAAGATCCTTGACAGCCTTCAGCCGAGCCTGGGCGTTGGCTTCGCTTTTAAACGAACCAGCAACGACCTGGTATCGACCCTGAGCCCGTTCATCTTCGGAGATATCTGTCAGCAAATCCGGATAATCAATCACTTCAGGTTCAGTTACCTCATTGACAATCGTCAGGTTAATCGGATCACCCATTTTCAGAATCCTTACCTCAGTCCGGCGATTGAACTGATGCTTCGCCTCAGAGCAAGGGACATCATCAACGCAATCATTCCGCAATCGCGTTTCCCCATACCCAACTGGGATAATACGATCTTGCTCTACACCTCTTGATATAAGATACTGAGCTGCATTTTCAGCCCGTTCTTGGGAAAGATTCAGGTTGTAGACATCACTTCCTCTGGAATCCGTGTGAGATGCCAGTTCGATTTGAATGCCTGTAAACTTGAGTAGAAAATCAGCAAGATAATCAAGGTCCGTGCGGGCATCAGGACGAATACTCGCATCATTAAAGTTGTAATAGATGTTCGGGAGCTGGAATACTGTACCGCTGTCAATCAGGTCTGGAAGCCCCCAATCAGAGTCTCTGTCGTACTGATCAAATGGATCTTCAATCTCCTCAGAATCGGAACTTCCCTCATTCATATCCACGAAAATCACTTTACCTTCCATTTCCTTCGTATTCATGACCACGCGCTTGGTCGTATATCCCGGCTTCATAATCTTGAAAATATGGCTTCCGGGTTCCAATCTGACGGTATATCCTCCTGCAGCATTGGTACTCCCTGATGAAGCACTCTCATCAAATGGAATGCGAAGCAAAATTTCATCTTTTTCCAACGGTCTGTCAGCGAGCGTGATGGCTTTGAGGATGGTAAACTGGTCGAGCAACAACCCTTTCACATCAGCACCCTCGATGGGGAGCCCAGTCGCTTTGTCATTGACCTGAACCATATAATCCTCGGCAACATCCTCCTCTTCAGGAACCTGACGCAAATCACCGAGTACAAAGAATCGGTAAATATCATCTTCCCCAAGTCCTCCGCTTCGATTAGATGAAAAATATCCGTTTTTCTTGTCGCGGTCAATAATCATCCCGAAATCATCCGCAGATGAGTTTAGCAGGGCAAAGTTGACCGGTGTTGACCAATTCTCATTGCTTCTTACCGAATAGTATATATCCAAACCACCGAGTCCATTGCGGCCGTCAGAAGTAAAAAAGAGGGATCCATCAGCGTGAATGAAAGGGAAAATCTCATTGCCCGGAGTATTGACCTCAGGACCAAGATTAACTGGAGCACCCCAGGCATTCCCATCCTTCGTGACCACATAAATATCCATCCCCCCAAGGCCTCCTGGCCGGTCGGATGCAAAATACAGTCGATCACCATCAGCGGATATCGATGGGTGTGCCGTATTAAACTCGCTGCTATTGAACGGGAGGTCTCTTACATTCGACCATTCAGCAGACCCGGATTTATCAGCCGAATAAATCTTCAGCTTATACTTTCCATCGCTTGCCTTTTGGGGCTTCCCCTTTTCATTGATGTTATTCCGCGTAAAATAAATGACATCGTTTTGCGCATTGAAGGTCAATGGACCTTCATGAACGGTACTCAGGAGACTTTGAGCAAAAGGCTCAGGAGTTTGAAGCTGACCGCTGGCATCCCGACGTGCAATAAAGATCGACATGATATTCGTCCGCAAATCCTTATCCATCACCTTGTATTGCCGACCGGCAACACGAGTTGATATGAATACAATTCCGTTTTCGTAGAATGCCGGACTAAATTCGAGCCGGTCCGAATTGATTGCCGTTTCGTTATTGATAATAACTTCCACATTATCGAACTCCCCCCCCTCTGTGGAATCTTCGACCTGCCCGAAAAGGCCGGCGAATGGCAACAGCAACAAGAAAGCGATAAGTATCCGGTGTCGTATGGGTATGTAGGTCATTTGATGAAAAATTGGAAAAATGAGAGACAACGGTGCTAAAACGAATGCATGTACCAAGGATATCGGGGGATTCTCAGATTGTACCGGCACTTCATTTTTCGGGTTATTCAAAATATCTTGGGTTTTCCATGTTTGTTTGTGTCTTCGGCCTGAAGTAATATTTCAGGACAGCCTCGACAGAACCGGAGCTGTAGTCCTGTAACTCGGTAAGCGAATAATCGTATGCTCCGCCAATGCTCAAGTTCCCAAAGTTAAAGAACAAAAGGAAATCAATGGACTCTCCACTTCCTTCTCCGCCCAATCGATATGAGGCTCCTACCCCTAGGGCATCGTTAAACATAGCCATCACATTGGCATCCAGATCAAAAGGCGCATTTTCAACATATTTTGCCATCACCTGAGGGGTCACCTTGACATTGGCACTGACCGGAATTTCAACACCTGCCATGCCATAGAAGTGAGGCAACTCGGAAGAAGTGAAGCTTCCGTCAGTGGTTTCGTTTATGAGAATGTCGCCATTATAAAGGTTTGGTACGGACACGCCAAGGAATGCATTGCTCACCCTGAGAAAGGCTCCTGCTCCAAAACTTGCATTAAAATCATTGACCTGCATATCCATGACATTATTCAGATAATTGTCATCTGGATTTACCAAATCTATGTTGCGCAGAAAGGCCTGCTCAGAAAAATCGATTTCATACCTTCTAGCCGCAACCTGCAGTCCGATTCGCAAATCAGCCTTCTCACTGAACTCAATCCGATAGGAATACGCCATTGAGCCCATGTAGTTATTAAAAAGTCCAACCCTGAAATTAGCGACTGTCAACCCGAGTCCAACCTTGTCTGGCACCAGGTTGGTATGAAAACTCAACAAGGTTGTTTGTGGATTTCCCTCGAAACCCATCCATTGATTCCGGTGAAGGGCAGTCAGCACAGGGACGCCGGGCACGCCGGCGTAACCTGGATTGATAACCAGTTTATTGTGCATAAACTGGGTAAACTGGCTTTCTTGTTGGGCAAATGCCGTGGCAAAAAAGAAGAGTGATAATGTAATTGAAAGTAGAGTTCTCATGATATCCGAGCTTGTTGAAGTGGCTGCATCCGGAAACTCAAATGCAGCACACTGGTAATCGTCTGGGTTATTTCCTGAATATCGTTACGTATCCTTTGAGGGGTTCAGCCCCCGGACTCCTTCGGAAAAGGTAGTAATAAGTGCCTCCGGGGAGCGGATTGCCTTCCCAGGTTCCTCTCCATCCATCAACTGAGTTGTTCAGGTATGGCGCAGCACGGAACACCTCATCACCCCACTGGTTGAAAATGATCAGCTCATTGTCGCGGTCGCCTTCTTGAATACAACTAATGACAAGCCAGTCATTCCGGTCATCACCGTTAGGAGTCAGAACCGGCGAGACAAGACATTCCTGATCGTCAAACTCGAGGTTGATTACCACAGTACCCTCTCCGCAATAATCCGGACATTCATCGTAGCAAATCCGATAACGGAAGACTACAGGTTCGGGTGAGAAGAAGGCAGGCTCATAGGAGAATGACCCATCGGGGAGCAACTCAAGCGTCCCGTTAAAGTCAGCACCACTCACAATCAGTTCAACGGTAAAGTCAACCCCACCAATCAGATTGTCATTATCACTGACAGAGGCATTGAGAATGCTGTTGAACACCATGTTGAATGTATCGTCGACTGCAATTTCTTCCCGATCGTCGAGAACTGCAACTTCAACGAGTGCAGGATCTGAGGCACAGCCATTGTCAAATATGGTAAACGCATAGGTAATGAGACCACCGCGGTCCGGACCAACCAACACACTGTTGGTATTTGCCGGAGAAGGGAGACCCGCAATCAAGGCAGAGTCTGACGTCCATAATACGCTGTCTGGATCAGGACCAGAGTAGAATCCATTCAGCTCACAGAAACCGAGCCCGAGGTTCAGGCAGATTACATCTCCGCAATCATTCGTGGCAGTCGGTGTTTCCGGCTTGTCAGTCACAAACAGATTAACAGATGCTGCAGCTGTACAACCATCTGCAGTGGTAGCGACGACCGTGTACACACCGCTGTCGTCCATACTGACGTCCATCAGAACTGGACTTTGCTCATCGGAAACAGGCTCACCGGAAGGACCAGTCCAAGCCCAGCTTAAGGGCAGTGCAGCATTCAGATTGATTCCTTCAAGCACTGCCTCCAAATCACCGGGTGTACAGAGGATGCTGTCTCCCTGCGCTTCAATATCGGGTGAGTCGAATACAGTCAGTGTATCACAGTCTTGTACAATGCAATCTGGTCCGAATGAAATCTCAAGACAATATTCTCCCCCATTTGCCAATACCACGCTGTCAATTTGAGGGGTTGCCACATCAGAACTGAAGCCATTTGGGCCTGTCCAGGTATAGCCTGAAGGGGCACCGGTCACATTCGAGACCAGAGTAAGAGTGGTCCCTTCACAAACAGAGTCTTGTGAAAAACCAATGATTATAGGCGTTTTTTCAACTGTCACAGTAAACGTGCAGGTATCAGAATTGCCGGACTGGTCAAACACAATGTAAGTTACCGTGGTCAATCCTTCATTGAAAATCTCACCACTCGCATCTGTGCTTCCGGTATCGACCGTCGCACCTGCCAGATAATAAATCACTGTATCGACTTCACAGTTTTCAAGGACCTGGGCTGGATCATTGGCATCAAACCCGATATTTTCAACGACCACGTCGCACTCACCCGGATCTCCCGCCACTGTTACATCAGCCGGACAAGCCAAAATTTGAGGTGCCACAGGGTCTTCAACGGTCAGCGTAAAGGTACAGGCAGCGCTGTTGCCTGAAGCATCGGATATGAGATAAGACACCTCAGTCACCCCAAGATCAAGAGTCACATTTGAGGGCACTGCACCAGACACGGGATTTCCTCCAGCGTCGACATATGAAAACTGGATTGAGCTGACCCCGCAATTATCAAACAAGGATGGTGGAGCGATCAATGAAAAGTCTGAGTTGCATTGTCCGAAGACAGTATTTGCCACAGAATTGAGCGAAGCACAGGAGAAGACCGGTGCAATGGTATCTCTTACCTCCACACTCAGTGAGCAGGAGGCAGAGTTGCCGCTCGCATCGAAAGCCGCGTAAATCAGGTTGGTAGTCCCGAGTTCGAAGGTCAGACAATCTGTCGCATTTCCTACTCCGGAGGTGGCGCCGCTGGCACTATAAGTCACAAAACTGACACCGCAGTTATCGGTGGTCAACGGAACCAAACCGCACAATTCCACGCTACATGCATCAGCTTCTGAATACAATACCGTAGAAGGTGCACACTCGATGGTCGGCGGCACAGGGTCTGTAACAGTCACTGTGAAAGAACAACACTGAGTATTTCCTTGCTCATCAGCCACACAGAATTGCACCGTCGTCACCCCTGGCAAGAACTCTTGATTGACGAGTGGCCCTCCGGCAGAACCGGCAGTGGCTCCGGATAGAATATGATATAACGTATCAACTCCACAATTGTCACCCTGAGCAAGTGGGGATAGGAAGTCAATGGTCGCAGAACAAGCATCTGGAGCAATGGTCAATGCAATAGAAGCTGGGCACTCAATCACAGGTGATTCTCCGTCAGTCACCTCTATGGTAAAGGAGCACTCTGCAAGATTCCCGAATACATCAATCACCTTATATGTCACGGTCGTAATACCAACCGGGAAACTTTGGTCACTTGCATCATTCGGACCGGAGCCGACCATCATGCCATTGCGCTCCAATTCGTAGAAAATTGTATCGATAATTATCGGATCAGCTTGTACATCCACTGGAATATTGGTGATGAATGCGCCGCATTCACCGAGATCAGTGGTCGTGACAATGTCATCCGGACAATCAATCTTGGGCGGATTCAGGTTGACAACTTCTACCTCGAACTGGCACGTATCCATGTTGCCGGCTGCGTCTGTGATGATGTAGGTCACATTCGTAATTCCGAAGAAGAACATCGTGTCAATGAATCCTGTCCCACTTCCAGTTGTTGCTCCTTCAAGCGTATACATGGTATCTACCACCTGACAGTTATCAGACAAAACAGGGTCTATGCCTGTAACCGGAGCCGTAAACTCATTTGGTGCGGCTTCGAAGAAAGGAAGATTATCGGGGCACTCAATTACCGGTGCCTCATTATCAACAACAGCAATGGTAAATGAGCAAGTTGCACTGATTCCCTGATCATCGGTTGCAGTATAAGTGACAAGACTGGCACCCAATTCAAAGAATGTACCACTCGCATCACCATCACCATTGGCCACCGTGCTGATGGTCACAGCGTAATTCAATTCAGAAATACCACAATTATCTGATAACTCGGTGGGCTCAATTCCATTTACAGTTGCTCCGCACTGACCAGGATCCGTATCAACCACCATTGGGTCTGGGCATACCAGCACCGGTGGCGTCACATCGGTCACAGTAATTTGAATGCTGCAGGATGCTGTGTTCCCTGATGCATCGCTGACTGTACAAGTGACGATATGAGGATCGGGACCTGCGCTGAAAAAGTCACCTGACTGGCTGCTGCAGACCACAGGGTCCAATGCGCAGTTATCTAGTGCAATAGGGGTATTGAAAGTAACAAACGCCCCGCAGGTATCTGGCAGTCCATCAACAGAAATCGGAGGAGGACAAAATAGGTTGGGAGAAATGGTATCAAGCACTGTCACTGAGAAAGTGCAGGAAGTCTCCTGACCAAGAATATTTGAAACTTGATACTCGACATTTGTTGTGCCAACCTCAAAAAACAATCCATTTGCATTGCCTGAACCAGAACCGGAAGTGGCACCGCTGAGGATGAATGTGGTATCTCCCGTGTCATTCGGATCTGAAGTCACAACCACTCCGATTCCGTTGACTGTGAGTCCGCAGGAATCATCTCCCGCGTAAAGTGTCATATCAGCCGGACACTCAATGACAGGTTGTTCAACCACATCAATGACAACCTCAAACATACAACTGTCACCATTACCGCTCGGATCAGTTGCTACATACGTAACGACAGTGGTGCCTGAATTGAAAGGCAATCCACTCACACTTCCCATTCCAGATGTGTCAGTCGCGCCTGTCGTGACAAACGTCAAATCAATTGGCCCGCATGCATCTGTAATTGAGATCGGTTCAAGCTTATTGATTGAAACAGAAGTAACTGTATCAACAACCTGTACTGTCACATCCGGCGGACATTCGACCATTGGAGGGAAGGTATCAAGCACTGAAATATCAAACTGGCAGTCGTTGACATTCCCATTGACATCGGTGACAAGGTACGAGACAGTCGTCACGCCAGCCGTAAAGAAGGTGCCGCTCGCATCGTCATTCCCCATCGCAGAGGTTGCTCCGGACAAGGTATATTCAATAGAGGAAACCCCACAGTTTTCATCCACGAGAATTCCAATATTTTGAATGGTATCTCCACACACATCAAAGGCTGAGTACACTGTATCAGCAGATGGGCATGTCAATGTCGGTGCCTGATCGTCGTTGACTGTAACTGTAAAGCTGCACTGATCAATGTTCCCGCTTCCATCAGAGACCACATAGGTCACAACAGAAGTACCAACCGGCAAGGTATCTCCAGGCAGGAAATTCGCATTGACCATCGGCATACCACAGTTATCACTGATCGCAGGATCTGCCCATGAAGCAATTGCGAAGCAGGCGTCATCCTCGGTACCAACCGTCAAATCATCAGGACAGTCTACCACTGGATCTTCCTCATCAAGCACGACAACCTGGAAAGAACAGGAAGTTTCATTTCCAAGAACATCAATGACGATGTATGTCACCGATGTGGTTCCAACATTGAAGAAGGTTCCGCTGACATGACCATCTCCGCTGCCCGTGGTCGCCCCACTCAAGGTATGGTAGAAAGTGTCAAGAGAGGCAGAGTCACCGAAAATTGTGACATCTAAGCCGAAAATAGTATCACCGCACAGACCAATAGGAGCAACGAGGGTCGTATCATCAGGGCACATAAGCGGAAGACCTGGAGCTTCATCGACGAATACATTAAATGTACAGCTCGACGTATTTCCAGATGCATCTGATACAATGAAAGTCACAATTGTGGTCCCAAGATTCAGATTCGCGTCCAGGGCTCCGGACAAGGTATCTGATGTTGCTCCTTGCAAGATAATGGTCGTATCGATGACTCCGCAATTGTCGGAAGTACTGTCAGGAACAAAAAAGACCGGCGCATTGATGGCTCCGGGATCGGCCATGACAGTAGTGTCTCCCGCAAAACAAGACAGGAATGGATTCTCCTGATCAGATATTGTTAAATCGAAAGAGCAACTGTCGATGTTACCGTGAATATCCTCGGCTCTGTAAGTAACAGTATATACACCCGGAGGGAGCACCTCACCACTGATATCAAGGGTATCAGAGAATACGGCATCGCCTGTCACCGAATATGTAACAGAGGCCAATTCACAATTGTCTGAGACACCTGAAGAAAGCCCTTCTAGAACAGCTTCGCATGAAGCAGAATCTGTGGCAACCGTCAGATCAGCGGGACAAGCAAATACAGGAAGTTCATCGTCATTGACCATAATTTCGTAAATGCAGGTCGTCGAAAGTCCACCTGTATCAGTTACGACATATGTCACCATCGTGAGCCCTGGAGCAAGCTCTACAGGCATAGCAGAAAGAATTCCTGTATCAACAGTCGCACCGGACAGGATGTAAGTGACAGAAAATGGGGAGCATTCTTCCACCTCAGGATCGATCAGCGTAACTGAAGCAAAACAGGAATTCGCATCAGTTGAAAACGTATCATTGGCCGGACACACAATCACTGGAGCAGCGCTATCTGCAACGGTTACTGTAAACGTACAGCCGGCAGACAATCCAAATGAATCAGTCACGACATAATCTACATCAGTATCTCCAAACCCGAATATATTTCCGCTGGCATCATCAACGCCTGCAAGATTGGTCGCACCGGAGAGGAAATAGTCTATTGAAGCGACAGCGTCAGGATCTGAGATTGTGACACCAATGCCATCAACCTGCAATTCGCAGGGTAGCGATGTAACGTAAACCGTCAAATCATCCGGGCACATAATCTCTGGCGGGTCAGTTGGTGAAACTGTCACAAAGAATGAGCAGGTGGCTGTGTTTCCGTTTGGATCGGTAACTGTATATGTAACAGTTGTTGTACCGATGTCAAAAACGGTCCCACTTGCATCACCGGTTCCGCTGCCAACATTCATACCTCCCATTGTGAGTGAATAGGAAGTATCCACGTTGCTGAGGCAGTTATCAATCACCTCCATCGGCCAGATGCTGTCAATAGCCAATGGCACATCGCTCTGGACAAATACATCGAATGGACACTCGATATCAGGAGCGGATGCATCTTGTACGATGATGGTTGCCGAACAAGTACTCGTATTATTAGAAGCATCTGATACCGTCAGGGTCGTCGTAAGCGGCGCCCCGATATTGTCACAATCAACCTCTAGGATTGTGACCGATGGATAACTAACCGGATTGGTGCAGTTATCAGATGATCCTCCGTCAAGCAGTTCAGGAAAAATAAATTCACTTCCATCGAATAAACTGATGGTCACATCCTGGCAAACTGCATTGGGTGCAATTGTATCAAGGACCGTGACTATCGCTGTGCAGGAACCAGTATTCCCACTGGCATCTACAGCGTTGAGAAGGACTGATTGGGGTGCAAAAATATCACCACAATCAAAAAACATGGGGCTCACAGCGGTGGGAGTCAACTCACCGCATGAAATACTTTCATTTTCATCAAAGACATCCTCTGGGGTAATACTGGCAGCACCAAAGTTATCAACGTACACGGTAATGTCGAGACACTCAACAATTGGCTGTACGGTGCTGATCAGTGTCACATTTGCCACACAGGTATCACGGTTTCCAGCAATATCAAAGACTGTCAACTCAACCTGCTCTGGGATCCCACCATTATCAACCATGATATCGTCACAGGTAAATACATCCGGTGAGACAATCATCATATCTATACCGCAGTTATCGGTACTCCCGTTATCAACCTGATCAGGAAGAAGTGTGATTCCCGCAAGAGGAACATTCAGGGTCACATCCTGACACTCAGCAACAGGAGCCTCAGTGTCAAGGACCTCCACAATTGATTCACAGAAGCTGCTGTTTCCAGATTCATCTGCCACCTCAACGGTGATTGTAATCGGGCTGTTTGGTACATCGGCACAGGTAAAGGTGGTTGCACCAGGCTGGACAATAACCAGATTATCCACATCTGTACAATTATCCGAGCTGCTAATCCCATCGACAAAATCGTTGGCATTGATGGTAATGCCCGCAGGTCCGAGGCTGTCAAGGACAAGATTATTACAAGCAATGGTGGGCGGTGTAATATCAACCACAGTAACCTCTGCTGTACAGGTATTTGAATTTCCGTTTCCATCTGAAACAAAAAGGGTCACCTGAGTCGGCATATCGATGTCATCACAATCAAAATTGCGCGGGCTGACCGAATCAGCTGTAACCATGCCGCAATTATCGCTACTTAGAGCTGCATCAAATACTTCGTCAGCCATCAGATTCACAACCCCGAAAGGATCAAGTTCAATGGTTGCGTCCAAACAGACGGCGGTTGGAGGTGCAACATCGACCACCGTAACCACCGCTTCGCAGGTGCCGGAATTTTCTGAGGGATCCTCAACAGTTAGAATGAGCGTATTCATCCCAATTTGATCGCAGGTCAAAAAGCCATTGGTCAGAGCCGTTGGAATGACTTCTCCGCAATTGTCAGAACTTGTAGCCGGATCATAGACATCGTTTGGATTCACGATAATTTCTCCATTGGCATCAAGTTCAACAGTAATATCCTTACACCCTGCAACAGGATCAATATTGTCTTCAACTGTGACTATCCCGGCGCAAGTGGCAGTGTTGCCATATTCATCAGACGCAGTTAGGACAAGCTCAATATCACCAAGCTGGTCACACGTCAAATTGGGCATATCCAATGCATCTGCAGTAACATCAGTACAATTGTCCGTGCTGTTTGCTTCGTCAAAAAGGTCAGCAGGAGCAATGGTCACATCGCCCATGGCATCAACCTCAACGGTTATATCAAGGCAGGCAGGCACTGGAGGGATGGTATCCGCAACAGTAATAATCGCCTGACACGTGTCAAGATTCCCACAATCATCCTCAATACTCAACACCACAGTCTGTCCAGTTCCGATATGGCTGCAATCAAACGCATCAGGAGTCACCTGAGTAGCAGTTGTTCCGCCACACTCATCAGTGCTTCCGCCATCCACCTCCTGTGGAGTCAGCATGGCATTCCCCATGTCATCTACAAAGACTGTGACATCATCTGCACAGACCGCTTGTGGTGGCGTGGTGTCTTGAACTGTGATGATTTGCTCGCACTCAGATGTTTGCATCATTTCATCTTCCGCCACAAACGTTCTTGTAATTTCAAGGGTATTCCCGCAATCGGTGACTTCCACATCCATTAAGGTAATCGCAGGCTCAGCCGTGCAATCATCCAGAACAATAGGTGAGCCGGTACTGGACGTGTCCGTGCTGGCTGTACAATCGATGATGGTGTCCGCCGGACATGTAATAGAAGGAGGGTCATCATTATCGATGGTAATTGAGCCGGGGAGTATTTGGAGTTCGTAATCCACCAAACCATCATCACTCACAGATGGCGTCACCAAATCCGGACGCAAGTTTATTGAATAGCTCGTACCCGGCATTGCACCATCCGGAATGAC
>CAZMSQ010000023.1:17662-35056 GCA_964569025.1 uncultured Saprospiraceae bacterium | reverse complement strand
CCGGATTTATGCACAGTTCTGATTTCTCCGAGCGTGTTTTCCGGGTCGATGAGCTGGTCAGCAGGAGAACCCGACTCAGAATCGTGTGATTTGGTGTAAAACTCCAGTTTGAGATTTTCGAATTTCTCGGAAAACTCCTGCTGAATTTCCCGAATCTTTTTTTTGTCTGAGATGATCATAGGGCCATGTGTTTTATAAAGTTGAACCTCTTTGCTCTGGTTCCTTGGTCGCGTCTGACGTAGCCGTTGTCTGGGCGGCAGGAGCAGGGAGATAATTCGAAGGGGTCAGTGGTGATTTTGGATTTTGTCTTTGTGTTTGCGCAACTGCCGCTCGATTTTGTCGAGCACCTGATCAAGAGCCGTCTCAAAAGTTGCATCTGTTGCCTTTGCAAATATCTCTCCGGCAGATTTCAGGCGACTTTCGACTTCAACAGTTTCTCCATCACCAGTATCCTTTCGCAAGTAGACATATGTATTGGTGATGAAAGGGTAGTGAGTGTTGAGCTTGCCGAGTTTTTCTTCAACTCGATTTGTCAGATCATCGCTGGCGTTAAAGTGAATGGATTGAATGTGTAAGTTCATGTGCGTAAATTTAATAAGATGATGAACACGTGCGTCGGTCAAAACGCTTTTAAAATAGACAGTACTTATTGCGGAGAAGATGACAAAGGTCATCTTGTCCTCCTGTATTCAGATGATTTGAGCCCTGAAGTCTGGTTACGAGTCAGACTTGAGGACCTCTCGTGAAATAACGAGCTTTTGAATTTCGGAAGTCCCTTCACCGATGGTGCACAGTTTAGAATCGCGATAGAATTTTTCGACTGGGAAATCTTTGGTATATCCATACCCGCCAAAGATCTGCACGGCATCTGTAGCGACCTCGACACTCACTTCAGATGCGTAATACTTTGCCATCGCTGACTGAGTGGTTGTTTTTGATCCGTTTTCTTTAAGAAATGCCGCCTGACGGGTCAGCAATTCGGCAGCCTGAATTTTGGTCGACATATCAGCCAGCTTGAAACTGATGGCCTGAAAGCTCGAAATTGGTCGTCCGAATTGCTCCCGTTCCTGCGAATAGGCCGCAGCCGCCTCATAGGCACCTTTAGCGATGCCGAGGGCCAGTGCTGCGATGGAAATTCGGCCTCCATCAAGGATTTTCATGGCCTGGATGAAACCCTCTCCTACCTTTCCAAGAATCTGGCTGGAGGGCACACGGCAGTCTTCAAAAATGAGCTCGGCTGTTTCACTGGCTCTCATGCCAAGCTTGTTTTCTTTCTTTCCGGCTTTAAAACCCGGGGTATCCCGCTCTATGATAAAGGCTGTCATCCCATGGCTGTCAAGCTCTTTTCCGGTTCGCACAATCACAACCGCCACCTGGCCCGATATGCCATGAGTGATCCAGTTTTTCGTCCCGTTGATGACCCAATCATCACCGTCCTGCTTTGCCACGCAACGCATTCTCATAGCATCAGAACCCGTATTGGCCTCAGTCAGGCCCCAGGCACCAATCCATTGCCCTGAAGCAAGTCCTGGCAGATATTTATTCTTTTGATCCTCATTGCCAAAGTGAAGAATATGATTGGTGCACAATGAATTATGTGCTGCCACCGAAAGCCCAATCGATCCGCAGACCTTGGCTATTTCTTCGATGACGGTAATATATTCCTGATATCCTAAGCCTGAGCCGCCATATTGCTCAGGCACCAATACGCCCAGAAAGCCATGGTCACCGAGTTTGTGCATCAAATCAAGCGGGAATTCCTGCGATTCGTCCCATTCCATGACATGAGGTCTGATCCAGGTTTCGGCAAAATCTCTGGCGCTTTCCTGAATGAGGGCCAGGTTCTCAACAGTTGGGTGTCCTTCAGACATAGGGAGTGTCATTTTTGTGTGTGAATGTGTGGGTGGTTTCTGTCATGTCTGTTGTTTCGGGTTCTATGTACTCATTTTTCTGTCTTGTCTTTCCACCACCGTTGCATGTGTTGGTTAGAACGCTCTTCATTCGGGTTTTGTTGGGGTCGGTATAACACTGTACCGGAGAGTTCCTCCGGGAAGTATTCCTGAGGTGTGAAATTGCCCGGAAAATCATGCGGGTACAAATATCCTACGCCATAGTCAAGGGTTTTCATCAGTTGATTGGCAGCATTGCGCAGGTGGAGCGGGATGGGCAGATCACCGCTATCACGGACAAGTTTTTGGGCGTCTTTGATGGCCAGATACGCTGAATTACTTTTTGGAGAGGTGGCCAGGTAAATGATTGCCTGAGAGAGAATAATCCGACCTTCCGGCATGCCGACTGCCTGCACAGCCTGGAAGGCCGTCGTTGCCATCAGCAGGGCATTGGGGTTGGCAAGGCCGATATCCTCAGCCGCCGCAATGACCAGCCGACGGGCAATAAATTTTGCATCTTCTCCTCCCTCTATCATCCGGGCCATCCAATAGACAGCCGCGTGAGGATCACCCCCGCGAATTGACTTAATCATGGCACTGGCCATGTCGTAGTGCCAGTCACCCCCTTTATCGAACATTCTGATACGCTCCTGCAGCTGGCTTGTGACAATCTGATTGGTAATGCGCTGTGGAGAATTCGCATCGCCTGACTGGACCACCACCTCGAGGGCGTTGTAGAGCCTGCGGGCATCGCCCCCTGAATAAGCAAGCAAAGCATCGTATTCTTCAATCACGATGTCCTGTTTATTGAGCGTGTCGTCTTCTCTGAGGGCTTTGTGAACCAAAGCGATGAGTTGTTCTTTATGCAGCGGAGCAAGGGTATACACCTGACAGCGGGAAAGCAGAGCTGGTATGACTTCAAACCCGGGATTCTCAGTTGTCGCACCTATCAGCGTGACGATGCCTTTCTCCACTGCGCCGAGCAGTGAATCCTGTTG
Source organism: uncultured Saprospiraceae bacterium (assembly GCA_964569025.1). Lineage (GTDB taxonomy): Bacteria > Bacteroidota > Bacteroidia > Chitinophagales > Saprospiraceae > CAZMSQ01. The sequence goes on along the minus strand of CAZMSQ010000023.1, from coordinate 32,169 downwards.
AGATTTGCTGAATCGATGAATTTCATCGATAAACAATACCGGTCCTGGTTGGTCAAAAAACCGCTGGCGGTCTGCCTTCTGAATGGTGTCACGGATGTCGCGGACTCCAGAATTGATGGCACTCAAGGTGAAAAAAGGCCGTTGGAGAGTATGCGCAAGAATTCCGGCCAAAGTGGTTTTGCCAACACCGGGCGGACCCCAGAGGATAAATGAAGGAATCCGTCCCCTCGCGATTGCCATCCTCAACACACCGTCTTCCCCAAGCAGGTGGTCCTGACCGAGGTAGTCATCCAGTGACTGGGGTCTCATGCGTTCCGCAAGTGGTTTCATTGAATTCTCATTCTGACTTGGCCCACTCCTTGAGTCAGGTGGGAGACACAAAGCACCGTATGTTACAACAATTTTTTCAGTTTCACACCCCATGGCATGCCGAAAAGCACTATTTTCAGACAGACCGTCGTTTTTCCGACCACCAATTACCTCCTTATGGGCCATTCGGTACAGCAGTTTCATGAAAGTGGCTTGCTATTTTCCTTTCCGAAAGACTGGCAAGTGCTCAAGTACGATGCACATCCGTATTTCCGGGCAATAAGCGGAGCCGGAATGAGGGGTGCCGACTTTATCTGGGTTGACAGTGCAGGGGTGCTGACGCTCATGGAAGTGAAGCATTTCCGCAAGCCTTCTCAGCCCGGTATTGATGCCCCGGACCTGCTACCTCCACCTGCTGAACTTGCTGAGGCCGTCGGACGAAAAATGGCTGATACCCTGATGGGCATTCAGGTGGTGGAAGGGTATTTGTCCAGAAAATGGACGTTTAGGGTGTGGAGACGGCTGGCCCAATTAATTGGAAAAAGAGCCCCACAGATGGGGGAGTGGATGGTCTGGCAAAATCTACACAGAGCAGGTGAGGTGCATCGGCCAAAGCGGATTGTGTTGTGGCTTGAAATACCAGGATGTGAAATCACTCAAAGGTATACTGCATCTGTGAGAGAGGTCTTTGCGCCATTTCTGAGAGACCAATTGCCCGACTTCAGTCTGGAGTGCGAAATATCGTCAAGTCATGAGATTCCAGAGAGCCTTTCAGGCATTCAGGCTATTCACAGGGATGAACAATGAGCGCAAGTTCCAGAGTTTTCCTATTTGTTTTCCACATGAGCTGAAACAGCTTCAAGGATGGTGAGGCTCAGGAGAATGAGCCGTTCTTCATCTTCCATCTGCCCCAATACCTGGAAAGCCCGCGTATTGGAGTGGGCTGACTGACTGGGTTTTGCAAGCCGGCCCACCTCCCGGTTCAAGATGGTGACGGGCAATAACTCGTCACTGGCCTCTCGCTCTATCCTGGCAAGTAACTGCTGATTTCGGGCACCGTATAGCCTCGACTGGTCCCTGAGCTCACCGAGTGGAGATCCGTCTACCTCCATGAATACCTTTCCCTTTTTGAGAATGTACACAAACTCATGGGTCTTGGTTTGGGCACACAAAACGGCAGAAACCGGATTGCCAGGATACTTGCGGTATGAATAGGAAATGACTGGTTCGTGATAAATCGTTGTCAGCACACCCGTGTGAGTCGTGACCACTCCTTTCTTTCGGGATTGATCAACTTGGTTAAATGACAGCAGGTTCATTTCCTCTCTGTCAAATGGAATCAGCGTTTCCCGCTCTGCCTCAAGTGTGCGGGCCATTTTTTTGACGTCCCGGCTCAATTTCTTGAGACCCGGCTGAAAATTGGCGATGTACTGAATCAGAACATACAGTCCGACGACAGACACGACGAAAAAACCAACCAGTGAAAGCAGGGCAGATAAAAAACTCATAGCGGGGCACTCATATCGATTCGCATACAAAGATAGACTGATTCAGTTCAATATCAGATATCATATGCAAATGATCGTGAAAATGGTTAGGAAGCACCTGAAACCTCACCCGGAAATCCTGCGGTGGTTAGCCCAGAAATGAACGGAGGTTATTGCGGTTGTAAGATTTCCGCAATCTGCGAATTGCACGCTCCTTGATTTGCCTGACCCGTTCCCGGGTAAGGCCGAACAGGTCTCCTATCTCTTCGAGGGTCAGTGCTTGCTTGCCGTAAAGGCCAAAGTATGCAGCGATGACATCCCGTTCTCTGGGCGTCAACATGTTCAAGCCATTTTCGACTTCCTGTTTCAGGGACTGAGACATCAGGGTAGTTTCAGGGTTCAGGCCTTCATCTTCATTGGGTACGACCTCCAGCATAGTGCCTTCATTCCCTTCACCGCCGATGGGAGCATCAAATGAGACATGCCTGCCACTTCCCCGCAGCATGAGTGAAACATCACGGGTCGGTATCCCCAGAATCTCGGCCAGCTCCTCATTGGTTGGCTCCCGCTCAAACTCCTGGACGAAAGCTAGGTGAGCTGAATTGACTTTGCTGTATGATCCAATTTTATTCACCGGCATTCTGACGAGACGCGAGTGCTCAACGATGGCCTGCAAAATGCTCTGGCGAATCCACCAGACTGCATAGGAGATAAACTTAAAGCCTTTGGTTTCATCAAATCGCTTCGCAGCCTTGATAAGGCCGACATTGCCTTCATTGATCAGGTCAATCAGCGATAAGCCCTGATTCTGGTACTGCTTGGCCACTGAAACGACAAATCGGAGATTGGAATTGGTCAGTTTCTCGAGCGCCTTGTCATCTCCTTCGCGAATTTTGCGGGCAAGGTCCGCTTCCTCGTCAGCAGTGAGCATCGGAATTTTCCCGATGTCAATCAGGTACTTGTCAAGAGAAAGGCTCTCCCGTGCGGTAATCTTGTTTGTGATTTTTAACTGACGCATGTCGAATGCTTTATTGGTTTGTTGAGCTTTTCTCTGAACTCCCCGTAAAAAATTGATAAAAGAAGAGTTGCAGAAAATTTAATTTTGCTCAGATGGGATCTGGCAAAAATTTTCTAAGCATCACACGCTATTTTGCCGTGTGCTGTTCTTTCAACCATATTACACCATTGCGCAGGAAAAAGTTTCCCGGCATATAAAAAAACATGGTCAAGTAACAAGTGACCTCAATACGGCTGATTGCTGAGGAGTTCGAATCGCTTCATACCTGAGTTGGTCCACCAGTCAATCGTATCTGCCTGAGAATGGTTTGGAGCTGGCTGTGAGGCCTGGAATGCCCTGAGAAGGGCACTCTGAGGGGGAATACTGTCGGGGGACTCAGCTTGCTGAGTAATTGTAATTCCTGTGCGCTCAATCATGATTTCCAGCTGATTTTTCCGATGAGCATCGGTGTCAATCAAGATGAGGTTTGATATGCCCGTACTCTTGAGTACAGAGATGAGGGTATTTGGAAGCATACGGCGGGATTCAATGAGGGGAACATACAAAATCAGCCCAAATAGCACCGGGAGAAGCCCGCCTGCCAGGAGACTCCCCCACGTCAGTCCCACCTTGCGCGTGAACAGGCCGATGAGCACCCCGAGGCCGGGTGCCCAGAGCATCAGTGCGACAAACATGGCCTGGCGAAAACCGCTGGCACCGAAGGAGCTGGTGCTCTGGAGCAGAAAAAAGAAGGCCACCAGAAAGAGGATAAGCTGCTGAATGATAAAGCCAGTCCTGACCCATGCCGCGCGAGGATAGCCGACATGAAAATACCGCAGTGCCTGACGAGCGGCCATAAACGCAATAACCGGAAGGAGAGCTGCGGTCCCTGATGCCAGAGCTCCTGCAAGCCAGACAGCCGTGAATATGGCCATCTCCTCTTTCTTTTTCAGTTGGGCAATCATCTCGGCAAGAGCAGCGGGAAGGTACCCAAGCCACGGAACCAGCCCGATGAAGAAGAAAACGACCCAGCCTGCAAGGTGAGTGGATGAGAAACTGATCCAAAGCAGCTCATCTTGAGGCAGCGTATGAAGCCCAATTGAAAATCCTCCAATTGCAAGGGATGTCCAGCCGAGCCAATAAAAAAGTCCTTTCAATTGTGACCTGAATGGTGAGGCAAACTGAAGAATGAAACCGCTGGCCAAAGCCCACAAAATGGCAGGGAGGAAGGCAGTCTGAAGCAGAACTATGGCACATATCCAGTAACCCGCTTTCCAAACAGGACGCTTTTGTTTGAGAGCAGCCATCAGAAATAACATCTGCAAAGCAGTAACCATCATCAGCAACCCATCACCGCTGGCGGTCTTGGCGAGCATCGGGGTGGCTATCATGCTGCTCATAGCCAGTGTTGCCATACCTGCTAGACCTCGACCAAGCAGTTTTTTGCCAACAACAAACCACACCAACAACAGTAGTGTCACCAAAATAACACCCGGAAGGCGCATCCAGAAAAGCATGTTGCCGTCAGGTGCCAGAGCTTCCGTTTTCCAGACAAGCCACTGGGAAATCGAAGCCGGTGAGGACCGGCCCTGCCCGTCGGCCATCAGTGTGGTCTCAGCCCCGCATACCGGCATTGCATAGTCATTGACCAGCAGCATGTTGGCAAGAGCAATCGTCACGACAATGAATATGACAAAACTAGATTTCCACATAAGTGCACATTGAGCGTCTGCGGCAAAGATAACAAGTCCGAACTGCAGGCAACCGGCATTCAAAAGCCTCGGAGAAATTCGTTAAATTTGTATAACAAAAACCGGTGCGTCATGTGGGGAAGGGTCACCGTCCATTCAATCCTGTTCACGGCTCTTGCCATCCTGCTCACAATGAGTGGCGCTGTGGCTCAGCAGTGCGGACCCTCAGGGATGTCAGGGCCTCTGCCACTTCCCGATGCCAAAACAATAGAAGACACCGTCTACCTGACGGCAGCACCTGACCAAATCATCACAAATCTCGAAGTCAGCCTGTCCCTCACACATGAGTTTCTTGCCGACCTCTGGATTGAACTCCAGAGCCCTGCTGGCAGAGTGGTTTCTCTTCTGCAAAACCGCTGCCCCTTGTCAAATTCCATTGACATCACCTTCTCCGACTCATCGGCTCTGCTCACCTGTCAGGATTCTCTGACGGGATATGCCGCTTCTCCAGATGGCCAGCTATCAGACTTGTTGTTTGAACCAGCTGCGGGAGCATGGATACTCCGCATCACAGACCAATATCAAGGCGATACTGGTGTGCTTTCTGAATGGTGCATTCTGCCTGTTATTGAGTCTGCACCTTGTCAGGTGCCCACTCAGGTGGAAAATACCTCTGTGACAGTCAATTCCTTGGAGGTGAGCTGGCAGGATGGTGCCCCGCCGGTATCCGGATTGTGGAATCTGGAAGTCAGGAATGCGCTGTCCGGACAGCTCGCACTGCCAGTTCTGAGTGTTGATACGACTACTGCAACCGTGACAGGACTCAGTCCGGCAACCGCTTACCAGATTCGCGTCAGAACCCTCTGCGCATCTGATACCAGCTCCTGGTCAACACCTACTCATGCTGCCACCAGACTTCCGAACCCGAGCCCATGTCCAACCATTCTCCCGATTCCTGATAATGCCTGCGAGCGTGGCAATATGTTTGAAATCATGGTGGATTCTGCGCCCGGGGTCTCGCTCGGAAGCGATGTCTATCTGAGTGCACTGAAGCTTGGGGTAGAGCACCTCTGGCTGGCAGACCTGGACATATCCCTGACCTCGCCTCAGGGGAGTACCGTCGTCATCAGTTCAGACAACGGTGGGAGTGGTGATCACCTCGGGATTCCAACAGATTCTACCTGTCAGGTTGTGACCACTTTTTCGTCAAGTTCCTGTGACCCTGTATCTGTTAAGGACGGTGTGGCCCCATTTTTAGGGACTTATGCACCAGAACAGTCGCTTGAGGGGCTGAATGATGGAAATTCTCCAATCGGCATATGGACGCTGACAATCTGCGATGATTCCGGCGATGATGCAGGATTTTTGAGATACGCCGAGCTGGTATTCAGGCCGTTGTCATGCGCGCCCCCCGAAGAACTCTTTGTGCAGTCCTCTGGGCCAGACTCACTTTCCCTTAGTTGGGAGAGTCCGCCGAATTGTTCGGGGTTCATCCTCGAATATGGTCCGCCGGGCAGTCCTCCCGGAACTGATTCTGTGCCCGGAAGCGGGGCATCTTCTGTCGTTTTCATACCCTGCCCTGCACCCCAGCCATTCGTCCTTGGCGGGCTTGATGAGCGCACTGAATATGAGATCACACTCCGTGCAGTCTGCTCCGTTGGGGGCTTCTCGGAGAATGCATGCCCGATTATCACCCAGACGCTCTGCCGGACCGTCGCCATCACGGCCGTTGAAACATTTGATGATCAGGGAGAATGCGGAAATTCCTGTCTTGATAAATGCCAACTTACTGGTCTGTGGAACAATGTTCCATCCGACGGGCTCGATTGGCTGGTCAATTCAGGGCCGACGCCCTCTCCCAAAACCGGGCCTGAATCCGGACTGAATGGGCATGGACGATATGTGTATTTGGAGGCCTCTGATCCTTGTGCCGGCTCTGATGTGGCCGTCCTCCAGTCAAATTGTCTAACCGTTGATGCGCCCGAGCCGGGGTGTCATTTTTCCTTTCATACTTATATGAGCGGAGAAGATGCCGGGGCTCTTCGTCTGGAGGTCAGCCCGAACAGCGGAGTGTCCTGGCTGCCGCTTTTTGAGATTGAGGGGGATCAGGGGCTTGGTTGGAACAGGCATTACATTGATTTATCTGTTTTCAATAAGGATACCATTCAGTTACGGTTCGTCGGCTCAAAGGGCGACGGGCCATTCGGAGATATTGCTCTCGACGAGTTGGTGTTTTTTGGGGTCTCAGATTTGGGTCCACCCCAGGTTCCTGTTTATCCGGATGCCGATGGAGACGGCTTCGGCAGCGACCAGGGCGCCATTCTCATTTGTCGGGATATGGCTCCCGCCGGATTTGTGTTTCTTGGAGGAGATTGCAATGACGATAATCCCGATATCAATCCGGCATCTGAGGAGTTGCCGTGCAATGGGATTGATGAAAACTGCAATGGTCTGATTGACGATCTCCCTATTCCCCCTCCCCTCACAAGCGGCGATTCAGTGTGCTTCGGGAAAGAAGCGACCCTTACAGGAGTGTCAGGGTTTGGGGGAGTCTTATACTGGTTTGAGACCATCAATTCTCCCAATCCAATTGATACAGGAATTGAGATATCTGTCCTGCCTGATATGGATAGGGTGTATTTTGTCAGCGAACAGGTTTTGGCAAAGGGGTGTATGAGTATACGGGTGCCGGTGACGGTAAAGGTATTTCCCCAACCTAATCTGGTGGTTCCGGATAGCTTGATCTGGTGTGAGGGTCAGGAGATTACAATCGACGATCTGATTGTGACTGATGCAGGTGGGACCGGTCTTTTCCCGCAATGGTATGTGTCCTATCCAATCAGCTCCTCGAACGTTTTTGACAATCCAGTCACTGTGAATGAGGACAGGATTTTCCCCGCTGTACTTGAAGCACCAGGGGGGTGTTCTGATACCGCTTTCTTATCAGTGCAAGCGGATCCGTATCCTGCTGTGGTGATTCCTGGTCCTGACACGGTCGTCCTTTGCAGTGGAAAACAGGCACTGATTGGCAGTGAGGTTACCTATACTGGAGACCAGTCTTTACATTATCTGTGGACTGGAGGTTTTACAGAAACAGAGCTGGCTATTGTTGGCTCTTCACAGCCGGGCTCAGGGACTGCATATGGGCTGACAGTTACAACCACCACAGGGTGTATGGCATCTGATACTGTCATTGCAATTACTGAGCCGGCGCTCAGTCTCATCAGCGTACAATCTGTTGAGCCGGTTTCCATTTGCGGAGCATCAGATGGTCGCATAGAGGTGACCGTCCTCAATGGGCAACCCCCCTACACGATGACATGGGAGGGGCCTGTCAGTGGGCAGGCCATAGGGTCGAGTATGCTTGTCGCCGATTTTTTAACACAGGGTGCTTATCGACTAACGGTTACTGATCAGTCTGGGGCCAACTGCCCGTTTGCCCTGCCGATTCAGGTAATTGACGGCCCCCAAATTCAAGTAAATGCAGTGTCTATTGAACCAGAATCCTGTCCGGGCACTGCAGATGGATCCATTGCCTTGTATATTACTGGCGGGGCGCCAGATATCCTCTGGAGCACCGGGTCCACAAATGCAACCATCGAGAATCTGAATCCCGGATTTTACAGCGTAACCCTATCTGATATCAATTGTCAGTTAACATTAGACAGCCTTGAGGTGACAGCTCCTTTCCCGCTCGAGCTTGTCAATTCGCTGAGTACGCCGGTTCGCTGCTATGGAGGTGCCGACGGTAGTGTGTCTATTTCTGCTGACGGCGGAACCCTTCCATACCAGGTATCCTGGTCCGATGGTCAGCAGGGATTACAGAGAAGCGACCTGACAGGCGGCCTGTACCAGTTTACCCTTACAGATTCCCGCGGGTGCTCCATAATCGAGGCAATCGAAGTTCACGAGCCCCCATCGCTTGATTTTTATTTCAGTCAGTTTCTTCCAATCAGCTGTTTCGGAAATTCCGATGGAAGAATCAGCATCGCTCCGCAGGGTGGGGTGGCCCCGTATACCATTGACTGGTCTGACGGCTCATCGCTATTTGACCGGGTCGATCTTCCGGTTGGGATGTATGGGTTTACCCTGAAGGATGAGGCGGGGTGTGAAGCGTTCAGTGGCCCCGTAGAGCTCACCGGGCCTGACTCGCTGACTCTGGTTATTGACAGCCTCAGGCCTGCATCCTGCAATGCAGCTGAAGACGGGTACCTCCGGGTGAAGGCGGAGGGGGGGACACCAGGTTACGCTTTTATCTGGGACATCGGATTTTCTGGTCCAGTGCTGAGCCAATTGCCAGCAGATACATACGGTGTGCGGGTGATTGATGCAAACGGGTGCTTTGTTGACTCAGATCCCATTCTTGTGCCTGGCCCCCAGATTCTTTCATTCAGCCCTGCTCAAATTACAAATCCAACCTGTATCGGTCGCAATGATGGTATTCTTGAACTCATTCCGTCAGGAGGACAACCTCCGTATACACAGGAATGGAGCACAGGAAATACCGGGCCGGTGCTTGATGGTCTTTCAGCAGGTATGTACTCCTGCACGCTTACCGATGTGAATGGCTGTGAATTGGTGAGCCAGGTTTTTGAATTGGTGCAGCCCCAGGTTGTGAGTCTGAGCATCGATGCCATACATGATGCTCGCTGTGCCGGGAACATCGATGGGAGTCTGTTCTTAAGCGTGGCAGGGGGGTTGGCTCCTTATGCATACATGTGGTCAGATGGGAGCACCCAGCAGGATCGGACTCAATTGGGGGCCGGCACATATTCGGTAACCGTTTCCGACCTACAGGGATGCCGGCGGGAAGCAAATCAATTGAGTATTCACGAACCTGAACCTATTGATATTCAGGTTGTCAATATCGAACATGTCGTTTGCAGTGGTCAGGAAAACGGCAGCATCGACATTCTCCCAACAGGAGGGACACCTCCTTACACTTTTTCCTGGAATACAACTGCCACCACAGAAGATATCAGTGGTCTTCCGGAAGGGGTCTACAAGACCACGGTACTTGACAAAAACGGGTGCGCTCTGACCTCCGATCCACTCGTGGTCACAGAACCTCCACCGCTGGAGGTTGAGGTCATTTCTGTGGAAGCGGTTAACTGTAATGGAGGTGACGGGGGAAGCGCCGATGTGGAAGTGTCAGGGGGAGAGCCACCTTATACGTATGCATGGAGTGACGGGTCGACTCAACAGGATTTGATGCAGGTCACAGCCGGGATATATTCATTAATTGTTTCGGACTTGAGAAATTGCAAGACGATTTTACCAGCCCTTCAAATTACCAATCCGACCGATTCGTTCTTCATCGAAATTGACAGCATACGGCCTGTGACCTGTTTTGGAAGTTCAGATGGCTATATTGGTGCCCAAATTTCCGGTGGTCAACCGCCATACGAGTTCCTCTGGAATACCGGAAATGATTCAAGTCTGGTAATTCAGGGTGCCAAATCGGGTAAGTATACCTTAACGGCAACTGATGCAAATGGATGCCAGGCATTCTCATCCATTATCAATCTTCAGAACCCGCCTCCGTTGTCAGTTGCCATCGATTCCATTGTCCAGCCCTCATGCAATGGGGAGCTCGACGGCCAGATTTACATTACGGCATCAGGAGCGGGTGGTTTCCGGTACGCATGGTTGGACGGGGTCGGTGACACAGTCTCGACAGAGCGCGATTTGTCGGGCGCTGGAGCCGGTGAGTTCCGGTGTTTGATTGCCGACAGTTTCGGCTGTGAGGTATATTCTGTTCCAGTTTCTCTGACATGGCCTGCCCCTCCAATGATTTCGGTTGTCCAAATCCACCCGAGTTGTCCGGGAGATTCCACGGGCTCTGTTTCAGTATCCGCATCTGGTGGAAAACCGGGATATTCCTTTGCATGGAACCATGGAGCAATCGGCCCGTTAGCTACCCAGCTTGGCACAGGAATATACAGCGTCACGCTGACTGATGCATCAGGATGTACGGTGATTTCGGACGACCTATTTGTCCCTGTCAAGCCAGGTGAGCCACTCAAAGATAGTCTCAAAATCGTAAAGGGCGTTTCATGTCACGGAGGCAATGATGGCAGAATTGAGTTGCATATTTCGGGGGGTATTTCACCCTATACTGTGCTGTGGTCACACGGAGATACAGGCCAGGAGGTTGAGGCGCTTTTCGCCGGGATGTATCAGGCGACGGTAACAGACTTCCAGGGTTGTTCTGTGATGACAGATGTTGCGACATTGAATGAACCTGCGGAGCCTCTTCAGTGGCATATCACTGAATTGGTTGACAATGTATGTCCGGGAACAGCAGAAGGGGTGATTGAAATTGAGATTGACGGTGGTATGCCGCCATATTCATTGGTGTGGAACACCGGAGCCACCGGCTCCAGCCTCTCATCACTCCCCGAAGGGTATTACCAGGTTCAGGTCATTGATGACAATGGTTGCGAATTCCTGCCTCCGCCGATTTATGTGGATGGTCCGCCACCTTTCCAAATTGGGCTTTCTGTGCAGCCCTCCTCACCTTCAGCACCCACTGGGAAGGCATCTGTGGCAGTCATCGGAGGCAGTCCTCCTTACACTTTTCTATGGGATGCCGCGGCCGGTAGTCAGGATTCTTCAGTGGCAGTGCAACTTACGCCCGGGTCGTATACACTTTCCATCACTGATTTTGCAGGCTGTGATACATCCGTGACAGTTGAGATACCACTGGCCACTTCCATCTCTGATCTCACCACCCATACTTGGGTTGAACTCATGCCCAACCCAACAGATGGGCAGGTTACCCTTCAGGTCACGACTCTTCCGAAACCTATGCAGACGCAGATAGCCGTGCTGGATGCGCGCGGTACGCCGGTCCATGTTTTGGATACTGTCCTTCAGTCAGGAGCTACCTTAGAGCTTTCTTTCAACAGACTTCCGTCCGGAGTATACTTCATGGTACTGACCGACAAGAGTGGGGGTGAAACCCAGACCTTCAGAATCGTCAAAATACCGCGATAAGCAGATAAAAAGGAATGGCTTGATTAATAAGCATCAAATTCGTCGAGTGCCAGTTGTGCCTTCTCCCAAGCCATCATGTGGCCGTCCAGTTCTTTTTTGAGTTGAGCGTATCTGGATGTGGTTTCGGCAGCATTTTCCTGTTCATAAAAACCTGGCAGACCCATCAGCTTTTCCATTTCTGAGAGTTTGCTTTCCAGTTGTTCGACCTTTCGCTCAGAGGTGCTGACAGCTTTTTGCAACCGACGCCTTTCTTCCTGCTCCTCCCGGGTCATTTTGCGACTCCCTCCGGATGAATGAGATGATGATTTTTGCTTTTGAGTACTCATTTCCACGTCTCGCATATTGTCAAGACTGCGCTTATCAAGAAATGCATTGACATCTCCGATATAATGATGCAATTGGCGATCCCTGAATTCCACTGTCCTGTTTGTCAGCTCTGAGAGAAAATCCCGATCATGGGATACCACAATTAAGGTGCCGTCATATTCCATCAAGGCATTTTTCAATACTTCCTTCGACAACATATCGAGGTGGTTTGTTGGCTCGTCGAGCACCAGAAGGTTAAAGGGGTGGAGTAGGAGGGATGCAAGTGCCAGTCGAGCGCGCTCACCACCCGAAAGCACAGAGACTTTTTTGTCGACATCCTCTCCACTGAACATAAACGCGCCCAAAATTCCTCTCAGGCGGGGGCGCAGCTCGGGTGGTGAATTCTGTTCGAGGGTTTGCAGGACGGTCAGTTTGGCGTGCATGCTGTCTGCCTGATTTTGTGCATAGTACCCAATGCTGACCTGATGGCCGTCGCGGATATCTCCTCCAGTTGATTCAAGCACCTTGACAATAATCTTTGCAAGCGTGGTTTTTCCCTGCCCGTTTTGACCCACAAACCCGATGCGATCACCGCGAAGCACTTTGAGGTCTACTCCATCAAGCACGGTGTGCTCACCATAGGCCTTTCTTATGGCAATACCTTCCCACACAACCTCACCTGAGCGCGGGGCTGGAGGGAAACGGAGGTTCATCGTTGCAGTATCAGGGTCGTCGAGTTCGATGCGATCGATTTTATCGAGCTGTTTCTTCATGCTTTGGGCCATCCGCGTTTTTGTGGCTTTCGCCATAAACCGATTGATGGTGCGCTCTTTCTGCGCAATGGCGCGCTGCTGGTTTTTAAAGGCAGACTCCAGTTTTTCGCGCCTTTCTTCACGAAGGGTCAGATATCGGGAATACGAGGCTTTATAGTCGTAGAGATTGCCGAGCTCAACCTCGAGGGTTCTGGAAGTCACGTGGTCCAGAAATTCACGGTCGTGCGAGATGAGGAGAATAGAGCCGGGATAGGTTTTCAGATAGCCCTCAAGCCAGATAATTGATTCAATATCGAGGTGATTGGTCGGCTCATCGAGAAACAGAAAATCAGGCTTTTGGAGGAGCATTTTGGCAAGTTCAATCCTCATTTGCCACCCGCCACTGAATGTTTCGGTTTTCCGACCAAGTTCATTTCTCTTAAAGCCAAGTCCGGTGAGTACTTTTTCTGCTTCTGCCTCAATGCTTTCTCCGCCCAGCAACATCAGGCGCTCTCCGGCATCAGCCAGTTCTTCCAGCAATCGGTGGTAAGCATCACTTTCGTAATCTGTCCGCTCTGCAATTTCTCCATTGATTTCCACAATTCTGGATTCCAGAGCGCGGACCTCAGAAAACGCCGACATGGCTTCTTCCAACACACTTTTTCCCTTTGGCAGAAACATTTCCTGATGCAGGAAGCAGAGGGTAGACCCGGAAGGCCGTGCGATATCGCCTTTATCCGGTGATAGTTCGCCGGCCAGAATTTTGAGCAGGGTGGATTTTCCGGCTCCGTTTCGGCCGGTAAGGCCGACCTTGTCCTGGGGGCCAATCACCACGTTGATGTTGTCAAGGAGAATGCGATCTCCGTATTGGAGATAAATATTTGTTGCAGTAATCAAGGTCAATATTCAGTTCCAGTGAAGGGAATCAGGGATTTGTGCCAAGACGGAGTAAGCGTCTCCTTTTTGCTCAAGAATTTCCTGCCACAACAGGCGTTCGTTTCTCTTAAACGCATAGTTGGCATCCATGTCTGCCAGAATCCAGGATTTGAATTCCATTTCCTCAGCCAGCTGCCCCGGGGTCCAGCCGGAATATCCGACAAAAAAACGGATGTTGGTCACATCGACAAGGCGGGTGCGGATGAGAAACTTGAGTTTTTCAAAATCACCTCCCCAATAGACACCCTGAGATATCATTTGGCTGCCTTCCAGTAAATCCCCGACATTATGGATGTAGTGGATGGTATCGGTCTGAACCGGTCCGCCATAGTATGCCTCCCCTTCAAATTCTGGGAAGTCGGCAATCAGGTCGCACACAGGCATGTCAAGAGATTTATTGAGAATGAACCCCAGACTACCGTTTTGTTCATGCTCACAAAGCAGAACCACGGCCCTTTTGAAGTTCGGGTCAGCCATAAATGGCTCTGCGAGCAACACTTTTCCCTTTTGAATGACAGTTTCCTGAGTCATATTCTATCTGCTTCTGGTCCTCCGGAGCCGCTTTTTCAGGCCGTATACCTTGTTAAATTGCTTCGCAGAGCATTTTTCGGTCGACTCTCCTAAGCAACCCCTTCAGGACTTTTCCGTTACCACCCACTTCAAAAAATTTCGTTGCCCCGTCTGCAATCATCGCTTGCATGGTTTGGGTCCAACGAACCGGCGCTGTGAGTTGCGCAATCAGATTCTCGCGGATTTGATCCGGATCAGAATGGGGGCGTGCATCGACATTCTGGTAGATCGGACAATGAGGGATGGAGAATGCCGTATGCTCAATGGCAGAACGCAACTGCTCCCTTGCAGGTTCCATGAGCGGTGAGTGGAATGCTCCACCAACCTGCAGCATAACAGCCTTGAGCGCACCTTTCTCCCGCAGCGTTTCAGCGGCTCGCTCCACCGCCTGAAGCTCGCCCGATATGACCAGCTGCCCGGGGCAGTTGTAATTTGCAGCAACCACGGTGCCCGGAGTTTC
>CAZMSQ010000023.1:0-17562 GCA_964569025.1 uncultured Saprospiraceae bacterium | reverse complement strand
CCCGGGTCAAAAATAGGCCGAAAGATATGATTTTTGCAGGGCATCTTCATGGATGCCACCTCAGTAAATGGCCATATCAAACAACCGTCTTTGTGATTTGGTAATCGGATGGTCATTCCCCAATAGATGGAAAAGAGCAATACCTGTTCTGCGGGGTAATCCGTCGAGTATTGATTTATCAGACCCGACCGCTTCAATGACCAATTTGACACTGAGGTTTGTATCTCCGTGTTGAAAGGCCTCACGGGCTTTTTGCAGTGCCTGACCAGCAGGAGTTTCCGCTGGCAAATCAACGGTCAGCCACTCGTGGACAGTCAGCAAATCTGCCGCCTCATCAGCACCTTCTTCACCCGGTCGAAAAAGTGCCAACGTATCCGGCACTCTTTCAGGTGCGCTGCCCAACAGGTGGCGGGCAAGTGCCAGATGAGCCTGTCGGTGCCCGGGATGGGTCAGTAAGAAGGAATCAATGGCTGGAATGGCCGAAGCATCAGGCCATTCAGAGAAGGGGGCAATGAGGGTTGCAAATTCGTCGGCTGAAGGGTCAGGGAGGGCTTTGTCAAGCCACCGCTCTATAGATGCCCGGGGCAGCGCACCCACAAACTCGTCGATGACAGTCCCCTTGTAAAACATTTTGACCGCAGGAATACTCATGACACGGTACTGCTCTGAGATTTCAGGGTATTCTTCGGTATTGATCTTCTGAAGAACCCACCGTCCTTCCTGTGCTTTAGCCAAGGCGTCAAGCACCGGACCCAGAATCCGGCATGGTCCGCACCACTGTGCCCAGAAATCGACTACCACCGGAATCTCCATGCTCTGGTCCAGCACGTCTTTTTGAAAATCCATATCTTTTCAGTGTGTTCTTGCGTGTGTCATTCAGTTTTGGCCTTTTCCCAGAGCGCATCCATCTCTGCAAGGCTCATTTCGGAAAGGGCACGTGGAGCATGCCTTTCGATGTATTCAAAGCGCTTTCTGAATTTTTGATTGACCCGCTCGAGGGCTGTCTCAGGATCAATGCCCTCAAATCGGGCAAAATTGATTAGAGAAAATAAGACATCCCCGAATTCTTCTTCTTTCCGCTCTTTCGAATGTCCTGAATCAAAAGCCTCCCTGAACTCTCCCAATTCTTCTTCCACCTTTTCCCATACCTGATCGGAATGGTCCCACTCGAATCCGACCTGACCGGTTTTGTCTTGCATCCGGTAAGCCTTTATCATTGCAGGAAGTGATGTGGGCACCCCCGAGAGCACGGACTTCTTGCCCTCTTTCAGTTTGAGCTGTTCCCAGTTTTTCTTGACTTCTTCTTCATTCTCCACTTCAACATCTCCATAGATATGTGGGTGTCGGCTGACCAGCTTATCGCAGATGCCATTCAGCGCCTCTGCTATGTCAAAAGCACCCTTTTCCTCAGCTATTTTGGCGTAAAAGACCATGTGGAGCATGACATCCCCGATTTCCTCACGAATTTCATCCAAATTCTCATTCAACAATGCGTCTGCCAGTTCGTAGACCTCTTCGATGGTTAAATTTCGCAAACTCAGGAATGTTTGCTTCCGGTCCCACGGGCACTTTTCCCGAAGGTCGTCCATGATGTCTAAAAGTCTGGCAAAGGCCTTCAGTCTGTGGTCCATGTTTTGAGAACTCTGATAAAATGAAGATATTTGACAAATATATGGATTGCGAATCAAGCAGTCTGTGATTTCGAACGCATATCTTTTTTGTTTGTTTCCCACTCTAAAAACCCGTTACATGGAATTTCTCGCCACTTTCGCCCTCATATTCGGAGTCTTCGCCCTTTCTTTCTTGTTGATTAATATCCGGCATGTGGTGACCGGAAAAGAGTTTCGTGGGACTTGTGCGACAAACAACCCAATGTTGAAGGCAAAAGTTGGAGAATGCACTGTCTGCGGTCGCCAACCCGGGGAAGAATGCGGGAACCCGGATCAAGAGGCCAGGCCTGTTCAGGCAGTTTCCTGATTACCCTTCTTATTTATTTGCTGAATTATGACGAATCTGGATTTATTTACCAAAGCCTTCGTGGCACCCTTCATACTTTCTGTTGGTGTTGTGGTTTTGAGCACTGCGCAAACCGTGACCGTTGACTTACACTCGGTGAAGGACAACACCATATTCCAAAACGATCCGTTTGGTAGCAACGGCCATGGAGTCGGGATGCTTGCTGGCAAGGATTTTTCAAACCAAGAGACCCGAGCCCTCTTTCAATTTGATATCGATGATCAGATTCCATCTGACGCAACGATTGTGAGTGCAGAGGTACTATTAACCATGGACTGGACGAATGACCTATACTCATTCGGGTCTGAGAATTTTTCATTACATCGATTGCTGGCATCATGGGGTGAAGGTGCATCGAATAACGGAGCACAGCCGGAATAGCCGGGAGCGCTGGAAAGTGCTCAGGCGGTAGCCCCCGACGCCAGGTGGATTTGGAGCAATTTTGCGCCTTCTTTCAGTGGAACGTCTTGGGCAACTTCAGGGGGTGATTTCTCCCCAACTGCCAGCTCAACGTCTGCTGTGACCACGTGGCAGGGTTTATTTGCCTGGCCATGGACTCCTGAACTTGTCAGCGATGTGCAGGAGATGCTGAATAACCCTGCTGCAAATTTTGGCTGGATCCTCAAATCAGCCAATCTGGCCTCTGCAGGGAATGGCGAAGCAAGACGGTTTTCAACCCGTGAAGGATTAAATGCTCCAATCCTCAGAGTAACATATGAGCTGCCTCCGCCACCACCAATCCCGACCATGAGCCAATGGGGTCTTATCCTTTTTGGATTGTTGATTGTAGCATCGGCATTGGGGACAGTATACGCGCTCACCTCGACACGGGAGCAGAAAGCCTGACGAAATCATACCAACTGGTTCACTGGAAGGGAAAGGGCCATGTTCGATTCAACATGGCCCTTTTTCATTTGATCATTCTGCGTCTGCAGCATTTCGATTAATGCAGTTCAGATCTTCAAATGCGGCTTTCAGCCGTTCGCGGAAGGTATCCTCGCCGGCACGCAGCCACTTTCTTGGATCATACGTATTTTTGTTGGGCTTGTCTTCACCATCGGGATTCCCGATTTGGGTTTGCATATAGCCGCGCTTTCCCTCGTAATAATCCCTGACCCCGGTCCAGAATGCCCATTGCATATCGGTATCGATGTTCATCTTGATGGCACCATAGCCGATGGCTTCGCGGATTTCCTCACGCGAAGAACCGGAACCGCCATGGAATACAAAGTTGACTGGGTTCGGGTCTGTGCCAAACTGTTCGCTGATGTGCTCCTGAGAATTTTTCAGAATTTCCGGGCGCAGTTTGACATTGCCCGGCTTGTATACACCGTGCACATTTCCAAAGGCTGCGGCCACAGTAAAACGGTGAGAAATTTCACCTAATTCTTTGTAGGCGTAAGCAACCTCAGACGGCTGGGTGTAGAGCAGGGCATTGTCGATGTCGGTGTTATCAACACCATCTTCTTCTCCTCCGGTGACTCCGAGTTCGATTTCAATCGTCATACCGATGGCATGCATGCGTTTCAGGTAATCTTTGCAGGTGGCAATATTTTCTTCAATCGGTTCTTCTGAAAGGTCCAGCATGTGAGAACTGTAGAGTGGATAGCCTCTGTCCGCGTAAAACTGCTCACCTGCACTGAGCAGTCCATCAATCCAGGGCAGGAGTTTGCGGGCACAGTGATCGGTATGCAGAATCACGGGCACTCCGTAGGCTGCTGCCATGGCATGCACATGCATGGCCCCCGAAATCCCCCCGAGAATGGCCGCCTCTTGTTCTGCATTGTTCAAACCCTTCCCGGCATAGAATGCTGCGCCTCCGTTCGAAAACTGAATAATGACCGGTGAATTGACCTCTCTGGCTGTTTCGAGGACGGCGTTGACAGAGTTTGTACCAACCACATTGACAGCTGGTATGGCATAATTGTTTTCGTTGGCGTGATTGAGCAACTCCGTGACTTCCTCACCGTAGAGCACCCCGGCGCGGAAGCGCCCCTGTGTGTCGGGTGTGTGATCCATAAATCGTTTTATTTATTGAAGATTGAATGAAAGGGGAATTTAGGATTTTCGTCTGAAAAATCGACCTGTTGACCAAAAAAATTCGAAATTGAATTGTTTGATATCCATCTTGTGGGTCTTTCTACGTTTACTCACAATCAATTTGTTGGAGAATGATGAATGTAATTATTGTCGATGACGAACCGCTGGCTTTGGATGTTCTGGAGACCTATATCGCTCGTATTCCCGAACTCGAGCTGGTTGCCAGATGCCACAATGCCCTTGAAGCCAATGAAGCCATTGCTGCCCATGATGTAGACCTGATGTTTTTGGATATTCACATGCCTCAGATGAGCGGTATTGAATTTTTGAAAACGCTTGTCAGACCTCCTATGGTCATCATTACGACTGCCTTTGCCAATTATGCGCTGGAGGGCTTCGAGCTCGACGTACTGGATTATCTTATGAAGCCCATCAGTATGGACCGGTTTTTAAAAGCCACCAACAAGGCCATCGAACAAGACAAACTCCACAGGAAATCCGAAATGGCTGCAGCGCTCACCCCTGCATCCCAGCAGGTTACCTCGCCCGATGAGTTTATTTTTGTGAAGGCTGACAAAAAACTGGTCAGGGTGCGGTACGGTGATATATTGTACATCGAAGGACTGAAAGACTATGTGATAATACGACTTGAGGCAGGGCGTGTCATTACGCTTCAGACCATGAAAAGCCTCGAGGACAAACTCCCTGCAGACTTATTCAGGCGTGTCCACCGTTCTTTTATTGTGGCGCTTGATCGCATTAATGCAGTGGTGGGGAATATGGTTGAGATCCAGGAGAAGGGTGAAACAAAATTGATTCCAGTTGGAAAAAACTATCGGGAGGAGTTGCTTGAGCTCATTCACAAAAACAAACTCTGAGAAACCCAGAGCATCTCTTTTTCCACTTGATATATCAGGTCCAGATCGCCACCACGGCCATAAGTGCAATACCGGCGCTCATGGCGATTGATTTCCATGTGACCTGCTGTGCATCTTTGAACTCGTCGGCAAGAATTTCGAATACAGCGACATAGAGGAAGGTTCCCGCGGCAATGGCATCAAAAATACCCTCGAATAATGCGCTGTCAGATTCCGGCAGTTGCAGCATCAGATATAATCCGATCAATACTCCTAAAGGCGTTGTCAGGGCGAATCCTACCATTTGTCTGATATACATACTACCTCCGGGAGTTACTTCGCGCACCTTGAGTCCAAGGGCAAATGCTGCTGTGCCCTTGTGTGCGAGCACAGCCAGGAGCAGTGCCATGGCTGCAACCCCAGCCGGCTCAATGCCGAGTGAAATGCCAGTAATGATTGAGTGAATAGAGAGAATGAGAAACAGCACGCCGGCAGAAATCGCTGAAGTCCTGATTTGATCGGAACGACCTCTGCGGCGCATCGCGGAATGACCAATCTGATCGATGACGATCATGGCGGCGAGAGATCCGCAGGCAAGGAGGCCAAAAAGAGGGTAGTCAAGAGAGGGACATGCGGTAGCCAGATCATCCTGCGAGTCAGGGAGTACATGAATCAAACCGGCAGCAAGAAACACGCCACCAGCGAAACAATTCGCAATTCCAATGTCTGGCCTCGTAGTATCTCCTGTCATCATCCTTCTGGCAATGAGGGCGCCGAGCAGACCAATGAGGAAGATGAAGAGAGCCGCCAGAACTTTCAGTGTGCTGAGATCCATTTTGGTTTTTTTGAACAACCGACAGATGTGAGGGTGGCAAGGGGATGCTGAGAATAAAATCTTCCCGAATTCTTTTCTTATTTTTGATGAAAATGGGTTGCATCTCCTGTGGGTATCAGCCGATACACCTGCCAGTGGATTTAAAAATTTCCATTAAGCTTCTAATGGTCGATTGTCTTTTTTGTGGTGCTAATGCTAAAATTACAATTTTTCGGATACTGAAAAAATATTCTTCCTGAATCCGGATTTATTTCACTCCATTCTCACTTTTTCCAAATTGGCAGACTCAACAAAAAAGGCAGTTCTTGAGCGAATGGTCATCTTTTCCGGTGAAAGCCGATGGCAAATCGCCGTTGCCCTTTTTGGTGGCGTGATTGGTCTTGTGCTGATGATGAGCGCTGTTGAGCTTTGGTTTGATTTGCGTGCATTGAATGAGGGGTCTTCGGGAGAGGAACGGTTTGTCATGGTGAATAAACAGGTGAGTCTGCTCAATACATTTGGCGTGGCGTCCGGTTTTAATGAAGACGAGCTTGAAGATATCATCGGGCAGCCATTTGTAGAGAATGTGTCACCCTTGACCTCTAACCAATTCAGAGTGACTGCGTACAGTCCTCAGCTTGGGTTTTCAACTGAGTTGTTTTTTGAATCATTGCCTGCCCGTTACCTTGATTTAAAAGATCCTATGGGATTTTCTTGGAGAGAAGGAGATGCGCGGCTTCCCATCGTGTTGTCTCGCGACTATCTCGCGCTCTACAATTTCGGCTTTGCACCGGCACAGGGCTTGCCTCAATTTACGGCCGGCACCATACAACGTGTCAGTTTTGATGTCATCGTGGAGGGTAATGGAAAACGTAAAGTATTTAAAGGCTATATCGCTGGTTTCAGTGACCGGGTGAATTCTGTGTTGGTGCCAGAGGAGTTTATGACATGGGCAAATGCAGCGTACGGGTCTCAGGAATTTGTCCGCCCATCACGCCTTATGGTAGAGGCAGAAAATCCATGGTCTGAGGAGTTTCAGGCGTATCTCAGTGAGAATGGTCTCGAAGTGGGGCGGGGAAAACTGATCGGAGGTCAGGTAGCGTTGGCTATGTCTTTGGGAATTGGTTTCATCGGGGCTCTTGGCCTCTCTCTGGTTGCAGTTGCCGGAATTGGGGTATTGCTTGTATTCGAGCTGATGGTCTCCAAGGCTTCCGCCCGTATCAGGCTGCTGCTGGAGCTGGGCTACCGGTCATCGCGCATCTCTGCCTTGATTTCCGAGAGACTTCTCTGGTTGATGGCCTTGATGGCGATTCTCGCCGGAGTCGGAGTTGGTGTCCTGAGATTCTTGCAAGCAGGATGGATGGCGGCCCAGGGGATGAATGCTGCTGCCTTGCCCAACGGGTGGAGCTTTGGGGCAGGATTCGCGGTGGTAGCTGTTTTGGCTATGGTGAATCTGGTTCGGATTCGGCATCTGGTGAATCGGTTGGTCGTTCCGGCAGTCTGAAGTGCTGATCCATCGTAATCTCATGTTCAATTTGGGAAACAAAGCCTCTGGCATTCGCGTTATGGGATTGCTCATGGTAGAATCAGCTGGTGCGTTTTATGCTATGACAGCTCAATCCAAAGCCAATAATCTGATCAAAGAAGTGCTCATGAACAATGATATTTTTGATTCTGTAGATGTTCGGGACCTCGGCAATCTTGATTTATTGGCCAGGCAGGTCGTAGAGGGATTCATCATTGGGCTCCACAAAAGTCCGTTCCATGGCTTTTCCGTTGAATTCGCTGAGCATAGGCTGTATAACCCGGGAGAATCTACCAGAGACATCGATTGGAAGGTCTTTGCACGTACAGAAAAGCTTTTCGTGAAGCGATTTGAGGAAGAGACCAATCTCAGGTGCCAGATTGTGGTAGATGTTTCTTCATCAATGGCATTTCCCGAAAAGCCAGATGGGCCAGGGGGACTGAACAAACTGCGTTTTTCAATCCTTGCAGCGGCATCGCTCATGAATCTTTTGAGAAGACAGCGCGATGCTTTTGGCCTGACCCTGTTTGACACTGATATCAGAGAACATACCCGCGCCAAATCCAGTACAACCCATTATCAGCTTCTTTTGACGTATTTGCAGCGAGCTCTCAGTCAATCATCGGTAAATTCAACCACTGATATAGCGACAACACTGCACCATATTGCAGAGAGCATCCACCGGCGCTCAATGGTCATTTTGCTGAGTGATATGTTTGAGGGGCCAGATCAGGCAGAAGAACTCTTTTCAGCTCTCCAACACCTCAAGTATAACAAACATGAAGTGGTTCTTTTTCATGTGATTGACAAATCCAGAGAATTGGAGTTTGATTTCCCGAACCGTCCGCATTTGTTCATCGATCTGGAAACCGGCGAGCGTGTGCGCCTGAATCCAGGTCAGATCAGAGACCAGTATACCAAAGAGGTTCGCGAGTTTACAAGAGCCCTGCAGCTCAAGTGCATGCAATACCACATCGATTTTGTCGAGGCAGACATCCGTGCGGGCTTCAGGCCGGTTTTACAATCCTACCTGGTTAGGCGACGGAAAATGATGGTTTGACAACAGAGGCGAGGCAAAGGCATGATGGAAAAAGTACGCATCGACAAATGGCTTTGGGCAGTGCGGATATTCAAATCGCGCTCCTTGGCAACAAATGCCTGTAAAGGGAAGAAGGTTCGCGTGAATGGAGATGCGGCAAAACCTTCCCAATCTGTGCAGCCCGGGGATACGGTCGAGGTCTCTAAGGGCGGTTATGAACTGTCTTTTAAGGTGGTTGCATTGCTTGAAAAGCGGGTTTCTGCCCAATTGGCACAGCCCTGTTACCAAGATCTTACGCCCCCAGAAGAATACAATAAATACAGAAGCTGGTTTGTTGGAAAGGCCTCAGCAGAGACAAGAGATCGCGGGGCAGGCCGACCTACAAAGCGTGAGCGGCGGAAACTTCAAGAATACAAACAAGACGACTCATGGTGGGAAGATATCTGAACATACCCTCAATCCATTTACAATATCACATTCTCATACTCCTGACCCTTCTGTCGCTCGGAGCATGCCAAAATGCTACTAATCAGGCGTCAGAAGATGCCGGGTCTCTGAATGAATACAGGCCCGGGGAGAACGATTTGTCAGCAATTATTCGAAACCCCGTATCGGCTGCCGGCGTAGATACAGTCAATGTGGCACGCATTGAGTTTGAAGAAGAGGTCTATGACTTCGGAACAGTAATCGATGGCGACGAGGTGATCCACGTGTACCGGTTTTCCAATACCGGAAAGGTTCCCCTCATTGTTTCGGATGCCCGCGCCACTTGTGGGTGTACCGTGCCGGAATGGCCGGAAGGTCCCGTAGCTCCCGGCGAAGCTTCTGAAATCCGTGTCAGGTTTAACACCCTGAACAGAACTGGGACACAGCGAAAGCCTATTACAATAACGGCCAATACGTATCCCCGGACTACCAAAATATGGTTGCAGGGTGTCGTCGAATCCCGGGAAGAGAGCTCGACCGATTAGGAAATTGTGTACATTGCAGGTGTAATAATAAACGATATCATACTCGTCGGGGGCCATTCAAAGTCTGGCACTTGACAATCAATGCTTTTTCTGACATTTACTATTAACAACGCATGGAAAATCTGAATTTGCTCTTTCCTCTGCTTATCCTGGCAGTGTTTTACTTTTTTCTGATTCGCCCTCAGGTGAAAAAACAAAAAGACCAAACCCGCTTTGCCGATGGGTTGGAACGAGGAGACGAGGTGGTAACCAACAGTGGTATTGTTGGGAAAATCCATAAACTTGATGATCAGACGCTGACGCTGGTAACAGACGGGAAAACGACCCTTCAGATGACGCGCTCAGCTGTTTCAAAGGAAATGACCGAAGCGATTTATGGCAAAAAAGAAGCAGGAAAATAAAGGCTCTCTGACGGATTTTTTCCGCAGTGACCGGGGTGTCCTGCTTATGTGCATGATGGTCTCCCTGCTGTTTTGGCTGATTGTCAAACTGTCCGAAAATTTTCGCAGCCAGACAACGATCCCCCTCCAGTTTGTCCTGCCTGCGCATATGACATTCGCAAGCCCGCCTCCCGGGCAGCTTGAAATCGACCTCGAGGGCCAGGGGTGGGATTTATTGGGCGTTCGCTTTCGAAACAGAGAGCCACTGGTTTTTGAGGTTCCTCAGCAGGATGAATTGCTCATCAGCAACAGGCAACTCAAAGACCGGGTCCAAAACAGGCAATCAGAGAAAATCAAAGTTCTGGAAACCAGACCCGACTTTGTGCGAATGAATCTCGAATCCCGGCATCGAAAAACGGTTCCTGTCAGGCCGCTGACCAATCTCAGTTTTGCAAGTCAATATAAATCCGCTGGACCCATCAGAGTCAGGCCTGATTCGGTCGAAATAATCGGACCCCGCTCGGATTTAGAAGCGCTTTCATTCTGGCCCACAGAAATACTTGCAATGGCTGAACTGCGCGAACCGCTGACTGTGACCCAGCCGCTTGTCCCCCCTGAAAACCTGCAAATATCGCTCAACCCATCCGCGGTTCAGATATCCGTGCCGGTGGAGCAGTTTACCGAGAAAATTGTGTTTATTCCCATCAAGGTTATCAATGCGACAGACAGCCTGCGCATTTATCCAAGTCAGGTCCGGGTTTCTTTTTCAATAGGTCTGAGTCAATATGAGGAGGTTGAAAGCAGCCATTTTTCTGCATCGGCAGACTTGGAGAATGTCAATGTACAAGGCGGAGCAAATACCGCCCCCCTTACAGTAACGTGCTCTCATCCGGATGTCAGCGGATTGCTCTACTCTCCGCGATCCGTAGAGTTTTATGTCATTCAGGAAAACGGTGGCGAGTAACCCAAGCTCGGCCTCGAATAGTTAAGGGTGCGTTAACCTGCTGATGACCTGTGTGAAAATGAAGTTAATGTACCCGAAAGAGGGGAGGGTTTTTACTCGAATTTCGTTTATTACGAAGTGATTCATTCTCTCACTTATTTGTCAGGATATGCAAACACACACGCTTTTTTCTCTCCTGCTTCTTCTCACCATTGCTTCTTCAGAGGCTATTTCACAAACTCCTGTCACATCACCTGATCAAAATCCAAATGCTTCACGCAGTCTGGAACGATATCTGGGTGGGCGGGACTCCCTGCTTCGCAATCAGGGAGAAACAGTTCAAGAAACCTACACCGCCATCCAACCGTGGTATGATGCCTGGAATGCGCGTCAGCAATGGAAATCAGAGCGGGGAGCATTCCGCCGTCAGCTGAGGCTCGAACGGGCTCGCAGACCGATTCTTCAGCAAGGGTGGTATCCGGGGAATAGGTTTTCACCAATGGTTCAACCCTGGTTCGGATGGAGCGGCTTCAACCGCGACTGGCGGTGGGACTACGGGTTTCATACTGGCTTCTGGCCCTGGTAAACATTTGTAAATTCCTTATCTTGCAGAGTTCGGATATTCAATCCTTCGCCCTTAAACTCACGCTTCTTTTCCATTCACAAGCCACTTCTTATGAGACAGACAATTTCCATGCTCCTTTTTTCAGGCTTCCTTTCTCTTCTGACCCTCGCATCCTGCTCACGTCAGGTGACCCGAATTGATGTTGACGAAACCCGGGATCTCAGTGGCAGATGGAATGACACAGACTCGCGGCTGGTTGCCGAAGAAGTCACAGAAGAGGCCCTGTTCGGCAAATGGCTCAGCAATTACCGTGAGACCCACAGCGGAGAACGTCCCACAGTCATTGTCGGCTTTGTGACGAATAAATCGCATGAACATATTGATGCAGAAACATTCATCAAGGATATTGAAAAAGCTTTCATCAGGACCGAGAAAGTGCGCCTCGTTCAAGGCGGGAAAAAAAGAGAAGAACTTCGGGCTGAACGGGCTGATCAACAGGAAAATGCTTCTGTTTCGACGATGAAACAATGGGGATTGGAAATCGGTGCTGACTACATGATGCAGGGCAGCATCAATTCGATTGTTGACTCCTACAAAAGGCAAAAGGTGGTGTACTATCAGGTCGATCTTGAGCTCACTGATATGGAAACCAACGAGATAGTCTGGATAGGTGACAAGAAGATCAAGAAATTCGTGAAAAACTGATTGATTCTGAAGAAATTGATATCAGTCAATTGTCACACAGAAAACCCTCGCTGATGGGCCTGAAACCCACCCTTGGTATTCTGGTCCTGGCTGTTTGTTGTTCAGCCTGCACACCTCTGTACGTCAAAAATTTTCGGTACGAATCTTTTGTCCGCGAAGCAGACTTTGGGAAAGCGGAAGCATTTCTCGACGAATCTAAACTCTACAATCGCAGCAAAAACAGACTCATCTACCTCCTTGAGAAAGCAAAGGTGGCTTACATGGACGGCGATGCGGAGCGCAGCAATACTTTGTTCAATGAAGCTGACTTGCTGATTGAAGACCAGCAAATCGATGTGGCTGCTGAGGCTCTTTCCATGATCACCAATGACGAGCAACGGCCCTACAAGGCTGAGGATTTCGAGGCGGTGGCCATTCACTTTTACAAAGCGTTGAATTATCTGCAGCTGGGTCAGTCAGAGGCTGCTCTCGTGGAGGCAAGGCGAATAAATCTGGTCTTGCAAGCCATCAGCGACAAATACCCTGGACACAAAAATCGGTACAGCAGTGATGCTCTTGCGCATGTGCTGATGGGGCTGATTTATGAAAGTCAGGCAGATGCAAACAATGCATTCATCGCCTTCAGAAATGCCTTCGAACTCTTTGATTCCAATGAGAATTCCTACATGGGCGTTGATCTTCCGGACCAGCTGAAGCTCGATCTGCTCCGCTCGGCACGGAAGTCAGGGTTTATGCAGGAGTACGACTTCTACCTCAGGAAATTTGGCATTCAGGAACCAGTAGAGGATGCCCCGGGTGGGCATCTCGTGTTTTTTTGGGAAAGCGGTCTTGGGCCGGTTAAGTCGGAGTGGAGCCTCACATTCTCCATTTTGCCCCTCGGTGGCGACCAATATCAGTTTGTCAATGCAGATTTAGGTCTTGCTTTTCCGTTTACGTATGAGTCTGAAAAGAAAAAAAAGGCAAAGGAAGGGGAAGAAGAAGATGATGAAAGCGTTGACATCAGGGATGTCCAGTTTGTTCGTGCTGCGTTTCCAAAGTATGTCTCTCGGCCTGATGGACTCAGAGGGGCCCACCTTCGCCTTGACTCAGCTTCCTGGTCATTGAGCCCAATCGAAAATTACGAATACATTGCCTCAAGGGCTCTCCGGGACAGGTTCCTCCGGGAGGCGACCCGCGGTTTGCTGAGGTTGGCCCTCAAAAAAGTGACCGAGCTTCAATTGCGAAAAAAAGACGACACCGCAGGGGCCCTCGCTGGTCTCGTCAATACCCTGACCGAAAAGGCAGATACACGAAATTGGCAGACCCTTCCTGCGAGCATATCATACTGCCGGATTCCGCTTCAAAAGGGGGAGAATTCGATTGTTTTGCAGGCTGAGGGCCCAAATGGCACACTTGCCCCGGTTGAGTTTCAGGTGAACGGTACGGGGCGGACGGTATTTTTATCGTATCACTCACTGCCGGATTTGAAATCGTGGAGCGCCAATAAGTATTACCGGGCTCTCATTGATGAGCGACCACCATCGTGGCAAAGGAGATGAGGTGGTGCGAATTTTCAGGGCTTGCAATGTTGTTTTAGGTCAGCTTTTTATT
Organism: uncultured Saprospiraceae bacterium; assembly: GCA_964569025.1. GTDB lineage: Bacteria > Bacteroidota > Bacteroidia > Chitinophagales > Saprospiraceae > CAZMSQ01. The sequence goes on along the minus strand of CAZMSQ010000023.1, from coordinate 4,117 downwards.
CCTGAATCACAACAAAGTCTGTCGAGAATGGCTCAAAGTGGTTTTTGAGAATGTCAATGGCATTCCACCCATGTCGGACAAAAAGCTCCATAAAGTTGGCTGACCGCTCCTGCAGGCCGCGGTTCGGAAAAAGTTTGTCGTAGAGCGAGCGGATTTGCTGAACTGCGGTATCGTGCTTCGCCTTTTCGGCTTTGATGAGTCGGCCCTCAAGCTGTGAAAGCGTATTAATTTGTCCGGCCAGTTCAGCTTTGACCTTGCCGACAAGTGTGGGGTCTACCTGTCTGGCAATCTCCGAAATCTCTTTGAAAATCTCAGCGACTGCAGCTCGCTGTTTTCCAAGAGTGAGTTGATGGTCGGCATGACTTCTGACATACGCCTTGATGGTATCTTCAGAGTCAATCAGCAAATCTTCAACTTTCAGACCCACTTTCGCGAGTTTTTTGCTGCTTCCTGCATCAATCCACAAAGCGGAGTGACGTCTGATTAACATGGGGAAATTCAATCCGAATGCCTCAAATTGTGCCTTTCGCTCCAGCCAGTATGCCAATTCTCCACCCCCTCCAATGTAAGCGAGGTTTGGGAGAATGCTCTCCTGATAGATTGGACGCATGACCACATTCGGGCTGAAGCGTTCGGGGTGCGAGTCAATTTCTTGCTCCAGCTCTGTCTCAGAGAACGTAAGCTCCGAGTCCAGAACCCGAAATATGTGCCCCTCGCGGACAATTCTGCTGCGGAGCTGGTTGGTCATGTAGAAGAAGTTGATTTCTCTCGGAAATGCCTGCAGCTCATACCCGAGCGCCTCCAGTTGTTGGCCGGTTTTTTCGATGAGGGCCCGTGATGGTTGCTCAAAGATTTCCCGTTTCATGGAGGGTATAAATTGACGCTTGAGCCGGTGGTCGGAGGTGTTGAGAATGACAAGGCCCTGATTGCCAAAGAGAGCATGGGTCAGGCGGATTGCGGCTTCGCCGTAAGAATGGGTGCCGGTGAAGGCATTTTCCAGCAAGCTGAACATCTCGCGACCGTTCGGTGAGTCTCCTAAAATACGCTGTGTCTCCTCCAACGGTCCCGACATGCTGTCAAGACTCATCATTCCGACAGCCCCCTTCTCCTCATTTTGCCAGGTAACCCGTTTGCCGAACAACTCAAAGTGGTTGATTTCTTCGAAGTCATGGTCCTCATTGCCACTGATAAACAAAGGCACAAAATGGCTGTCCGGGTACTGCTTATTCAGGAATTCGCAAAGACGGATAACAGAGATGATTTTGTATACATAGTACAGGGGCCCGGTAAATAGATTTGGCTGATGCGCAGTCACCAGTGTAAAAGTGGTGTCCTTGCCGAGCAGGTCGATTTGACGGGCTACCTCAACGGAGGGGTTTCGGTCCTTGTACTGGTCTTTGAGTACCTCTGTCAATACCTTGCGATCAATGTCTTGGGAGGCTTTGTCCTGAATGACACGAGGAATATTTTCAGCAATTGGGGCATAGGTGTAAAAGGGACGTAAAGAGGGGTCTTGAAGGGTATATGCTTTGTCTTTTCGTGTAAATTGCGGTACATTTCCGAATGGTATGAAGTGGGTGTGCATGTGAGAATGGGTTCATAAGCCGGCCTGTTTCAGCCCTGAGGCGTTGACGACCAGCATGGTGGTGTTTAAAGTTTGATGGATCGAGAGAGGTTTTTCGGATGGCGCGTGGTTTGGCGGTGAGACGGATTAACAAAAAGGAGTTTCGGATGGTTGTCACAATGCTTCCTCGTTGGGGAGTCGATTCTGAAATTCTGAATGGCAAATAAGATTTGTGATTATCAGGCAACATATCAACAACTGGCTCGAGGCGGAGAATGCTTGTCCGATGATCGACATGCGGAGTCCGGGCGAGTTTGAGGCAGGTCACATTCCCGGAGCGCAATTGCTTCCTTTTTTTTCAGATGAGGAGCGTTCTGAAATCGGAACGCTCTATAAGAAGCAGGGGTCACAGGATGCGGTATTGAGGGGGCTTGAGCTGATTGGACCACGATTGCGAGCGCTCACTCAGCGAGCCATTGAGCTGGCCATTGATGGCGAGGTCAGGCTGCACTGTTGGAGGGGCGGGAATCGCAGTGGAGCTGCTGCGCAAGTGTTTTCGATGGCAGGACTCACAGTCAGAGTGCTTGAGGGTGGTTACAAGGCATATAGAGCATATGCCCACGCTGAAATGGCCAATCCGCACCCTCCTTTGGTGGTCCTTGCCGGTCCGACTGGGAGTGGGAAAACCCTCGTGTTGCAAGCCCTGAAAGAGAAAGGCCAGCAAGTCATCGATCTGGAAATGCTTGCGAATCATAAGGGATCAGCCTTTGGCTGGATTGCAGAAAAGCCACAGCTTACGAACGAGCAATTTGAAAATCAGGTTTTTGAGGTGTACAGGCAGCTTGATCCATCACAGCCGGTCTGGCTCGAAGATGAAAGCCGGGGGATTGGCCTCAATTTCATCCCGGAATCTTTGTGGGAGCGCATGAAAACGGCGCCACGACTGTACATCAGTTTGCCGAATGAACAGCGCAAAGCTTACCTTGTAGATGCCTATGGGCAATTCCCGCAGGAGGATCTTGCACGATCATTTGGCCGGATTCGCAAGCGTCTCGGCGGTCAGCATGTGCAGCGGGCTGTTGAAGCGCTTGAATGTGGCGATCTGGCTCTCGCTGCGGAAATTGCATTGACCTATTATGATAAAACTTACCAGCACAGCCTCGAACGGCATGGAAAGGCAGGGTATACGCCTGTGGAATTCAGGGTTCTCAATCCCCCTGCCATGGCCGATGTGCTCATCGAGCGAGTAAGTCATTCTTCATTTTTCTCATCACCAACTACTGATTTTCAATGACCGACAGTAATCAATATCGCCTCACCGAATTCAGCCATGGTGCTGGTTGCGGCTGTAAAATATCTCCGGCAGTTCTCGATTCCATTCTGCAAACCAGTCCGCCCCAAGCTCATTTCCCGAATCTTCTCATCGGCAATCAGGACCGTGATGATGCCGCTGTCATGGACCTAGGTGATGGCAGTGCCATCATCAGCACTACAGATTTTTTCATGCCCATTGTCGATGACCCCTTCGATTTTGGCCGCATTGCTGCTGTCAACGCAATCAGCGACATCTACGCCATGGGCGGCACCCCCCTGATGGCCATTGCCATCCTTGGCTGGCCAGTCAACACCCTGCCTGCAGAGGTCGCCGGCAAAGTGATAGAGGGAGGGCGTGATGCCTGCTCCGAGGCTGGCATTCCCCTCGCAGGCGGCCACAGTATCGACAGCCCGGAGCCCATATTCGGCCTGGCCGTCACTGGCAGAGTTCCGATTACCGGCCTCAAGGCCAATGGCGGGGCCCGCCCGGGAGACCTTCTTTTCCTGACCAAACCCCTGGGGGTAGGCATGCTCACCACCGCCCAGAAGCACAAAAAACTGCTCAGTCAGCATTCCACCCTGGCACGAGATAGTATGGTCCGCCTCAACACTGCCGGCAGCCACTTTTCCTCCTTGCCGTATGTGCACGCCATGACCGATGTCACGGGTTTTGGCCTTGCAGGCCACCTTCGTGAGATGTGCGCAGCCTCTGGCACCCGAGCCCACATCCGGTTTGCAGACCTCCCCCTCATTGACCCCGATGCCCTCACCCACTATTTTCAGCAAGGCTGCATACCCGGCGGCTCCACCCGCAACTGGGACAGCTACGGTCAATTCGTCCGCGTCCCCGAGGGTTTCCCCCGCACACTTGTCTGCGACCCCCAAACCAGCGGTGGCCTTCTTGTCAGCGTCCACCCAGACTTTGTCAACGATTTCTTGCGCGAGGCCCTTACCGCCGGCCTTTCCCCTCTCACTCCAATCGGCCACATGGAGCCTTACGCTACGGGTCATCTTGTCACAATCGATATTGCGTCTTGACTTGGGATTCATGCTAGGGAGATATTGCTGCGCTGCAGCGCAGCAATATCTTTTGGGGGAATGGTGTGCGTGGAGATATGATAGTGCAGAGCTGTATGCGGTCTTCCTGCGTTACTGGTCGGACCACTATAGTCGTCGGACCACTTTAGTGGTCCGACCAGTTTAGGGGGAGATGGCGGGGTTGGCGATGCGGTAGAGGAT
>CAZMSQ010000022.1:33446-35598 GCA_964569025.1 uncultured Saprospiraceae bacterium | reverse complement strand
CCCCCAACCTGCGCAAAGACGATAAAGAAATTGGCAAACCCGGCATTGGTAATCCACATTTTCTGCCCGTTCAGAATGTAATGCGTACCGTCATCGCTTAAATCAGCCCGCGTCCGCGCCGCCAGAGCATCAGACCCTGAGCCTGGCTCTGTCAGGCAGTATGAAGCTTTCAATTCCCCATTGATCAGTCTCGGTAGGTAGTGACTCTTTTGCTCAGATGTGCCGAAAAACAAAATGGGCAGCATCCCTATCCCGGTATGCGCCCCAAAGGCCACCGTAAATGAACCAGCCGGGCCAAGCCCGTCACTGATGAGTGTGTTCAGGTTCTCATCCATCTCCATCCCCCCGTACTCTTCCGGCATGTGGGCCCCCAACAAACCCAACTCCGCAGCTTTCCGCAACAACGCTTCCACAACCCCGGCCTCTTGCTTTTCAATGGCCTCCTGACGCGGCATAATTTCCTGCTCTACAAAATCCCTGACCATGGTTCTCACCATATCAGCATCTTCTCCAAAATCCTCGGGAATAAATATGTCTGAAAATTGGGTCGCGCCAACCAAAAATGCGCCCCCTGTCTGTGTCGTGTGCTCCTGAGTATCCATGCGGCAAAATTTTTGCGAATTTTCGCTAATCTACTGTTTTCTCCCCGAAATTAAAACCAAAAAACGCAAAAAACCCATTGATTTCCCACTGAATACCTATTCCTTCGCCATTTCTCGCGAATTTTCGCTCCAAGACCAGCTCAAAAAACTTTCGTTCAACTCTCCATCCGCGCCCCAAAAGTCCCCTCATTCTCGTCCATCCATCAAATCCATTTTTCCCGCAAACCAAAAATGCCCGGAGAGACAACTCCCCGGGCATTTCTTCCAATCTCAATTACCAATCCCCCAAATCTCGTCCCCCTCACTTTTCACTCTTCAATTTCCACTTTTCACTTACCACATATCCCATCCCCAGAGACAACAAAACAAGTCCAAACAGCACCTTCCCCCATTGACCCATCGTCGGTATATTCATCACTTCTTGTATATAAAACTCGTTGATGACCCAATTTGCTCTTGGGAAAGGACTGTATACATGCACCTCGTTAAAAGGATCGCTGCTTTTGATGTATAAATCTTGCGTGATGGTTGATGTGAATGCATCCTGACCGACAAATTCACCGTTGAAATACAAATCCATGAGCACGATACCACCCCAATCTCCAATCTTCACCCCAAACTCGTAATGGTTTCTGTCCAGGTGGATGATCATTTTGGATACCTCCCGGTAATCTGAATATTCCGGGATGACAATCAGTCCTTCCATTTCGTCCCAGGCAAAAGCCTGACCAGAAGGCAGAAAATCATACGTTCCAAAAGAGTCATTCGCGTTATTCAGTGTGACCTGAATATCAGCGATATTGGCAAGGGGATAAGTTTCATTGATGTCGACAATACCCACCGGACCCAGAGGAAAAGTATCAGCATCTACCGTGATCATTGGGACTGTCGGAGCAGAAATCGCAGTGACAGTACCTGATGCCTGCATGGCCAAAGTGCCAGGTTCTGACATACAGTCTTCCTCGGGGCAGGTCTGTGAAAAAACCATGCTCAAGGCAAGAAAGAAGAAAATGGCCGTCCCAATATACTTACTCATGAGGCTCGGAGTTTCAGAATCCTCAAAACTATGCATAAATCAGACATTTACCAAATCACCTGTCAATCCTGACCACCCGCTCAACTGTTCTGTGGGTGGGGGTCTGGAGAATGAAGAAGTAGGTGCCGGCCGGAAGCGTCCCATCTGGTGAAACATCCATCAGGTGGGACCCCGAAGGTAGCAGTCCGGGAGATACGGAATGCACCACCCGGCCAGTCAGGTCTGTCATCTGAATCCTCACGTTCTCCCGCTCCGCCAAATCAAATTTGACGATGAGTTGGGAGGAGAATGGGTTTGGATACACCTTTATCCCCGAAAGGGAAGTGGCTGGTTCCCGAGTAGATACCACCGGACAGCCCGTGGTTTGGAAGGTCAGGGTGTCGCTGTAACCACTGATGTCAGTCTCGCAGATGGAGCGGACCCGGATGTCGTAGAACGTGCAAAGCTCAAGACCCTCCAGCAGGTACAAGTCGCTGGTGGTGGAATATTCGTCCCATTCAGATTCGTCGCTTCG
>CAZMSQ010000022.1:8867-33346 GCA_964569025.1 uncultured Saprospiraceae bacterium | reverse complement strand
GCAACTCCCTGGTCATACACCAACTCAGTGACTGTGTTAAACACGCCATCCTGATCATAATCAATCCAAACCCTGAAATATTCGTTGTAGGAGAAATTGTTGAAACCGGGTTCCAGTTCAATGGTATAGGCGCTGTCTTGGACCAACGTGGTGGTTTGGTTTTCAAACAACACATACCCTCCGTTATTTCCGGATACGTTGTCTATATCTTTAATGGCCACTCTTTCAATCCACTCTGAGTTTGGATTGGTGCCGTTTGCACTGCAGTATTCATTGTCGAGGCAGGCGCCGCATCCTTTGGTCCTCACTGTGAGCGGAGCGGAAGGACCAACTGTGTCGCCCACTACACAAAGCGAGCGGACGGTCAGGGTGTATTCGGTGCAAGGCTCAAGTTGTTCGATGGCCAGAAAAGTTGTCTCCGATAAAAAGACAGAATCACCGCCATTGGTGGCTGGCGAAATATCAATCAGATAGCCGGTATCATCAGCAGGAGAGCCAGTCCAGTTGACCACAAGTGCTGAGTCGATGACCAGAACCTCGTTCAACATCGATGGAGCCGGGCAGCATCCGATGGTCGCGAAAGTTGCGGGAAATGACCAGGAGGAGGTGTCACCGGAAATGCAGATGGTAGCCAGACGAAACTCATATTCGGTGCAATTATCCAGACCATCTGCGGTATACGGCGAAGTTACCAGCCCTGCATCTACCCAGTCGGGACTGCCAATTTCTCGATATTGCAGCAGATATTCTGAAAAATCAGCCTGATCCCAAACCAAATCAGCCGCAAAGATGCCGGCAAAGTCAGCCATCAGCCCAGCCGGAGGCTTACAGCCGTCCGGATCTCCGGAAATGGTTATGCAATAATCCTCAACCTCGCCATATGTAAAAGAAGGATTGCAGGGATTCAAATCGCCGGAGAAAATCATACTGACCCGCATTCGTGTCGTGCCGGGCAAAGCCGCCGGCGGTACTGTGAAGTCAACGCTGACAGCTGCATTTGAGGGGACATTCAGAATTTCCTCGAACGGCAAATCAAACTGCCCGTTCTGGTTGTAGTCAATCCATGCCAGAAATGTCTCAGAGAATGCGAACCCGTCAAACCCGGGCTCAACAGTCAGGGTATATGTCTGGCCACTCTCCAGTTCGGTGCCGTTATTTTGGAAAAATGCATAACCGCCGTCTGGTCCGGAAACGTTGAGCAGCGTATTGAGCGACACGCTCTCAATCCATTCGAAATCAGTGTTCGTCCCTTCCGATGGACAGTAGTTCAGACTCGTGCACGGTCCGCAATTGCCACTCGAAAAGACGAGTGGCTCAGATACCTCCGAAGTATCTCCAAGTGGGCAAAGAGCCTGAACGGTGGCTGTATATGATTCGCAATCGGCTATGTCGAGGCCGAGGCTTTGGGAGAGTGTCGAGAAAAATGTCTGACCATTTGTATCTGCTGGAGTTAGCTCAATGAGAAAGCCCAAAGCGGTATCCGGCATGGTCCAGACAAGGGTTGGTGTACCGGAAGCATCTACCACTGCAAGCTCCTCGGGCGCTACGCAACACCCAGTTGTGCTGAAGGTAAGAGGGAAGGAGAATGCCGATGTATCACCCCCCGCACAAAGGGAAGCGACCTGAAATTCGTAATTGGTGCAATGGGTCAGTGAATCGAGCAAAAGAGATGCGATTGGTGTGGTCAGGGTATCCCATTCGGGATTTCCAGTCTCTCTCCACACAACCAACCAGGTCACCGAATCGGCCGATTCCCAGCTGAGGGTGGCAGAGGTTTGGCCGGCCTCAGCATCCAGGCCCAGTGGAGAGGGGCATGATGCGCATGCTTGCAGGGAGAGCATCAGCGAATTAGATATATTCAGTCTGCCCCCGGTAGCGCTTAGCCCTTCGAGCGAGGCAATTGGATCGACTCCCGCATAAATCATATCGCGGGCCAGCAGAGCCGCACCGGAAGGGTCAGTCTTGGCAAGGTCCGACAGGCCAGCACAAGGGGACGCATACAACAGCGCAATGGCCCCGGCTACTGTGGGAGAGGCGAAAGACGTGCCACTAGCCGAGCCGTAGTTGTTGTTGATGCGGGTGGTGAACACATTGTCTCCCGGAGCACCCAGATCAATAGTGGTCAGGCCAAAAGCTGAAAATCCGGATTTCTGATTGTTGATATTCGTGCTGGTCACCGCCACCATATACTCGCTCGGGCAGCCGGTAGGCAAATCGCCTTCCACATCAATGTCGATGTTGAGGTTCGCAGTGGCCCCGCAACTCAGAATGCCGTGCACCCCAAGACTGTCATAAAAAGCACACCACAACGGGGAGTCGTCCGGCTGGCCGAAATTAATGCCCCATGAAGAGTTGGTCACGACCACAAAGGCTCCCTCTGCCCCATCGGTCTCATTGTAGCGCTTGCGAAACCAAAGCGGGTAGGCGTAGCCTTCGATGACCTCTGATTCCAGATTTGTATTTCCATAGACCACTGTCATAATCTTGGTGGTCCAGTTAACCCCGCTTACCCCGGTTTCATTGTCACCCCGCGCTCCTGCCATCCCGGCAACCTGGGTGCCGTGGCCGTTGAAATTGCTCGCATCCACATTGCCGTTGTCATTGCCCGCATTCCACCCGTAAATGTCGTCGATATACCCATTGTCGTCATCGTCAATGCCATTGTCCGGAATCTCCCCGTGGTTCACCCACAGGTTCCCCTGAAAATCCTCATGGTCAAGGTCTATGGCATCGTCAACCATACAAATAACAATGGTATCTCCGCTGGCAGTCACACCCCCGGTGGTCACTTCCCAGGCACTTTCACTTTTGATATCCGAACCCGCTACGCCCTGACTGCCATCGTTGTTGTGGTGCCATTGTGAAGCGTATGAGGCATCATTCGGAGTTTTGCGCAAAAACACATAGTGATTGAACTGCGCCAGGCTGACATCCGGATGGCGCCTGACAGCAGACAACATCCGTTCAGAGTCCCATGAAGACTCATCAAAGGTGAGTAACCAGGCATTCATGGCTTTTGACAAAAATTTGCTGCGGGCCAAGCCGGTCCGCCGCCCGTCTATCTGTGCCAAATCTTCAAGCAGACCCGCCAGACGGTCTTCCTCAATCTGGACAATGAGTTGACCAGAGACGTAATCGCCGTGCGATTGGGCATTCAAAAGGGCGAGGGTGCTGAGGTGCAGCAGGCAAAAAATGATGGCGATTCTCATGTGATACATGTACTTATTCGTGTGATTCCGGATTGCCGGGCTTCGCTGAAGATTCACCGGCAGACTCATCCATTTCCGGTGGACATCATGCGAAAGTACCGGATTTTACCCATAATTTGCCTCTTTTTGAGGGAATAATACGCCGAAGACAGACATTTGCCAACTCTTTTTTGGTCGAAAAGTCGTCATTCTATAGTCTCACCAAATGGCAAAAGGCGTGATGCCGTCTGACCTGAGTTCTCCAATCATTGTGCCCGGACTGCGAAGAGTCTTGGTAAAGGTATCCTCCAAGCGGTATCCACCGTGATGCATAGGTACAATCTGTCCTGTCTCATCTGTCAGGTAATAGGCTTCGTTGTGCATGACAACCCGAATATTCTCTATGATGAAGGGCACTGAGTCAATCCAGGGTGAGGAGGCGAGGGCATGCTCCCAAAATTCCTGCATCGCATTCAGATTGAGGAGCCCACGGGGCGCCTGGATGGGAGGTGATGTTTCTATACGCGAATACCCTTCCTTCATCAGAATGCGCCGCGGATGAGCCCCCGGATAAAAGACGATTTCCGCATCGAGCACGCTCCAATGTTGAAAATAATATTCAAATTCACCAAATCCGTAGGCGTAGTCCATCAGGTAGCCAACCTGTCCGCTCTGTAAGCCGAGGAACCAAGTGGTGCGGTAGTTAACTTTTTCATTATTTCCATCAAATTCCCTAATCATCAACCAGTGGTCTTTGAGGCCGGGCAACTGGCTGAGGGCTTTTCGAGAGGCATTGATCCCGCAGGCCGAGTAGATTTCGGCCCTCAGAGCAGGGGGAAACTCTTCAACCCTGTCGAAACTGGTGGTCAGGAGATAGAGAGAGGCAATCCGGGCAAGGACTTTTTGGGGCCAGTCGGCATCAGACTGAATAAGAAGGCCTATGGCATCCAGTTTGTTGGCCACGCCTCTCAATTTACAATCTATCATGCGGTCAGAGAGATCCCGCCAGTAAGAAAAAGGCTGCGCAGCCGCACTGGCCAGTCCAGTACTCATCAGGTCGTCCAGAATGCTGCGCAGTATCTGCATGCCCTCGACCATGGCCTCCCGCCGCGAATCACTGATGTTGTAAGCCACGTCTGTGGCATTCAGGCCAGGTAAGTCGGCCATCGGTCCTGGCCAGCCACTCACGCTTCTTCTTCTGCAATGAGGCCGAGTGTCTCGAGTGCCTTTCTGGAAGCACTCTGCTCAGCGCTTTTCTTGTTGAAATCGTCGGCAACGCCCTTCTTCTCGCCGTCTACCAGCACTGCTACCTTAAAGCAGTCACGCTTTTCCAGTTTGTATTTGGCGAGCGTTTTATAGGTCACCATCTGGCCGTTTTTCTGGCAGTGCTCCAGCAGCTGGCTCTTGTAATTGTCGTCATAGGTCTCCAACTCGTGCACATCTACATACCGCATCAAGACCCGCCTGATGACGAATGAAGCAGTCTTGTGATACCCGATTTCAAGATAGATCGCACCTACGAGTGCTTCTAAGGCATTCCCCATCATTGAGCGCGACAACCTCATATTATTATATTCGGTCAGGTATTCATCTAGCCCCATCCGGTCAGCCAGTGTGTTGAGGCTTTTGCGCTTGACAATCTTGGAGCGCATCTTTGTCAGAAAGCCCTCATCGGCATTTGGGTACTTTTTGAACAGGTACTCTGCTATGATGGTGCCGAGAACTGCATCGCCCAGATATTCGAGGCGCTCGTTGGAGTGCAATGCTGCAGATTCTTCATTGATGCCGGACCGATGGGAAAAAGCGAGCTTGAAAGTGCCGAGCCGGGCCGGTGTAAACCCGAGCATGTTTTTGAGTCGCAGCGCAAACATTCTGTCCGGCGAAAGCGTCAGGTTATAAAAACGCAGGAAGGGACGGAGAATGGGCAGCATATCCTGATTTGGGTGTGGCGGGGCGACTTATCCTTCCCACTTTTTGATGACGATGGAAGAATTGTGCCCCCCAAATCCGAAGGTGTTGCTGAGGAAAGCCCGCACTTTACGCTCTTGAGGAGTGTGAAAGGTGAGATTCAGGCGGGGGTCAATCTCCGGGTCATCGGTAAAGTGGTTGATGGTGGGGGGAATGAACCCGTGCCTGATGGCATGAATTCCCGCAATAGACTCCACCACACCCGCTGCGCCAAGGAGGTGACCGGTCATGGATTTGGTCGAACTGATGTTGAGCCGGTACGCATCTTCACCGAAGACGGACCTGATGGCAAGGGTCTCGGCAATGTCACCCAACGGGGTCGAGGTGCCGTGCACGTTGATATAGTCAATATCTGCGGGGGTCATACCGGCATCTTCAATGGCGAGCCTCATCACGTTTTGGGCGCCCAACCCTTCTGGGTGTGGAGCTGTGATATGGTATGCATCAGCCGTCATGGCAGAGCCAGCCACCTCGGCCAGAATAGTGGCCCCGCGCGCTCGGGCGTGCTCCAGCTCTTCAAGAATGAGCGTGCCAGCTCCCTCACCAAGCACAAACCCGTCTCGCTCTGCATCGAAGGGGCGCGAAGCAGTCTGCGGATCGTCGTTCCGGGTCGAAAGTGCCTTCATGGCATTAAATCCGCCAATCCCAGTCCTGACAATAGCAGCCTCCGAGCCTCCGGCTATAATGACGTCAGCCTTGCCAAGCCGGATGTAGTCGAAGGCATTGCCGATGGCATGGGTCGAAGAGGCACAGGCAGAAACCGTGGCGTAGTTGATCCCGCGGAATCCGTATTTGATGGAAATGTGGCCCGCAGCTATGTCCGGTATCATCCGAGGAATCATAAACGGATTATACCTTGGGGTGCCGTTCCCACGTGCAAATTCCTCAATTTCGCACTCAAGAGAACCCAAACCGCCAATGCCGGACCCCCAGATCACACCGGCCCTGTCCACATTAATGCGCTCTATGTCAATACCCGACTGGCCCATCGCCTCAGCAGTCGAAACCAGACACAACTGCACAAAGCGATCAATACGCCGCACTTCACGCTTGTCGAGCACTGCAGCAGGATCAAATCCTTTGACTTCGCAGGCAAACTGGGTTTTGAACTCCGTGGCATCAAAAAGGGTGATGGGAGCAGCTCCGCTCCTTCCCTCCTGGAGGCCCTTCAGGAATTCCTCAGCTGTGTTGCCAATGGGCGTGATGGCCCCAATACCGGTAATGACTACCCTTTTCATAAATCAGTCGTTTACGTGTTGCGGGATACATGCCATTCACAGCGCCAACCGGATCTTCACATCTTCAGACTCTGACAGCTGCCGACCACCAAGCCGGGGCATGATGCGAAGATACAGATTTTGTGAGGAAGTCAGCATGAGGCTTTTTGCCAAAACGACAGACGGCTACCGGGCAGTATCTTGCACCGGCAGCCGTCAGCTGTCCATCAACGAAAATCAATCAGGAATTCTCCTGAAGATACTTGATTGCCTGACCGACTGTCTGAATCTGCTCAGCCTGCTCATCAGGGATGTTGATGTCAAATTCCTTTTCAAACTCCATAATCAGCTCCACCGTGTCCAGTGAATCTGCTCCGAGGTCGGTTGTGAAGCTCGCATCGGTGGTCACATCTGACTCATCGACGCCCAGCTTGTCAACGATGATTTTTTTTACACGTTCGTCAATGCTTGACATGAGCTGTTGTTTATGTGAAAAAAATAATGTTCCAGAGACCCCGGGTGCCGCCGGTGCACTCAATGAACCGCAAAATAACATATTCATGCCCGGTTCACCAAAATTATTGCCGCTCTTTTTTCCCATCTTCTCACTTATTCTCCCTCAACTTCAGCAACCACATGCTCCAAGTCTCTTCTTAATTCTTCAGTTTTTACTTAAACTAATTCCAAATTGGGAGTGTTTCCAAGTGGATCAGCGTATTTTCGCACACCGTCCATTCGCTCCGTTGCACCCATGTCTCCTTTCCGCATCGCCCTTGCTGACGCCCAGTATCTGACCCGGTTAGGCCTCCGACAAATTCTGAGTCAGGAGGAAAGCCTTTCAGTAGTTGCTGAATGCAGCAACGAATCAGATTTACTGACTCTGATAGACGCTCAACCTGTCGATGCAGTAGTGCTCGATTATAACCAGCCGGGCCGCTTCAGCCCCGAAACGCTTAACCGCTTGCGCGCAGCCGAAGGGCAGGGGCCGGTAATTGTGGTCATCAGTGCTGACTCCGACAAGCAACGTATTTTTCAAGTGCTCGAGGCCGGCGTAGGCAGCTTCCTCACCAAAGAATGCGATGAGGCCGAAATCCTCGATGCCCTCCGGGCCGCACTGAGGGGTGACAAGTTTTTCTGTACGAAAATCCTAAATCTGCTTCTTGAAGAATCTCTCGGGAAAACTGCTGGTAAAACCCCCGACAAATGCGACGCCACACCGCTCAGTCCCCGCGAAGTGGAAATCGTCAGGCTGGTCGCCGCCGGGAAAGTCGCCAAAGAAATTGCCCTACAGCTGAACCTCAGCACCCATACTGTGTATACCCATCGGAAGAATATCACCAGAAAACTGGGACTCAATACAACCTCCGAGCTGGTCCGCTACGCCATCGACCGCGGATGGGTCGAATAAGAAGGTGGCACAATGGCGGGCAACAAATGAAAGCGGAATGGCGTTTTCACTCAGATACACATGACTGATTGTTGACACATCTGCCCCCTGTACCCATGTCAGACCGACCAACCACCACCAGAGTACGCCTCCAATTTCTCATCTTTCTCTGCGTTTGTTCCGGAGTCCTTTCCCTTCGTGCCCAGACTACCTTTTACATCGACAAAACAGACGATTGTTTTCAGGAATTCGTCTGGTCGCAGGACCCCTCCGATGGAGAGCCATTCTGGACGCTCCATATTCCGATGGGGAAGGAAAGTCGGGTCATTCTTGAGGTCAATCCCCTGGCAGAAACCGTCTTTCGCAAGCCCGACCAGATGCAGCCCTGCGAGTCGCTCAATCCCAACATTGGTCTGGTCGGTGACATCAACACCGGCAGACGGGTTGTTTTCATCGTGCAGCAATCAAGGCCCGGTTCTTACCGCGTCCACCGGGTGGAGCGTGCAGCCTATTTGCTGACCAGTTCTCAGTATGTGCAATACAGCGGGCAGGACCTTGAATTTACGTTCGACTCAAAAAATCCTTCGCGGCGGACAGACCTTTCTACGGCGCGCACCAAAAACAAGATATTCTTCGAAGAGGTGATCAGTGAGTCATGCCCGCGTTCGTGGCGCTTTCGCCAAACACGCGACCGCCAGTCGGGTGGAGACCGCCGCTTTGTGCTGACGGAGGGGGCGGGAATCACCGAGGGTGAAGTCGGAGCATCGGCCACTGGCCGTCTGGTCACAGCACTTGGTATGCCACTGAGGGATTATCTGACGCGCCTGTGTATGGGCTACTCAACCGTGGAAGTTCCCGATGAGCGGGTCGAGGAGTCGCCACGGCCAGTCACCTGGCAGGATGCTGGACTGGACCGCATCTATCTGGATGAGGATTCCGGTTTGTACATCGACAGATCCACATGGCGCCCCGCCGATGGGAAAATCGACGGGGAGGTCTATGTCAACGGCACACGCCAGCCCTCGGCTGAAACCAGTACGCCTCCTGCCACAGCAGAGCAGGCGCCTCCGTCCCAGACTGCTGAGCCCAAACAAGAGCGGGGCCCGCGAGGAGATGTGCACATCGTGCGCGACGGTGAAACCGTCGCTTCCATCGCCCGCCTCTACGGGCTCTCCGCAGCCCAACTATTGGCTTGGAATGACCTTGAGGCTCAGGAAGTGCCTGCTGTAGGTACGTCCCTGTACATAACCGCCCCCAGGGTTGCCCGTTCACAAGCCCAACCCTACGCACCCCCGTCAGCGGAGGCGCGCCGTGATGATCGGAGGCCCATAGAAGAAGGACAGTTTCACGAAGTCAGCGAGGGTGAGACCTTTTTTTCCATTGCCCGGAAATATCAGATAGATCCGTCTGATCTTCGCGCCATGAATGGCATGACAGACTGGGAAATCGTCTATCCCGGCCAACGGATTCGCATTGAGGCTGAGGTCAGCAGTACGTCCCCGGGCGGCTCCTCCGCCATCGGTCCGGGTCGGGTGGTCGTGATTCCGGACGGGGCCGAAGTGCCTCCTGCCACGACCGCTCCCAGACCGTCTTGGGTCAGCCCTGAAGCCGCCCCGGATATCGCTGAACCGACACCGGACAAGGCCCCGGATAAGGCCGCCCAGTCTCAGACTGCAGGTCATACAGTGAAAAAGGGAGAAACTCTCTGGAGCATTGCCCGCGCATACGGCATGACTGTTGCCGAGCTGAAAAGTCTCAACGGGCTGTCATCGGATGCCATCCAGATAGGACAGCAGTTGCGCGTGCGCTCAAGGTGACCTCTTTTCCGCGAGGATTTCCCTTAGGTCGGGAAAAATTCGGAATTTTGCCCAAACGTTCCGATACTCGCCATGGAAGAAACAGACCTCTCTATCAGGCACGATGACCTGCTTTCCCGGTATACTTCAGACCGCATTGCCAGACACCAGACCATGCCAGACGGAGTCCGCCTCATCGCTGCCAATCAGCTGACGATCGACATCCGCTTTCTGGACCCTCATTTGGTCAGGGTCAGTTATCACGTCCCCGATATGCCGCCCCCTCCCCTCAGCTATGCCACCACTTCAGGTACCGAGCCCTTTTCTGCGCCTGAGGTTGTTGTGAGGCAATCAGCCAAGCACATTGCAGCATCAGGTGGGCCATTGAATGTGGTGGTAGAAAAAGAATCAGGGAAGGTCCGTATGGAGAATGCCGAAGGCGGTGTGTTGCAGGATGATCGTGATGGGTTCTTAGGGATTCATTCTATGTGCCGGGGCGTGACCAGAGTGGAGATTGATCGTCGGATGGGGCCGGATGAATACTATTTTGGTCTTGGCGACAAGGCCGGGCAACTTCAGCTCCGCGGGCAAAAGTTTGAAAACTGGAATACCGATGCGTATGCCTATGGCATTGGGTCGGATCCACTATATAGAAGCATCCCATTTTATTGCGGCCTCTCTGAGGCTGGCGCATGGGGGATGTTCATCGACAATTCCTATCGCACCACGTTTGATTTTGGCACTGAAGAGGCTGATTCGCTTCGCATCTCCGCGGCAGGAGGTGAAATGGTGTACTACTTCATTTTCGGAGAAGACCTCTGTGCAGTTGCCCGCCGGTATGCCCTTTTAACAGGGCTGCCTGACTTGCCGCCTATCTGGGCACTGGGCTATCACCAATGCAGATGGAGCTATTTTCCAGATGACAGGGTGCGGGAGGTGGCCTCGCAATTCAGGGCTTTGTCAATCCCGTGCGATGCCATCTATCTGGATATCGACTATATGGATGAATATCGGTGCTTCACCTGGGACCAGGAGCGATTCCCTGATCCGGCGGGCCTCGTCAGCGAGCTGAGGGCAGATGGATTTCGGACCGTGGTGATGATTGATCCAGGTATCAAACAGGAATCGGGCTACAGCATTTATAAGGACGGTTTGGAGAAAGATGTCTTTTGTCGCCGACCCGATGGCAGCCTCATGGTTGGTCCGGTCTGGCCGGGGCCGTGCGTGTTTCCGGATTATACCAACCCCGATGTCCGCCAATGGTGGGGGCGCCTGTATCGGCAGCTGTATCTGGAGACAGGCATCAGTGGCTTCTGGAATGATATGAATGAACCGGCGGTGTTCCGGCTTAGTAGTATGACGTTTCCAGATGATGTTATGCACCATTTCGAGGGACAGCCAGTCCATCATGCCCGCGTACACAATGTCTATGGAATGCAAATGACGCGCGCTACCACTGAGGGTCTGCTTGCCCTCGACCCTGAGCGGCGCCCTTTCGTGCTGACACGCGCCTCCTTTTCGGGCGGGCAGCGATATGCAGCTGTATGGACCGGCGACAATATCTCCACATGGGAGCATCTGGCCATCGCCAACAGGCAGTGCCAGCGACTGAGCATCAGCGGGTTTTCCTTTTGCGGCTCAGACATCGGCGGATTTGTAGACCGCCCGGAGCCCGAACTGTTTGTCCGCTGGGTCCAACTCGGAGCATTCCACCCTCTCTTCCGGACCCACTCCATGGGCAACCACGCCAGCGGTGCTGAAGCGGTCGATGAGGAAAGCCTGCTCACCGCACAGGCTGATGACCGGATGGACCAGGAGCCGTGGGCCTTCGGCGAGCCCTGGACAGCATACGCCAAAGCTGCCATCGAGCTCCGTTACCAGCTCCTCGGATACCTGTATTCTGCATTCAGAGAATACGTTACCTCCGGCCAACCCATTCTCACCCCTCTTTCGTTTTTTGATTCCGCTGATCCCGATTGTCTCCTCAGGGAGCGGGAGTTTCTCTGTGGTCCCGATCTGCTGGTCAGTCCGGTACTCAACCCCGGCGAGCGACAGCAGGCTGTATATTTTCCGCGTGGACGTTGGTATGATTTTCATACCGGCGCCGCAGTCAGTGGGCAGGGCTTTAAACGGGTGGAGGCCCCGATAGAGGCGATTCCCCTCTACATCCGTGCCGGAGCAGTACTGCCGCTGTGGCCAGTCCGCCAGCATACAGCCGAGCCTGCCGAGGAACTGACCCTCCGAATCTGCTACGCCAAGGGATCGCAGCAGTCAGCCTGGTATGAAGATGCCGGTGAGGGTTTCGCCTACCAAAAAGGCGGCTGCCTCGAAAACAGGATGACACAGACCGGCTATTCCGGAGCTGTTGAGCTGAGCTGGCACAGGAAAGGCGTTTGGAAATCTAACTGGAAACGCATTCGCCTCCAGTTTGTGGGCCTCCCTTTTCAGCCCCGCCGATTGAGAATTGATGGCAAATATGTGCTCATTGAAGAAACTGCCACAGGCTGGGAGGCCCTTCTGGAGACAGCCGTATTTTCTAGATGCCTCCTTGAATAAGGTACAGTAGACACCCCCGTGAATGTGAACCAACCCGGGATGCCGGGGTTTTTAGCAGATGGAAAATAATGGAGGAATGATGATTGAAAAAAGCGCTGAGGTGCCGACAGAGACAGAAGCGTATTACGAACCGGACATCATGTCTGTCTCCGGAGCCCGTGAACACAATCTCAAGGGCATAGACCTCGACATTCCCCGCAATAAGTTGGTGGTCATCACCGGAATCAGCGGCAGTGGAAAGTCTTCCCTGGCATTCGATACCATTTATGCCGAGGGCCAGCGCCGCTACATGGAAACATTTACCGCCTACGCACGCCAGTTTATCGGAGAAATGGAGCGCCCGGATGTAGACAAAATTACAGGCCTCAGCCCGGTGATCTCCATAGAGCAAAAAACCACCTCCCGCAATCCGCGCTCCACAGTCGGGACCATCACAGAAATCTACGACTTTCTCCGACTCCTCTTCGCCAGAGCCGGTGAGGCTTATTCCTACGCCAGCGGCGAGAAAATGGTCAGGTATACCGAACAGCAAATCGTCGACCATATCTTTTCCCACTTTCAGGGGCGCAAAGGACTCCTGCTCGCACCTCTTGTCAGAGGCCGGAAGGGTCATTACCGGGAGCTTTTTGAGCATATCCGCAAACAGGGGTACACCAAAGTGCGGGTGGATGGTGAAATCGTGAATGTCGTCCCGGAAATGAAGGTAGACCGATACAAAACCCATGACATAGAAGTGGTGGTCGACCGATTGAAAGTGGAGGTGGATCGAAGGGATCGGCTCAATGCCTCCCTGCAAACTGCTCTCAAGCTGGGAAATGGGTTGATTCTGTTCATGGACATGGATGCTGACATCATCCATCCCTACAGCAAGCATCTCATGGATCCAGAAACCGGGATTTCATACGAGGAACCCTCTCCAAACACATTCTCCTTCAATTCTCCCTATGGCGCCTGCCCGACCTGCAATGGGCTGGGTACCGTGCATCGTGTGGATTTGAAGAAGGTCATTCCCGATGAAACAAAAAGCATCAATGACAGTGGCATTGCACCTCTTGGAGAGGTTCGGGATAACATGACATTCAAGCAGTTGCGTGTAATCGCATCGCGCTATGCCTTCAATTTTTCCACGCCAGTCAACAAGATTCCGCAGCAGGCGCTGGACATGATACTGTACGGTAGCAAAGAAGATGGTCCGAAGGTGATGATGAGAGTGGGGAAGCAGGACTATTCCTACAATCTGGCATACGATGGCATCCTCAAAATGGTGGAAGGCTGGTACGAGGAGTCATCATCCGAAAAAATCAGGCGATGGGCGGAGTCTTTCATGACTGTTGACACCTGCCCCGAGTGCAGTGGATACCGGCTGCGCAAAGAAGCGCTGCATATTCGTATCCATGACAAACACATCGGTCAGTTGGCAGAGATGGATATTGGTCCTCTGCAGGATTGGATGAGCACCGTTGACCGACACTTGGAAGAGCGCCAACTGGCCATCGCCAAGGATGTCCTCAAAGAGCTGCGGCTGCGGCTTGGATTTCTGATGCATGTCGGCCTCAATTATTTGTCGCTCAACCGTCCTGCACGTACCTTATCGGGGGGTGAATCCCAGCGTATCCGGCTTGCTACCCAGATAGGATCACAACTCACCGGCATCACCTACATTCTGGATGAGCCCAGTATCGGATTGCACCAGAGGGATAATCAGCAGCTGATAGAAGCGCTTCGCGAACTGACTGACATCGGTAACTCAGTACTGGTGGTTGAGCACGACAAGGATATTATGCTGGCTTCGGATTATCTCATTGACCTCGGTCCCGGAGCGGGCAAGCATGGGGGAGAGGTGGTTGCAGAAGGTCATCCGGAAACCTTTCTGACCCTCAATTCGCCAACAGCCGATTTTCTGAACGGGCGGGAGGAAATTCCGCTGCCGAAACAGCGGCGCAAAGGCAATGGCAACGAACTTACGCTCATCGGAGCCAGCGGCAACAATCTTCAGAAAGTCAGCGTCACGTTTCCACTCGGCACCCTCATCTGCGTGACCGGCGTTTCGGGCAGCGGGAAGTCGACCCTCATCAATGAAACCCTCTATCCCATTCTCCGACAGCACTTTTTCAACAGCCTTAAGCCCCCATTGACCTATGATTCGCTGTCGGGCATCGAGCACATCGATAAGGTCATTGAAATTGATCAGTCACCAATCGGTCGCACTCCTCGCTCCAACCCGGCTACGTACACAGGTGTGTTTACCGAAATCCGCAAGTTGTTTTCCAACATTCCGGAAGCAAAAATCAGAGGCTATCAGCCCGGCCGTTTTTCTTTCAATGTCAAAGGAGGCCGCTGCGAAACCTGCCAGGGGGGTGGCAAACGGGTCATCGAAATGAATTTCCTGCCAGATGTGGAGGTCGATTGTGAGCAGTGCCTCGGACGGCGATATAACCGGGAGACCCTCGAAATCCTGTTCAAGGGAAAGTCAATTAACGACGTGCTCGACCTGACGGTCAGCGAAAGTGCTGAATTTTTTGAAAGCATACCAAAGATCTACCGCAAACTCAAAACGCTGGAAGATGTCGGTCTGGGATACCTGACCCTCGGGCAACGAGCCACCACTCTTTCAGGAGGAGAGGCCCAGCGGGTGAAGCTGGCTGAAGAACTCTCCAAGCGAGACACGGGAAATACATTCTACATTCTCGATGAGCCTACAACGGGGCTCCATTTTCAGGATGTCAGGCAGCTCTTGCGGGTCATCAACAAACTGGTGGATAAGGGCAATACGGTTGTGATTATCGAGCATAACATGGATGTCATCAAGATTGCCGATTACCTCATTGATGTCGGACCGGAGGGAGGTTCTGGTGGCGGAACCATTCTGTGCAGTGGTACGCCTGAAGAGGTTGCTTTGGTTGAAGGCAGCCATACTGGGCGCTTTTTGGCCAGGGAATTGTCCTGATGGCTGATTCTACGACTTCATCACTGCCCGCAAAACCTCAAGGCTGTTCAGCCCGGCAAAACCGTCAACATGGTACTGGTAGTAGCGCACGATTCCATCTGCAAGAGCCAGTCGCTGGCTGCGGCTGGCCTGAACCCGGTGGCTTTCTGTCACATCTAATTCCAGCAAGTCTCCGAGCAGGCGGCTTGTGTCGGCATCCAGCAGTCGCTCAGGTTGTCCATGGCCGGCGGAAAACCGACCGAGCTTGAGGTCGAAACAGGGCCGTTCTGCATCGTGCCATCCCGATGGAGCAAAGCCGAGGAATCCTGCCAGATGCAAGGCGAAGGCAAGATGCCAGGTGCCGGTCGATGACTCTGTGCCGTCGAGTTCGCTAAAGGCACGGGCCACAAAGTCGAACAACTCGTAGTCAGGCTCTGAGACCCGCACTGCTTTCTGTACCAGCTCTATCATAAACAACCCAATGGTGCCCCGCACCAGTTCAAATGGCAGATGTTCATAGACGAAGTCTGCCCGCACTTCTTTGAGTCGGTTCAGCTCTCGGTCTGGCCGGTCATAGGCCACGATATCGATCAGAGCCATCGGCTTGAGCAGTCCAGGGCTGATGCGCGAAGCGGCTTTTCTCACTCCTCCAATAATAAATGAGCGGCGGCCTTGCTCCCGGGTCAGCATGTCCAGAATCAAGCTGGTCTCGCCGTATTTCACGGCCCGCAGGACTATGGCTCGTGTATGAAGAATGGCCGTTTGGTTTAAAGGGTGGGTGAGAATGGAGAATGCAGGTCTGTGTTGGGCGTGCCTCTCCAGAAGCGGATGATGTCATCCATGGTCTCCCGCGGGCGGACAATGCGGGGGGAAGGCCATTCGGACGACAGGGCTATGACTTTTGGGAAGCGGCGGCTGCAGTGGCGTGACCATAAGGCGAAACTGTTGGCTCCGATGTCGCCAACCACAATCTGGTCTCCTCGTTCAAGTGCCGGCACGAGCATATCTTTGCCCAGAAAGTCGCCCCCAAAACAAAGGGGGCCGGCAAGGTCGTAGGGTCTGGCCGGGCCTGATTTTGGTTGGCCCTGCTCGTCGAGCACAGTGATTTGATGCACCGGTGCGCCCGGCATGTAGATCTCGCGCACAAACAGGTCTGCACCTGCATGGAGCATTGCCCGACCGGACAGGCTGTCGGTCGGGTCGGTCAGGTATTCGATTTGGCTCCACAGCCAGGCACAGTGCGCAAAGATAAAGCGGCCAAACTCCGTAATGACCTGATAGCGATGAAAGAGTTCCGGAGCGAGCTCCAGGATAGCTGCCACATACTCCGAAAGACCGCCCTGCTCGCCTGCCTCATAGCGGGCCGGAAAACCGCCTCCGATATCGAGGAATGTCAGGTCTTTCCCAACGCCTGCAGCAGCGCGGCGGCGATCTATCTCGAGGGCCAAATGGTAGACATTGCGAATAGCCATAGCCTGAACTTCGGGCCTGGAAATTTCGGAGCCCACATGAAGATGGAGTCCGCACACAGCAGGATGCGAGAGGCAGGCCCGAATGATGGCCTCCCGGTCTGTAATCGGCACCCCGAATTTAGAGTGATGCCCGCTGACCTGAAAGACTTCCGGTGAGCCGGCATCAACCAGCGGATTGACGCGGATGCCAACGCGGAGGTCACTGCCAGCAGGGATGCGATCAAGCTCATCAAGCGAATTGACATTGAGAATCATCCCGGGCATGTGGCCGGCGCACCAGCTAATTTCGCGGTCTGTTTTGACCGGAGAGTCAAAGACGATGCGTTCGGCGGGCACACCCGCTGCAGAGGCCAGCGCCACCTCTTCGATTGAGGCAGCCTCGAGACCATAGCCGCGGGCTGCAATGTGCTCAAGGCTGCTGAACATCGGGTGCGCCTTGATTGCTGCAGCGTGGAATGCAGACAGGGGGAAGGCCTCAGTCAGGTGGCTGAGGCGATTGTCGAGAATATCAAGGTCGATGAAAATAAGGGCTGTGTCGTCCTGGTCAATCAGCTGGTGCGCACGCGATTGTTGCAAGGCATCGGCATACCGGTCGGGGCCGGGCCTCAGGAGCACAGCTCAAGCGCCTTTTGTTCGAGAATGTCTATGATGGTCCGGTCATTGTCCAGGTTGCCACCACTGTCGAGCAGCTGCCGGAGGTCATAGCTGCCAAGAGCCAGACGAATGAAAGACTTGTCTGCATAGGCCACTGGCTGGCCGATGAAGATTTTGTGGTACGGGCCTGAAAGGGTGTTGTGGGAGTCTGTGACTACTGCCTCAAAGACGCGCCGCAGTTCCTCATGGTCGAGGTAGCGATCCTGGCAGCGCACCCTGAATGAAATGATTGACTTGTTGGTCTGCTCCTGATTGGGCATCAGCTCAAAGATGGGGCGGCTTATGAGCTCCTGCCTCACAAAGCTGTTCCAGGTTGTAATCATCTCCTGGGCCACCTGCCGGGGAATGGCGTCATAGGCTTCCATTTCTGAGATGGCACATTCCCAGCGCGCCATCAGACCCTCGTTGTGGAAATCGCGAAATTGCCGGCGCAAATCTGGCAGGGTCTCAGGGATGTCCTGCCGGCTGAACAGGCGCGTGAATGTGGCGGCCACCGGTCCTGATGCAGACTGAAGGCGCCTAATGATCTGGCGGGGTACCAGCATCAACCCGCAAAATGGGGGTGACTGGTAAAATTTTGAGCCAGTGAGCATAATCATGCAGTTCAAGTCCAGCAACTTGTTGACCAAGCGCTTGCTGTTTCGGAATTGGCACAAATCGACTACCCACAGCATCTCGTCTTCTACCTCAAAGAGAATATTTAGGTTGTTTTCAATGCCGGACTTTGAGCCAATCACCAAGTTGCCAATCCGGGCCTGGTCGCTGTGCGCCCGAATAACGGCTCGGAGCTCCTGATTGTGGTCCATAATCCGGCCGTCTACATCGCGAGCCGGAAAATTGCTGACTTCAATGTCGATATCCTCGCTGAGCAAATCCCGGTAGGGCATCTCTTCGCCAAACTGGTTGGCCTGCATGAAATACCTGCCGAGGGCAGCTATCTGGGTGCCGGTGCCAAGTTCTTCAGGACAGGTGAGCAGATTGTGGATTTTTTTGCCGGGATAGAGCATGCCAGCCATTAAGAGGGGCAGGTAGCTCAGGTCACTGCCTGAGGGTGCGAAGAAGATTTCAAACTTGTCTTCTCCCTCATAATTCAGCAGGGTCTTTAGCCGTGAAACCTGCTCACGTCGCAACTTCTCAAATCCTTCTTCAGCCAGCCGCTCATGGAAAATCATCAGTCGCTCGAGCGAATACGGGTTCAATGTCGAGCAGGTACAGCTTCCACGGTTCAGGCGTCCGGTCACCTCGGCCGGATTCACGAAGTACTTGTTCGATCCGGTCCCGGCATCGGTGGTAATGCGCTCGTCTCCGCCTGATGTAATCAGTGAGGCGATGTGGGCTGGACATTGATCGATTGTACCGGGCATAGGCTTTTGTTTGAAACGCTGGGCAGGCACGGGGTTATCTGCGCAAAGATAAGGGGATTCGCGGGATTTTGAAGGCATCTCTGGCATCCGCCCCCTTCAAGGGTCAACTTTTTGGTGAAAATTCGCTTTCTTACACGTCCTTTTTCAGGTTTCTATTCTGTTCACAAGCACCCACTACTTATGATGATACGCCTGATGACTTTTCTGACAGCTGCCATGGCTGTCCTGTGCATGACGCATCTTGCTGCTCAGCCCACCTTTCCTTACAACGGAGTCAAAGACCAGCGCGATGGAGTTTATGCCTTCTCGGGAGCCACAATTATGGTCTCACCCGACCAAACGCTCGAAAATGCCACCTTGCTCATCCGCCGCGGCCGAATCGTTGCAGTCGGAACAGACGTGGTTGTGCCTGCGGAGGCGGTGGTCATAGATGCGGCGGGTACCACCATTACGCCATCTTTTGTCGACCTCTACGCTGACTACGGCATGCCAGTTGTGGAGCGGCGCGACAGAGGACGCGGTCCACAAATGCTCAGCGACAAGGCCGGAGCGTATGGCTGGAATGAAGCCCTGAAACCTGAATTCAGCGCCGTCGATGTCTTTACAACCAACCAGAAAGATGCCGCCACCTGGCGGAAGCGAGGGTTCGGGGCTGTGCTCAGCCACCACATGGACGGTATCTCCCGCGGGAGCTCTGTGCTGGTCACAGTAGCCGACAAGCCCGAGCAAGAGGTGGTACTGACAGGGCCCGTTGCCCACCACATTGCCTTTCGAAAGGGATCTTCCAGTCAGGACTATCCCGGCTCCCTCATGGGCTGCATTGCTCTTCTGAGGCAGACCTGGTACGATGCTGAATGGTATGAGAATGGAGGAAAAAATAAAGAAAAAAATCTGTCGCTCGAGGCCTGGAACCGGCTGCAGGCATTGCCCCACTTTTTTGAAGCAACTGACAAGCTGGAGATTTTCAGGGCTGCCCGGATCGCTCGGGAGTTTGGGCTGGAGAGGGTGATTTACAAAGGCTCAGGAGATGAATATCAGCGTGTAGAAGACATTGCGGCCCTCGGCGCTCCGGTGGTGGTGCCCTTGAACCTGCCCAAGCCCTACGACCTGACCGACCCGTATGATTCTGAACTCCTTGACTTGGCCGACCTCAAGCACTGGGAGTTGGCTCCATCCAACGCAGCGCGTCTCCACAATGCCGGCGTGCCAATCGCTTTTACAGTAAGCGGCTCGGAGAAGGTCAAAAACTGGATGGACAACCTCCGTGCCGTCATTCAGGCCGGGCTCCCCGAAAATGAGGCTCTTCGTGCGCTGACCATCACTCCGGCCAGTCTTGCAGGAGTTGCCGATCAGCTCGGTACTCTCGAGCCGGGTAAGTGGGCAAATTTTTTGATTTCTTCAGGACCGGTTTTTGACAAAGGGACTGTCATCTATCACAACTGGGTGCAGGGCACGCCATACGTGCTGAAAGACCTGCCTGATGAAAGCCTGGCCGGAAACTACCGGCTCATCGCCGGGACGGATACGTTGACCCTTACAGTGGAAGGTTCTCCCGGCAGCTATAAAATGAAAGCCATGGCTGCAGATTCCGTTGAAGTCAAGGTGAGTGCATCTGTAGATCGTTTTTCTGTTTCGCTTTCTTATGCAATGAAAGAGGGTGGTGACCCGTTCCTGCTTTCAGGAGCCCTCCGAACGCCAGATCGTTGGGAGGGAGGCGGAACTGACCCCTCCGGCTCATGGTTGCGCTGGTCGGCAACAGCTTTGCCACAGGATACAACCCCGGCAACCCCTCCATCCACGGCTGAAGTCCCTCCGGCAGATACCTCGGGAAGTGAAGCGGACGGTTTGACCCCTCCCATTCTCTATCCCTTTTCCGCCTACGGCCGCGAGTCTGTGCCTGAGGCAACAACCGTTCTGTTCAAAAATGCGACAGTATGGACCAATGAAAAGGAGGGCGTATTGAAGAATGCGGACGTATTGGTCAGGGATGGGAAAATAGCAGAAGTGGGTCGGGGACTGGCTGCCGGTGATGCCTTGGTGGTAGATGCTTCTGGCAAGCACCTGACGTGTGGCATCATCGACGAGCATTCCCACATTGCCGTTTCGAGGGGGATCAACGAAGGCACTCAGGCATCGAGTGCCGAAGTGCGGATCGGAGACGTGGTGGACAGCGAGAATATCAATATCTACCGCCAGCTGGCCGGCGGGGTAACAGTTGCCCAGCTGCTGCACGGCTCTGCCAATCCCATCGGTGGGCAGTCGGCACTCATCAAACTGCGGTGGGGGATGCTGCCTGAAGAAATGCTCATCGACAATGCACCTGGATTCATCAAATTTGCGCTCGGTGAGAATGTCAAGCAGTCAAACTGGGGCGACAATCAGACCACCCGCTATCCGCAGACACGGATGGGGGTTGAGCAGGTGTTTGAGGAATATTTCACCCGTGCACGGGAATATGGGGAACGCAAGGCTTCCGGACAGCCCTATCGCATGGATTTGGAGCTTGAGGCATTGCTTGAAATTCTGGAAGACCAGCGGTTTATCACCTGTCATAGTTATCAGCAGGGAGAAATCAACATGCTCATGAAAGTGGCAGAGCGGCATGGATTTAGGGTCAATACCTTTACGCACATCCTCGAAGGCTATAAGGTGGCCGATATCATGGCAAAACACGGCGCTGCCGGCTCGAGTTTTTCTGACTGGTGGGCGTATAAATATGAGGTGATTGATGCCATTCCTTACAACGGAGCCTTGATGCATGCACAAGGCGTGTTGACCGGATTCAATTCCGATGATGCAGAAATGGCACGCCGCCTCAATCAGGAAGCAGCAAAGGCAGTCAAGTATGGGGGTGTATCAGAAGAGGAGGCATGGAAATTCGTGACACTCAACCCAGCCAAGATGCTGCATCTCGACGATCGGATGGGAAGCATCCGCGCCGGCAAGGATGCCGACCTGGTTCTGTGGTCAGGACCGCCGCTCTCTGTATATTCGAGGGCTGAGCAAACCTGGATTGACGGAATCCGCTTCTATGACATCGAAGAAGACCAGCGCCTTCGCGAGGAGAATATCCGTGAGCGAAACCGCCTCATCAGGGCCATGATGAAGTCGGGCAAGCCCGGCCAAACCAGGACTCCCGCTGGGCGGGCTGAAAAGCACTATCATTGCGATGATGTGCACGATGAGGGGTAATGCTTTTTTTTCATCTACAGACACATGACTGCTATGCAACAGTTCAATTCATACGTTTCGTACACTCGCCTGTTCATTCTCATCCTCTTTTTCTCTTCGGCTACTTCCGGAGTGCTATTGGCACAGGAGTACCTCATCCCCGGAGCCAACCAAACCGAACCTATTCTCCTCCTTGGCGGCACTGCTCACATCGGCAACGGGGATGTAATCAGTGAGTGTGGCATTCTGCTGGAGGAAGGTCGTATTGTAAAGGTTGGTTCCGCCACTGATTTTTCGGCAGCCGACCGAAACAGGGCTCGAGTTATTGAGACTGCCGGTATGGAGATTTATCCTGGGTTCATCGCTCCGGAAACGACCCTTGGTTTGGTCGAGATCAGTGCCGTTCGGGCCACGCGTGACCAGAGCGAAGTGGGCCCCTACACACCCAATGTTCGGGCATTGATTGCTTACAGTACCGACTCTAAAATCATTCCCACGGTGCGCAGTAATGGTGTGCTTGTGGCGCGGATTACACCTGAGGGAGGGCGCATCACCGGCACCTCCAGTGTGGTGCATCTCGATGCCTGGAACTGGGAAGACGCCGCCCTGCTGGCCGATGACGGGATTCACCTCAACTGGATCGATCTATATCGCCGGAGCGGATGGTGGACTGGTGGCGGTGTGCAGCGCAATGATAAGTACGACGATGAATACCGCGAGTTACAAACGTTTTTCGACGAGGCAGCGGCCTATGCTCGCAATGCAGCACCGGAGGAGCGCAATTTGTTGTTCGAGGGGATGAAAGGACTGTTTGATGGCAGTAAGCAGTTGTATATTCAAGCCGACAAGGCTCGGGCTATTACTGAGGCGGTACTGTTTGCCGGGAGATATGACCTGAAGCCTGTCATAACAGGAGGGTCAGAGGCATGGAAGGTAGCAGATTTTCTGCGAGATAATGGCGTCGCTGTCATCCTGGATCGCACCCACCGCTTGCCGGAATACCCGCACACGCCAGTAGATCAGCCCTACAAAACCCCGGCTATCCTACATGAGGCTGGAGTGACATTTTGCATTGGCATTGTGGGAAGTGAAGGCTTCTGGCAGCAACGGAACCTGCCGTTTCATGCAGGTCATGCTGTCGGGTACGGACTGCCCTACGAGGCTGCAGTACAGGCAATAACCCTTGATGCAGCGCGCACGCTGCGCATCGATGACCGCTGTGGGTCACTGGAGGAAGGTAAAGATGCAACGCTTTTTGTGTCTGAAGGCGATGCCCTCGACATGGCTACGAACAACGTAGTCCACGCCTGGATCCAGGGACGGCGCGTCGATTTGAATAACAAGCAAAAAATGCTCTACCGGAAATACCAGACCAAATACTCCAGAAACTGATTTGAATTGAGAGGCGTTTATATAATAAGACTCAGGCGCTCTTTGGGGGCGATGCTGATTTTGAATTCATATGCGGAATGCGACCATCAAGGGGGTCATTATCTTTGGGGCTCTCACCATTTTGGGAATCATTGCCATTCAGACCTATCTGGTCCGCAGGACCTGGCACCTCGAGCAGGCGAAATTTCAGGAAAAAGTTCGCATTGCGCTTATCAGCACTGCCGAGAATCTGGCGTCCCTCAATAACTATCCCCTGCCATCTCAAAACCTGGTACGGGAAGTTGAGCCCAACTATTTCATTGTCAACATCAATAACATCATCAATGCCAATAATCTGGAGTACTACCTCCAGCAGGCCCTTGAGGCCGTGGCGCTGACCGAAGACTTCGAGTACGGCATCTACGACTGCGCCTCTCAGGATATGCTCTACGGCCAGTACATCAGCTATTCAAAAGCCGACGAATCTGCCCGCCGCACGGATCTCCCCACCTATGATGAGTTCGAGTATTACTTCGGAGTCCGGTTTCCCAACCGCGAGAGCTATCTGCTTGGCAATCTTCAGCTCACTTTCATTCTCACGGCCATTTTGGCTCTCACCATCGCGTTTTTCGCCTGGTCCATTTTTGTCATTCTCCGCCAAAAGCAGCTCTCGGAGATGCAAAAGGACTTCATCAACAACATGACACACGAGTTCAAGACCCCCATTTCTACCATCGGCATCTCTGCAGATGTGTTCCTTGGCCACCCCTCGGTCCGCGCAGACGATCGGTTGATGCGCTATGCGGGTATCATTTCTGAGCAAAATAACCGTTTGAACCGGCAGGTCGAAAAGGTCCTTCAGCTGGCGCGCATTGAGCAAGGCAACTTCAGCCTCAACCCCGAGCCTGTCAACCTCCGAGACCTCCTCGAGCCCGTCATCCAAAGCGCCGAAGTCAAAATTAACGACACTGGCGGTCGCTTCACCCTTGATCTGCAGGCTCCAGAAGGCACCACAATCCAAGCAGACCGTCTGCACCTCACCAACATGCTTCACAACCTCCTGGACAACGCCATCAAGTACTGCCGCGAGACGCCAGACGTTACCCTGCGCACCGCACTCTCTCCTGCTGATCAGACCCTCCTGATCTCCATCATTGACCGCGGCATCGGCATCCCGAAAGACCATCAGTCCCGCGTCTTCCAAAAGTTCTACCGCGTCCCCACCGGCAATGTCCACAATGTCAAGGGCTTCGGCCTCGGCCTCTACTACATCCGCACCATCTGCCAGGCCCACGGCTGGCGCATCCGCCTCGAAAGCGAGGAGGCCCACGGCACCACCGTAACCTTAGAAGTTCCCCTGCCCCCCCAGTAAAGCACTCACCCTGCCGCATGGGCAACCCTTGTGGTCG
>CAZMSQ010000022.1:4126-8767 GCA_964569025.1 uncultured Saprospiraceae bacterium | reverse complement strand
CCCCTGCCCCCCCAGTAAAGCACTCACCCTGCCGCATGGGCAACCCTTGTGGTCGTCCTTTGGTGAACTCCCAACCAGCTACTTACTTTCTCACCCTTAACGTCCAGGATGGACGGTTTCTATTTGGAAGCGTCAGGAAAGGGAAAATGACATTGAGTAAAGCCGGCCAAATGGTGGAGGCAGAATGGCTGAAACTGGCAGTGAGATATCCGGGAATCCGCCTTCACGAATTTGTTGTCATGCCCAATCACTTTCATGGAATCCTTGAAATTCAAAAAACCATGAAAGTCGCGCAGCTCCAAGATGGAGAAAAATTCAGCTCACCAAATCTCAACGGCACTCCCTCTGATTCTCAAGGAAAGGCTATCACCCTCGGTGATATCATGGGCGCATTCCGATCCATTACAACCGTCGAATATATACGGGGGGTGAAAACTGATCACTGGCCTGGATTCCGACTCAGACTTTGGCAACGGGGGTACTGGGAAAGAATCATACATACAGAGGAATCACTCCGGATTATTTCCCGGTACATTCGCATGAATCCCGAAAAATGGGGAGATGATAGGCTGCACAAGCAAATAAGGAGGGATGCTAAGGGCGGAATTTATACCCGACACCCCTGACCGAGAGAAAATGGCGGGGGCTTTTGGGATCTTCTTCGAAGTATTTTCGGAAAGAAAGGATGAAATTGTCAATGGTTCGCGTGGAAGGGTAGATGTCGTAGCCCCAGACGGCCTGCAGGATTTGCTCGCGAGAAACCACCTCGTTTTTGCGCTCCACGAGGAGCTTAAGGAGCATGGCCTCTTTTTTGGTCAGCACGAACGGCCCATCATTGCCGGTGGCCTCGAAGGTGGCAAAATTGACATGATTGTTGCCAAATCGGTACTCTTCCAGTTCGATTTCAGTTTTTTTGCCGGAGCGGCGCAACAGATTGTGCACCCGCAGTAGCAATTCCTCCAAATTGAAAGGCTTGGTCAGGTAGTCGTCGGCCCCGCGCTTCAGGCCAGAGATGCGATCGGTATCGGTACCCTTGGCAGTGAGCATCAGGATGGGCATCTCGCGGTTTGTCAATCGCACCTGCTCGCAGACTTGCAGCCCGTCAATCTCAGGAAGCATAATGTCCAGCAGCATCAGGTCGAAGTGCTGGTCGTCAATGCATTTCAGAGCCTCGCGACCGTTTTTGGCAGTCACGACCTCAAACCCCTCGATTTCGAGGTTCAACTTGACGACGTCGCGGATACTTTCTTCGTCTTCGACCAGGAGGATTCTGTCCATGGGTGGATATTGTCTGATGAATGATGGGGGAGGGGTAGTGTCAACTCGAAAATGCTGCCCCCTCCGGGATTGTCGCGCACCTCAATATGCCCCTGATGGGCTTTGATGATTTCCGACACGATGTATAACCCCAGGCCGGTACCCTTTGTTTCGCGGGTGTCTTCATTGCCAATGCGGTAAAATTTGCGAAAAATCTGATTCCGCTCGTGCTTCGGTACGCCAAAGCCACGATCGGCGAAGGTCAGCACAAGTGAATTTTTTTTGACACTTGCGTTGATCTCAATGTGAGCTGGAGGGGCAGAGTATTTTGCGGCATTCTCCAGAAGATTGAGAAAAACGGTCTTGAGTGCAAATGGGTCATAGTATCCTGCCGGTAACGATTCGACCCCAGCTCCTATGATACACGCTACGTCCGGATGATCATCGCAGACTTTCCGTCGGGCCTCCTGGAGCAGATCATAAATCCGGACTGCTTCCCGGTTCAGCTGAAGGGTGCGTTCCATACGGGCCGCCAGAAGCAAATCATTTACAAGGCGGTGCAGACGATCAGACTCTCTGATGGCATTTCGGCTGAGTGTCTCTACCTGGCCCCGGGGTAGGCCGTCGCGCTTCAGCAAAGTTTCAAGCACGAGGCGAATGGAGGCTATGGGCGATTTCAGTTCGTGGGTGATTGACAGCAGGAAATTGCGCTGCTGACGTGCGGTCTGCATTTCCTTTCTCAAACTCTGACTGACCATATACAACCCAATAAGCAGGCTGATGACAATAAAGGCGCCCTCACCAAATATCATATACTTCTGCTGAGTGTATCGCCGCGCCAGCTCCTGATATTCCGGGGTGGCGATGAATTCTGCCTCACTCCGGATTCGCCCCTCTGCCGCAAGCTTGTATTGAAGAGAATTGGATTTCGCCAAAAATGCATCCTGATTTTTTGTGTACAACAAAACCGACCACCACCCAAAGGCGAGGAGCATATAGGTGATTACTGCGTACGAAAGGATTTTGACCCTGCGCCCCTTCATGGCTTTATTTCTTTGGTGCTGACAAGAAATAAATCGGTGGCAACCTGAAATTCTTCAGGGGCAATACCCTCAAGCTCAAAGCTGCGAATTTCAGTGTCTGGGGTGATCTGAACCTTCTTTTTGGGGGACCCAACAACAACTGGCATCGCAAATCCCGGCTCATCGGCTACCCACCGGCAGGTCAGCATGGTGCCCCGGGCTGTAGCCTTTACTGAATATTCGAGCTGCGGTATGGCCGGGTGAAGAAGATACTGCCGGAAAAACGCTGTCCAGTCTTTGCCGGTGGCGGTATTGACAAAATCGACAATCTCCTCAGTGGTAATTTGTTGCATGGCATGCCTCTCGTAGAGTTGTCTCAGCAACGGATACCAAAGCCCTTCATCACCGGTTGCATGCCGAAGGGTATGCAACACCCACGCTCCCTTGTAGTAGTGGTCCGAAGATTTCCAATTGTGCCAATTGACTCCATTAGGGCCAATAATCGGTTCGAGATTTCTGATGTAGTTGCGCTGAGAATTCAGGTACCGAATTGCATCCTGATATCCGTACCGGCACTCTACGTACAGGGCCTCCATATAGGTGGTGAATGACTCGTGAATCCACATTTCCGATAAGTCGTTGCAACCAATGCTGTTTCCCCAATACTCATGGCCGGTCTCGTGGATGATGATGTAGTCCCAGTCCATATCCTCAGGAATCATGCCCCCCAGATACCCGCGCTGATATTTGTTGCCGTAAGCAATGGCGCTCTGGTGCTCCATGCCCAGATATGGGGTCTCAACCAAGGCAAAGCCATCGTTCCAGAACGGGTATTTTCCAAAGATTGACTCAAAACAATCCAGCATGGGGTGGACCTGCTGGAAATGTTCCATCGCCTTTTCAAGATTGTGATGCATGACGTAATAGTCGCACTGCAGACTGTCACCATCTGAGGCGACCCAGATGTCAGAAAAATGGGCATACCGTCCGATATTGACCGAGACGTTATAGTTATTGATGGGGTAGGAGACAGCCCAGTGGAATGCGTGCCACCCCGGCTCAGTGGGCTCGACCTTTCTCAAATTACCGTTCGCTATGCAGCTGAGCGTAGCGGGGACTTCAATGCGCATGGACAGGCTGTCTGGTTCGTCTGAGAGATGGTCTTTGTTGGGCCACCACAGGCTCGCGCCCTCGCCCTCACAGGCCACCGCCACCCAGGGCATCCCGTCTTTATCAGTGGCCCAGACAAAACCGCCATCCCAGGGGGGCATGGGCGCCGTGACCGGCGTGCCATGGTATGCCACCCGGATGATACCTTCTTGACCCGCTGCATGTGTGCCAGCCTCGATGAGAACTGCATCGCATTCTCGTACCCATTTCAACAGCCCCCGATCGGGACTGGTAATGCTGTCAATGGTCAGATTGCGGAATAAATCGACCTGAATCCGCTCAAAATCGGCAACTGCCAGAAAATGGATGTCGACGCTGCCACCCACCTGACGCGTGGCCGGGTCGATGCGCAGGTCCAGATGGTAAAACGTCACATCGTAACAGGACCGCTCCGGATTCAGGGCGCCGCGCAGTGTGTCGCACCGATGAAAGGGGATGTGGTCAAAATAACCGCTTGGGCTGAAGACGGGCTGGCCATAGAGTGGGGTCAACCCAGTCATGAGACCCGCTCCCGAAAGGAAGAGGAGACAGAGAATGCGGATGGAAGTAGTGCTCATGCGATTAGGAGGTGATTGGTGAGAGACTTAGCGCCATCCGCGCCATGAGGAAGAGGTGCCGGAGAGGTGTGACTTGAGCGTTTTGCTGACCATTCGGTCAATCCACGAGGCAGGCATCAGCTGCGCCATGCGAATGCGCCACGGACTGCGGTCGATGAGATACCGGAGGCGTGGCTTTCGGGCTACGGCCGACTGATAGACCACGGAGGCAACACGCTCAACAGGGAGGGCTGACTCTTCGGTGCGGTCGATGACCCTGTCGCGGTTTTTGAGAATGGGACCGTATGCGGTATCAATCCATGGATTCTCAGATTCACGGGCCTTGCGCCATATTTCCGTGCGGATGGGGCCCGGTTGGATGAGGACTACCGGAATGTTGTAGACCAGTAACTCCCTGCGCAGGGCATCGGTCAAGCCCTCCAGCGCATGCTTTGAAGCTGCGTAGGCACCCGTAAATGGAGAGGCTATGATGCCGGATATGGAGCCGATGTTGATGATTCGGCCCGATGGCCGCCCGTCAAGTGGCTTGAGCATGGGTAAAAATGCTTGGGTGACCCCCATGAGTCCGGTGATGTTGACTTCGAACTGCTGCCTGATTCTGTCAATGGGCAGGTGTTCCAGCGGACCGTTGACGG
>CAZMSQ010000022.1:0-4026 GCA_964569025.1 uncultured Saprospiraceae bacterium | reverse complement strand
GAGGCCTCCTGAATGGCTTCATGGTCCGTGACATCAAAAAGCAATGGACTGAACATCGGTCCCAAACACTTGCGCAGTCTGTCGGCATCCTCTTCAGCGCGAACACTGCCGAATACATGAAACCCATTCTCCACAAACATGCTCGCAGAGGCAAATCCAATGCCCGTTGAAGCGCCAGTGATGACTGCGTACTTCATATCGAGGGTGGTTTAAACCAAATCATCCTTGAAATATTGTATACTTACGGAATCAAAAGTAAGGATGAAATGAATAATCGACATGGTTTGTTGCCTTTTGGACTCGCAGTGCTGCTGTTTTTTTCTTGCGGCACAGCCTCAGAGCAAGCCCCCGATCAACAACAACTGCTGCTGGGCAGGTGGATGCTCGATCAGGCCGAGATGAATGGCACCGACCGCTCCGACCGCATGAGGGGTACTTTTTTCCACTTTCTGAATGCCGAAATGGTAACCTCCAATTTCAATCCTGAAGGGGTGGCCGGAGAATATCCATATGCTTGGGAAGAAACGGGAGAGATCCTGGTGGAGGGGGGATACAATCCCTTGTTTCGACATCGGTTTCTCGGCACCGACAGCTTGATTCTTGAGACATTCCTCAACCAAAATCGCCTGCGGTTTTTCCTGTTGCGCGATAGCCAGCCTCCTATGCAGACAGCACCCGATCCAAAGAATCCACTCTAAACCAACCGACCTGTTTTATCATGCTTCGCAAGGCTCTCTATTTCTGCATTCTCCATTTCTTTTTTTTCGGAGTCGCTTCATCGGCCCTCCATGCCATCGACGTCAGCGTTTCCTACGCGACTTTTGGCAGTCCGACAGGGTCTTACGTTGAGCTCTACCTGTATATTGTGGGCTCCACCGTGACATTTCAGGAAACTGAGGGTGATACCACCGGTGCCCTTGATGCCAGCGTCGAGGTGGTCATTTTGTTTCAGCAGGGAGAAGACATTGTGAAATTTGACAAGTTTATTCTCAACAGCCCCCCGGCAGAAGGGGAGGTCAATTTTTTAGACCTGAAGCGATATGGGCTGGAAGACGGCACCTACACCCTCAGTGTATCTGTGCAAGATACCCGAAACCCCTCGAATATCCGCCAGTTCAGCACCGGCATTGAGCTTGATTACCCTGCCGACGAGCTGGCGCAATCAGACATCCAGCTGCTTGAAATGGCGGGCCCCGATGAATCCGGCACCAGTCCCCTTGCCAAAAATGGCATTCTTATGGAGCCCCTCCCGTTCAATTATTATCATTGGACCTCCTCGCTGCTCCGGTTTTACTGTGAGGTCTACCATTCTGACATCGCGATAGCCGATGATTATATGATTCGCTACACCGTCGACTGGATGCAGGGCAATGACCGAAGCAAGCGTGTCATAATGGGCCACAAGCGCTTGAAGCCGGAGTCTGTCCAACCCATTCTCATTCAGCATGATATATCCCATCTCCCCTCAGGAAATTACACCCTGACCATTGAGGTGCGCAACCGTGCCAACGAGCTGCTTTCTTCCAAGTCCGCCTTTTTCACCCGCAGCAACCCTGAGGCTGATGCCTCAGAGTCTCTGCTCACCGCGGAAGATTTGCAGGATGCCTTTGTGCGTGAGCTCGGCGCCGAAGAGCTCGAATACAGCCTTAGCGCCCTCGAGGCCATCATCGAGCAGACAGAGACAGAGATACTCAATGCCGTCACCAAAAGCCCAGATGCAGATGCTCAGCGCCGCTTTCTCTACACCTACTGGGCCCGGCAGAGCCCCAACAACCCCAAGGAAGCCTACGAGGCATACATGACGGTGGTCAGAGCCGTTGACGACAAATACGCCGATGGCTTCGGGCACGGATTCCAGTCAGATCGCGGCTACATCTACTTACGCTATGGCCAGCCCGACGACATTGTCCGGGTTGACAACGACCCCACGGCCCCGCCCTACGAAATCTGGATCTACTACGATTTCCCAAAGACCCGCCAGGCAAATGTCAAGTTCCTGTTCTACAACCCCAACCTTGCTGCAAATCAATACGAGCTTCTCCACTCCACCGCCCGCGGCGAGCTGAACAACCCCCGCTGGCGGCAAGACTTATATCGCCTTTCCCCCACCCAGCAATCCGGCCCCAACCCCGTCGAGTCCACCGGCACCCAAGACAACTGGCTCCGCCATGCCGACCGCTTCTTCACCGATTTTTGATCTCCTGACCCGGTCGGACGGCTATAGCGGTCCGACCGGGTCCCCCCTTTTGGGATGCAGGTAAGATGTCGCTACGCTGCAGCTTCATTTTTGTCATCTCACGTGTCTAAGAAGATAACGCTGCTCTGCAGCTTGTTCTGCCTGCCCTGCTGTTATGCAGGTAAGATGTCGCTACGCTGTAGCTTATTTTGTTGCATCTCTTGTGGCAAAGAAGATAACGCTGCTCTGCAGCTTTTTGTAGCTACCCGAAAGTTATATGAAAGGAAATACCTTTCTGCGATTGTACATGGACACATACGCTTTGTTATGCCTCGTTAATATTTTATTTCTTTGTATAGAGCACCATTCTCAACTACACACGCTTTACTTTTAGAAAGTAGTAGTTCATATTTCCTTTCTGAGTAAAGAGAGAAAAAGAATCCAATACTAGTCTGTATGTGAATTAAAATTACTGAAAAAATAAAAGTCTTTTTCTGTCGTAGGGGGAATTTCTGTTTTGTAGAATTTTTTATCCTTATGAGGTTTTATAGAAGTAGTGAGATATCCTTTTTCGGTAGCCCCATATCCTGCATAGGTATACAAAACAGAAGAGTCGGGATATACTAATAAGAATGGAGAGGCATAACGGTCATGGCTATGCGCCTGTGGCGACCGAATGGGAGCCATGGGCGTATAGCTGTTGTTATGGCCAGTTCATTTTATTCAATTTTTTTAATTCTTACCCGGCCGGGCTGAATTACCGTGTAGGAACCAAATAACTCCTCCTTATACTTATTGACTACCTCAGTAACGATCTCTGCTTTCTTATCAGAAT
The DNA here is from genome assembly GCA_964569025.1 of uncultured Saprospiraceae bacterium. Taxonomy (GTDB): domain Bacteria; phylum Bacteroidota; class Bacteroidia; order Chitinophagales; family Saprospiraceae; genus CAZMSQ01. Next base: position 1,015 of record CAZMSQ010000022.1, on the reverse strand, counting down.
CAAATTGGAAAAGCCGGTTCAGGATTATTCCCGAATGAATTTTCTTCATTCTGAATACCAATTCCCCAAAATCTTTATCCCTGGTAATTAGTATTCTATCCTCCCGGTTGGCAAAATTTAAAATATCATTGTCACTGGCTCCGGCATCAAATTCAACGACGTAAAGGACGTCATGTTCTTCTTCTCTTAGTTTATTCACTATTTGAGAATCCACACCCTCGTCAGCTATAAATCTCATATGGCAATAGGGTAGGACCTTTCACCTTTAATAGCATCAGCTGCGAAAGCTAAAGCAGCCCAAACCGCCTCCTTTGTTAGCCTGGGGTGAGCACGCAGCAAATCTTCAACATCCTTTCCTGCGGACATCTCTTCCAATATTAACTCTACGGTTATTCTTGTGCCCTTAATTACGGGCTTCCCAAGCATTATGTCAGGATTAACCTCAATATGTCTCATGTAGTCATTCATACGCCGATCAGCTTTCATCCAAGATAAGGATTTTTCAAATTATTGGCCATAACGGTCACGTATAAGCGTAGTGCGGGATTTCGGAGCGATTCACTGTCAGCCCTCCGCAAAGTTTCTTAGGAGTATAAATGATCATTCTATCCATTCAGCTCGCATTACGCTTATACAATGTTGGGGGCAGTTATTTTTTATCACTTTTGAGTCTACTCCGAAAAGTCCCCTCCCAAATGAATATATGAAATAAGAATCGTATCTTACGATATGTTTAAGAAAACACAACCCACGCAAGGAGACCTGTTTAAGAGCAAAAGCCATCAGGTTTCAGGCCGCAAGTCAAAGATTCTGGAAGATCCTGACAGTTGGCACAACGTCTTCTATGATCAAGTGACTCGGCAAATTGACGAGGACGTCTTCTTGGTTCTGTATCATTAGGGGAATGGACGTTCGAATGCCTCCATCCGCAAGATGGTGGCCATGATGATTCTTAGGTTATGCACCCTTGGAAAGCCCTGTAGGGGCTAAATCTCATTAGAATATTGGATGTGAG
>CAZMSQ010000021.1:0-36609 GCA_964569025.1 uncultured Saprospiraceae bacterium | reverse complement strand
CTGACCCGGTCGGACCGCTATAGCCGTCGGACCGCTATAGCGGTCCGACCGGGTCTGCATGGAGGCAGACAGGATTTTCAAGGCGAGACAATAAACTGTTTTGGGTTGACGTCTGTTGAGGGTTGAGAATTGGGAAATCGTTCATGAATCTATCGGGAAATTTGCACTCCGTTGTGCTCAGTAGTTTGTGCGTTGCAGGAGTTGTGTGTAGCTTAACTTTGTCGGTACGCGCGCAGGATACCATTGGAAATGTATTTGAACGACAGTATCGGGAGCGCATCGAGCAGGAGTCTTTGTATGGGGTATACATTCCAAAAGATCTTGGAGATGTTTTTAGCCAGCTTGAGCAATTGACGAGCCGGGAGGCGAGGAATTCGTACAGAGATGCGGAAGAGCGTGAGGCAGTGCGAAAACTCCATTTCAGTCTGGGTCGCTGGATGATTTATAACTGGGGCTTTTATGAAGGGTCCAGACTGACGCGCTATCTGAACCGCTATGGGGTGAGCCATCCAGACGATATGGCGAGATTTCTGATGACCTGTTGGCATAGATACCTGAACAAGAAAGAACTGGATATTCCAACGTTGGTAGAAGAGTTGCGGCAGATTCGCAGCCTCCTCAATCCAGGTGGCGGTTGGAAACGGGATACGATCCGATAAACGAAACAGACTGAAGGAGAGAGGCGATACGGAGCCGTACCAATAAGAAAGTCAATTTCTGAAAACACTATGTAAGATGCGTTCATGAAGACAATCACCGAGAAAACAGGGATCTATGAATGACAGCGTGAAACCCTACGACGAATACGGGAGCAAAAAAGACCAAGTCGAAGCAATGTTTGACAACATTGCGCCGAGGTATGATTTGCTCAACAGGGTCCTTTCAATGGGTATCGACAAAGGCTGGAGGCGCCGAGCCATTCGAGCGCTGGCAGAAAGACAGCCAAAAATGGTGCTGGATATGGCGACTGGGACGGGTGATCTGGCCATTGAAATCATTTGCAGGACCAATGTGGAAAAGGTCGTTGGGCTTGATCTTTCAAGGGAGATGTTGCAGGTGGGGAGGCGAAAAATCAGGAAGCGGGGATTTCACGACCGAATCGAAATGGTACAGGGTGAAGCAGAAGATATAGATTTTCCGGACAATACATTTGATGGTATTACCGTTGCATTTGGAGTCCGTAACTTTGAGGATTTGAATAAAGGACTCGAAGAAATGCATCGGGTTTTGAAGCCGGGCGGAAAATTGGTGGTGCTCGAGTTTTCGAAGCCTTACAGTTTCCCGTTTAAGCAGCTATTTCAGATATACTTCCGGTATATTCTTCCTCCAATCGGAAGAATTGCTTCGAATGATCCTGAAGCATACGGATACTTATACAGGTCGGTTCAAGCCTTTCCAGAGGGACAGGCGTTTGTGGATATATTACAAGCCAACGGATTTAAGAACAGCCAATGCAAACCATTGACTTTGGGCGTTTGCTCACTCTACACCGCAGAAAAATAAGCACTGTCCTGCTACTGGCGGTCGCCTTGCTGGCAGGTTTGACTGAAATGCAGGGACAAACTGCCCGTGGAAATTACAACTATCTGGATTTCCAGCTCAAGCCCTATTATTTTGGTATCACGCTGGCTGCAAATTCCTCGAATTACCGTCTTTTCAGATCAAGTGAATTTGTGTTGAATGACAGCATCAGTTCTGCAACTGCTTTGGGAGGACCTGGATTTAATCTTGGCATTGTGAGCAATCTGAAAATCGGGCAGTATTTTGATTTTCGCTTCTTGCCAACTCTATCATTTTCAGAGCGAAACATATCATATGAATCTACGAAAAACGGAGTTCGTATTCCCGAACGCCGGATAGAGTCTGTTTTCGTAGAATTCCCATTTCATGTGCGCTACAAGTCGGCACCTTACCATGACATGCGCCTCTTTGTGATTGCGGGGGTCAAATATGCATTTGACGTAGCCAGTGAATCACGCAGTCGCAGTGCCGACAACCTCGTCAAAATCGCTCCAAATGATTTCTCCATTGAATACGGAGCCGGAATTCAGTTTTTCTTTCCCTACTTCATCTTTTCTCCAGAGCTTAAGATTTCGAGAGGTATTGGAAATATCCTTCTGTATGACAATGAGTTAAGAGAAAGCAGGGTCATAGAAAAAATCCTTTCGAGAACATTTACGATTTCTCTGCATTTCGAAGGGTAACTTTTTCACACCCAATGCTACACTCGAAATGAAAAAAGCTGTCGCCACACCGTCCAATTCTTTCAGGTTCAAACAATTTGAAATCCATCAGGATCAATGCACGATGAAGGTCGGAACTGATGGTGTCTTGCTGGGAGCGTGGGCCGATGTGAGTCAATCAAAGCGAATTTTGGACATTGGCACAGGATCGGGCGTGATTGCCCTCATGCTGGCTCAAAGAGCACAAGAGGCTGATATCCATGGTGTTGAAATTGACCCTCTCGCCCAGGAGCAGGCGGCAATGAATGCGGAGCATTCCCTATGGGGTGAGCGAATCACCATTTTCCCCGGCGCCATTCAGGATTTTGCCCGTCAACATCAAGAAAGGTATGACCTGGTTGTTTCCAATCCACCATTTTTCTCCGGAGGAACCCTTTCTGCCAATCACAGCCGCAATGAGGTCCGCCATACCGTCAAGCTCCCGAGCGGAGAGTTGCTACATGCGGTGCGGATGCTTCTGAAGCCCGAAGGCAGGTTTTGCGTTATTCTCCCCTTTCTCGAAGGGCTTCGTTTCGCAGAATTAGCCGCCTCTTACAATCTTCCATGCACCCGCATGACAGAGGTCTTCCCGAAGCCATCCAAACCCGTCTCCAGGCTGTTGCTGCAATTTGAAAGCGAGGCTCACCCGCTGGTCAAATCGAAGCTGGTGATTCAAGAAGTGGAGGAGCATAATTGGACCGATGAGTACAAAGCACTGACAGACCAGTTTTATCTGGACATGTGATCATTTCTGTCAGATTCTCTGAATCACGAATTTGCGAACAATCCTCTCATGGCCAGCCGTAATGACGATGGCATACAGGCCATTCGGCAGACCACCAATGGAGAAAAAGGCATTGAGTGTACTGAATGGAATGTACCAATTCATTTGTTCGATTAGTGTTCCTGAGGGTGTGAGAATGGTTGCCTGAACAGGTCCCGAATAGTCGGGTATCAACAGATAGAGAGAAATGGATTGACCATTTGCAGGATTCGGAAACAGGGTACACTCTGGTGCGGCAGGAATGCCAGTTTTATTGAAATCGGGTCTTCCTGTAAGGTTTTGAAATGACTGAGGGGTTTCCTCTGGAACAATACTCGGAGCCTCACACGGATTGATGCGAATTGAAACCATTCCTCCCTGGATAATTGCTCCGGGTTGAAGCGTGATATGCTCCCCTGCCTGGATAATAACCGAATCAGGAGTCACAATCTGCCCGCTGATTCGCACCGTATCGCGGGCCCACACATTTCCCCCGGTCCAGTCGGTCCCAGATAATGATACAGTCGGCATGGAGCAGTCAGCAAGGCTTGAACCGGCGCATGAAGGGACTGATGCACCAAATCCAGTGATGATTTCAGAGAGCTCGCTTCTGACCGTTTCAGCACCAGGGATGGAATCCAGAAATGGGAATTCTTCCGGGCAGAGCATCATATACATTTTCTGATATATCTGCACCAGCGCTGAATCAGCCCCTATTCCATCAACAACGATTCCCTCTTCTGTGAAGCCCTTTCCGATGGTATGGCATGGGTCTTCATCTCCTAATCCGCAGTAGGTTGACTGCGTGATGAGATTTCCAACGGATGCTATTTTTCCTCGTCCCGGATACTCATCTTCAGCCCACTGATTATCGAGTATGAGAAGGGGTAATTCTCCATTCTCCACCCCATTTATCATATTTCCTTTTATGAGACAAGAGTCCATGTCACTGTCGGCGTAAATCACATAATCAGCATGTGGTGGAGAGAATGTATCGTAGAAATAATTGTACTCTACTGTATTTGAAGTCAATGAATCGGGGTTTGTACTCCAAGGAAATCCGGTGACATAGATTTTCCCGTTTTGAAACATCCCTTGTCCTGTAGAGACATTGACGAACAGATTGCCAGAAACTGTATTGAATGCGTTATAGGTAAACTGCATGGCCTCTCTGGAGGCCACAAATAAATCTGGCTCATCAAAGACAAATTCGATGACCTCCTCTGCGATATCCCAAAACCGGAATTCACGACCCACATAAAAATCTCTGGCATCTTCAGAAATACCTGCAAATACAAGCTGCCGTGTGGCGGTGAGCACCACACCTGTAAAATAGAGGTCGTGGAGATAGTTCTGGGTGATTGAGGAAGATTGACAGTGGTCAAGCAGGATGGCCGGGGAGTCCCAATCTTCGAGACCGATGAAAGAGAACTGGTTGAGTGACACCTGGTGGCCCATACACACATTTCCGAATCCAGCACCACGACCGGCAATCACGAGTCCGTTTCTTCCAAGATGTGAGAATACATTTTTAGTAATGGTGTGGTCTGTATTGGAGCGATCAAACCGAAGACCTGTCCCTCCGGATTGAGAGAAGATACAGTTTCTGATGGTGCAGGAAGCTGCATTCCGAATGCGGACCAGCGCATCTGGCTGATCAATGACAGCCCAGTCATGTTGGGAGGTAACATCGTCGCTTTGCAGCATGCGATAATCGGCTCCGGAAAATGTGATATTGTCAAAAAGAAGATCTTTGACGGGGTTGTCCACAAGTCCGTATGGCATTGATTGCCCGTTATCAATGCGAATTAACTCGGTGAGCATTGGTATGTATACTGTATCAGGAGACACATTGCTGCTGACATACAGCGTTCCATCAAACGAAACCCACTCGAACGCATCATCCAGGTGGTCAAGGCTGTTGACCAACCAGGCTGCGGGTGGTGCTTCATTGGCATCTCGGCGGAGATCATACAGAGCGGGGATTTGGGTGAAAATTCTGCGATCTGACTGGCTGACAAAATCGACGGGAATCAGGTCAAGGTGCCAGGGCAACGTATTGGCTCTCAGGTCTAACCAATGTACGGGGGTTTCTTAAGGGACGGAGAATGAAAGGGGATATTGGATATTACTCATATCTCCCTGTGTTTCCGGTGTATAGGCATTGCACTCGATACAGCCATTGTCGTCTCCACCCGCAATTTCAATGGTGGAAAAAGGCGGAGAGGCTGCACGGGCTGAACCAATGACTGAAGATTTGAAAAATAACTCTCCAACTCAGGAGTCATAATCTCAGATTTAGCAGGAGCCATTTGCTCTATGAGGATGGTGACATCGGGATTTTCTGCCTGTAAAACGCGAATGATATCGTAGAGGCGGGCTCTCTCCTCTTCATAATGGTAGAAACTCGAGTGCATCATTTCCGCCCGGAGCACTCCATAGTACTATATCCGGAGGACCTGTTTCCTCCAAATAATCAGGTAGCTCATTCAGTATCTGTTCAGAGTTCAAGCCCCCATGGCCCTCATGGTCTCTGTCAAAATCCAAACCTTGAAAAGCCGGATAGTTTCCCGCATCAAATTTGGTCCCAACGAAATCAAACTCCGCTTGATCTGAAATAAGAAGCTTCCATAAATCATACCGATAACTTTCATAGTCAGGCCGATTTCCCTCCACTCTGGATGCCCCCAAAGGCAGGATTTTATTCTTGGTATTATTCTGTAACAAGATATCTCCCTCTTCCCTGTCCTGCCATGACACAAAAAGCATCCCTGAACAAAAAAGGATTATAAAAAATGAGGGTCTGTTCATACTCGACATCTATTTATCCCTTAATTTGCAATTAAACAATACTATAACCGACTGAAAGCAAAATTATTATCTACGAAATATGAATCTGCCGAATTTCTTGCAATACGTCAATATCTCAACAAACTGTTTATTCCAGACCGTTGAATCAAGAACTGGTCGGACGACTATAGTGGTCGGACCACTATAGTCGTCCGACCAGTTCAGCTGGATTGTATGTGGTGAGAATGAATAGAAAATGAGTCATGTGATGAGAGGAATGCCACGGACCTTGTGAAGAAAATTTGGGGGAGAGCCTTTGATGGGGGGAGGATAAAAATAAAGAAGGCAGCGCTTCCGGAGGGATTATGGAAGGCTGCCTTCTTGTTCAGGTGGGATTGGAAAATAATTCTCAGCCATGCGAGATGGCTGACTGACCTGACTCGCTGATGATTTCGCGTGCCAAATCAAGGATGGTGGTATCTTCAAGGTGGATGATGCCGCCGTTGGGTCCGGGCTCAGAGGATAGGCCAGGAATATCCCCGTGGTCATAATCAGAGGCACCAAAATAATTTCGAACGGTTTGCTCCTCGACACCCAGCGTATTGGCAATTTTGGCGATGCTTCCTGTCGGCAACTCGTGTTTGATTTTCCTCAACTCATCGAATGTGATATTCATAAATGGCTGTATCTTGGAAATGAGAGAATCTTTCAGGGAATTTACCCAAAATTCACAGAGTTAATTTAATGTGTCCTTTTGGCAATAAAGAGGTGATTTTTGTCATCATTCGAATTATTCAAAGGGTTTGACTTGCCTACCCGGTCGGACCGCTATAGCGGTCGGACCGGGTCAACGAGTGCGTATGGAATTTGGAAGCGTGCAAAATTTGGAGGGAATAGACTGGCGGCTGCCGGATGAGCCGTTGGAAAATCTTGCAGTCCTTGGTAGGAAAGGCGGGAAGAAAGAAGGAGTTGTGCGGATTGGTTGCACGGGGTTCAGCGTGCCGGAATGGGTGGGGACTGTATACCCACCCGGGACGAGGAGCCGGGATTTTTTGAGAGCGTATGGCAGGCAATTTGACACCATTGAGTTTAATACGACGCATTACCGAATTCCTTCCATGGAGTTGGTAAAGAGGTGGGGAGGGGAAACGGGGGCAGATTTCAGGTTTTGCCCGAAGGTCCTTCAACGGGTTAGTCATGGTCGTTTGCTGGGGATTGGCACTGATCTGGGCATAAGGTTCTGGGAGGCAGTGTTGGGGTTTGAAGAAAAGCTTGGGCCTTGTTTTCTGCAGTTACCAGAGCGATTCGGGCCGGCCAGTATGGATGCTTTGTTGCGGTTTCTGGACTCGGTGCCGGGCTGTGTTCGTTTGGCGGTGGAGTTGCGGCACCCCGGGTGGTTTGATGGGTGTAGAGAGTTTGAGAGGCTTTGCGAAGTACTACACAAAAAAGGCATGGGACTGGTCATTACAGATGTGGCTGGCCGGAGGGATGTGTTGCACATGCGCCTGACAGCCAGTTTTGGAATGATTCGGTTTGTGGGGAATGGGATGCACTCTTCGGATTTCAGCCGAATTGATGAGTGGGCTCGGCGTATAGAGAAATGGTTTGCAGGAGGATTGGGTGAGCTCTTTTTCTTTGCCCACCAGCCTGACAATCTGCATGCTCCGGAATTATCCATATATTTAGCGCAAACGCTAAAGCGAATTTCAGGAATCGATGTTCGGACCCCGCAGATGCACTCAGGTCGGCAGGGCACATTATTTTGAGCCAATCGACTATGGAAAATTTTGATTTTCCCTACATCCACCGCGACATCAGCTGGTTGTCGTTTAATCACAGGGTCTTGCAGGAAGCCATGGATCCGAATGTCCCTCTATTGGAGCGAATTAAGTTTCTTGCCATTTACTCTTCCAACCTCGACGAGTTTTTTCGGGTGCGGGTAGGCCAACTTCGGAGTCTTGCCAAGATGGGTAAGAAGGCAAAAAAGGAGTTGGAATTTGACCCGAAGAATGTGCTGAAGAAAGTCATAAAAACCGTGAACAAACAGGCCGAGATTTTCAGCAGAATTTTTTCGGAAGAGATCGTACCTCAGCTTGCAAAGTATCACATTCATCTGCTTCGGATGGAAGACATCAACGATGAGCAAAAGCGGTTTGTTGAGGATTACTTCCAGGACCAGATGCTGCCCTTTGTACAACCGGTGCTGCTGGTTAAAAATCGGGTCAAGCCTTTTCTCAATAACGCGGCTCTTTACCTGACTCTATTGATGGTGGAGAAAGGAGGAGATGAGAAAAACCCGGCCTATGCCATCGCTAAAATCCCTTCTGATCATCTTCCGAGGTTTTTGGAATTACCACCCTCGGAAAGTGGCCGCCGCGAATTGATTATTCTCGACGATGTAGTACGTCATAACGCGCAGTATCTGTTTCCAGGGTACGAAATCAGAGCTTCCTATTCTATCAAGCTCAGCCGCGATGCAGAGTTATACATTGAAGACGAGTTTTCCGGCGATTTGATACAAAAGATTAAGGAGAGCCTGTCAAAGCGAGTTGTCGGCACAGCATCGCGACTTGTGTATGACCGGAAAATGCCAGAGGAGTTGCTGCATTTTCTGATGGAAACCTTCGAACTCGAGAAGCAGGATTTGTTACCTGAGGGTCGGTATCACAACAACTTCGATTTTTTCCAGTTTCCGGATTTCGGACTGGGGCATCTGAAAAACAATCCACTCCCTTCCCTTCCCTACCCTGTGTTGGAAGAAGCTCCGGATCTATTCGAGGCGCTGAAGGGTGGAGAATATTTACTCCATTTCCCTTACCATTCGTATGAAAGTGTGGTTCGCCTATTTGAGGTAGCCGCCGCAGACCTGCATGTAACGCATATCAAAATTGTTCAATATCGGGTGGCAAGGCGTTCCAGAATTATGGAAGCATTGATGAAAGCTGCCGCTGCTGGCAAGCGGGTTTCGGTTTTTGTCGAAGTGAAGGCGCGATTCGATGAGGAGGCCAATTTGCGTTGGGCGGAAAAGCTGGAAAAAGCAGGTGTACAGGTACACTACAGCTTTCCGGGAGTGAAGGTGCATGCCAAGATTGGTCTCATCATCAGAGAAGAGCAGGGCCATGTCCAGTTTTACAGCTATTTAAGTACTGGCAATTTTCATGAGGAGACCGTAAAGGTCTACAGTGATTTTGGATTTTTTACGACCAAACCCTATCTCACCAATGAAGTGGCACGTGTGTTTTCCTATCTGGAAACGGTGCAACGGCAAGAGGAGCCCTTTGAATTTATGCTTGTCGGCCAATACAACCTTCGCGAAACGCTCGAAGCACTCATCGACAATGAGATTTCCAATGCCAAGGCAGGCAAACCTGCCAGCATCATACTGAAGCTCAACAGTCTGCAGGACCCGAAAATGATTCAAAAGCTCTATGCGGCCAGTCAGGCGGGAGTCACCGTCAAGCTGATTATCCGGGGTATCTGCTCATTGGTTACCGAGGAGCGTGGGTGGAGCGAAAACATTCAAGTCATCAGCATTGTCGACCGATTTTTGGAGCATGCTCGGGTATTTTTGTTTCACAACGATGGTGATGAAAAGATATATCTGGCCTCGGCCGACTGGATGGTGCGCAATCTGAGCCACAGGGTTGAGACGGCTTTCCCACTTCTCAATCCGGACCACCGCAATGAGATGAAGGAGCTGCTGTACATCCAGTTTAAAGACAATGTAAAAGCACGGAACATCAACCACAGCCAAACCAATCCATATTTGCGAAAATCTTCCGCGCTGAATATCCGTGCGCAGGTTGAGACATACTATTATCTCAAGCGGAAGCTGGAAGAGGCCAAACTCGAGAACCAGAATGAGTCAGCCGTCTGATTCTCCATTCTCCACTCCAATCCTCACCAATGGGGATGTTGGAGAATATCCGGACAAGGGTCTTCCTCCAGGTCACAGAATTCTGGTGCTGAGCATAGGGAATGAAGCGTTGATTCAGTCATCTGTCTGGACTGCCCTTCGCGATTTGCTCCCTATTCCGATGCTGCCCCAAATTGATCGATACCATCGGTGGCAAGACCGCCAGGCCTCTCTGCTTGGCCGGAGTCTTGTCCAGCTGATTCTAAAGGAGGAAGGATATAATTCTAAACTTCTGAGTAGCTGGAAGACAGACCATTACAACAGACCTTCACTTGAAGTAGATTTTGACTTTAACATTTCCCATTGTCCAGGCATGGTGGCATGTGCTTTCATTCGTCCGGGACCGATTGGTATCGATATCGAGCCCATCAGGCCTGTCAGGCCCTATGATTTCCGGTCGGTCCTTACGCCGGAGGAATTGGACCTCCTGCAGAAATTACCTGACAGGCAATGTCAACATCTTTTCGGCACCATCTGGACACGCAAGGAGGCGGCCATCAAGGCTGATGGCAAGGGGTTTTCGAACACTCTGACCGATGTCAGCGGATTAGGGACCAGCATCAGGCTGGAGGGTCGCACATGGGCCATATCGGAGGTTCCCCTTCCGGATCCGTATATTTGCCACCTTGCAACGAGCAGGCGGCCAAAAGAGATCATCTACCGCCATCTCACAATTGAACAGCTGACAGACTATGACAAACGTTCTTCCAGATGACCCTCAAAGTACGGCCCTCATTGCAGTTGCCACATTGACAGTGGGTTTTCTCTTGTATTTGTACCTCTATTTATCGCCATCGGTGACGAGCGGCTTTAAAAGTCGATATGGAGAATTACAGGGTAATGTGGCGTGGGTGGTCCTCACCAAGCTTGCCGGATTCTCCTTATTGGGTGTCATCCCAGCGTTGATTGTCGTTTTTGTGTTCCAGCAACCGCTCGAGCAATATGGAGCCGGATTTTCATGGTCTCCATTTATGATTGGATGGATGGTGGGAGGCAGCATATTAGTGTTGATTATCAATATCTTGCATGGCCGTCGAGCTGCACATTACGGGGTATATCCGTTGATGAGGTATGAAGAATGGAATACTGGCCGGTTGTTGCTGAGTCTGGTCACATCCTCGCTGTTCATCATTGGGTATGAATTTATGTTCAGGGGTTTCCTGCTGTTTGCCTTGATCCCGGTTACCGGGGTGTGGTTGGCTGTTGCCATCAATATACTGATCTATTCTCTGGCTCACATCCACAAGGGCCTTGGGGAAACCATCGGATCGATTCCGTTTGGCATTTTGCTGTGTTGGATTACTTTGGAGAGTGGCAATCTCTGGGCCATTACGGTGATTCATCTGACCTTATCCCTATCATCAGATTTGATTGCCTTGCGGGCCAATCCGGACATGCGTTTCGTTCGGCACCCTGCGAAGTGATTTAGGGAATTCAATTGGCTGGCAAGGACGAATGTGCATTGGATGAACATCGCGGTGCGTCTCAGGTTTTACACACCGTTTTACAATCTCTAAACGAAGATTGAATATGGCCATTTTCATGACAGGAGCGACTGGATTTATTGGCAGTCATCTTGCCTCACATCTCATTGAAAGCGGACAACAGGTTCATGCATATGTGCGCAATCCGGAAAAGGTACCGGATCTCGCCGCGCGAGGCGTCCGTCTTTTTGCTGGTGAGCTCGACGACAAGGAAGCCATTGTGCGTGCCATGGAGGGCTGTACTTTCGGATATCATCTGGCAGCTTTTGCCAAAGTTTGGGATCGTGAACAGGCCACATTTGAGCGCATTAATTACGGTGGTGGCATCAATATCATGGAGGCAGCCGTTGAGGTGGGTCTGCAAAAACTGGTCCTCACCTCTACGGGAGGTGTCATTGGCCCATCTACCGGTTCACCCGCCCATGAAGGTCAGAGTGGTCATCATGACGGGATGACTGCCTATGAGCGCTCCAAGGCTCAGCTCGAGCAAGCTGTTCCAGGCTATATTGACCGAGGGCTTGAGGTCGTGATTGTCAATCCAGCCCGAGTATTCGGTCCGGGCTTGCTGAGTGACAGCAACAGTGAGGTCAAGCTCATCCGCTCATACGTAAACGGCCGCTTCCGCTTTGTCCCCGGCGACGGTCATGCAAGAGCCAGTTACTGTGATGTTGAGGACGTCGTGCATGGCCACATAGCAGCTATGGAGCGAGGCCGCTGTGGCGAGCGTTACCTGCTTGGCGGAGATAATGTCAGCTACCGCGAGTTTTTTGATCTGGTCGGCCAGCTTTCCGGCAAGCGCTACAGGCTATTCGGAGTCCCGATTCCGCTGCTGCTTGGCTTCGCAAAATTTCAGGTCTGGATGGCCCGGAATTTCGGCCGGTACCCGCTGATCACACCTGAATTGGTCCGTAAATATGCGCAGGACTGGAGCTTCTCCAGTGACAAGGCCCGCCGGGAGCTGGGATATGAGCCTCGCCCATTGGATCAAACGATTCAGCGCACAATTGATTGGCTTCGCTCATAGCGGCGCCAAGGAGTGCGCCTGTGCGGGGATGCGTGCGCGCCACAGATCCGTAGAGGCGCCAGGCATGGCGCCTCCACAACAATGCACGACCCATGAAGGCGCCAGGCCTGGCGCCTCTACGGGGTGATTTCCTTAATCAGGGAAACATAAACGGGGAAATGATCGCTGTAGCCGCCGATGTAGGTGCCGAAGCTGTAAGTACGGAATGGGTAACCGCGGAACTGGCCGGTGCGTTGGATCATGTAGGGGCGGCTAAAAATGTTGGCTTTGTAGAGGCGGTAGCCGGGGGAATCAGGGGTGACCAAGTTATCGGAGAGGATGATTTGGTCGAAGAGACTCCAAGCATCGCGGTAGGCACCGGTGCCAATGCCCTTTTTGAAATATTCGAAATATGGGTTGTACAGGTCGCCGTCACGGAGCTGTTGCGCCTTCGGCTTTGCGCGAAGCACGCTTTTGACGCTGGGACTGACAGGGTCATCGTTGAGGTCTCCCATAATCAGTACCCGGGCAGATGGGTCAGCGGAGCGCAGGGAATCGGCGAGGTGACGGCAGAGGGCAGCACCGGCATTGCGAAGGGGCTGCGTGGCTTTCTCGCCGCCACGGCGGGAGGGCCAATGGTTAACCATGATGTGGAGGAGGTCTCCGTCGAGCCTTCCAGAAACAAGCAGGACGTCTCGTGTGTAGATGCGAGAACTGTCTTCCCGGTATATCAGCAATGGGACAGAACGGCTGCTGATCAGTTCGAAGTACTTTGGGTTATAGATAAGCCCAACGTCGATGCCCCGAAAATCCGGAGATTCGTGATGCACCACCTCGTAGCGGCGATCTCGCAGCAATGGGTGCGCCACGAGGGTATCTATGACAGAGCGATTTTCAATCTCAGAAAGACCCAGAATGGCCAATCCATCAGGAGAATACTCAGTGCCAATTTCTGAAATAACCTTTGCAAGATTCGCGGTTTTCTCCACGAACACTTCTCGCGTGTACAGCAATTCGCCCTCTGGCGTAAAATCTTCATCCCTTTTTTCCGGATGATCAATCAAATCGAAGTAATTCTCAACATTGTAAAAGCCAATACAGGCTACCGTGTATTTCTTTTCTTGTGCGTACCCCGACACACTGAAGAAGAAAATTCCAAAAACCACAAGAAAACGAATCATCATCAGTCGTATTTCCTGCAAAAGTAGCGTTGCCCGTCCAATTTTCAGAAAAAAAGCCAGACAACTATTGTGTCCCGAAAAAAAGAGAGTACTTTTGCCACCACAAATGTGATTGTTGTCCCAGACGGGACACCCCCATCCCGAGCAGCAAGAGCAGCCAATAAAATACCAATACCGAAGCCACCCTCCATGCATCATTTGCGATGGAAGGTCTCACACACAAGGAACACCACTCCGCTCAGCCCGATTGTGATGCATCCATCAGGTTTGAAGTGGACAAAATGTCTGGTATGCCAAGATTATCTACCCTCCCCCTGATGCTCTCTCTCTTATTCTTTTCTTTCCTGATGCAGGGTCAGGATGTATCAGTCAAAGGCCGGATTCTCGATGCCGAAACCGGTTTCCCACTTGAGAATGCCAACATTTCAGCTCAGGGCACAAGGCTCGGTGTTGTGAGCAATGCGTCAGGCTCCTTTTTATTAGAGAAAGTCCCACCAGGAACTGAGGCTGTGGTAATCTCAGCTGCTGATCACGCCCCCCTTGTGGTTTCCATTGGCGGACGCAGCGGACTGATTGATCTTGGTATTGTAAAGCTAGAGCCGCAGCTTGATGGATCGGCCCTTTCGGCTGAAGAATTGATTCCAACCATTTCTATTTCCGAATCGGATTTGTCTTCTGACAATGCCGGCGGTGCCCAGAATATTTCAGGTCTCCTCAGTGCTTCACGAGATGTTTTTGTGTCTGCAGCAGCCTTTACTTTTGGGCCTCGGCGTTTTCGAATCAGAGGATATGATTCAGAAAATACAGCTGTCCTCATCAATGGGGTGCCGATGAATGACCTTGAGGTTGGCCGGCCCTTTTGGGGCAGCTGGGGCGGATTGAATGACGTGTTTCGCAATCGCGACAACTCCGTCGGACTGGGAGCTAGTCCTCTTGCATTTGGCGGAATTGGTGGGGTATCGACTATTGATGCCAGAGCATCTGGTCAAAGACGACAAACGCGGATCTCGTATTCCAACTCCAACCGATCATATCGAAACCGCATCATGGCCACCCATGCCACCGGTATGCAGCGAAACGGGTGGGCCTTCGCTTTATCTGCCTCGCGGAGATGGGCTGATGAAGGTTATGTGCCAGGTACTGACTATGACGCCTGGTCCTATTTTCTGGGTATCGAGCGCAAGCTCAACGAAGTCCACTCACTAAACCTCACCGTTTTCGGTGCTCCTAACCGCCGAGGACGATCAATCGCTGCTACTCAGGAGTGGTATGACATTGCCGGCACTAACTTTTACAACCCTTGGTGGGGCTATCAGGCAGGTCAAAAACGAAATTCTCGCATCGCTACCACTCACCAGCCAATCATCATGCTGACCCATTACTGGGACATGCCCGGAAAGGCAACCCTTCAGACATCAGCCTCTTATAAATTCGGCAGAAACGGGAGCACTGCGTTAGATTGGTACGACGCACCTGATCCACGACCTGAATATTACCGCAAGGCGCCCAGCTACCTCGGGCTGGCATTTGGCGATGAGCTTGCCACCAACGCGCTGGAATACTATCAAGGTAGTGAGGCAGCACGCCAGATTGACTGGGACGTGATGTTCCGGGTTAATCGTTCAGGAGTTGATACTGTCTTTAACGCTGATGGCATCCCCGGCAATACGCTTGCCGGATATCGGGCCAACTATCTTGTGGAGGAGCGGCGTTACGATAGCAAGGAGTTTAATCTGAATGCCATTTATGAAAACCCTGTTTCAGACAATCTGACCTTGCAAGGCGGTGCCTCCTATCAATATTACAGGGGCAATAACTACAAGCTGGTCAATGACCTTCTTGGAGCCGATTATTCTGTAGACATAGACCGATTCGCTGAACGCGACTCTTCGAGGGTCGGAAACAACGAATTTTACCAAAACGATCTTGAAACACCCAACCGCATCATCCGTGAAGGCGACCGGTGGGGGTACGACTACAATTCAACCATCCATAAGGGTGCTGCCTGGGGACAGGCGAACTTTTCGTACCGGAAAGTTGATTTTTTCATGTCCGGCGAGTTTTCTGTGACCAGTTTCTGGCGGACCGGAAATGTCCGCAATGGACGGTTTCCCGACAACTCTCTGGGTGACTCGGAGAAAAGCAACTTTGCCAATTTCGGTGTGAAGGGTGGTGTCACTTACAAGCTTGACGGTCGGAATTATCTCTTTTTCAATGGGGCTTATATGACCCGGGCTCCCTATTTCCGAAACTCTTTTGTTTCTCCAAGAGCTCGTAACCAATTGGTACCCGGATTGACTGATGAAAAAATCACATCAATCGAAGGTGGTTATATACTGCGTTCACCCTACCTCAAAGCGCGGGCTGTGGGCTACTACAGCCGGTTTGCTGATCGATTCCTGAATCGCAGTTTCTTCCTTGACAATGCCCTCAATGACGGGACAACAGGTGGCTTTGTAAACTACATCATGACCGGTGTTGACACCCGCCACATGGGAATCGAGCTGGCCGGTGAGGTGCAGCTCGGGGCCGGCCTCAGCGTGCTCGCTGCCGCTGCCATCGGAGAGTATGTCTACGAGTCAAGACCTGAAGTTTCTGTCTATCTGGACAACAGTCCGCAGGAGCTCCTTCAGGATAAAACAGCTTATATTAAAAACTTTTACATTCCCGGCACCCCCCAATCAGCTTATACAGTTGGGCTCAATTACCGTTCGGCCAAGTTTTGGTTTCTCAACATCAATGTCAACTACCTCAACCGGCTGTTTATGGACTTTTTCCCCGAGCGGCGCACCCTCGAGGCCATCAGCTACCGTCCTGATCCGGAATACCAGACAGATCTGATTGATAGGGAATCAGACCTCTACAAGGATATTATTTACCAGGAAGAGGTGGAAGGCGGCGTCACCGTCGATTTATTCGGAGGAAAGTCCTGGAAATTCGGAGATCGGTTTGTTTACCTGACCGTGGGCATTAACAATGTCCTTGACAACCAGAATATCATCACCGGCGGGTTCGAACAATTCCGCTTTGACTTTGAAGGCAAGGAGCTTGGATTATTCCCCAACCGATACTTCTACGGTTTTGGAATCAACTATTTCGCCCAGCTGGCCCTCAGATTTTAATTTTGAAACACATTCTTTCTCATTCTCCAATCTCATTTTCAGTCAATCTGATTGCTCATGAATGCTTTTCGCACCACCTCCTATTTCTCATTCTTCCTCATTCTCCTTACCACCCTTTTCATTGCAAGCTGCGATGAAGAGTTTGACGAGCCACCAATCGACACCCTGCCAACCATCGATGCAAATGCGACCATTGCTGAAATCAAGGGCTTGTATTCCGGGGGCGCGAGCGTGCAGATTCCGGATGATAAAATCATCAGCGGGGTGGTCATTGCAGACGATGAATCCGGCAATTTTTACCAAAATATTGTGATTCAAGACTCTACTGGTGGCGTGCAGATTCGTCTTGGCACGGTGGGACTTTACACACTCTATCCGGTCGGAAGTCGGGTATATGTGCGCTGTCAGGGGTTGTACATAGGTCAGTATGAGGGAGCGCCGCAGATAAGTGGAGATTCAGAGGGAAATGTGATTGCTCCTGAAGGTTTAATCTATGCAGCGGTCTTACCCGGCCAAAGGGACGTGCCGGTGACTCCAACAGTGCGCACCATCGATGGGCTTTCGCCTGATGACTTGTACACATTGATAGAATTGGAGAATGTCGAATTTACCTGCGACGAAGTTGGTCAGACCTTTGCGGATGCGGCCAATCTTCAGACCGTGAATCGGATAGTGACTGATTGCGATGGAAATACCATCATTGTCAGAAACAGTGGGTATGCGGATTTTGCCGCGCAGCCACTGCCTCAAGGAAACGGCAGTCTGGTTGCTGTGTACAGTACATTTCGCGGCGACGCACAATTGTTTTTGCGCACAGCTAATGACGTAGCGGGCATGACCGATGACCGGTGTTTCCCTTGCACCAGTTCAGATACCACCCTTGATATCGCCGTTGTACGTGCTGCCTATACCGGAGACGATGGCCCTGCTCCGTCTGGCAAGATCCGCGGTATTGTGACTTCAGACCGAGCCAACGGCAACATCGATGTGCGAAATCTTTTTGTGGAAGATGCCACAGGGGGTATTGTGGTACGCTTTCAAAATGAGCATACCTTCAATTTGGGTGACGAAATCGAGGTTGATATCAGTGGTCAGGAATTATCAGAATTCAATGGACTGCTGCAAGTGAGTTTCGTACCAAACGGCACAGCAACGGTTGTAGGAAATGGTACAATAACACCGCGCACAGTCACCGTCAATGAGTTACTGACAAATTTCGAAGACCTCGAAGGCACTTTGATTCGTATCGAATCAGCCACAATTTCCGGCGGAGCAACCTATGGGGGTACCCGCACAGTGACTGATGCAACAGGTTCAATGGACATGTATACCAGAAGTCAGGCATCATTTGCGGGGGCTTTCATCCCAGGTGGCGAGGTCAGCGTAACAGGCATCGTCTCTCAGTTTAACAATCCCCAGCTTATATTGCGCAACACCAATGATGTCAGCGGGGGCAGCGCCTCCAACATTCTTCTGTTTGAGACCTTCGACAATGTGACCATTGATGCGGCTGTTGCTCTCCCGGGATGGGTGCAGTACCTTGAAGAAGGAGCTGTCGAATGGATTGGTCGTGAGTTCAGCAACGACCAGTTTGCGCAGATAAACCCATACCAGAGCAATGAGCCATCCGTGATTTCCTGGCTGATTACGCCATCATTTGAGCTCGACGGAGCGGCAGTTCTGACTTTCAATACCACTGTCGCTTTTGTCCAGCAGGCAGGCCTGACAGTCTGGATTTCCACCGACTTTGATGGTTCGGATGTTGAAGGAGCAACCTGGTCACAACTGAGTGCAAATATTGCCTCTTCGAGCACCAATTACACCGAAGAGCCGTCTGGGGATGTTGATTTGTCTGCATTCTCTGGCACTGCCCACATTGCATTTCGATATGAGGGCGATGGGTTCAGCAATACGACCCTTTATCAGCTCGATGATGTGAAGGTGGAAATTCCTTAAATGGGCTGAAGGAGAAAGAAAGCGAAAGAGGAGCGAGAGGGCAGAGCGGCGGGAGCAGAGAAGCGAAAAAGGGCACCCACAAGGGGCGCCCGTGCGAGGGGCTTCTTAGATTTTTGGGATGATCCGGCCGCGGGAATCGCGGATGAGGCTTGTGGAAGGCGTGTGGGGATCGTGCTCGAAAATGAGGTGCCAATTTTCGTCGCATGCTTTGGTGAGGAAGTATTCCTTTTCGCGGAGGGTTTCGAGTGGTCTGACATCGTAGGCCATGATCCAGGGCATGCTGATGTGGAAAGAGGAAGGAATCAAGTCTGCGCAGTAGAGATAAGTGAAGCCTTTATCGTCATCTATTTCGAGTAGCATCATGGCTTCTGTATGTCCGTGCACCTGATGGATGCGGATACCAGGCAACCATTCTGTAGGTCCTTCCGGATTGAGCTCGAGAAATGAGACCACACCAGCCTCCTGGAGGGGTACGAAATTTTCTTTCAAAAAACTAGCCTGTTCGCGAGGGTTGGGATTCATGGCCCAGTTCCAGTGACGCTTGTTGCTCCAGTAGGTCGCATTTGGAAATGCAGGAACCAATTGACCTTCAGTAGTGTAAACCACTGCTCCGCCCACGTGGTCGAAGTGCAGGTGAGTCAGGAACACATCCGTGATTTCCTCCGGTGTGACCCCTGCTTGGTGGAGCGAATGGGTGAGCGTATCATCTCCGTGAGGCTGGAAATGCTTTTGAAACCGTTCTCCCTGCTTGTTTCCGATGCCTGTATCAACGAGAATGGTGCGCTCTCCGGTTTGGATAAGCAAACAACGCATGGACCATGTGCAGAGGTTGTCTGAATCTGCGGGCTGCACACGTGACCACAGCGTTTTGGGCACTACCCCGAACATGGCCCCGCCATCAAGTTTAAAGAGTCCGGTTTCAATTGGCGTGAGTTTCATAGCAAGAGGATTTGCACCTGACCCGGTCGGACCGCTATAGCGGTCCGACGGCTATAGCGGTCCGACCGGGTCAGGTGGGTGAAGGGAGGGTAATGGATTGGATATTGGAAAATTCGAGGAAGCCTTCAAGGCCGAGCTCGCGGCCGAAGCCGGAGTGTTTGACACCTCCGAACGGGAGGCGTGGGTCTGAAGCCACCATTTGATTGATGGCGATTGTACCAGCTTCGATTTGGGAGGCGATGGTGACAGCTCTGTCGAGATCTGATGTCCAGATGGAGGTGCCAAGCCCGAAGCGAGTGGCATTGGCGAGGGTGATGGCGGCCTCTGCATCCGGGACTGCAAAGATAGAAGCGACGGGGCCAAAAAGTTCTTCAGTTGCAGCGGGGGATGCCGGAGGGATGTCTGTCAGGACCCAAGGCATGAACCGAGTCTCAGAGCCTGGCATCAGACCACCGCTGAGAAGAGGGCGAGCACCGAGGGCGAGGGTCGCGGAAACCTGACGGGTGAGCGCATCTGACAGATCGGGTCTGGCAAGGCAGCTTAGTCGGGCGTGATCAGAGAGAGGGTCTTCGCATTGAAGGGAGCTGACGGCAGAGAGGAAGGCATCTGTGAATCGACTCAGGACAGATTGCTGAACGATGAGCCGCTTGGCAGCGATACAGGTTTGGCCGTTGTTTCCCATTCTGGAGGTCAGGGCCGCCTGTGTGGCCTCTTCCAGGTCTGCATCTTCAAAGACAATGAATGCGTCTGAGCCTCCAAGCTCGAGGAGGCACTTTTTGAGATGCTTACCGGCCAGTGCTGCTACAGCAGAGCCTGCACGTTCGCTGCCGGTCAGGGAAACACCTGCGATGAAAGGGTGGGCTATGACAGATTCAATCTGACTGTGGTCAATGAGGAGGGTCTGGAACACACCTGGCTCTCCAATGGCCTCTTCCAGGAGACGGCTCAGACGCATGGCACTGCGAGTTATGTTTGGAGCGGGCTTCACCAATACGACATTGCCGGCCAGCATGGCAGGAATCGCAAAGCGGAGGGACTGCCAATATGGGAAATTCCATGGCATGATTCCGAGCAGTCCGCCGAGGGGGCGGTGGTTAACTGAGGCACGGAGGTTTTCATCGTGGACTGTCCGGGGCGCGAGCTGCTCAGCAGCCACGGAGGCGGCATGGCGACATAGCCAAGCGCACTTGTCGATCTCTGCCCGTGCCTGTGAAATGGGTTTACCCATCTCAAGGGTCAACTCGCGCGCCAGGTCCTCGCGATTCGCGAGTAATGAATCGGCCATACGACTGACGCGCCGGACCCTATCCTCTATTGGAAGCAATTTCCAGAATCCAAGAAATGCAGACTGTGCAAGAACAAGTCGCTTACTGAGCTGACGATCAGTCAGGGCAGGCTCAGATCCAAGGAGCTCCCCCGTGTACGGGTTGACAGACTCGAACATAAGATTTGGAGTTTACTCGTCGTGAGCCGGCACAAAGCGATAGTTCTCGAATTCAAGAAGGTACAAGCGCTTGTTGGCGTAATGCCTGATGGTGGGCGAAGCCTCAGGACCGTCATCTGATTGATCGCTGACGGCCTCAAACATGAAACCCGTGCTCAGTCCGTCGAGAGGTGTCAGGGGCATTTTCAAAGGGATATTGAGCCCTGCCATGGCCGTCAGGCGGGCAAGGTACCACGTCATGTCATAGCCGAGCCATGATTCCCGGGTAGGGAAAGTGGCGTAGCGCTTGAAGTATTCGTTTGAGAATGCAATGGATTCCGGGCTGAAGGGATCCGACCAGACCGGCACAGTGAGATGGACGTTTAGTTTTTCGAAATACTCGTAGCTGCTTATGTCAAAGTCGAGCCATTGGGGCATGCCGTAGACTGTCACGGGGCCATCCTCCTCGGTAATCTGCGAGCTCAGCAGACGGAGGACAGCATAGACAAAGGCGCGGTTTGACCAGGATGGCACCACAAAGACCCGCACGCTGTCATCGAGCAGTGGTCGGAAGTCGAGTCCGATGTAGACATCCGACGTATCAGGGATGATATATTCATGGAATGCGGACGTATCTTCCGGCGCTGAATAGCGTTTATTGGCGGCGTGGAAGAGCGCGAGGCGCTCAGTTTCGGCCTCTTTGTCACGACAAATGAGTGCCACCTGCTCAGGTTGCCAGCTTTGGCGGATGTGGCGGGTAATTTCTCCACAGTGGGCATCGAGAGAGGGGGTAATCTGGAAAAAGCGCGGATTCTCTGCGGCGAAGTCGCTGTTTGCGGAGAATGGGGAAATGACCACTTGGTTACGTGCACTGGCAATGGTGGCGACCATTTCGAGATTCACCGGTCTCAAAGGACCGATGATGACATCGGCTGTACTGAGGAGCGTGTCTTCAGACAGCATCCGGTAGACTGTCGCAGGATTCGCCTCAGTATCATAGATGCGTATATTCATGTCGGGAAAAGCTGCATTCTGTCGGATGCTGTCGAGGGCAATTTCCATACCTCGGAAAAAATGCAGCGCAGGCAGGGCGCGCTCGTCGATTGAAAGAGAAGCAGGGTCGAGCCGATCACCGAGAAATGGCAGCATGACAGCAAGTTCAAATGATCGGCCTGGATCGAGATACGGTACAGATTCTGAAGGACTTCCCGGCGCAACATTTGGTTCTTCTGCTGGCATTTCCGGAACATTCTCCTCTCTCCCTTCTTCATTCTCTGGATTTTCCTTCTCACCAGCTTCTTCCTCAAATACCAATTCTCCATCAACGCGATCGTCATTCTTCTTTTTCCCTTCAATTTCCTCCAGGACGGGCGTATCTGGCTCCCCTCGACCAGAGCGGCTGTCGGGGGCTTTTTTCAGTCCGGCGCAGGCAGCAAGGGTCAGCACCAGACAGGAAAAGAGTAAAATGCGAATCGGGGAGTTACTCCCATTCGATGGTAGCCGGAGGTTTGGTACTGATATCATAGACAACACGATTTATCCCTTTGACTTGGTTGATAATCTGGCTGGAGACCTCAGCGAGCACTTCCATGGGCAATCGGCTCCACTCGGCCGTCATGCCGTCTGTCGAGGTTACTGCCCTGAGTGCGACTGCCTGCTCGTATGTCCGCTCGTCGCCCATAACGCCGACGGTTTGGACAGGGAGGAGCACCACACCGGCTTGCCACACCTGATCGTAGAGTCCAAGTTGACGCAAGGCGGAGATAAAGATTGCATCTGCCTCTTGCAGCATTGCCACTTTTTGAGCTGTCACCTCTCCGAGAATGCGGATGGCGAGGCCGGGCCCGGGAAATGGATGCCGCCCAAGAATCGACTGTGGGATGCCGAGTTCCCTGCCAACCTTTCGCACTTCGTCTTTAAAAAGCATACGCAACGGCTCGACGAGTTGCAGTTTGAGGTGCTCGGGCAGACCGCCGACATTGTGATGCGATTTGATTGTAACCGAAGGGCCGTGGACTGAGACTGACTCAATGACATCTGGATAGATGGTACCCTGACCGAGCCATGCAATATCGGGGTGTGCCTCTGACTCCTGTTCAAAGACCCGGATAAATAGTTCGCCAATGATTTTTCGTTTGCGTTCAGGGTCTGTCACTCCATTCAAGGCATCATAAAATCGTTTCTTGGCATCGACGCCTTCGATATTGAGTCCCATTCCCTGATAAGACGCCAACACCTCGTTGTACTCATCCTTCCGCAGCAGTCCGTTGTCGACAAAAAAACATTGCAGCCGTGGGCCGATGGCCTGATGCAGGAGCATGGCTCCCACTGTTGAGTCTACCCCTCCGGACAGAGCCATGAGCACCTGACCATGTGGTCCAATCTGCTGCCGGAGCTGGTCAACCGTCTCCTCCACAAACGAGGCTGGTGTCCACTCGGCGTGGCACCCTGCGATCTGCCGTGCAAAATTGGCCATGAGCTCCTGCCCTTCGAGACTATGCACCACTTCCGGGTGAAACTGTAGTCCGTAAACGGGAGCTGCGAATGCCCCTTCCCTGCTTTTAAAGGCAGCTACCTCGATGCTGGCTGTTGAGCCGATAGTCTGAAACTGGTCTGGCAATTCCAGAATTGTGTCTCCGTGCGACATCCACACCTGCGAGCTGCTGCCGAGTCCGTCCCAAATGGGATCACGGGTGTCGATCTGGAGGGTCGCTTTGCCATACTCACGTTTGTTGGATGACTCGACCCGCCCCCCATGCGTTTTGGCAAGCAGCTGAGCCCCGTAGCAGATGGCCAGAACCGGCACGTGGCCCAGGATTCCGGACAGGTCAGCATGCAGCGCACCGGGGCCATTGACTGAACACGGGCTACCTGACAGGATGACTGCCTTGACCGTCTCATTGAGGGTCACGGTTGAATTGTAAGGCAGAATTTCCGAATAGATATTGAGCTCTCGGATGCGGCGGGCAATCAGCTGGGTATATTGCGACCCGAAATCGAGGATGAGAATCTTTTCATTCATGGCTGTAAAGATAGGAATTCCGCATAGAAGCGGAGAGACGGGCTCGGTGGGACAGACCGAAATATTCCTACCTTTGGAACGAAAAAACCAGTGAAAGATGCTCCAGAGATTCTTCATGACAGAGCGCAATATGATGGCGGCAATCATTCTGAATGCTGTGGTCATCTACCTGTTGTATTTTCCGGAAATCCCCTATCGCCCTACCCTTGAAACCCTGGACCACTTTTTCATTGCCGTATTTGTGGCTGAAGCGCTCATCAAGCTGACGGTCCTCAAACCGAAGGCCTATTTTGCAGACCGGTGGAATATTTTCGACTTCACAATCGTGCTGCTCAGCCTTCCGACAGTCCTAATGTATGCCCTACCCGTCCAGGACACCTCTATTTTATTGGTATTAAGAATGTTCAGGCTGGTTCGGCTGGTGAGATTTCTTCGTTTTGTACCGCACATGGCGATGATTCTGCAGGGTTTGGGCCGGGCGCTGAGAGCCTCACTCTTTGTGCTGCTGGCCCTGTTTTTCCTCAACGTCATGCTGGCCCTGTTTACGTGCCACTTTTACGGCGACCTCCTGCCCGATCAGTTCGGCAATCCGTTGGTTTCTTCGTTCACTATTTTCCAATTGTTTACAATTGAAGGCTGGTACGAGATTCCGCTGGCTGTTGACGAGGCCAGTGAAAGTGGGATTGTACGAGGGGTTAGCAGGGTCTATTTCATCGGCGTTGTGCTCATTGGCGGCATTTTCGGCATGTCTCTGGCCAATGCAATCTTCGTGGATGAGATGACTATTGACAATACCCGGGTGGTAGAAGAGAAAATGAACGTGATGCAGCAACAAATGACCGAATTGAAGCAGCTGCTTGAAGAATCGCTTGGAAAATCCGATATTGAGAATGGGAATGGTGCTGCCTGAACCTTTGAGGGTGAAGTGTTGCATTTCTGCGCAGGAAAAAGATACCGTGTGAATTTTATCATCTTCGATCTCGAGGCGACTTGCTGGCAAGGCAATCCGAATGGGTTGGTTCAGGAGATTATTGAAATCGGGGCTTTCATGTATACTCAGTATGGAGAAGAGATTGGAGAATACAACCGTTTTGTGCGGCCCCGCCTAAATCCAAATTTATCGGCTTTTTGTCAGGAACTGACCGGCATTGAGCAGGAGTCCATTGACCGAGCCCGGTCATTTGGAGAGGTTATTGAAGAATTTCAGGATTGGATTGGCATATTTGATGAAGATTACCTCCTCTGCTCATGGGGAGGCTTTGACCGGGTGATGTTGTGTCAGGATTGCGCCCTGCACCAAATTGAAAGTGACTGGACAGATCCCTACATAAACCTGAAGGCCCAGTACCGCGAGATCAACCGTCTGCCCTCTGCGGTGGGTCTTGCCAAGGCCGTGAGACGGGAGGGACTGGAATTTGAAGGTTTCCACCACCGGGCCATCGATGATGCGGCCAATCTTGCCCGTATTTTTGTGAGGTATCTGGATGTATGGCGGTACTGAAATCCAAAAAAGAAACGTGATGAAACATGCATTAAATTACCCCGCATTATGTGGGGTCATCCTCCTCCTTTTTACCGGATGTTCTGATCCAGCACCTGAAACTTCTGCCGCGAATGGCCCTAATGGTTTGGAAACAGTAAGACCAGACTACGCCCTTGCGATTCATGGGGGAGCCGGGACCATCACCTCCCATGGGCTGACTGCAGAGGAGAAGGTCATGTATCAGGAGGCTTTGAATGCCGCTCTGGACAGCGGAGAGCACATTCTCAAAGCCGGAGGGACTGCGCTTGATGCGGTTGTAGCCTGTATTACCCTGATGGAAGACCATCCGGGATTTAATGCCGGCTGCGGTGCGGTATTCACCCATGAAGGCAAAAATGAGCTCGATGCCTCGCTTATGGATGGCCGTGATCGCAATGCCGGGGCAGTTGCAGGGTTGACTACAGTGCGCCATCCTATCCTCGCGGCTAGAGCTGTCATGGAGCACTCACCCCACGTCCTACTCAGCGGAGCCGGCGCTGAACAGTTTGCCGAAGAGAAAGGACTTGAGCGTGTGGATCCGTCATTCTTCTTTACTCAAAAACGCTATGATGCCTTGCAAAAAGCCATCGAGCAAGAGCGTGGAAGTGGTAACACTACTTCTACGCCTGCCGACTGGAAGTACGGGACAGTCGGGGCCGTCGCAATGGATCGTGAGGGGAATCTGGCAGCAGGTACTTCAACCGGAGGTATGACCAACAAGCGCTGGAACCGCATCGGCGACTCCCCCCTTATTGGTGCCGGCACGTGGGCAGATAACACGACATGTGCTGTATCCTGTACTGGACATGGGGAGTTTTTTATACGCAATGCCGTAGCATATGATCTCGCTGCCCGTCTCGAATACAGGGGCGATAATATTGCAGATGCTGCTCATACGCTTGTGATGGAAGAACTTGTTCAAAAGAGAGCCAGCGGTGGGCTGATTGCAGTAGATACGAATGGAAATATCGTGATGCCGTTCAACACTGCCGGTATGTTTCGGGGGATGGTCAGGCCAGGGGAGAGAGAAGTGGGGATGGGGAAGAATGATGAAAAAAAATAATGACAAAAAACCATTTTCGTTAGATGACGATTAATAACTAAAAATGAGGATAATGTGCCCTGTGCATTCATGAAATTGGTTGACAGTCTCGGGTTTTATTGGAAAAAGGGAATTTGTGAATTATTCAGGGGGCAAAAAAGGTTCGGAGTCGATGACTTTAAAAGATGAAGCGTTTTTTGTTTTAGAATACGTATCTTTGCGCCGCTGTTTTCAGATCATATTGAATCCTAAACGGTAAAAACGAATCATTATGCCTACGTATCTTCCGAAGTCAAAGAAAGAAGAAATTTTCACCGAGTACGGTGGATCAGCCACCAACACGGGCTCTGCCGAGGGTCAGGTTGCGCTATTCACGTACCGAATCAAGTCATTGTCTGACCACTTGCGGACTTACCCGAAAGACCACTCCTCACGCACGGCATTGCTGACCTTGGTCGGAAAACGCCGGAGATTGCTGAACTACATCGCCAAGAAAGATATCAACGGGTATCGGAGTCTGATCGAAAAACTCGGCATCAGAAAATAAATACAGGTGGCCTGCGGGTCACTTTCGACCTACGATTTATGTAGCCTGCACCCTCAAAGGTGTGGGCTTCTCTTGTTGGCTTTCAAAGAAAATATGTCATAGCCACATAATATTTTGGGGAAATCGTATCTTTGCAGCAAATTCCCGAGGGGTTCCAGAGAACCCTTCCACCCCGGGAGGCTTTCCAACAGAGCTGTCGCAACACACACCGAGGGCTATGAATCGGGTTTGATTTATGTGCTTTCACGACGTTTTCAGGGCAATTGGTGGAATTGTTGCTGACATTTTCTCATTTTTCTATTAAACCATCCTGTATTTATGGGACAAAAAAATCCAATCACCACTTCCTTTGCTCTGCCTGATGGGCGGGAGGTGACCATTGAGACCGGCAAGCTTGCCAGCCAGGCAGACGGGTCGGTTGTTGTGCGCTGTGGTAAGACGATGCTCTTCGCTTCAGTTGTTTCGGCCAAAGAAGCCCGGGAAGGGCAGGCATTTTTTCCGCTTTCTGTTGATTACCAGGAAAAATTTGCTGCCGCGGGTCGCATTCCCGGAAATTTTTTCCGCAGAGAGGCGCGGTTAAACGACTACGAGATTTTGATTTCGAGGCTTGTAGACCGTGCAATCAGACCATTATTCCCGGATGGCTACATGAATGATACGCAAGTTATCCTGAACCTGATTTCAAGTGATGAGGATACACTGCCTGACGCATTTGCCGCCCTTGCAGCGTCCGCTGCATTGTCTGTTTCTGACATACCCTGGAATGGCCCGATTTCAGAAGTTCGGGTAGCCCGTATTGACGGCTCATTTGTGATAAACCCATCGAAGAGTGCTCTGAAGGGAGCTGACCTTGACATAATTGTGGCAGCCACGCTTGACAATGTCATGATGGTAGAGGGTGAGGCAAAAGAATGTAGTGAGCACGATCTGGTTGAGGCAATCAAGGTAGGGCATGAAGCCATTAAAGTTCAGTGTCAGGCCCAACTCGATTTAGCGCAAAAAGTTGGAGAGAAAGCCACTGTTAAGCGGGAACTCGAAGCACAACCTTCAAATGCTGAGCTCGAAGCCAAAGTTGCTGCATTTGCGACAAACCGGATCCTTGAAATCTCACGTGGTGCGCTGGATAAAACAGCTCGCAAGGACGGGTATAAGGCCATCAAGGTTGAGATGATGGAGGCTTTTCTTGAAGAAATGGGAGAAGAGTTTATGGCCGAACACGGTGAGCTCGCAGCAGACATCTATGACTCTTTGAAAAAGAAGACCATCCGCGAAATGGTGCTCAGCGAACAGCGCCGATTGGATGGCCGAGCATATGACCAGATTCGGGATATTTGGACAGAGATTGACTACCTGCCCTCGGCCCACGGATCGGCCATTTTTACGCGGGGTGAAACCCAGTCGCTGACCTCAGTAACGCTTGGCACCAAGTCGGACGAGATGATGATTGACAACGCCCAGGAGTTGTATTTCGAGAAGTTCATTCTCCACTACAACTTTCCTGCATACAGCGTAGGCGAAACAAAGCCCATGCGCGGTCCGGGGCGTCGCGAAGTGGGTCATGCCAATTTGGCTGGCCGTTCGCTGAAGCAGGTGCTCCCGGAGACTCCGTACACCATACGTATCGTCTCAGACATCATGGAGTCAAATGGATCTTCATCTATGGCGACCGTCTGTGCCGGCACCTTGGCGCTGATGGATGCAGGGATTCAGATCAAGGCTCCGGTATCGGGTATTGCCATGGGAATGATTTCTGACGGTGAGCGCTTTGCCATCCTTTCAGACATTCTTGGAGATGAAGATGCACTTGGTGACATGGACTTCAAAGTCACAGGCACTGATAAGGGCATTACGGCTTGCCAGATGGATATCAAGATTGATGGCCTGCCGTATGATGTTCTTGAAAAGGCATTGCTGCAAGCTCGCGAAGGACGAGTGCACATCCTGAACGAAATGGGTAAAACCATCGATCAGCCTCGAGAAGATTACAAGCCACATGCACCTCGTATTGTGGAGCTCATCATTGACAAGAGCTTCATTGGCGCCGTCATTGGCCCTGGCGGTAAGATTATCCAAGAGATTCAGGAAACCACCGGCTCAGTCATCAATATCGAAGAGGTTGACAACAAAGGCATTGTCCAGATTTCAAGCAACAACAAAGAGTCGATTGACAAGGCTGTCAACCGCGTCCGCGCAATCACGCATGTCCCAGAGGTTGGCGACGAATACGATGGCAAGGTTGTCTCTGTCCAATCATATGGAGTCTTTGTCGAGTTTGCCGGAAAGAGTGGGCTGCTCCACGTTTCTGAGATTTCTCATACGCGAATCGACAAAGTCGAGGATGTCTTTAAGGAGGGTGATGATGTCAAGATCAAAATTATTGGCATCGATGAGAAGACCGGAAAAATTCGGCTTTCACGGAAGGCATTGTTGCCAAAGCCTCCCAGGAGAGATGAGAAGTGAATAAGTAGAGAATGAGATGGTGGGAAAATGAAAGGCTCCGCGGGGTTCCCGCGGAGCCTTTTTATTTGAAGAAGACTGCTCCCAGTTGCTATTCTTCTGATGTGCTATCGACCAGATGGGGTTGTGGGTGGTGGACAATTGCCAGACTGGGTGACGGTGAAGGTTGTCTTTTCTGTGCAACCCGAACTATTTGTTGCAGAAACGGAATATGTACCAAACGGAACTGGTGAGATTTCAGGGTTTTTGACGCAACTAACCAACCCCCCGGGAATTGACCACATCCACGAAGCTTCTTCACTGCTTTCACCATATAAATGAAGAATTTGCCCAGGACAGAGCGGACCATTATTGCTAACTGAAAATCCTTCCAAACTCTGTTTCACGGTCACCGTGTCACTCGCTGATGCCCCATTTGCATTAATCCCGGTGACAATGTACTGATCACCTATATCTGATTGAGGTATTGTCACAGATTGTGTCGTATCAGCAAAACCATTGGGTCCAGACCATAGCCAGCGAACTGCATCACCACCATTTTCTGAAAGCGTACTACCTTCAGAACATGCAACACCTGATATAGAGACGGTTGGTCGATTTGACAAACATGACCGTTGTGTTTCAATAAATGAAACTCCATCTATAAAGTTGCCATATGTGCCCCCTCCGGGAGATAAAACTGATTCAAAGAAAAATGTCACTTTATTTTGACCTGGAGGTACCATATACACGCCTGACAAGAAATTCCAATTGCCTTTCGTGTCATTTGAGGAACTGTCAACTGGAACACCGGGATTTGATAGATCACCGATATAGACTCGAATTTTTTCCGGATTAGTTGTGTTACTAATCCGCGCACCGTGATATAGGAACAAATAATTACTGCACCGGGTGTGATGTCAAACGACTGATAAACCGTTGATACCTGATTTGCATTCAATTCAATAAAGTAACTGCCTTCAACTGCACTGACGCCTTGGAAACCAGACTTCCAAATTTCAACTTTTCCATCGGTGGCGGTGGTTGACCAACCCTCAAGGGTTGAGGCATCGATAATAGCAAAGCCACTATATGGATAGGGAAGAGTTTCAAACCCACCATTCAAAAAACGAAATGCACTGCCACATTCTTCCCCATCCAGAATGGTATTCCCGTTTGCATCCGCATCAAAGTGATCAGCTGTTCCGTCATTATCCTCGTCTTCAAACTCATACGGATTGGTCCCAATAATAAGCTCGAACTGGTTGGATATTCAGACCGACACATCATAAATATTCTGGAAGACAACATAAAAAAATGACCCACATCATGCTCGTCGGACGGCTCCAATAGTCGTCCGACGAATAAGTAGCCTACCCCGCAAAAAGGCCCTGCGGAAAATTCCACAGGGCCCGGCAAGAGAAAATAAGCATTATTCTTAAGTCACCGCATGGCTTTACTGCATTCGAACCACGCGTCGTGCCGTGCGTTCGCCGTTGGCGGTTACTGACAGCATGTAGATGCCAGCCGGCAGGCGGCTGCCATCGATGGTCAGGCGCTGGGTGCCAGCGGGCAACTCCTCCCCGCTCAGCAAGGTGCTGAAATACTTCCAAATGTTTTTAGTCGCAAAAAGAAGATGGCTAGAGGTCAGGACCGTGTCATAGTCCGGATTCATACACTACGAAGCCTCCGCTTCCATCCGGCGAATCCCCGTCACACTGAAGGCTGAAATTAAATTTTCAGCATCTCTTTGGCTGAGATCTGAATTGAGAGAGCGGAAGAATGTAAGACCGCGGTCTCTGAGGTTCTCAATTACTTCAGGCCAACTGACAAAGGAGCGGTCATACAGATACAGAACCTCGACAACTCCGTCTGCACTTTGCGTAAAAATAGCCAACCACTCATCCGGGCAGAGAGAGAACTTACCGGCAAGATCGCCAACAGAATATGTCTGTACAAAGACAAGGGTATGATAAGCATCTATTGGCTTGCTTCTGAATGCCTTTATACAATTGATAGCGGCATTCGAGAGAAAGTCAAGTGAGGCATCGTCAAACTCTCCTTGGTAGAGCGTGTCTATAGCTTTGGGGACTGCAACCTCAAGGCTGTGCTGTGAGTAAAGGCAAAGGAGAATTACCTCCATGGGGATCGAGACATCTTTAACCCATTTTGGGATGAGCCGAGGTCTGAAGTCTCCCCGACGATCACGGGGAGTCCGAATATCCAATGTGCCTGAATTCGAACGGACCCGCTTCTGAATTTTCCCATTGCGTTTGTTGATTACCCCGCGGTCAATCTGACCTGTCAAGAAAATATCCATTTCTGCATCAAGGAGTACATTAATCATCTCCTCTAACATCATTCGGATGGGATGGTCGGGGTGGCTGTCCCCGCCGAGGTCTGCATATAGATTACGAAATACAGGGCATTGAAACATGGAGGTAATCCCTCCGGATAAAATCGGATTAATGCTCATTTTTCTCCATTTTTTGTAGCGGTACATCCTTTATTGCAAATCAGCACATCAGACATACCGTTGGCAGTATTGCTATGATTGAAAAGCACTTCAAAAATAGTCACAATAGGAGAAAGAAAGTTGCCATATTTCGAATTAATTTTATTTAACTAACATTAAAAATTATCCTCAAGTAATTGATAACCAAATAATTTTTTTTCCATTTCCGAAATTTACTTTTATTGAAATTGCCAATTCCCTATAAGCTGTAAATAATATTAGAAATATAATGCATTTTTCAGGCACGGACTCTGGTGAAAATGTTGTCCGAAAAAATCAAAGTTCTGATTCGCCAAATTCCTTAATGATTCCGAAAACAACTCAAATACTCTCTTGGCGCAAGCCCGGTTTCCTCTTTGAAAACTCTGAGAAATGTTCGGTAACTGCTGAACCCTACCCTGTAGCCAATCCCCCTTAGACGAACCACTTGCTCCGATTGAGTCTCGATCAGACGAATCGACTCCAAAACACGATATTTATTGATAAGCCCGTTAAAATGTGTCCTGCTTTGAGTGTTTATAGCTTGGGAAAGGTCTTTCACATTTGCATCCAGATGCTGTGCAATTACCGCAAGGTTCAGATGTGGTTCTTTGAATAATTCTTCCTTTTCAAAGAGTGCCAACAGTTTTTGAAAGAGTTGAGCGGATTCCCCATGACCTCTGAACCCACTTGAATCCGGTCTGCCTGAAATTTTTGTGGCTTCATCAGACTCTTTTTGTTGCAGAAAAGATCGAAACCTTCCAGACTCTAATTGTCTGCGAAGACCTCTTTCCCTTATTTTTGTCCGGATTAACAAGGCAAGGGCAATTCCGATAGCCCCGAAGGTTGTAATCAGGAGAATGACCTTGTTTTTCAGAGGCATCCCAAATGCTGCTCTCTCAAGTTTCTCATCAAGTGGGTTCACCCTTTGGTTCTTTGCGATCAACTCATAGTCAATTCGCCGGTTTTCGTAATATTCCCTGAATTCTGCATATTGGAAATCTGCATTATCCATCTTTATCTTTGTGAGACCTATTACCATATTTCGTTCAGCCTCCAGATACGCTTCATATTCTTTTTGGCCTGCAAGTGCATTGAGTTTCATCCAGTAATCAGCTTCCAGTCCTTTCTGAAACTCTCTTTTCTCCATCGTTTTAATTGACTCCTCAATAAATGGGAGTGCCTTTTTATACTCTCCTTTCTTCATGTACAAGAGCGCTCGATAGAAATTCAAATC
Source organism: uncultured Saprospiraceae bacterium (assembly GCA_964569025.1). GTDB lineage: Bacteria > Bacteroidota > Bacteroidia > Chitinophagales > Saprospiraceae > CAZMSQ01. Next base: position 3,510 of record CAZMSQ010000021.1, on the reverse strand, counting down.
CTCAAAATTTTTATCTCTACCTTCATGAGTCGCATTCACACTGTCAACGTATTGTATGGTTTGATTGGCTTCTTCAAGATTATTTTCAGCTATCATCGAAAGTGCATAATTCAATTTTGCGCTAATCAGGCCTCTCAAATTATTTAATCCCGAGAACTTCTCGATTGCTTTTTCCAAATAGTATTTCGAAGAGTCAGGATACCCACCTTCATTGACGAAAATCGACCCCATATTGACATAATACGTGGCTGCCAGGTCATCATCATTCCAATTGTGACCACGCAAATAATCCCGTGTCGGCAACAGATAAGCTTTTGCGGCCTCATAATTCCCGAGCTTCACTTCCAACAGGCTGATATTCTGACTTACTTTCAAGCTAACTATGGTATCAAGAAGCAATGTCGACAATTCGAATGATCGTTCAAGCGCTGCAAGAGCCAATCCATAATTTTCTTGCATCCCATAAATCACCCCCAGATTATTCCAGATCTTTGAGCGCAAATCCCGATAAGAAGAATCTTGATGGATATAATTGAGCGCATCCAGACTGTATGATTCTGCAAGTTTGATTGTTCCTTCGTAATATGCGATTAAACTTCGCAAATAATTTGACTGCCCGAGGAGAAGGTCATCACCACTCAATACTGCTTGAATATGAAAGTCTTCTACTTTTGCACCAGCCTCTTGTACATTGTTGGAAATTAATTCCCGGATATCATTGAAATCAGTTTGCCCAATCGCAAAATGCGACACGCTGCAGGTACATACGATGATAATGCATCTTTTAAGCGTCCCACGGAAACAATTTCTCTCAACCCTCACCTTCATTTTATTGTCCCTTTCTGTGTTCATATAAAAATGCTCTTGGCGTAAGGCTGGTAATCTGTTTAAAGACCCTGTAAAACGTGCTGTAGCTCTTAAAGCCGCTCATCGTGGCGATATCAGAAAAACTGGGCATTTCGTCCTCTGGAACTTCCTTGATCAGACGGATTGATTCATTGACACGATATTTGTTGATGAACGCATTGACATTGACATGTCCAACCGTGTTCAATGCATTTGAAATCTGATGGACGGAGCTATTGAGGGCTTGAGCAAGTTTTTCAATGGTTAAATCACTTTTCAGGTAAAGCTTGTCTTTTTCCATTATTTCCTGCGCACGTCGGTATAATGCAATCTGATCATCCTCTGATTGACGAGAAGCCGATTGATTAGAGTCAATATTTACCAAAAAGGAATCGTGAGCCTCTTTGACTTCCGACGTCGTACTCCTCAGCAAGGCTCTGTGTTTCTTAAAAATCTTGATCTTCAGTTTTTTATTTAGGGACAACGCTCGTGAGTAGCTCACAAAAAGACCCCCTGAAAGAATACAGGCCAATAATGAAGTAATCCACCACGATTTCGTCCTGCTTCGCTTCATCATTCCGAGAATGTTTTCATCCAAAGCAGCGATACGAGCATTCAACAACTGAATTTCGGAATCCTTTTCCTGTGCTCCATAGAGAATTTTGAGCTGGGTATTGATGGCCTCTGCCTGTTCGCGGGCTAAGCTGTCCATGAAATCAAAAAATGCCTCTTTCGTCCGCTCATAGATCTCAATATCTCCCGTCTTGGCATAGAAAGCCAATTGCCTTTTCCATACTTTCTCCGCGATTTTTCGGTCTTCACTCAGGCACAAAACTAGTTTTCCGGTTGCATCTATCATTAACTCCTCCGCAAGGGCAAACTCAGCATTCGCAAACGCGAGCTCAGCCTTCATAAATGCTTGATAGCCTTCAATATATTTTGAATAATCATTGGTCTTTGAAATTGACAGGCATTTTTGAAAGAGTGCATTGGCCTGTTGCATATTCCCAATTTCGAGACAAGCCATTATTGCGTTATAAAATGCTTGCATATTCCATACAAGATTTTCCTCCTGCTCGAAGCAAGCGATGGCTTTTTCGGCATGTGCTAACGCAACTTCTGGTTTTCTACCTCCAAACAGTACAATTTCAGACAACTGGAGCCAGATAAAGCCAAGGTCAAGTTGGAAAATTGATGAATCTGCCCGAAAAAACAGGCCTGCGGCCTGTTCAAAGTACTCACGCGCAATTTCGGGTTCTCCCAAATCCATTTCCATCTTTCCAAGGTCGCTGTAACACTTTCCGAGAATTCCATATTTGTCCCGTACACAGTCCATAATCATCGCCTCTTTTAATGCGATTTCAGACTCTATGTAAACACTTTGGAGATAAAGTGCCCTGCCCAGAAAAAGCCTTGCTTGAAACAAGAGATTTTCATCTTCAGGGAGTGTGCTGATTGTGTTGCGAAACGCATTCTCCGCCAGATAGGCTTGATCGGATGCAAAATGCCCGAGGCCTTTTAAAAACCAGTACCGTGCGAGCTGAGTCTTATCAGTATTGGCTATTGCCAATTCCAGCATTCTCTCTGCCTCTGAAAGAATCTCACTTTCCTCCGCAGGCACCCATTCTAACACTCCTCCGACTTCCCATCGATGATTCTGACCAATTGCAATAAGTGGAAGGAGAAGGCTTAAGAAAGAGAACAATAATCCAATTCTCCACCCCATATATGGCTTTTTCCCCTCTTTCATTGGTACGAATTTCATATTTTATGAATCCATCATATTCTTCTCAAAACCAGGATAGACTATGCCGAAAATGGCACCCGACATCAATGGAAAATTTCTGTGCAACGATCTTTTCATTGAGAACCAGACACCCCCTCGAGTAAATCCCCTGCCTCAAGAAAATTCACGTATTCCTTCGGTGTCAGCCCGGTTTCCTCTTTAAAAACCCGGTAAAAATTTCGGTAGCTGTTAAAACCAACCCGAAACGCGATTCCTTTGAGGTTGAGACGATCAGGACCTTCGTTTTCAATCATGCGAATAGTTTCGTGAACTCGGTATTTGTTCACAAGTTTGTTGAAATTGGCACCACCTTCTGAATTCACAACTTTTGAGAGGTATCCCACATTGGTATTCAGAAGCCTGGCAACAGAGGCTAAACTTAGGTTCGGTTCTTTATACATGTCATTATCTTCCAACAACCTGATTAAATCCTTATAAAGATTCGATAATTCTGGTTTTTCTGGTGAATAATCTATGCCCCCATTCTTTGGATTTTCCTCTCCGCCCTCTTTTCCCGATGGCTGCACGCCCCCATTGAGCCATATCTTGAAGGAATCCAGTTGGCGCAGTAAGTTTAATTCCTTGCTTTTGGCTCGAATGAACAAGGTGACCACCAACAGAAAAACACCGGAAATGAGAAGTAGAAGAATGACTTTATTTTTCACACCGAGCCCGAGTACTGCTTTTTCCAGCTCTTTATCAAGCCAACTGACTTTTTGGCGCTGTTTCACCAATTCATCCTCTACCCGCTTATCGTTATAGAACTCTTGTACTTCCACATAACTCGTTGATGAATTCGTTATTTGGATTTTTTCCAAATCCTCTTTAAATTTCTTCTCTAATTGAATGTATTCTTCAATTTCTCCCCGCCCTGCCAA
>CAZMSQ010000020.1:24314-38690 GCA_964569025.1 uncultured Saprospiraceae bacterium | reverse complement strand
CTATAGCGGTCCGACCGGGTCGGTGATCTTTGTTCTTTGTCATGTGGCTGATTGTTCTGACCTTTAAGGGAAGAAAAGTGGGGTGAATTGGTCACCTCGCAGAAATGCTTGCGCATGGAATTTTCATTTACTGAGCAATTATTTAGGATTGGTCAGCAGCCCGTGACGTTGGGGATGCTGTTGCTTGGAGCAGGTAGTCTCTTTGTGCTGCTGGTTGTGTACCAGGTGGGAATCCGGAGATTGCTGGTTCGGTTGGTCGGGTACCTGGAGAAAGAGGAGAAGTCAAGAAAGCGGCTCTTGAGGGTCTTCCGGAATGTATTCTTATTGGTTGTGATAATCCTGGTAGTGGTATTTTCTCCACTGAATCTTGTGCTGTATGCGACTCCGAAAGTAACGGTTTCAGTCTCCATGATTTTCGAGTCGCTGCTCATCATTCAGTTTGCCTGGCTCTTCGACTGGCTGCTCTCAAGGTTTATTATCAGGAACTATTACCAGAATCGCGAAAAGGCGGCTCCAGAGCGGGGCACTACAAGGAATACCAGCGCTCAAAATCCTGAGCACACAGCCTCACGACTGATTCAGTATATCGTCTATGCAATTGCAATCCTGTTAATTCTCAATTACTTTCAGTTAGATATTACCATACTTTCGTTTCCGGGCAAGGAGCAGACCTTCGACTTTAAACTCTCCAACGTCTTTGCGGCTATTCTGGTCTTATTGGTGGCGCGTCTGCTTATTTGGGTCTTAGTCCAGTTGGTCTTATTTGGTTATTATCGGAAGCGTGAAATAAATGTCGGATCACAGTACGCCATCAATCAATTGCTGACGTATGTGATTTACATCATTGCGGTGCTACTTGCTCTCGACAGCCTGGGCATCAAAATGACAGTCGTGTGGGGTGGTGCAGCGGCCCTGTTGGTGGGAGTTGGGTTGGGGTTGCAGCAAACCTTTGACGACCTCATCTCCGGAGTGATCATCCTCTTTGAACGCACCGTTGAGGTGGGAGATATTGTGCAGGTCGAAGGTTTGCTGGGCAAGGTGAGTGCCATCGGGTTGCGAACATCTGTGTTGCAAACCCAGAGCAATTCAACAGTGCTGGTACCTAACTCAAAGTTGATTTCTGAGAATATCATCAACTTCAGCCATCAGGATGCGAAAACCCGATATTTTATTTCAGTAGGCGTAGCCTACGGCTCGGATACGGAATTGGTGAAAAACCTTCTTTTGCAAGCCGCCGAAGAACATCCACAGGTTTTGAAACACCCCAAACCGCTCATCCGATTTACGGAATTCGGAAATTCCTCTCTGAATTTTGAGCTCCATTTCTGGACGCTCGACAATTTTACCATTGATAATCTGCGAAGCGATCTGCGTTTTATCGTTGACCGGATCTTCCGCGAACACAACATCTCCATTCCATTTCCACAGCAGGATGTATGGTTCCGCAATCCGATGCCATACGCACCGCCTCCTCCAGCTCCCGGGCCCGATTTGGGTCAAGGGCATTCACCCATTCAACCCTTTCATGAATAGCTTATGAATGTCAGAATTATTACAATCGGCGACGAGTTGCTGATCGGCCAGACTACGGATACCAACTCGGCACATATTGCCTCACGGCTTTCAGACTGTGGATTCCGGGTCACTGAGATGACAACCATCGGAGATGAACCCGATGAGATTGCCAGGACGTTTGCCGGCCTGCAACCGGAAGAGCGGGTGGTATTGTTGACCGGTGGGCTGGGACCGACCCGGGATGACAAGACTCGACAGGTCCTGGCTGATCTTGCAGGGGTGAAGCTTGAATTTCACGAGCCAACCTGGGAACGGATTGAGCGGATTATGTCACGGATGGGTCGCCGCGTAACAGAAGGGCATAAATGGCAGTGCATGCTGCCCCAGAACGCTTCACTTCTGCATAATCGCCTTGGTTCTGCTCCCGGCATCTGGATGGAAATCGATGGACGCATCTGGGTAGCCCTTCCCGGGGTGCCATACGAAATGAAAGCACTTCTCGCTGAAGAGGTAATCCCCCGGTTGATGGAACGATTGACCGGAGAGCAAGTTATTTCCCATACCCTGCATACAGCAGGTGAGGTGGAATCGGCCCTCGCCGACTTGCTCGAGTCTTTTGAGGATACACTCCCGAAGGGATTCTCCCTTGCATACCTTCCGGCCCCCGGGCGTGTCCGCCTTCGCCTGACTGCGCGAGGTATAAATCCGGATGCGCTGCAACATGACCTTGACCTTTATACACAAACGTTGCGTACCATGCTCGGAGATCTGGTCTTCGGTGAGGGGGAAACATCCCTTGCACTTGAATTGGGCCGACTGATCTCTGACAATGGCCTTCAAATCAGCTCAGCAGAGAGCTGCACTGGAGGGTATGTATCACACTTGATTACGAGCATTCCCGGGAGTTCAGGGTGGTTTCCCGGGTCAGTCATCACTTACTCGAATGAATTAAAAACCAAGCTGCTCAGCGTCAGCACAGACACTCTGAAGGCCCATGGGGCTGTCAGTGAGCAAACTGTCCGGGAAATGGTGGCCGGTTTGCTGCCGCTCTGCCATGCAGACATCGGCCTTGCGATCTCAGGAATTGCCGGTCCCGGGGGTGGATCGCCAGAAAAACCTGTGGGCACCGTATGGATTGCCTGCGGTAATCGCGAGCATACGGATACTCTGAAGCTCACCATCGGAAAAGACCGCCTGCTCAACATAGAATTTGCCGCTTTCTATGCCCTGAACTTCGCTCGTTTGTTCGTGTTGAAGCATTATTGACATTTTCCATTCCCGTGGAATTGCCGTACATTGCGGGCATCGCCCGGGACTCATCCCTGCTTACATAAAACTACTCTCTATATGGCTCAGGTTGAATTGATTATGCCCAAGATGGGAGAAAGCATCATGGAGGCCACCATTCTTAAATGGGTGAAGAATGTCGGCGATCAGATTGAAGTCGACGAAACTGTCCTCGAAATTGCCACCGATAAAGTCGACAGTGAGGTCCCATCTCCTGTGGCCGGTGTACTCACTAAAATTCTCTTTGATGAGAATGACACCGTAGAGGTAGGCAAAGCAATTGCCATCATATCAACTGAAGGAGAAGATCCCGGGCATGCTGCACCAGGTGCGCCAGATACGGAGTCTGCTCCCCCATCTTCAGAGTCAGCTGAGCAGATCTTTATGCCGGCTGAAAACGTACCGGGAGATCAGGAAACTGCCGATATCCCTGCCAACAGTGCATCCGGAAAATTTTACTCGCCCCTTGTCAGAAACATCGCCAGGGAGGAAGGTGTCACCCTGGCCGAGCTCGAATCTCTTGAAGGCTCCGGTATGAATGGTCGGGTGACAAAAAGTGACATTCTCGGGTACATTCAGGTGAGAAAATCAGGGGCACCAGCTGCACAGCCAGCGAAAAAGCCCACTCCTCAGCCAGCTGCACAGCAGGGGCCACGACCAGCGGTTCATACAGATGGCGCTGTTGAAATCGTCGAAATGGACCGGATGCGGAAGCTGATTGCAGACCATATGGTCAACTCGAAGCACACTTCCCCACACGTTACTTCTTTTGTCGAAGTGGATGTGACTCCAATCGTCGAATGGCGCAACCGCGTTAAGCAGGAGTTCCAAAAGAAACACGGAGAAAAAATCACATTTACCCCGCTGTTTATTGAAGCTGTTGCTCGAGCACTCACTGACTTTCCAATGGTCAACGTTTCCGTCGACGGAGACAAGATCCTGGTCAGAAAGTCCATCAACATCGGAATGGCGGCAGCCATGCCAAATGGCAACCTGATTGTACCGGTCATCAAGAGTGCTGACCAGCTCAATCTGGTCGGGCTGACGCGGCAGGTCAATGATCTTGCAAACAGAGCCCGGCAGAACAAGCTGAAGCCAGAAGAAATCCAGGGCGGTACATTCACCCTTACCAACGTAGGGACTTTCGGAAACGTCATGGGTACGCCAATCATCAACCAGCCACAGGTAGCCATTCTGGCTGTAGGGGCAATCCGGAAAAAGCCGGCCGTTGTGGAGACACCCTACGGTGACCTCATCGCCGTCAGGCACCTGATGTTTTTGTCGCTGTCCTATGATCACCGCGTTGTTGATGGCATGCTTGGAGGCTCTTTCCTGAGACGAGTCGGGGATTACCTCGAGGCATTTGATCCTAACCAAAGCATTTGATGCATATCCGGCGACCGGCACTCCTCGGGTTTTTCATCCTGCTTACCCTCGCGTCTGTGGGGCAGTCCGCAGATGATTTCTTCAAAGAAGCAGAAACTGCGTTCGCCTCAGGAGACTACCGGAAAGCCATCGGCAATTATTTGATGATCAGGCAGATTCAGCCTGATAACACATCAATCTTTCTTCCTCTTGCAGAAAGCTACCTCCGCATTGGTGATCCGGATCCCGCTCTCCTCCTGCTCAAAGCAATCGTCGGGCAGCGCAGGCCAGAGCCACGTGCATTCTGGCTAACCGGGCGGGCACTGCATCTCACTGCACAATATGACCTCGCCGTGCAAGCCTACAAAGGCTACCTTCAACGCACCTCCGATGATGACCCTCTCAGAGACGCGGTCAAGGCCGACATTCTGCGTTGTGGATTTGGCAACCGCTGGCAGCATAGCGAAGCAGTGGCCTTCGTCGACAACCTGGGCCCGATGGTCAATAGTGATGACGATGATCTCGCTCCGGCCCTCAGCCCCAATTATCCAGACCGCCTCTATTTTTCGTCGAACCGGGAAGGAGCCACTGGTGGAACCCGCAATATCCAAGGGCTGGCAGACCCGCAAGGTGAGCGGAAGCTGGATTTGTACCTGACCGACCGTCAGCCCGGTGGATGGTCACCCCCCACACCTTTGCCGCCACTGCTGAACAGCGCTGCCCATGACATCATTCAAGATATGAATGCAGACGGCTCAGTCCTGTACTTCTTTAAGGGGCAGCATATGCAGGCCGGACAGATACTGACCGACACCTTTTCAAGCGGAGGCGAGAAAGCCCTCGAATCCTCTCGATTTCCAGGGCCCGTTTTTGCTGAAACAGGAGACATTGATCTTTTTTTCTTCAATGATTCCACGGCCCTTTTTTCCGGAAGAAGGACCGATGGATTTGGCGGGACTGACCTGTACATTCTCCCCTATCGAAACGGCCAATGGCTTGAGCCTGTCAATCTCGGCCCAAAAATAAACACCCGCTGGGACGAGCGCATGCCGGTATTGATGGCAGATGGTGTGACGCTCTACTTTTCTTCCAATCATGCCAAGCGAAGCATGGGCGGATTCGATATTTTCCAATCCGCCTTTGACATCGGGTCCAGGACCTGGCACCAACCTGTTAACCTTGGTGCTCCGGTTTGCTCTCCCGGCGACGATTTGTACTTCAGACCCGCTCCCGACGGCATCAATGCCTGGCTGGCCTCCAACCGCCCCGGCGGACTTGGAGGATTTGACCTCTATGCGGCTTTCTTCAAGCAACCTCGACTCGAGCAGGTCAGCAGTAAGCCAGCTCGTTCATTCTTTGATATTCTCACTTCCCCTCCTGACGAGCGCACCTTGGCTAATGAGGATGCACCATTGGAAAAGACACCCTATTCTTTCAAAATGATCTTTTTCGATACCGAAGAAGACATTACTGCCCGCCAAAACCAGCCCACCCTCGATCAGGCGGCTGCCTTGCTCAATGTTTACCCCGATCTTCAAATGGCCATCCAGGCACATTCTGACAATACCGGGACGCCTATGCAGTACGACCTGTACTACAGCATCAAAAGAGCTGAACGCGCCCGTGAGTATTTGATTTCGAAGAAAGGTGTCAGTGCTGGACAAATATCCATTCAGGGGTTCGGGCCACAGTATCCTCAAGCCCTCGAGTCGCTTCAAGGCAAAGACAATCCTCAAGGCCGGGCTCTCAACAGGCGCCTGCACCTGACTTTTCTGGAACAGCGGCCACTCCCCCTCCTGCTCAGCATGGATGCACCCATCATCAGCACATTCATGCGCTCATCATTCGGAGATGACTTCGTGGGAACAATCGAGGGACTGACATGGCGGGTAGAAATCGCCTCTGCTCAGGGGCTGTATGGTGATCCCGCGTTCATTATCCTACCCGATCTGATGGCGGAGCAACTTCGCGGGGGCGACCGGAGCGCGCGGTATTGCGCCGGACTATTTTCCACCTATGAAGAGGCAAAGGCATTCTCCAAAACCCTTTCAGAAAAAGGCCTTGCTGAAGGCAAGCCGCACCCCTATCTCAACGGCATCCGCATGAACGAAGAGGAAATCACCTCATTTCTGGATACATTCCCGGATTTGGTCCGTTATCTGGCGGATAGAAGCAAGTGATTCACCAAACTCGACCCAACCGTCTCAGGCACAGGGCCATTCTCAAGCCTGAGGACCCCTCTCGGACAAACCTCTGAACAGATTCCACACCCTACGCAAGAAGCCCGCAGAATATCTTCCCCCCGTTGTGCGTACATTCTCACGTCAATACCCATTTCACAATAGGTCGTGCAATTCCCACATGAAATGCACTGCCCGCCATTGGTTGTGATCCGGAATCGACTGAAAAACCGCTGCTGAATACCCAAAATCGCAGCCATCGGACACCCAAAACGACACCAGACGCGACTTCCAAGAATGGGGTAAAACCCGACCCCAATAACTCCTGAAAAGATCGCACCTATCAGAAATCCGTACCAAGAACGAAGCGACTCAACCGGCACAAAAAGTACCCGGCTCCCCCCAGCAAGATGAGAAACAGTTAACAGCAATATACATCCTGCACCCACGGTAAGCGCGACATTCCGAGCCCTGGGATCAAGGCTCTTGAATCGCTTCCGGTCAGTGAGCACCCAAATACCCAATCCCATAAACAGAATACTGATGGCAAAAACAAAAAATGCTCTGGAAACCCACAGTGATTCACTATGGTCAGAAAAATACGAATAGAGAACGCCAAGCGTCATAATCACTGCAACGACCAGAATAGAATGAATAAGCCATCGCTCCAATTTCCAGGCACCTGCTGATGATGATGACAAATGCCTGAATGGGTCTCCTGCCGTCTCTGCCAGTCCTCCGCACCCACACACCCATGAGCAATACCATCGCTTTCCGTAGAAATAGGTCAGTACGGGTGAGATCACAAAAATCATGACCAGCCCGAACAGAAGCATGAGGAGTCCGGCCGCACCGGAATTCAGAAATCCATCGAGGCTCCAGGCGTCAAAAAAGGAATAATTGAGAGGCCACATGTTCTTCGCATCGTAGTATGGATACTGAAGGCGCATGAGAATTTCTGGAAGGAGAAATGCAAATCCGAACTGAAAGAACATCACCGACAAGGTCCTGATAACCTGATACCTGTTATGTCGGTATTTGATGAGAAAGCGCAGGCCGAAAACCACCACGGCAAAGGTGTAGAGTACCCCGTACACAAACCATTGGCTTGCCGGCTGTCCCTTGAGAGCCATACTGAGCGGATCGAACAAGCCAATAAGTCGGGTGTTGGCTGCTTCGCCTCCACCATACCCAAGCATTTCGGGAAAAAAGTACAGAATCACATACAATGCCGTCAGAGCCATTCCCAGCAACCATCCGGCAACTCCTCTCGTTGAGAGAGACCTGTGAAATATCCCGAGGTTTCGCAGTCCACCAGGCTTGCTTTTCTTTACGGAATAAGCATAACCAATAACCCCGGCTGCTGACGCTACAAGGGCACATTCGGCAACGAGGCCTGGCAGGGCCTCATAATCAAACCCCAACTGCGCCAGCAAAAGAATCAGAAGACCCAACCATCCTGTGAGAGAAAACAATGTTGTTTTCTCAAACAGTCTCTTCACCCGATACTGTTTCAGCATTGGAATCTCCTCATTTGACTCACCCTGTGGCAGTTCCTGTTAGTTTGGCACCCAGGGAGCGCTCAACAAACCAACCCGGCGACTCAATGTATCACTGACCACCGTAAACCGCAGGGTATCAGACGTTATCTGAAAATCATACGTCCCCGGCACCGGATTAGAAGCCACAGTATCAGTACCACCTGTATTGACAAATGTAACGCGGCTATCGGATTCAACAGTGGCAACACCCTCTGCCTCAATACCTTCCTGAGCGAGGATATCGACATGAAATGTAGAATCAGGCCTGACCAGCAGATGAGCTTCCACGTTCGGATTGATGACTTTCCAATGACCAAAAATAGGATTGACAGGCACTACTTCTTCAGTCGTACTGCCATCTTTGCAGGACATGACAACGCATAGTCCAAAAATCAAAACAAACAAGCTAAATGATCGGATCATAATGACAAACAATTAGATATAATCAAATAAGATTCACACAAAGATAAAAAAAATCCCCGCCGCAAGGGCGCCCCTCGTGGGCGCCCCAGCATCGCACAGCTCCCCATCTCCCCCAGCAAGGGCGCCCCTCATGGGCGCCCCCATCGCCCACCTCTGCATCATCGCATCTGCCCCCGCAGCGCCCCGGCAATGGCCCCAAGCCAATTCCGACTCAGCTCCCCCTCAAAATGAGCGCTCCCCAAATGTCCAATGACAAAATCAATAGTCGCCCCCTCCTCAATCCAGCGAGTACATACCTCCTGCCGCAGAGCAATGCCAAGACTGGTCATGCCCGTCACCGCTCCTGTGTCCAGGCGGTACATCAGCCTGAAGCTACGACGGCCGTTTTCGTGAGCCCAATACAAACTGGCGTACGGAGCTTGCCATGTATTTGGCACATAACCGTAAGCGTGGTAAAGCATATCAAAAAATTTTGCCGAATTGTACCACACCCCGGGACGATAAGGCGTCGGATGACCACAAACAGTGCGGGCAACTGTCTCTCCCATGAGTCTGCCGGTGTACCACATGGCCTCAATTGGCTGGCGCCCCTCATCTGGTGAGCGAAGCTCGGCACAGTCGCCAATGGCGAAAATGTCAGGTATGCTGCTTCTCAGATACTCATCAACCAAAATTCCGTCTCTGATGTCAAGCGGAGTGTGCTCCAGCCACCCCGCATTCGGCCTGACTCCGATGGTGAGACCGACAAGACCGCAGGCAATGTGCTCACCGGCTGAAATGACAACACCAGCAACCCTCCCTGTGCCGTCATCTTCGATGGACTTCAGTTCTGTATTGAGACGAAGGTCAATGCCATGGCTTTGGATATGTGCACTTACGAGCTCCGACTCCTCCGGTGGCAGGACATTCGCAAAATAGCCCGGCTCCCGCACCAGCATGGTGACCTCCACCCCCCGAGCGTACATCATTTCAGCCATTTCCACGCCCGTCAGTCCACCTCCAACTATGACAGCCCGTTTCAATCCGTCCATCAGAGATTCCATCTTTGTGAGATCCCCTTGCGTGTGCAAATGGCAAACACCAATGAGGTGAGCCCCCGGCCATAGGGGAGGTCTGGGGACCGATCCACAAGCAATGACTAGCCGGTCGTATGTCAGTGCATCAGGCGGTAGGAAATGGGTGTGAGAGCCGTCTCCTGAGGCTTTGTAGAGTATATTCTTCCGCTCAGTATCAATGTGTTCAACAAGTCCGCGAATAAGGGTAATTCGCTCGGATTTCCACAAAGAATTGGGATATGGCTTGAGGTGCTCACTTTTGAGCTGCCCCATAAACACATACATCAGGGCTGTGCGGGAATAAAAGTAATCAGACTCATCCGATATGACAGAAATACGGCACTTCTGGTTCAAGCTTCTGACAGCGCGAGCCGCAGAGATTCCGCTGATCCCATTCCCGATAATGACCACATGCATAGAAGCAGTTGAACAGGTCTGTCAAATTTCATAGACAATCAGCCCGTTTCGCATCCTGGGTTCAAACCAGGTAGATTTTGGAGGCATCACCTTGCCCGAGTCAGCCACCTCCTTCAACCCCTCAACATAGACCGGACTCAGACAAAAGCCGACCCGCTGATCGGATTTATTCACGGTATTGCGAAATTCATCTAACCCTTTGGAGCCCTCCATATATTTAAGGCGCTGGTCGTTGCGAACATCTTCTATGCCAAAAATCTCCCGAATAACATAGCGATCCAATAGACTCGCATCCAGAATAACCCGCTCTGGCCAGTTTTGGAGGATATGCGCCTTCCATCGAAGAGAAAACCACTCTCTGTTGATGAGCATGGTCATCTGATGTTGTTCTGACGGCTTTGCGGGTGCAGATAAGACTTCTATGTCGACGACTTGGGAGAGATGGCCCATAAAGCGGGCCACGGAAAGCTCGCCGAATGCATCCACGATACGGTTGTAATCAAGAATTTCCAGATCGCTCTCTGGAAAAAAAGCACACAAAAGCCGCCCAAATTTATGCTGGTCAGGCTTTCCCTTCCGGCGCTCATACAACAAGGCTGCCATGCTGCTTCTGTGGTGACCGTCAGCAATGTACGCATCCGGAATGTGCTGAAAAAACTGATTCTGCAGATACTTGACATCTCGCTCTCCGGTCACCTTCCATAGGGTATGTGATTCATCCGGCGTCTCAAAATGCGTGGTCAAAAGAGATGAATCGTCCTTGAAGCGCTCCAGAAACTCTGACAGTGAAACAAGAGGCTGATGGAACAGCAATACCGGTTTCACCATGGCATTGCGGTGCATCAGAAGCTGCATCTGCCGCTGCTCTTTTGCAGCGAGGGTATCCTCGTGACGCCGGATATGGCCGTCGAGGTAATCCCGAATATCCACGCAGGCAACCAAGCCTGTAAAAGAGCGATTTCCGGTGCGGATTTCATAAATGTAAAATCCCTCCTCAGGAGTCTTTCTGAAAAAGCCACTGTCGTCGTAATCGTTGTATTCCTCCTTGACATTGGAGAAAAAGGAATCCGGACTGGTGATGTAGTCGAAGTTCGGATATTTGGCCTGAAACGGGAATAGGTGCATACCTGATCGTTGTGCGAACGCAGCCGCGGTGTTATTCTTCTTCCCCTCCAACACCAGAATCTGATTCCTGTTCGGCCCGGCGGCGTTCTTCAGCAGTATCGTAAGCACGAATAATTTCCCTGACCAGCCGATGGCGCACCACGTCTTCATCAGTAAGCCGCACCACGCCGATGCCGTGCAACTTGCCAAGCAGCCTCACTGCATACCGAAGCCCCGATTTGATGTTAAATGGCAAATCAACCTGCGAAAGATCACCAGTGATGATACACTTGGCCGAAGGGCCGAGGCGAGTCAAAAACATCTTGAGCTGCATCGTGGTCGCATTCTGCGCCTCATCCAGTATGATAAATGCATTATCAAGCGTCCGACCCCTCATAAATGCCAAAGGCGCAATTTCAATGGTCCGATCCGTCATAAAACGGTTGAGCTTTTCAGCCGGAATCATATCATCAAGGGCATCATACAGAGGCCTGAGGTACGGGTCTATCTTTTCCTTGAGATCACCCGGTAGAAAGCCAAGGCTCTCGCCAGCCTCTACGGCAGGCCTTGTCAGGATAATCTTTTTGACCAGCCTGTTTTTCAGTGCCCTGACGGCCAAAGCTACCGCGGTGTAGGTCTTTCCCGTTCCGGCGGGACCAATGGCAAAGACGATATCATTGTGTTCGGAAGACTCAATCAGACGCTTCTGATTCACTGTTTTGGCACGTATTGCTTTGCCGTTGCGGCCATACAGCAGCGTCACACTGCTTCCCGCAGCACCAGGACCAATGCGCGAATCAACGGCCCCTTCGCCACGAAGCAAATCTTCAACTTCCTGCTCGTTCAGAGAGTGGTGCTCTCTGAGATAACGGACCATTTTCTCGACTTTTTCTTTGGCGTTTTGGGTAAACTTTTTCTCACCAACCAGTTTCAAAGTGTGCCCGCGGGAGGTAATGCTGACCTCAGGAAAGGCGTCTCTCAACAACCGGATATGCTGATTGTTTTTCCCAAAAAATGCCAACTCATCGACTCCCTCAATGGTCAATACGATTTCACTGTGCTGTCCGATAGTCTGTGTTGATTTGATGTGTTCAATGAATAGTTGCCGTCCAAAAGTACCACTTTCCCCTTGATCCTTTCACCGCCACAATGAATAATTTTTGGAGGACTTCCTCTGTTTGGATTTCACCCATATCCAACCGATCTTCCCGCATTTGTTTCCACATAAACGCCACTCCATGCTCATCCGCCTTGTCAAAATGACTTTCCAGCCTGATCAGGTTCAAAATTTTCTCGCATTATTCCGGGAGAGGCGCGAAAACATCCGGCACTTCCCCGGGTGTTCTTACCTCCGCCTTCTGCAAGCCGATGACACCACGTTTTTCACCATCAGCCATTGGGAAAGTGAGCATGCGCTTGAAACATACAGATCTTCCCCATTTTTTCAGGACACCTGGGCTTCGACAAAACGCTTGTTTGCAGGACCTCCGGAGGCATGGTCAACAGTTGAGGTAGTGGAGAATGAAAATGTTTAAATATGATGATTCCGGAAAATTGAAAGATTCGTGCTATCTTCAACTCCTTTTCTCCCCAAATGCATTCACAGCCTATGCCAGACAGCACCAAGCCAGAAGGAACACAAAAATCTGCAACCCGTCGGAAAACCCCTGTCAAAACAGGAGGTCCTGATTTATCGAGCTATGTATTTGGGCGTGTGCAGCCTCAGGCCACCGATTTGGAAGAAGCGGTACTGGGAGCAATCATGCTCGATAAAGATGCCCTGCCTGTTGTGCTCGATATCCTTCAGCCAGACAGCTTTTACACCGAAGCCCATCAGACCATTTATGCGGCTATGAAAACGCTCTTCAGCAAATCAGAGCCCATTGATCTGCTTACGGTGACAGAAGCCCTGCGCAAATCCGGAGAACTGGAAAAAATTGGCGGAGCATACAAACTGGTCGACCTGACCAACAGGGTTGCCTCTGCCGCGAATATTGAATTTCATGCCCGGATTGTGGCTCAGAAATTCATACAGCGCCAATTGATTCACGCCAGCACCACCATTATCCGCGATGCATTCGAAGACACAACCGATGTGTTCGAACTGCTCGACGCTGCCGAGCGGCAGCTCTTCGAAATAACTGAAATCAACTTGTCAAAAGGTGTTGAGCGGATGTCTGCCCTTTCAAGCCGCCTCATCAAGCAGCTTGAAGAACTGGCCCAAAAAGAGGATGGTCTGACTGGCATCCCGTCCGGATTCACGGATCTCGACCTCCTGACCTCTGGCTGGCAGCCCTCCGATCTGATTATCATTGCCGCCCGACCAGCCATGGGTAAGACATCTTTTGTATTATCCATGGCCCGCAATGCAGCCATGGATTTTGGCAAAGGGGTGGCCTTATTCTCTTTGGAAATGTCAAACATTCAGCTCGTGCAACGCCTTCTTTCCATGGAGTCAGGTATTTCAAGCCAAAAGCTGCGCACCGGCAAGCTCTCTGAGGGTGACTGGAAAAACCTGCACAGGGCCGTAGACAGGATGAGTGAAGCCCCGATTTTCATCGATGATACCCCCGGCATCAATATTTTTGAACTGCGAGCCAAATGCAGGCGGCTCAAAATGCAGCATGATATCCAGCTGATTGTCATCGATTACCTTCAGCTTATGACCGGGGGCTCCGACCGTGGCAAGGGCAACCGTGAGCAGGAGGTCAGCGCCATTTCCCGCTCCCTCAAGGCTCTTGCGAAAGAGTTGAATGTCCCGGTCATCGCCCTCTCTCAACTGAGCCGGGCCGTAGAAATGCGCGGTGGCACCAAAAAGCCCCAGCTCTCCGATCTTCGAGAATCCGGTTCAATTGAACAAGACGCAGATATCGTCTCTTTCATCTACCGCCCAGAATACTACCAAATCACTGAAGATGAGGATGGAAACTCCCAAAAGGGTTTGGCTGAAATCATTGTGGCAAAGCACAGAAACGGCGCCACCGATACGGTCAGGCTTAGGTTTACCGAGGAGTTCGCCAAATTTTCAGACCTCGGTGACCCCAATTTTAATTCCCTTCCGGATTTCAATGACCCAAATCAGGGTATTATTACCCGTTCATCCCGGCTGAATTCAGATGATGTGATTCCGTTTTAGAAATAAACATGCGGCCGCATGTTTATTGCCTCTCTAAGATTCAGAGCGCTTGCTATTAAGATGTCGCTACGATGTAGCTTACTGCTTTGCTTACAAATCCTTGCTAAGAAGATATCGCCCCGATTGGGGCTGTGTAATCCGCATGCCGCTTGGCCTGCCCCAGCGGGGCACCATCTTATTAGCACTCGCGGATATGCACCAATTGAGCTGCAGCGCAGCGACATCTTTCATCTCTCGCCGCAAACTTTCCGCATCGAAACCCAACCAAACTACCCTTTAGATGTCGCTACGATGTAGCTTACTGCTTTGCTTACAAATCCTTGCTAAGAAGATATCGCCCCGATGGGGCTGTA
>CAZMSQ010000020.1:0-24214 GCA_964569025.1 uncultured Saprospiraceae bacterium | reverse complement strand
AGCAGCAAGATCTTCAGGGGTGTTGACATTGGTGAGGGCCGATGCATCGGCTGCTTCCAGAAGGCAAATATCAGTATTGATTAGGACCTTACGGGGGCAGGAATAGCCTTGAGCCATGAAAGCAAGCGCGTGCAGATAGGCTTTTGGCTCCCAAATCGCAACGAGGGGCTCAGGGAATCCATTGACTGGACTGCGAAATGATGTGGCGCCCTTTGAAGGATTTCTACCATTGATAAGCTGCCGCAAGGTATCAGCGTTCAACAAAGGGAGATCGCAGGCAACAACCAACCATGCTGCATCTGGATCGTTTCGGAAGGCGCTGAGCAGCGCGCCGAAAGGGCCCAACCCAATAAAACTGTCTTCTATCAGCTGGTGCGAACTCGGAACTTGCTGGCCTGCCCGGACCGACAGGAAAACCTCTCTACAATGAGGCTCTAGAAGATCTGCCATGTACTCACGCTGTGGTTTGCCATAAAAGTTGAGTTCACCTTTATCGCGTCCCATTCGAGTGCTCTTTCCACCAGCCAGAACAAGTCCTTTCAGAGGCGGCTTCTGGATATGACTGCCCAGCCATTCTGCCACAGAATGAGTATCACTCAAACGGAGCACAGGAATTTGATCAGCATGGGGAATGTGTTCACGCAAAAACGGCCAGATATCCTCCTGACCATCTCCTAGCAAAAACAAACAAACATCGGTTAGTCGGTCCAGCTTCCGCTCCAGAGACTCTCGTTTCCGGGAATCAATGATCACAATTTGGCGTGCCGACTGGAAATGGTTTCCATTGACCAACACAACATCCTGGTCATTAAACCACATCCGGTATTGGTGCACGCTCCAATCGCCGTGAAAATCAAGTCTGTGACTGGTGATCTTATCGGTATAGACCCTGTCAGGCTTCGCTTGCGCAGAATGATCCTCCCCATCACCGTGATCCGCATCAACTATACCAATACGAAGTTGTGACCCGAGAGATGCGATGAGATTTTGCTGAAGCGTCTGAATCAATCCGCAAGGTGCACCGAGGAAAGCGAACTCATTTCTGTTGAAATGACCGATGTCAGGGCGGGATATTGTCGGATGCTTTTCGTGCATAAATCAGGATTCCAGAGCAGCAGCACCGCCCACAATCTCTGAAATTTCTTTAGTGATAGCTTCCTGACGTGCTTTGTTGTAGGTGATTCGTAGCTCCTTCATGAGCTCATTCGCATTGTCGGTGGCCTTGTCCATGGCTGTCATGCGTGCACCGTGTTCTGAAGCATGGGTATCAAGCAGATAGCTTTGAAAGGTGGTTTGGAGAATGCTGGGAATCAACTTCTCAAGAAGTGCCTCTTTCTGAGGCTCGAAAATGTAATCAGCCCTCATTTTCGAAGACCCACTGCCACCCTCAGCTTCAATTTTCTCGACCGGAAGCCATTGGGTAGCCACCGGGAACTGCTGGGCTGCATTCTTGAAGCGGCCGTACACAACCTCAATAGCGTCGTAATCGCCATCCAGGAATGCTCTGATCATATAGGAGGAGAGCTTCGATACATTGTCGAAACTCAGATCATCGAACAGACTGACGTAATTTTTATCGATTACGTGAGGTGGGTGCACTTTGCGATAGGCGTCATATCCTTTCTTTCCAACCGGAATAATCCGCACCTGCCCAGCCTTTGCCTGTTCCGGATATTTCTGAGCAATCAGAGCATTCGCTTCTTTAATGATGTTGGCATTGAATGCACCACACAGACCCCTGCTGGATGTGACAATAACAACTAACACACGCTTAATTTCACGGGACTCGCCGTAGGCAGATGATGCATCACCATCCAGATTAGACAGGATATTTGCCATCATTTCATTCAGCTTCCGTGCATAGGGACGCATCTGCTGAATGGCTTCCTGAGCACGCCGTAATTTGGCGGCAGAAACCATCTTCATCGCCTTGGTAATCTGCTGCGTCGAATTGACTGAACTGATCCGCTCACGGACCTCTTTTAGATTAGCACCCATGTGTCGACATTCTGAATATACCCCCCCTTTGCAGGGGGGGCTAAATTTTTACTTGCGGTATTGTGCAGTCAGCTCGGCTGCGAGCGTACGAAGCACATCGGTGGCCTCATCCGCAAGCTTACCCTGACGGAACAAATCCAACACCTCCGGATGTTTTTGCTCAAGCGTTGTTAAGAACAACTCTTCAAAAGCCTTCACCTGATCAATCGGTACATTCCGGAGCAAATTATTGGTGCCCAGATAAATAATAGCAACCTGCTTCTCAACGGAAAGCGGGCTATACTCGGGTTGCTTCAAAATTTCCACGTTGCGCTGACCCTTATCAAGTACTGCCTTGGTCGCGGCATCAAGATCTGAACCGAACTTTGCAAAGGCTTCAAGGTCACGGAACTGTGCTTGGTCGAGCTTCAGGGTACCGGCTACCTTCTTCATGGACTTAATCTGAGCCGAGCCACCAACACGCGATACGGAAATACCCACATTAATGGCAGGACGAACCCCCGAATTGAACAGGTTCGTTTCAAGGAAAATCTGTCCGTCAGTAATCGAAATAACGTTTGTAGGAATATAGGCAGACACGTCACCGGCCTGAGTTTCAATAATCGGCAGGGCTGTCAGGCTTCCACCACCTTTCACCAACGGATTCCCGTCAGCGTCTTTGGCTGCCGCCAACGCAGGAGGCAGGTCGTTCATATTCCGGGCAATCTCGTCGTTGTTAATCACCTTTGCCGCACGTTCAAGCAAGCGGGAGTGCAGATAAAAGACATCACCCGGATAGGCTTCGCGTCCTGGAGGACGGCGCAGCAACAGGGAAACCTCGCGGTATGCAACAGCTTGCTTGGACAGGTCATCATAAATGATCAGCGCCGGGCGACCAGTATCGCGGAAAAATTCACCGATGGAAGCTCCGGCAAATGGCGCATAAAACTGAAGCGGTGCAGGCTCTGAGGCGGCAGCAGATACGATGATGGTATAATCCATCGCCCCATTCTCTTCAAGCGTACGCGCAACCTTGGCCACAGTTGAGGCCTTCTGACCAGAAGCGACATAAATGCAATAGACAGGCTCGCCTTTTTCATAGAATTCGCGCTGATTGATAATGGTATCCAGCGCAATGGCAGTTTTTCCGGTTTGGCGGTCACCGATAATCAACTCCCGTTGTCCACGGCCAATCGGAATCATTGAGTCAATGGCCTTAATCCCTGTCTGCAGCGGCTCCTGTACGGGCTGACGGTAAATCACACCAGGTGCTTTCCGTTCGAGAGGCATTTCATACGTTTGCCCCTCAATCGGCCCTTTCCCATCAATAGGCTGGCCAAGCGGATTGACAACGCGACCCACCATTCCTTCACCTACATTGATAGAGGCGATACGGCCAGTGCGACGCACCTGAGATCCCTCAGTGATATTGTCTCCAGGGCCCAAAAGGACCACACCGACGTTGTCTTCTTCAAGGTTCAGAACAATCGCCTGCACGCCAGTCTCGAATTCAACCAGCTCACCGGCCTGAGAACCGGTAAGTCCGTACACGCGGGCAATACCGTCTCCCACTTGCAATACCGTGCCCACTTCTTCAAGCTCTGCTGCAGAGCTAAAGCCAGTCAGCTGCTGCTTCAGTATCGCAGATATTTCATCGGGTTTTACATCAATCGCCATAATTGTGGATTTAAAAGGAGTGTGGAGAATGAATTACTTTAGGACCTTCCGGCAATCTCTTCGGTAAGTTTTTTCAATTGCCATGCAACGCTGGCATCGTACAACTTGTCACCGTACCGGAGCACAAATCCGCCAATAAGTGAGGGATCAGTTTCGGTGACCAGCTCAATATGCTGACGGGCAAGATCACCTTCGGCAAGCTTCTGGCGGATGATACCCATGACCTCGTCACTTAACTTCACTGCTGACCGGAGATACACCGTTGAGATCCCTTTGATTACCTTGTATTGCTCGAGAAACGCTTGGGCAATCTCCGGCAGGTAGCTTTCACGACCTTTGCGAAGCACGATCTGGAAAAACTGCATGGTCATCTCATCAGAATCTGCCTTGAGCAACGCCTCAAAGACTCGCTTTTTGGCATCAGCATTGACGACCGGGCTTTTTACCAGGAGCTCAAACTCATGACTGACCTCAAGCATGGTAGAGAACCTGAGCATATCCTCTTGAATGCGCTCAAGTTTTCCCATTTCATTGGCCAGCTCAATTAAAGACTTGGCGTACCGACCTGCGACTCTTTGTACAGACATGAACTCCCTGTTTTAGGCATTCAAATTAATCTCATCAACCAGTTGCCGCGCATATTGCTGTTGTGCCTGATCGCCTTCCAGCTCTTTGCGAATAACCTTCCCGGCAACCTGCAATGCCATGCTGCCAACCTCAGCACGAATCTGCTCGATCGCTGCGCGCTTTTGGTTGTCAATCTCCTGGCGGGCTGCAGAAATAATCTTCCCAGCCTCTTCACGAGCCTGTTCTCTGGCCTCACTGATGATGCTATTTTTGGCCTCCTTGGCCTCCTGAAGGATCTTGGCACGCTCTTCTTGAGTCTGCGCCATCAATTCCTTGTTCTTTGATTGCAACGAAGACATCTCCTCGCGAGCCTTTCGGGCCTCGTCAAGGGCATCTTGAATAGTTTGCTCGCGATCTTTCAGCGCGTTCTGAATCGGGCGAAAGGCGAAACGACCCAGCAGGAAGTACACCAGCAGAAAGACAATACCCGTCCAGACAATCAATCCCGGATCAGGGCGAAGCACAGAGAAATCAGCAAGAATAATAAGGTCCATCATTGTATCGAATCTTTGAAAGGGTTGAGATGGAAAAAAGAACCCAATAATGTGGTGAGGGAGCCGGCAACCAATCGTTGCCGTACTCCTTCTCCTTCTCTTGGGAGGCGATGCGAATTAAAGCACCTTCTCCAACAGGCCGACGACAATCGCAAACAGCGCAGCACCTTCAACGAGGGCGGCTGCAAGGATCATGTTCGAACGGATATCGTTCACGGCTTCTGGCTGACGCGCGATGGCTTCCATCGCCTTGCTGCCAATCAGTCCGATTCCGACTCCTGCGCCCAGAGCGGCAATTCCGGCTCCAATAGCTCCCATGATGATTCAATTTTATGGTGAAAAAAAAGAACGTTCAATTAATGATGCGCCTCCTCAGTCGCAGCCCCGATGTAGGACGCAGTGAGAATGGCAAAAATAAATGCCTGCAGAAAGGCAACCAGCAATTCAATTAAGTTCATAAAGGCTGCAAAAGCCATTCCCAACACACCCCCTGCAAAAGCTCCTCCAATGTTGTTTCCACTGTCTGAGAAGAGGAAAATTAACCCGATCAGACTCAAAATAATGATGTGTCCCGCCGTAATGTTTGCAAAAAGACGAACCATCAGCGAGAAGGGCTTAATGAATAAGCCCAGAAATTCGACAATAGTCAGAATAGGCTTGACAAAAATAGGCACGCCTGGCATCCACAAAGTGTGCTCCCAATAATGGCGGTTACCGTTCAGGTTCGTCACCACGAAAGTGATGACAGCCAGCATGAAAGTCACTGCAATGTTTCCAGTCACATTCGCACTACCGGGGAAAAACGGAATCAATCCCAAAAGGTTGGAAATGAGAATGAAAAAGAAAAGACTCAGAATAAATGGCTGAAAGCGCTCGTATTTCTTCTCACCAATCATTGGAATGGATACCTCATCGCGAATAAAAATGAAAAATGGCTCGATAAATGACTGAATGCCTTTCGGAGCCATACCTTGACGGGTTTTATACCCATTGGCCGCGGTCAGAAATACGATGATGAGAATCAACGCCCCGAGAAGCATTGTAAAGACGTTCTTGGTAATTGAGAAATCGTAGAAACTCGTCACACCTCCACCCAGCAAGCCACCGTCATACGTCGTGGGCTGATCAAGAAGAAATTCTTTCCCATCATGCTCGACATAGGCCACTTCTTTTTCTTTCCCATCCTTCTCGATCATCTTGTGGTGGATGTGTCCGATAGCCACTTCTCCTTCCGGAAAACCTTCACCTACTATTCGATTTACTCGTCCATGATTCAGCACATAGCCATCAACAGCCTTGTGGCCATGATCAAATGCACTTGACATCATCATGGTCCATCCGGCATCTGGTGCGTACAGAATACATGGTAACGGCAGGTGTACCCCTTTCCAGACATGAAATTCATTGGCATCACCAATATGGTGCATGACTTCTTTCCCATGATCATAAATGAATTCTTCCAAACCATGTCCATCCGATTCATGACCGGAATGATCATCCTGACCGGAAAGAGCGACACTCTGCGCCAACAACGCTATGAGAAACAGACGGGAGAGAAGTGTGTGCATGCTTACAAGAACTCGTTTATGAATAGCTCTTCGAAAATCGCAGCAAAGGTAGCCATATTGTGCAGACTTGGAAAACATTGTTTGGCTTTTTTTAAGTCCGGTTGACTCAGGCCGGAATACATACTTCATCAAACAACTGAAAATCGACGCTATACCATCACATTCTTTTGGCTCATGGAAATAAAAAAACGACCCTGCGAGGAGCAGAGCCGTTCATTCAAAATTTTATTTGCCGTTATGGGAATGAGTGTGCCATGGAGATTTTTCTCATTCCCTCCCGGAGATTATCGCGCAAAGGAAACAGCTCGCTTCTCGCGAATCACTGTTACCTTGATTTGGCCTGGATATTGCATTTCGTCTTGAATCTTCTGCGAGATCATAAATGCAAGATCATCTGCATACTGATCGCTGACTTTCTCGCTCTCGACAATCACGCGCAGTTCGCGGCCTGCCTGCATGGCGAATGCTTTTTGGACACCATCGTGAGACATGGCCAGATCTTCGAGCTCGCCGATGCGCTTGAGGTAGCTTTCCAAAATCTCTCGCCTCGCACCGGGCCGGGCACCAGAAATGGCATCACAGGCCTGAACAATGGGTGAGATGATGTTATTCATTTCAATCTCATCGTGGTGAGCTCCCACTGCATTGCACACGGCAGCGTGCTCATTATGCTTTTCGCACATCTTCATACCCAGAATGGCATGTGAAAGTTCGCTTTCCTCTTCAGCTACCTTACCAATGTCATGGAGCAGACCGGCCCGCTTGGCAAGCTTGATCTGCTTGGGTGAAAGACCGAGCTCTGCAGACATAATTGCGCACAGGTTAGCGGTCTCAATCGAGTGCTTGAGGAGGTTTTGGCCATACGATGAGCGGAACCTCATGCGGCCCACCATCCGAACGAGATAAGGGTTGAGACCGTGCAGGTCTAACTCAATGACGGTTCGCTCTCCGATTTCTACAATCTGCTCCTCGAGCTGTTTGCGCGTCTTGGAGACAACCTCTTCAATGCGGGCTGGGTGAATCCGCCCATCAGCAACCAGGCGTTTGAGGGCAAGGCGGCAAACCTCCCGGCGGATAGGGTCAAAGCTGGAGATTACAATTGCTTCAGGGGTGTCATCCACAACAATCTCCGCCCCTGTTGCCGCTTCAAGTGCGCGGATATTGCGACCCTCACGGCCAATAATCTGACCTTTGAGGTCATCACTGTCAAGATTGAAGACAGAGACTGTGTTTTCGATGGTATACTCTGCACACATCCGCTGCACGGTCTGTATGACAATTTTCTTCGCCTCCTTCCCGGCGTTTGCCTTGGCCTGAGCAATGGTGTCTTTGATCAGGGCCATCGCATCGGTTTCTGCTTTCGCCTTCACTGCCTCCAGCAGCTGATCGCGCGCATCGGATTCTGAGAGGTTGGCCACTTTTTCAAGCTCCCGAATATGCTTTTCATTGGCATTGTCGAGCTCATCCTTTTTGCGAGCCACAATCTTGAGTTGCTTCTCGAGATTTTCACGGATGGCAGCCACCTCAGTCTCCCTCGATTCAACATCCGTTCTGCGCTCTTCCAGCTCTCGAATCCGCTCCTGAAACTTTTCCTCTTTCGAAGACAACTCCTTTTCCTGAGTGCGGACCTCAAGCTCTCGGTCTTTCATGGCCATTTCGTGCTTATGGCGCTCAGAGTCAAACTCAGACTTCAGACGCGAAAACTTCTCTTTGGCCTCCTGAATCTTTCGTTGCTTAATGCTCTCATTCTTGCTGTCCGCCTGAGAGACAATTTTTTCAGCCTTAATTTCAGCCGCATCAACGATGCGCTTAGCTGACAATCTGGCCTCCTCAAGGGCCAGATCCGACTTGCGGTTCGACTCCTCGGTCCGCTTGTCATTTTGCCTGGCCAGAATCGATCTGACCACAAGAAAACCGACCACCGTTCCGGCAGCCAGTCCTCCGATTAATCCAAAAATAATATCCATGATGGTTGTCATTTAAAAGTGTAGAGACAAATAAAAGATGACAAAACCACCCATGCATGCGAAGAGAATACCGAAACGCATTCGGTTTCAGGAGTGCAGATACTGGTCGAGGAGCTGATCCAGTTGATGGATTTTCCCGGTAAAGGCCGGATCAGCGGCAGGATTTGAAGATTCGCGGGATTTGTGGAGATTCACAGCGTACGTCAGAATCGCCATTGCCAGGCAATCCTGTTTATCCTTTCTGGTATATGTCCGCTGAAATTGATTGACCATCTCATTCACTTCTTTGACGATTCGCCTGATATCTGCCTCATCATTTGCGCTGATTTTCAGCGGATAAGGCCTCCCGGCAATCACCACAGTAATATTTGAAGATGCATTATCCTCCATCCCGCTCATTTCTGCTCCAGCCACTTGATACAGTTTTCTATCCTGGAAATATGTCTGCCAATTTCCATCCTGAATTCCTCTGCCAGCTGCGGATCTTCCTGTTGCCAATGCGACAGCATACCCCGCAATTGGGTCGTTTTGTGTGTTGTGTCTTGTGTGTGCTGCTGCACGAGTGCTCGCAGCCGTTGATTTTCAGATTCTAACCGCGCTCTTTTGCGCTTTTCTTCTTTCAGGCGCTCACCCAACTCTTGTATTTTACCGGATACTTGCTCCAATAGTTCCCGGAATCCGTCCATACCGCTGCACTTTCCTGAAAAAAATTGAACTGTTCAACAGGTAAATGTAAACAATTCTTTTCTCACTTGAAAGACCTCTCTTTCATCAACGGCGGATGACCGCCTGAAGTTGTGTCTCATAGTGCTTCATGAGGGAATTCATGATTTTGTCGACCTCTTTATCGCTGAGCGTCCGATCCGGATGGCTGAAAGAAAACCGCAGAGCGCAAGACCGCCGGTCAGCTCCAAGCTGTTCTTCATTTTCATATACATTCACGAGTCGCACCTCTTGCAAGATTTTTTTGTCGGTTTTCCGCGCAATCCGCTCCATGTCCGAAAACGCGACCTGTCTCCCTACTACCAATGCCAAATCTCGCTCCACTCCTGGAAATCTGCCCGGCTCAATGACGGAAATTTCCGCCTTTGCACCAGCCTTTACTACTGCCCCCCAATTGAATGCTGCGAAGTACACGTCCTTTCGGATATCCATCTCCTTCGTCAACTCTGGCCGCACACGTCCAAACCGAACTAGGGTATTCGGCCCCCGGTGATACTCCAAACCAAATAGAAATTCTGGAGCCTCGCTTAGCTCGGTCACCTGAAATCCTTGTACCCCGAGACGTGCAAGAACGAGTCCGACAAAACCTTTCAAGGTAAAAAAACTGACCTCCCCCCCACTGCTTCCTGTCCAGTTTTCAGGATCCCGGGTACCGGTCAGGGTCAAGCTCAGTTGTTCTTGCTCCTGAACCACCCCATCTTCAACACAATAGACATACCCGAACTCAAACAAGCGCACATCAGGCTGCTGTCTGTTTTGATTGTAGCGCACTGCCTCAAGGGCTGACATCAGCAAGTCCGGCCGCATGATGTCCATCTTCACATTTGAGGTATTGTGAATACCCACGAGTGCTTCCTCCTGTCGGGCCAGCGGCCCCTGATGATAGTAAGAAGATTGAGAAAGAGAAAGAGCCATCATTTCCCGGAAGCCATTTCCCGCAAGTTGCTCTGCAATCCCATGTCGAACCTGATGTGGAGCAGGATAGCTGGTCACAGAATGGGCAAACCGGATGCCCTCCGGTGAGGGAATTCGGTCAAAACCGTAAATTCTGACGATTTCTTCAATCACATCCACTTCCCGCGTTACATCTGCTCTTGAGGTGGGTACTGCCACCACAACCCCTTCGTCAGTAGTGCGCACAATTGGTATATCGAGCGACCTCAATACCTCATTGATGACCGACTCGGTCAAGTCAGCACCGATGAGCCGCTCCACTTTGGCATACCGAAGGTTTACCTCGACCGGATTAATTGGCTCAGGATAAATATCGATGATATCCGAGACGATCTCTCCACCTGCTAATTCTGTAATCAAAGTGGCAGCCTTCATCAGAGCCGGTACAACCATGGCCGGATCGCTTCCTTTTTCGAAAACCTTGGCTGCATCAGTTCGCAACTGATGTCTCATGCTTGATTTGCGCACATACGAAGCACAAAAGTGGGCTGACTCAAGGAAAACTTCCGTTGTGGAGTCACTGACCCCAGAGCCAAGACCTCCAAATACCCCAGCTATACAATGCGCATTCAATCGGCCATCACAAATCATCAGGTCATCCTCATCCAACAGACGCTCCACTTCGTCAAGGGCCACAAAAGGAGTGCCCGACTCCAGTGTTGTTACTTTGATGGTCCGGTCGGCTAGGTGGGCGGCATCGAATGCATGAAGTGGCTGCCCGAGATCATGGAGAATATAATTGGTGACATCCACCACGTTATTCTTCGGCTTTATACCTACTGCCCGTAGCCTGTTTTTCAACCATTCTGGCGATTCCCCGATTTTCACCCCGCGGATGGTCAAGCCCGCATACCGCGGACAAGCCTTTGGAGCCAAGACTTCTACCTGAATCGGGTCACCAGAATTGGCCAACTGAAGTGGTGCTTCTCCTACTCCGGGTATCGGTCCGGAATATCCGTGCTGAATGGTTAGATAGGCAGCTAAATCGCGAGCCACCCCCAAGTGACTGGTAGCATCAGAACGGTTTGGCGTCAGCCCGATTTCAAAGACCACATCAGTTTCGATTTCGAAAAAATCAGAAGCTGGCGTTCCAGCCGGAACCTCTGCCGGCAACACCATAATTCCGCTGTGGTCGCTGCCAATACCGAGCTCATCTTCAGCGCAAATCATTCCCTCAGAAACCTCGCCCCTTATTTTGCCTTTTTTCAATGTAAAAGGCTCTCCCTCTATCGGATAGAGGGTAGTCCCGACAGTTGCCACCGGCACTTTTTGACCAACAGCAACATTCGGGGCCCCACACACGATGTGGAGCGGTTCAGCCTGACCCACCTCTACGGTGGTCACAGATAATTTATCAGCATTGGGATGCCGCTCGCAGGTCAGCACTTCTCCAATTACAACCCCCTTCAGACCGCCGGGAAGGCTCTCCGTATGCTCAAGCCCCTCTACCTCGAGACCGATTGAAGTAAGCATATCAGCAATATGCTCCGGCTCATACGGGAGCGGAGAGATATGTGTGGCCAGCCAGTTGAGGGAAATTTTCATGCCTTCAGGACTCTTTGTGCGATGAGTAAAAGCCCAAAGGTAGGGAATCGGCGCTAATCCTCAATGTAGAGTCGAGCTGCTTGAAGCACTTCCTCCTCTGAACCGGAACGATGCACAAACGCCACCAGCTCACAATTATCTGGCACCCATTCGTCGGGCAAGGTATACTGGTAGGACCTGACCACTGGCTGACCCTCTGAAAGCGGAGTCTGAAGCGGCTCGCCCAGTGCCGGAGTAATGGTGCCCCTGAGTACGTGCTTGTGGACATAATCTTCGGAGTACCCATCGTCTTCCAATTCATTCGCCTGAATATCCACCATGCCACTCTCAGTGACCAAAATGGTCAGGTTGATTTCTCCGCTCAGCGTTTCATTCGGAAGTAAAGTCACAGTGATGTCCAGCTGACGGTCTGCCGGGTTGTAAGAGCCTTCAAGGCCAAGGCCCACGGCAGGCTCCTGCGCCAGCTCTGACTGGATTCTTCCCGCCCATTCTGCTTTGCCGAGATAGAGAGAGCCAGTCCCGAATGTCTTGCGGTCAATCACCGCCGAGGGATAAAACAACGGCTCACCGCCGAGGGCATTGGTGATGTCTATCCCCTCCTGCACCTTGAAATCGTATTTGCTGGTATCAAAAGCAAAGGCAAAACTGCCAGCATGAATGGTCACCGCCACCAGGTTATCTGGGTAAAGGGCCAGCAGACTTTCAATCTCTTCTGCCCCCGCCGGACAGTTGGGGCATCTTACCCCCGTAAATTCCTCTATCAAAACCACTCTCGAGCCAGATTCCTGCGGACCAACCGGAGGAATAATCGGCTCATTCTCATTACACGATGCCCACAGTGCGGCAAAAAATACTGCGATGACCCCGAATCTGAAATATCTCAACATAATTTCTGTCTTTATTTTCGATAAACACATATTCCATCTCCCTTTTAAAACGAGGAGTTAACCGTCATTTTCACCCCACTGAATGCGGGTTCGAGCCGACAAATTCCACCGGTACAGACAATGCCCTCTACCTGTTTAACATAACTCAGTGAAAACCGGTTTGTTTTATTAGTGTAGTATATATCAAACCGTGGAAAATGTATGTCTTCTTTATCTTCCACCGGCTGGTCGACAGGTGGGGTATTTTTCCCGGGTGAGGCGTTGAACATATCAGAAACGGTGAAGGACCAGTGAGGGGCGATGCTAAACTCAGCCAAAGCGAAGAGCCAGTTGCCATAATCCTTGCGCTGGTCCTTGGCATCGCGGTTCATCAGCATGTATTGTGCCTCAAGGCGGAGGGCCTTTTTCCGATCCAACTTGAATAGCACCTCTCCGAATGGGGCAAACGTTTGCAAAATTCCAGCCCCACGCTTGCCCTCGTAAACCTCCTGGTTGTAATTCTGTATCTGAAACCCGCCGAGCATGGACACCTTCCGCGATGGCTTGTGGGTCACCTGCAGGTGAATTTCCCGATACAATAAATCATTGTCTGTCAGAATGGGCTGAGGCTCATCCTCATCAAGTGGAAAGAGCGGCCGCAATGACTCGATATTGGATACATTTAAATCGAAGCGCCACTTTCTGCTTGGCGCATAGCTGAATTCTCCCTGCACGGCCAGCTCGCCAAGCTCCTGGGTAGCTGCAGCATATCTGGCATTCAGGCGGTAAGTGTTTACCCGTGTCATTGGGGGCAGGTAATTGATCATCCCTCGATTGAGCGCCACAAATGGATTGGCGCGAAATGTAAAATCCTCCGTACGCTTAAACTCCAGGGTCATGCCAAACCCTTTCTTCGCATAGCTCATACTGGTGTACACGATATTCCCGGGCCGGTTCACCAACTTCCCCCGACTGACCGTTCCGGTCCAGTTCAACTTCTCTGCAAACGGATCGTTGAAAACATCTTTGGTCTTGATCGCCCCCTCGATGTACCATGTAAAAGGACCCGCCACAAGCGTGTTGAAAAATGAGAATGCATAAGTATTGTACTGAGCACCAATGCTGTCAACCGGTGTATAAGACGAAATGGTGTTGACAATGGTCTCCATGGTTTCATCGTCGAAGGTGCGCGCCATTACCCCTGCCCCGGGTGCCAAAGAGACTGTACCGGACTCGTTCAGTGCGATAAAACCATCAATACTCCCGCCTCGAATGATGGGCTCATATACCTCGAAGAGGCGTTTCTGACGCCCTGAAAGCACTTTGATACGCCAATCATCGTTGATATCGTAGACCAAACGGATTCCAAACAGGGCATTGTCAATAAGCAAAGGCCGCTGTTCGAAAGATCGGAATATCGTGCCACTACCAATCTGGTCATAAATGTAACCACCCGTAATTTCCAGACGTTCCACCCTTTTTTTGATATACCAGTTTCCAATCCCCTGATCGGTATATGATGCCAGCGGATTGAGCAGGTTGGAATTATTGAACATATCGAATCGGACCCCAAATTCGAAGCCACGATATGCATAGGTCAGATTGAGCCATGCATCGGCACCATACAGTTGTCGGTCATATTGTGGCGTATTAATGGCGCCGATGGCTGAATCAGCCTGAAAAAAATTGCCATTCGCCTCCAGGCGCCCAGAAAGTCTGCCACCTCCCCCTTCGTCCTGGGCATTCAGTATGCAGCCCGTAGCAATCAGCACAAAGGCAAATAAGATTCTCAAAATCATGGTGAAAAAGTTGGTCTCGCGCTGCTCAGCGCTTTCTTAATAATGCGTTAACACCGGAGAAGAGGGGGTAATTGAAGAATTTTTCCCGTATTTTGGGCTCTTTAGGGCCGTAATATAAAGCGATTCACCTGTTTTGCGAAAAGGAAATAGGATTTTCGCAAATTCTGCCCGAACCCTTACACATTCTCAACCAATCATTTTTAATCCAGACCCATGATTCGCATTCTTCTCTTCACTGTTCTTAGCGCTCTGACAACCTCCATCTCCGCTCAGCAGCAAGTTCCTGCCATATCCATCAAAAAGCTGACCGGAGAAACAATTGACTTCAGCGAGTGGGTAACTGAGATGAACAGACCCATCATCATCAGCTTCTGGGCCACGTGGTGCTCACCCTGTAAGAAGGAATTAGACGCAGTTGCAGATATGTATCCCGACTGGCAGGAAGAATTCAACGTCGAACTCGCAGCCATCTCCATCGATGACCGCCGTGCCTTCGCCAAGATAGGCCCCATGGTCGAAACACGCGCCTGGGAATACAGCATCTTCACCGATGAAAACCAAGCCCTCATGCAAGCCCTCAATGTACAGGCCGTCCCCCATACCTTCCTCATCAACAGCGATGGGCAAATCGTCTGGTCCCACTCCAGCTACGTCCCCGGAGACGAATACGAACTCGAAGACAAACTCCGCGAACTACTCCGAAAATAACACCCAAATAACATTCATTACACCTGAATTACAGAATATAAAATAATTTTTAATTCTTAATTTTTAATTCTTAATTTTTAATTCTTAATTCTTAATTAAATTTTCACGCCTGCTCTGCAAGCTCCATCCAACGCTCCTCCAGTGCTTCGATACGCGAATTCAACGCACCGAGCTCAGATGAGAGAGTATTGATTTGATCTGGGGTAAGCGTCGAATCATCGAAACGGGCTGTCAGTGTGGCTTTTTCTTGCTCCAACTTTGCAATTTCTTTCTCCAGCCGTTTCACCTCTTTTTGTTGGTCATGGGACAGTGCATTATCCTGACTGTTTCGTGATTGCCGGGGCACAGGCGTTTTGTCACGTCCGGCAGCTTCCTGTCGCTTACGGTCCAGTCCTTCCTGCTTGCGAATCTGCCGGTATTCTGTGTACTTCCCGTTAAAATCACGGATGTGGCCCTCACCCTCGAAGATAAACAGGTGGTCGACAATTTTATCCATGAAATACCGGTCATGACTCACGATGACGAGACAGCCGGGAAAGTCAAGGAGAAAGTCTTCCAGTACATTCAGGGTGATGATATCCAGATCGTTGGTGGGCTCATCGAGAATGAGGAAGTTGGGATTCTCCATAAGGATGGTCAGCAGATACAAGCGCCGCCTTTCGCCCCCGCTGAGTTGTGACACATAGACTTGTTGCTGGGCTCTGCTAAACAGAAAACGCTCCAAAAGTGCGGGTGCTGTGAGCTTTTGGCCTTTGGCCAGAGGGATGAACTCCGCTACGTCGCGCACCACATCAATGACCCGCTTATCGTCCTTGAGTTGGATGCCGGACTGGGTAAAATAGCCGAATGAAACCGTGCCGCCGACGACAACCTTGCCGGAGTCAGGCTGGAGTGCTCCTGTAAGAATCTGAAGAAAAGTCGTTTTGCCAGCTCCGTTCGGACCCACGATGCCGACACGCTCGTTTTTCCTGAATTTATAATCAAACTGACTGATTATTTTCCGGTTTCCAAACGACTTACTGACGTTGTGCAACTCAAGGATTTTTCCTCCAAGGCGATTCCCCCTGATATCCATCTGTACCTCATCCTGAGTGCGTTTTCCAGACACTTGATCCTTCAAGACCTCGAACTGGTCAACGCGGGCCTTAGCCTTTGTCCCACGCGCCTTGGGCATTCTCCGTATCCACTCCAATTCCCTGCTGTACAATTTCTTATTGCGTTCCAAAGTCCGGGCCTCCACCTCTTCCCGAATGGCCTTGCTCTCCAGAAAATGTGTGTAGTTTCCACGATGCACATACAGTTGGCCGTCTTCCAACTCCATGATCGTATTACATACCCTATCGAGGAAATACCGATCGTGCGTAACCATAAACAACGTCAGGTTTTGACGCTGCAGGTATTCCTCAAGCCATTCGGTCATCTCGAGATCGAGGTGGTTGGTGGGTTCATCGAGAATGAGAAAGTCGGGCTCTTCTATCAGGAGACGGGCCAGTGCAAGTCGCTTTTTCTGACCCCCGGAAAGTGTTGAGACGCGCTGCTCCAGATCCTGTATATCCAATTTGAACAGCACCTCCTTGATGGTGGCTTCGAAATCCCATGCTTTCAGGTCGTCCATTCTGGTCAGGGCGCTCTGAAGGCGCTCTGCCTGATCAGGGTGAAGGAGGGCTGTCTCATAATCGCGAACGGCCGACGCCATCGGGCTGTCATGGTCGAAAATCGCATCGAGGATGGTATCTGCCCCAAAAAAGTCAGGATCCTGATCTAAGAACCCGGTACGGACGTCCCGATGCAAGAGCACCTTTGCATGTTCTCCTTCAACACCCTCAACGCCGGCAATGACACGCAGCAGAGTTGATTTTCCGGAACCATTCTTGGCAACAAGCGCCACTTTGTCTCCCTTGCTGATGTGGAGGGTCAGGTCTTCAAATAAGACCTTTTCCCCATAGCGCTTGGTGACGTGCTCAAGGGTCAGATAATTCACGCAGGCACCCGTTAGTCTTCTATCGAATCAAAGTCAAAGATGAGGGAGAATCGCAGAGTGTTATCCAGCGGATTCCGGGCATTCGTGGTGGGCACGAGGTATGAGAAATTCATCCCGAAGACATTGTACTTCAGCCCAAGCCCGACGGTGAGGTATTTCCTGTTTCCCTTTGTACGGTGTTCAGAAAAATAACCTGCTCTGACTGCAAACTGCTGATTGTACCAATATTCAACTCCGAAAGACCACATCAATTCCCTGAGTTCCTCCTCCAAACCGTTGGGCGCATCGCCCAGTGAGCGAAACATGCCTTCGATGCCTGAGTATTCGAGGTAGTCAGGGCGGCCTATTTCTCCAGTCAGGTCACACTCGTTTTCGGGTGTTTCAGGATTATCGAGACAGGGTGTGGGCACCAGCAGTTTATTGACATCAGTAGCGAAAGTAATGGTATTGTACTCATCGAGATTGTAGGTCCACGCAGCTCCGAGCGCAAGATTCGCAGGGATATAGTCTCGCTTGATATCTTCAGTGTAGGTGATTTTCGTCCCTATATTTGTAATGGCGAGTCCGAGGGCCAGATTGGATTCATTGCGCCCTGAGCGGATTGGTGAGCGGTACATCAGCGACACATCGGCGGCACCTGCAGTTCCAGCGGTCACTTGGATTCCTTCGACGGTCTGACCGTTGGCCAGGTTAGAGAAAATGAACTTGGCTGAGATGGCTGCAGAAAAGTTTTCGCCCAGTTTCCTGGCATACGCACCTGAAAGCTCAAACTCATTCGGCCTTCCGGTCCCAAGAGAATTAGCTTGGTCGTCAGTGAAGTTAATTTCTCCTAGGGAAAAATAACGAAGGCCAAAGCCTATGGTTTGAAACTCATCGATATTCTTGTACCCTGACAAATACGCGAGATAGACATCATTCAGCCCGAGTGTCCGAAGCCAGGGCGTGTAAGTAGCCGACAAGCTGACATCATGCTCGACGAAGGCGAGTCGTGAGGCATTGTGGTGCATTGCATTGGCATCCGGAGAAAGGGCGACCCCTACATCTCCCATAGCCCCTGAGCGCGCATCTGGGGTTATTCTCAGGAACGGAACCGCGGTAGTAATGGTATTGAGGCACGGGCCTCCGTCAGGCGCTTCCCACTGTCCGGTGCTGACGTTAAAAGAGCAGTTCGCAAAGGGCTGGGCCTGACCGTCCGCATTCCAACCTGCAACCACTACCGATATCAATAGAACCCGTAATATGTCTTTCATAAGAGGCATTCAAATTTTTCGCAAATATACTCAAGAAGTTGTAAAATCGGTCAGTACGGGACGGCCTGAGAGTGTCTCTTAAACTCAAACGTGCCGGTGTTTATTTTCTGGCCCCAAGATTTTTGACTGCCGCTTTTTTTAATCAGCGCAGGATGACCAGCTTTTCGAATTCGCTCTCTGCCTCGCGTGCTTGTCCGGCGGAACCCATTGAGCGAACTGACACGCGGTACAAGTAGACCCCTCGGGCCAGCTGGTCTCCGAAATCGTCAGTGCCATCCCACTGGATGCCATCTTGCCGGGTGACCCTTGCCCCCTGCGGCAGAATTTGTCGCTCGAGGGATTTCACCAGCCTCCCGGAAATCGTGAAAATATCCACTCGGACATCGAGTGGCAGGCCGGCGGCATTGTGTTCGAATTCGAACCATGTATTGGTGGTGAATGGATTGGGATAATTCAACACATGGTCCAGGGCAACCGAGGCGCTGGAGGCAACAACAAATTCTGTATACCCCTCTGAAGGGTTATTGGCCACATCCCATGCCTTGACGCGCACGGTATGCAGCCCCTCCTCGAGCTTGTTGAGGGGATACCTGACCGTCCCTCTGGTAAAATCATCAAGGGCCGACTCATAAAAATCATTCAGGCGAAAGCGCTCTGCCTGGCGATCGTCAAGTACGCCTGTCATATCATGACCGATACTGCTTGCCGAGATGTTGATGCCGTTTTCATCTGAGAGTTTAACCAACAGCAGTGGGTTCTCTCCTGTGAGTCCGCCAAATACAAATTGCTCGTCGTCCATAAACACTTCCACCAGCGGTCCCTTGTCATCTGTCAGTCCGTCAGGATCGGTGCCTCCAATCAGAAATCCGTCATAATAGCCAGTTGCATCGGAGATGCCATTCTCTGCGTAGTAGCTGAGCTTTCCGGGGCCGAAGGTGTAATCGATGTCTTTTGGCAAGACAAAGTTCAGCGAAAACTGCCCGTTGCTGACGGTTGCCACACCTTTAAACAATACATTCCGCTGTAGCCTGAAACTGGTGACTCCAGCCCCCTGACCGAGCGTCTGAAGGGTATCAGCCTTATCGAAAACCGAGACATACATACGACCATTGAAATTGCTGAGCTGTTGACCGAATTCATCAGCCACAAATCCTTCAATGGTCACTTTCGAAAGGGCCCGAAGGGTATCTGAACTCCCGCTGCCAACAGGTCTGCCGTTGATGGAGGAGGTCTCCACGCGCAGCTTCGGCAGTCCCAGCCTCATGGCCGGATCACCTATCAGAGTAAATTTTCGGGAATTGATGATTCGCGTGGTCGTACCCTGCGTGTCGTTGGTCCCACGCCGAAGCGCCTCCCCGATGGGCACCAGCGGCCCATCTGCCTCCTTGTCAAAAAGGTGATCAAACACATTCTTGACCAAAATCTCATTCGACTGGGCGAATACTGCCCTGACTGTTGACATCAGCGCCACAGCTCCACCCCTGTCATTGAGCACTGTCCGCTCTCCGCCAGAAACAAAATTAGGCTCGTCAAATCCGGTGAAGGAGCAGGTAGCCGTAATAAGCAGCGGAAGCCGCGGCCTGTTGGTCCACCCATCAATATCATCTAAGGTCAGCACCCGCTCCTGAGCCCAGCCGGTAGGCCCGCCATGGCCCATGTAATTCATGATCAATGCCCCCCGAAACATGTTTGTATTGATGGCATTATTCGCATCCGGATAGCGGTCACCTCCGGAAGTCGACTGCTCCGGGTAAGCATCGAAATACACTTTGTCGATGTTGAAAAAAGGGTATGCCTCGAGACGTTCCTCCACGTTTTCATTGGCATTCAGGTGCAGATTGTTGTCTTCGTCGTCTGAAATAAACACGATGCGGTTTCGCCAGTCACGCAGATATTCAGGGCTGGTTTCATAATCAATGATCCGCTGGACAAACTGCCCGGCCTCAAGGGGTGTCTTGACCGGGAGCCGGCCAATGGCGAGATCCAACCGGCCTGACTCAAGACCATCACCCTCATCGTCATCCAACAACCCAAAATAATCATCTGAAGGGTAGGCATATAAAGGATTCATAGACTCGACTGTCTCATAGGTCGGTATGAAGTGATGACGCTGCCCGGGCTCCAGCCCGAGTCGGTTGCGATAATCAAATGAGCCATCACCAAACAGAAGCAAATACCGAAACTCCGGATTGCGTTGATACATCAATCTGGCCAGATCCCGGATAGCGGTGGGGTCCTGCCGGCCGCTCGAAAATTCGTTGTAGACCTGCTCAATAGGTGCCAATGCAACTGACAGCCTGCTATGGGTACGGCGGTGCGCCGCAAGCTGCTGGACTGCTTGCTCAAAGTCAGGATGGTACACAATCAGCATATCTGCATCCGGCAATCCGTGCAGGTTTTGATTGGAAAGTTGAATGCCCGATACAGGTTGGGGGAAATCACCCTGCAGATCGAAAATCACATAGGTGTGCAGGGTGTCAGAAGAGGCAGTAAATGTCAGACGGCTACCTGACTGAATAAATTCCTGTTTCCTCGGGTTGAGCGGGTTGGTTATGTCCCAGACCTGCACCATGCCATTGGCCCCTTCCACTGAGTATTCTGCCAGTGGCTGGCCGGCCGCTCGGCTGTCGCGAAAAGACAACTGGGCTCCGCGCAAACGAAGGGCACAGCGGGCGTTGAGTTGGATATAATCCAGCCACCCCTCACTGGCAGCTCCTCCCTGCGGATATGCAACAGTGATTGGTATCCGCTCTTCAGAGGCAAAAAAATTACCCCCTGCCTCCCTGATACGGGCATATGCCGCTGTCACATTGTTGGCTACATCGGTACCCGGGATGGAAGCTGAGAATTCCTCTCCGCCTGCAATGACTGAAAATACAGTTGGAACCGCACTTCTGCCGGCAAACCGAGCGACCACATTCACTGGCTCTGATTGGATGAGACCCGGAAAATCGAAATCGCTGTACGTCCGTGTTCTGGTCACCCGAAACCCGTCGCCAAACCACTCTTGTCCGGACCCCTCAGCCGAGCCAAAGTCATAGAGCAGATTTGAACGTTCGTCCTCAAGACGCAGAAAGTCGTCAAAAGCATCTGTTTGATAAACATCCGGTGGCGCAGTGGGTGAGAGATCCGGAGACAACTCCAATCGCTTTCCGGGAGTCGTACCGATTTTGAGAAAACAGGCATTGAGGTCACTGAAAGGATTTTGCACCATATCGAACCGATCCGCTGAGGCATTGTACCGCCAGACATCAGCCTGCTCGGCATACCACAAAACGTAATCCTCCTGATCAAACCGCCCGTCTTCCTCTCCGACAACCAGAATTGGATTTTCCACCAAATCATCAAAACGGGACGCACCCGCAAGCCGGGGCAGGATGCCCCCTCCATTGCCATAGATGCTCAGCCTCCGCGGATCGATTTCATCCACATTGATGCCGAGAACATCACGCAAGTAACTGTATGTCAGTTTATGAATCCCACTTTCAGCAATTTCAAGCTTATACACAACCCCTGAAGCGAGCACCGACTCGTCTGTCGTTGTCGGACCTCCGCGGCTGTCCACAACTGGCGACTCGGGCAAATGCCTCACTCTCAAAGTGAAAGAAACCAATCTTGACCATCCACCTGATTCATTCCTGATGATTGGAGAAAGTGAGACACTCCCCTGCCACTTCCCCCTTGCACCTGCTACACTTCCTGTCACTTCATGAGTCATTGGTGGCTCGACACCTTTCCTTCCCTCCAAGGGCTCTATCTGTTCATATTCCAATCGTTCCAGCACACACTCCAATCGGCCAGGACCGTCAAAGGGTACTGTTTTAGTGTAGATAGGCATACCCGAAGGATCAATGGCACATGCGTCACCTTGAAACCGATAAGCCTGAATATACTCCTCGGGAGCAATCTGCCATCGCACTGGTTCAGCCTCCCAAACAAGCGTTTCCTCAAGCACAATGGATGATTGTGCAGATAATCCCGCAAAACACACCATCACGAAAATGCTCTGAAGAACCAGTCCGGGTATCAATCTCACTATCATTGGCTCGCAGTATTGGCGGTTTTTTGATTCATAAAATGTGTAACGTTGCCCCACCGCTGCTATTGCTCTGCTTACAGAAAAAGGAAGAGATCTCCATGGTCACCAATTCATCAATTTTCCAAATCAACAGGCAGCAAGAAAACAGGAAAAATAGAGGTCCTTTTAACATCTCATATCCCGGTTGGTAATTCGGCAGGACCATTCTGAGCAAACCAACCAGCTTCATTGTTTTTCATTCCGATATTGTGACATTCGTGCTCCAATCACATCGGCACATGAGTGCATGTTGCGGAAAGAGCATGCGACGATTCACCATATTTGACAGAAATTTCCGTTCTTACCATTCTCTGCAACAAAATAGGCAGTCTGGCATTCATAAACAGACCATATGGGTCTGACATGATGTCCAAATCTACCTCCCTATGAAACGAGTGTCCCGATTTTTTATCCTCCCGCTGCTTCTGACCCTGCTATACGGCGGGGTGCAGGCACAAGACCCGTTGTTCAGTCAGTTTTATGCCGCCCCTCTACAGGTCAACCCCGCTCTCGCCGGCAATGCACGCAGTCCGCGTGTGGGTCTGAATTTCCGAAACCAATGGTCAGGTATCAGTGGGGGTGCCTATAAAACCTTTGCTGCATCTTATGATCAGTATATTGACGAGCTCAATAGCGGTGTCGGACTATTTGTCCTCACCGATGATGCCGGCAACGGCATTCTGAAGACGGTCAAAGTCAGCGGAACCTTTGCCTATAGCCTCCAGCTCTCTCGCGACTGGTTTGTCAAATTCGGCGTGGAAGGAGGCTACACCCAAACCCAGCTCGACTGGGGCAAACTGATCTTTCTGGACCAGATTGACCCTATTCTGGGCCCTATTACAGGTGGAGGTGGTGCTCCAATACCGACACAGGAACAAACGCCTGATGAACTCTCAAGGTCAAACCTCGACCTCGGCACCGGAATGCTTATCTACAATCAGCGTTTTTATGCCGGAATCAGCATCAAGCACATCAACCAGCCAGACAATACCTTTTTGGGCGTCAACGAAAACCTCAACACCCCAAGTCTTACCCGACTAACTGTGCACACCGGAGGAGAATTCCCACTGGGAGGAAACAATATCGGCGGAAGCTCCTCGTTTATATCCCCAAATGTCATGTATGCCAGCCAGGGAAATGTGCAGCAGGTGAATGCCGGGATGTATGCGAGCTTCGGCATGTTATTTGGAGGAGCTTGGTTTAGGCATGCATTCGGAAATGCAGATGCTGTCATCGGTTTGGTCGGCGTCAGGATTGATGAGTTCAAAATCGGATACAGTTTCGACGCGACCGTTTCTGGCCTTCAGCTGGCCAACTCTGGAGGAACCCACGAGCTCTCAATGAGCATAAACTTCCGCCAGCGCAAAGGCACCGACTATAATGATTGTCTGCAAATGTTCAGATGAGTTGACAAGCCACCGACGAAAACACCGAAACACCTGTTGGCAAACCCGATTAATTCCTATATTTGTCGCCTGAAAAAGTCAAAATTCACGCAATGAAGAACTTGTTGAAATCCCACTGGGCTTTATTCGCCCTCAGCGCCGTGCTCCTCTTTCCGGCATGCAGCAAAAACGAGCGCTCTGCGACGACGGGCTGGATGTACAATGACCAGGATTGGGGCGGATTCGAAAAACGCGATTACGAAGGCCAGATAACTGGTCCGAACCTCGTCCTCGTTGAAGGTGGTACGTTTACCATGGGTCAGACTCAGGAAGACGTCATGTTCGAATGGGCCGCACTCCCTCGCCGGGTTACTGTGTCATCCTTTTACATGGATGAAACTGAGGTGACCAATATCGACTACCGCGAATTTGTGTATTGGGTTGACCGGGTATGGGGGGAAACATACCCCGAAACGTACTTCTCTGTCCTTCCTGATACGCTGGTATGGCGCGACGAGCTCGTTTACAACGAGCCTTATGTGCAAGCCTATTTCCGCCATCCTTCATATGATTTCTACCCTGTGGTTGGTGTCAACTGGTTTCAGGCTAATGAAT
>CAZMSQ010000019.1:0-40374 GCA_964569025.1 uncultured Saprospiraceae bacterium | reverse complement strand
ATTTGGGAGTCGTATATCATGCAACCAGTCCGCAAAATTCTTGCGCATTGCGGGAAACATCCGATGCATGACAAACTGATACCCGATGGACGTCTTCCCCGGCGAGCGGCAGGGTCACTGCCAGTCAATTCTCCAAACAGTTGGCAACACGCCACTGATCAGATTAAACAGAGTCAGCGAAAGACTTGGCTCTGAAGTCTTTGCAAAGGTTGAGGGGTTCAATCCGGGACACTCTGCCAAGGATCGGGTCGCATTGTACATGATTGAAAAAGCCGAACGAGAAGGCCGTCTCAAGCCCGGGGCGACCATCATCGAAGCGACCTCCGGAAACACGGGCTTCAGCCTCGCGATGGTCAGCAGGTTGAAAGGCTACGAGTGTATCCTGACCCTAACCAGCAAGGCCTCTGGGGCCAAACTCAGGCTCCTTCGATCCATGGGTGCCAAGGTAGTTGTCTGCCCCTCTGAAGTGACACCTGAAGACCCCCGCTCGTATTATTCACAAGCCGCACGCCTGACAAAGGAAATCCCGGGAGCGTTTTATGTCAACCAGAATTTTGACCCCGCAAATGCCGATGCCCACTACTATTCAACCGGTCCGGAAATATGGAGGCAAACCGGTGGACAGATCACCCATTATATCTGTTGCGTAGGTACCGGAGGAACGATTTCGGGGACTTCCCGATTTCTCAAAGAGCAGAATCCAGAACTCACTGTTGTGGGAGTTGATGCATATGGGTCCGTGCTTCAGAAATATTGGGAAACGGGTCTTTTCGACGAACAGGAAATCTTTCCCTACAAAATAGAAGGCCTTGGCAAAACAATCATCCCTGGTAATGTGAATTTCGAGTTGATTGACAAAATGATTAAGGTGAATGACCGTGATTCGGCATTTCGTTGCCGTGAGGTCGCCCTTGAAGAGGGTATTTTCGTCGGGTACTCAAGCGGGGCTGCCCTACAGGCGCTCTATAAGCTCAAAAATGAACTCAAACCCCACCATCGGGTTGTGGTATTGCTGCCAGATCATGGAAGCAGATACCTCAGTAAAGTCTACAGCGATGAGTGGATGGAAGAGCAAGGGTTCTCGCGTTCAGTCAGACATTCCACCTACAGTACCCAGCTCTACCGACGCTATCGTGTTGGCTACAGAAGACTCTATCACAAGGTCAACCATTACCTCCGGAAATACACCAGCTGACTGATTCTCCAAATCCCGATTTTGGCCTGTCTCTTTTGTGGCCGCCATTCATTTTCCTACCTTGCCAATCCGCTCCGGCATATGGCGGAAGAATTCTTTGATAAAATGCTACTTAATGCAAAACCTTACTGATTTTCAGAAGTCTGTTCGCGAAGGAATCCCAGCCACCCTGCCCCCTCCGAAGCCCCTCGACCCTTCTGTTGGTCATGCCCCCCGCCGGATTATTGAAGGTGTCCTCTCCGTCAGGGAGAAGCGCCTCGCCCTGCGCAATGCCCTTCGGTACTTTACGCCTGAACAACAAGCTGAGGTGGCAGAGGAGTTTGCGCAAGAACTCGAACAATACGGCCGCATTTATATGCACCGGCTGCGCCCCGACGGCCCGATGTATGCCAGGCCTATTGATGAATACCCGAACAGATCAAGCCAGGCTGCTGCCATCATGCTGATGATCCAGAACAACCTTGATCCAAAAGTTGCAAAATATCCGCATGAGCTCATCACCTATGGCGGAAACGGCGCGGTCTTTCAAAACTGGGCCCAATATCGCCTGGTTATGAAGTATCTTTCAGAAATGACCGATGAGCAAACCCTCGTGCTGTATTCCGGCCATCCACTGGGACTTTTCCCGTCCAATAAGGATGCACCAAGAGTGGTGGTCACCAATGGCATGATGATTCCGAATCACAGTACCAAAGAAGACTGGAACAGATATACGGCCCTTGGGGTCACCTCCTACGGGCAGATGACGGCCGGTTCATTTATGTACATTGGCCCTCAGGGGATTGTGCACGGCACAACCATCACCTTACTGAACGCCGGGCGTCTCAATGGCCTGGGTAAGGATGACTTGAAGGGACATACCTACCTGACCTCTGGTCTTGGTGGTATGTCAGGCGCCCAGGCACTCGCCGCAGTCATTACCGGGGCAGTCGGCATCATAGCTGAAGTTGATGAAGATGCAGTTCGTCAGCGTCTGGACGACGGCTACATCAGCAGAGAGCACGTCTTTACTGACCTGCCCGCTCTGGCCGAACGCATCGAACACTACCGCGCCGCTCAGCAGGGAGTTGCGCTGGTTTATCAGGGCAATGTCGTTGACCTGTGGGAATACCTTGTCGCTCACAACATCCATATCGATCTTGGATCTGACCAGACCAGCCTTCACAACATCGATGACCTCGGATACTGCCCGCAGGGTTATACCTTTCAGG
This sequence comes from uncultured Saprospiraceae bacterium, assembly GCA_964569025.1. Classification (GTDB taxonomy): domain Bacteria; phylum Bacteroidota; class Bacteroidia; order Chitinophagales; family Saprospiraceae; genus CAZMSQ01. Next base: position 37,968 of record CAZMSQ010000019.1, on the reverse strand, counting down.
AAGCCAAAGAACTCATGGCCCGCGATAAATCGCGGTTTATGGAAGAAGTCCGTGCAACCCTCCGCCGGCATGTTGATGCCATCAATACACTGACGGAAAGAGGCATGTACTTCTGGGATTACGGCAACGCCTTCCTGAAGGAGGCCGGAGAGGCCGGTGCAGACATCTGGAAGGACAGGGAGCAAGGGACGTACCAGTACCCGAGTTATGTTGAGCATATCATGGGTCCAATGTGTTTTGATTACGGGTTCGGCCCCTTCCGGTGGGTGTGCTGTTCCGGACAAAAGGAAGATCTTGATACAACAGATGCCATTGCAGCGGAAATTTTGGAAAAACTTCTCGCTGATGGCATCCCGGAAATTCAGTCCCAACTTCGCGACAACCTGCACTGGATCAGGCATGCCGACACGAATATTCCCATTGTCGGTTCAAAATCACGCATTCTCTATGCAGATGCCCGGGGTCGGATTCTCATAGCAAAGGCATTTAACACAGCCATTGCTGAGGGACGGCTGCAGGGGCCGGTTGTGCTCGGCAGAGACCACCATGATGTGTCTGGCACCGACTCGCCATACCGCGAAACCTCAAATATTTACGACGGCTCAAAATTCACAGCAGATATGGCCGTTCACAACTTTGTTGGCGACGCCTTTCGCGGGGCCACCTGGGTGAGCCTCCACAACGGAGGTGGAGTCGGGTGGGGAGAAGTGATGAATGGCGGGTTTGGACTGGTCATCGATGGCAGCGAGGACGCTGAGCGCAGACTGTCCGGTATGCTGCATTGGGATGTTAATAATGGCATCGCAAGGAGGGCGTGGGCCCGTAATAAAGAAGCCATCTGGACTGCCAGAGAGGCCATGAAGGAAGAGCCAAGGCTCACCATTACTCTGCCGCATGAAGCGGAGGATGCCCTCATCAACAACCTCTTGAAAGAATAAACTCCAAGGCACTGACTCAATCTGCATTCTCTTTCTTCTCACGAAAATCCCCGAGGCTTTGATGAAGGAACTGTTGCTTGAGCATTATGGGAAAGAACGCAAAGATCGCATCATCCAAATCGGCACTGGTGCATTGATGGCCCTTAGCGGCTGGTTCCTTCTGTATTGGATGAAGGGCTATTTCTGGTTTGGGCTCAGCCTTCCGCTGCTGCTCTTCGCAGCTGTGATGCTGGCTCGAGGCGGTAAAAACTATTTCCTCTCGGCACGCAGAACCAAGGCAGTTCGCGAGTTGGACGAGGATGCAGCCGCGGTGTTTGCTTCAATGGACAAGCAGCGACTCCGTCAGTTGCCCCAAAAATACCGACGAAACATGCTGGCCCTCTTTGGACTTATTACCCTTGGTGGGATTCTCTCAGTCGGAGGCTGGATCTGGGAGAAAAACCTGTTTTCAGTCGGCCTTGGCCTTGGCGTAGCTTCTCATGCCGTGCTCTTGATTGGATTTGAAATGATCTTTGTCTGGAGGGCCAGAAAAGGAGCTCGTAAGATAGTAGATGCACTTGGAATGCGTCATTGATTCAATCTCAGGAGGACTATATGGAATCCAGATCCATAGGAAGATTCGATGCAACATACTTGCCTTCAGGGAAGCCTGCCACAAAACAACTTCTTGCAATTATGGCACAACTGTCGGAATAATTAGAATTTTACCTGCTCAGTTAAAATCAATCTCGGTATTGTCACCAATATTGAGACTTTGACTCAATCCCTTGACAGAAGCATCGCTCCCCACAATTGACTGTTTCAGGACAACCTCCTCGATGCTTGCATAATTCCCGATGATGGAATCCTGAACGATTGAGCGGTGGATACGCGCATTGTCGCCGATGGTGACATTTGGTCCAACAATAGAGTCCGAAATCTGACACCCATTGCCGATGGCAACTGGTTGGATGATAATTGAGCGTTCAAACTCATGCTCGCCCACATGGACATGAGATCGCTTTGCGAGCAGGGTTGCGTTTGTTTCCAGAAGAATTTCCTTCTTCCCGCAATCAAACCAATTATTAACGGTAAACGGCGAAAAACGCACTCCCTTTTCAATCATACACATCAGGCCGTCTGTGAGTTGAAATTCACCATGGGTCCGAAAATCAGAGGCGATATTTCCGTCGAGGCAGTCAATAAGGAGGGTTGGCTCCTGAATTTTATACAGACCAACCAGCGCAAGATTGGATTTCGGAATATTCGGCTTTTCGACCACCCGGGAGACAAATCCATCCTGCCCCATTTCAAGCACCCCAAACTCGCGGGGGTCATCTACCACTTTGACACCGAGCCCTGAGTATGGCAATCCAAGGAACTGCCGAAGGTCGACATCAAAGATGGTATCACCAAGTACAATAATGATCTCATCGGTCTGAAGGATATTCTCCCGTGCTGACCAGATGGCATGCCCAAGCCCTTGGGGCTCATTCTGCACCACAAACTCTTTGTGCAGATCCGGATATTGGGCATCGAGAAACGACCTGATTTTATCTCCGAGATATCCGATGATAAACACAAACTCCTGTACCCCGGCTCGCTCCAGCTCTTCGACAATAAATGCGATGATTGCCTTTCCAGCAACCGGAATGAGCGGTTTGGGTTGTGTGTATGTATGTGGACGAAGGCGAAGGCCGGCTCCGGCCACGGGGATTACTGCTTTCATGTATCAACTACCTTTCAAACAAAGAAATGAATGAATTGCTGGGCAATCAGTTGCCCTGCGAAACCGACAAGATACCCCCCATAGACTTCCTTTGGCTCATGGGCCTTCAGAAACAGCCTCGCACTGCCCACAAGGCCGGCACAAAGAACCACTAACATCAGGATTGCTTCCATGTTCAGGTTTACCAGTGCGCTGGTCAAGGGGACCCGGACCAACAGAGCATCTCCGTACCCCTGCGTCATAACCACCAGCCACATTCCCAAAAATCCTCCCATTCCTGTGGTATGGGCGCTGATTTTTGAGAAATTATTGATGAAGAATGCCAGGAAAAGTGAAATGGTAGCCCCGAGCATAAAAACCTTGTAGAGAGGCGGAAGAAGCGGGTGGTGCTGGAGGGTGGTAAACATCCACATGTATACAATCCCGGATGCGATGTATGGACCCACGCGCTCTTTTGAATCACTCATTCCCAGCGTTTTTGAAAAACCAACCAACCGAAAGAGAACGACTGCGAAGGCAGGGAGAAAAAAAGTGTACGCAAATACCTGCCCAATCAAACCGGAGTGATCTGTCCATCTTGGTACTCCGAATGGATATGGGTTTGCTGCAATCATCATAATGAGCACATAGGTCAGAATTAACAAAGGGTGAAACACCCAACTCACTACCAGTGATGCGCCCTTGAGAATCTTCATTCGCTCCGATTTTGAGATGAATCATCAAATGAGGTGCTTGTGATAATGACCTCAACCCGTCTGTTTTGCCGCCTCAATGGCTCTGTCGAATTGTCGTTACGAGGTCTGTCTGCGCCAAACCCGGCACAGCTCATCCGGGACGCGTTGACAGCCCCTTTGTCGACAAGCCAGCTTTTGACTGCCTCGGCCCGCTGCTCTGAAAGGCGCATGAGCTGCGCCGGATCGCCCACATTGTCAGTATGCCCCTCAATGCGGATGCTTACTCCGGGATTCGCCACCAAAAAATCGGCCAACTCACCCAGGGCCGGCCAAGATGCACGTAGGAGTTCCGGGGTGGATTGATTGAAATAAAGAGTATCTGCAAGCGTGATTTGCATCCCCTCTCCGAGTGGATCGATAAACAGCTGAAATTCATAGGTTTTTCGATAGACGTAAGATGTCTTAAAGAAGAATGTTTTGCGTGCTGTCTTGTATCCGGTCCGACTGGCAGTGAGGGCCATTTCGTGACCTTTTCTGACTGAAAGCTCAAATGAACCGTCGAGAGCATCGAGCACAGTCGCTGCGCCGGCTGCCGGTCCGGAAACGGGTGCAACCGACACTTTGGCGCCGATGGGCTTGAGCGTGCGGGCATTGTAGACCTGTCCGCGCACCTTGACGACAATGGGATTGGGAGGGGCAATCTGCGAGCGGAAAATGTCCATGTTGCCAGTGCGATTCGATGCAAAAAACAGATTGCCGGTATGGGCATTGAACCACGGCTGACTGTCGTCAGCAGACGAATTAACCGGTGCCTTCATCCGACGTGCTGGGGTCCAGGATTGCCACGAGTCGTCAAGTCTGAATGCCACATAAATATCCTTCCCACCGGCACTTCCGGGCCGATTCGAAGAAAAGAAAAGAGAGCCATTGTCATCTGAAAGAAATGGAGTCACTTCCTCATGGGGCGTATTTATCTGGTCTCCAAGATTAAGCGGAGGGGTCCAAGACCCATCAGCCCGTTTCCAGCTGACAAATAAGTCTGCCCCGCCCTTTGAATCAGGACCCTCCATTGAATACAATATGAGGCCTCCGTCATTACTCATAGCAAGCGTGGCATCAGTACCTGAATTTCGATATCTGTCTATACTCATTGGTTCGGGGACCGACCACTGCGCCTTCTCATCTTTCCGGCACACTGAGTACCCTTTTCTGAGCCCACCATCCGGCGGAAAGACATTGACCACCACTAATTCATTGTCAAACGGTGTGAGCGCCGCAGCACTGTTGGGAAGAGCATTGTTGAGCGGATACCCAGGGTGTTCGATTCCAAGTACCTCTCCGGACTCAGACAGCGAGGCCACAAAGATATCCTGATTAAAATCTGAGGCCACTGGATCTGAAATTCCCTTTCCGGCAAGGCGACTGAAAATGCTGCCCAGGTAGTCGAAGAAAGCGTCTTCTCGAAGCGTCTCGTGGAGATTCACGGAGTCTTCGATCAGAGTACGGTTAAAGTCCGGATCGCCGGCTCTCGTAAAAAACAATCTGGACCCATCTCTGGCAATAACCGGAGCTGTCTCTTGAGCCCCGGTATTGACCTCGCCCGATAGCGGAGTCACAATCAGTTGCTGACCGTGCACGCCATCGAGAACACACCCCAATGCGACGATAAAAGAAAGGAATCGAAAGACTTTCATGGATACAAAACTCTCCCACAAAAATAGCAATTCCAAAGGCGACCCGTGCATGAGCGGAGTAGGCAATCTTTCTTACCTTTGTGGCTTAAATGAACAAGTATGGACCTAAACAACCACCCGAACACAAAAATCGTGGCAACGGTGGGCCCCGCCTCCAGCTCTTATGAGGCATTACTCGGCCTGGCAAATGCTGGTGTGAATATTTTCCGTCTCAATTTTTCCCACGGTACACATGCTGATCACGAGGCTGTTATCAAACATATCATTTCGATCAACGCGAAATATGGGATTCATATTGGTATTATGGCCGATTTGCAGGGACCAAAGCTCCGTGTTGGAGAAATTAAGGACAATGCCCTGGAACTATCCGAAGGAGATCACATCACGCTGGTCAATGAGCCTTGTGTCGGGACTGCTGAGGCCATTTATATGAGCTACCAGCGCTTTGCCGCTGATGTGAGGGTAGGCGAACGTGTGCTGGTAGATGATGGCAAACTCGTCTTTGAGGTCAGTGAAACCAACGGAGTGGATCGTGTGATACTCAAGACACTCTTCGGGGGAACCCTTTCTTCCAGAAAAGGAGTCAATTTGCCTGACACCAAAATTTCACTGCCATCCCTCACAAAAAAAGATTTGGCAGATCTTGAGTTTATCCTGACCCAACCGGTCAACTGGATTGCCCTGTCGTTTGTGCGCAGTCCGAAAGATGTCAAAGACCTGGTCCACAGGATCTCGGCAGCAGGCCATTCAGCCAAGGTCATCTCTAAGATAGAAAAACCTGAGGCGGTCGAGCGGCTGGAGAAAATCATCAAATTCTCCAACGGAATCATGATAGCCCGGGGCGATCTGGGGGTCGAAGTCCCCATGGAGCGGCTGCCGCTGATCCAGAAAGATATCATTCGCAAGTGCATCCAGAGAGCACGGCCAGTGATTGTAGCCACCCAGATGATGGACAGCATGATTACCAATCCGAGCCCCACAAGGGCCGAAATTACGGATGTAGCAAATGCAGTGCTTGATGGCGCAGACGCTGTGATGCTAAGCGGTGAGACATCAGTTGGCAGGCACCCAATCAAGGTGGTTGAGGCCATGACTAAAATTATTGAGGAAGCAGAATCTCATTTCGAGCCAACCCACCGTCCTGTCGCCTCGCGCAAGTCCCGGACCTTTTTCTCCGATGCGGTCTGTTTCAATGCGTCCAGACTGGCACAGGAGGTCAAATCGAAGGCCATCGTCGGGATGACCAGTTCCGGATATACTGCGTTTAAGGTCTCAAGCTACCGCCCCGCTTCGAAAATTTATATTTTTTCCGACCGCCACTTTATGCTTTCAACCCTGAATCTGGTGTGGGGGGTGCATTGCTTTTATTACGATAAATTCACCACCACCGACGAATCCATTCAGGATGTCATCGACATTTTGAAAAGCAATAATCTGGTGCATCCCGGAGAAGTGGTCATCAACATCGGCTCCATGCCACTGCACAGGAGACACCGCACAAATATGCTGAAGGTGACTATGGTAGAGTAATGGGCCACCAAATCCTTATTTCATGGCTGAAGTAAAAATAGTCAATCATTCTCCATACCCCCTTCCTGCCTATGAAACGGCCGGAAGTGCCGGCGTTGACCTCCGGGCGAATCTTCCTGAGCCAATTACCCTTGCCCCCATGGAACGGAGGCTCGTCCCGACGGGTTTGTTTATTGAACTGCCGGAGGGATACGAGGCCCAGGTTCGTCCACGAAGTGGTCTTGCGCTCCGACATGGCCTATCAGTAGTCAATACCCCGGGCACCATTGACAGTGACTATCGTGGAGAAATCGGAATTCCCATGATCAACATCTCTCAGGAAGCGCAAACCATCTCACCTGGCGACCGCGTTGCCCAAATGGTTGTGGCCCCCGTTGTGCAGGTGACCTGGAAACCAGTTACGCAACTCAACGACAGCAGTCGCGGTACCGGCGGATTCGGGAGTACCGGCCGCTAGTAGCAAGCCGACGGGCAGAGAAACCTCATGACTCTGGTGCTTCAGTCTGATTTTCGATTCAGTATAATTTTTTGACCCACACATTCCCGCTTATGAATCTCATCATCCCAATGGCTGGCCGCGGCTCAAGACTCCGTCCACATACTCTCACCGTCCCGAAACCCCTTGTCCCAATTGCAGGCAAACCCATTGTGCAGCGACTGGTTGAAGGTCTCACAAGATCATTCAAAGGAACTGTCAATGAAATTGCATTCATTACAGGCGATTTCGGCGACGAAGTCACCAAACAGCTCGAACAAATTGCTGCCTCAGTGGGTGCTCGCGGTCGCGTGTATGCTCAGGATGTGCCCCTCGGCACCGCACATGCCATCCTCTGCGCCCGCGAAAGCCTGACGGGTCCCTGCCTCGTGGCTTTTGCAGATACCCTTTTTGATGCCGATTTTAAGTTTGACCCCCAGGCACAAGATGGAATCATTTGGGTGCAAAAAGTCGAAGATCCTTCTTCGTTTGGAGTTGTCAAACTCAACGATGAGGGAGTGATCTCAGATTTTGTGGAAAAACCGAATGAATGGGTCTCTGATCTGGCAATTGTTGGGATTTACTTTTTCAGGGACGGAGATAATCTGAGAGAGGAATTGCAATATCTGCTCGACAACAATATCAAAGACAAAGGGGAGTTTCAGCTGACCAACGCCCTGGAAAATATGAAGGCTAAGGGTGTCAAATTTTCTCCCGGTTACATCAGAGAGTGGCTCGACTGCGGCAATAAGGAGGCAGTGATACACGCTAACCAGCGGATTCTCGAATTACTTCCGGAAGAAGCCCGAATCTCACCGACGGCCACCCTGTCCAATTCTGTGATCATCCCTCCTTGCGCCATCGGAGATGGGGCTGTTTTGACCAATTCAGTCGTTGGGCCCCATGTTTCTGTCGGAAATAAAACCTCTGTAGAAAACTCGGTGATCAAAAATAGCGTTATTCAGAATGAAAGCCGGATTTCCGAGGCTCACGTTTCTGATTCAATGATCGGAAATTATGTCGAATACACGGGTGTACCTTCCGATGTCAGCATCGGAGATTACTCCAGAGTGCATGGCTGAGCAATGACACCAGGCTGGAATAACAGACCGATATGATCCAATACGCTTTGCGCTTCATTTTCACAACCTGCTGCCTCCTGACATCTCTTGTCATCCCATTATCGGGGCAAGGCTCTTTCTCAACTGGAGAATCTGACCAAAAAGACCTTGACAGACTGTTTATCTCAGCCATCCAGGCGCGATTGGTTGGTGACGCTGATGAAGCAATCGAAATGTACGAGCGCATTTTGGAAGATGACTCCGACAACAGTGCCGCAGCCTATGAGCTCTCGCGAATTTTTGAGGCAAAAGAAGAATCCGGCAAAGCTTTGATGTATGCCCGACAGGCTGTGGAGAAAGATCCGGACAATCCATGGTATCATACTTTTCTGGCTCAAGTACTTGAGTCAGCCGGCAAGGCCATTGAGGCAGCAGAAATTTATGAGGAGCTGCACAAACAGTATCCTGACAATGATTACTACCTCATGATGGAAGCCTATTTGCTGGTGGTAGGCCAGAAACCTGAAGAAGCCATCAGCATTTATGACCGTCTGGAAGAACAATCCGGCGTGGTACCCGACATCAGCAATAAAAAGGTCAGACTGTATCTGGGCCTGGGAAAACCAGACAAGGCAGCGGCAGAGCTTCGGAGCCTTGCTGATGCTTATCCATCTCATCTGGAATACCAGCATGAGCTTGCTGAGTTATTTGTTCGGCTTGACAGGAGACTGGATGCCCTGAAAGTCTACGAGCGTATTCTCACCATTGACCCTTCAGACCCGAAAGCACGTCTCGCTGTTGGAGGTGGGCCGGAATTGCCACGGGAAGGCAGCGCAGAAGACAAACTTCTGGCTCTGTTCCGTGATAAAGACGTGCCAGTCGACTTGAAGATCCAGCAAGTCTTGCCCCTTATTGAACAAGCCGCACAGAGTCATGCTCCGATGGCTGGAGCCGAGCGACTTATGGATTTGTGCCGGACCATCCGCGATGTACACCCTTCTGAAGCCAAAAGTCATGCCTTGTATGGGGATGTCCTGAGCCTGACCGGTCAGACAGAAGAAGCAGCGGAAGCCTACCGGACGGCCCTTCAAACCGACAAGTCTGTCTATTCAGTCTGGGAGCAACTCATGATCATTCTTCTGGAACAAAAACAGTACGCCGAACTCTACACTCTATCGGGCGAATCGCTGGATTTGTTTCCCAATCAGGCATTGAGCTATTTTCTCAATGGCCTGTCAGCTCTTAGGAAGGAATCATACGCCGAAGCCATAGGGACCCTCCAACAAGCCGCTTTTATGTCGACCCGCATGGAAGGACTGCATATGGATATTCTGAATAGCTTGGGAGAGGCGCAATTTTTGGCAGGACAACCCGATCGGGGTGCGCAAACTTTCGAGAAAGCCATCAGCCTCCAACCGCAATCAGTGGCGGTCTTGTCAAATTATTGCGTAAGGCTGATTGAATCGGGTCAGCCGGAGAAAGCCCTGCCAATACTGAAACGCGCAGAAAACATCAATCCCTCTCACCCAGGCATTGCTGTTGCAAGGGGCGTGTTGGCATATCGTCAGGGGGATCCGAAATCAGCCAAAAGCTGGCTGGAGAATGCCCTAAATATGGGGGTCAATGATGCTTTTGTGCTTGAACGGCTTGGAGATGCTGCACTGGGTGCAGGTGATGAGAATGAGGCAGTCAGGTATTGGCAGCTAGCCCTCGAAGGTAGCGGAAATACCGAAAGACTCACGAGCAAAATACAAACCCGTTCAACCAGCAACTGATTCGAGTTTTCATGACGTTTTCAAATTCCTCATCGGCTTCCGTGCGGATGTGCACTTTCCTTCTGGTCCTTGCCGCACTGCTTGGGGGATGTCGGACAACCCGACAGGCAACCAGCGCTGGAGCCGTTGCTGAAGTCGACCCTCGTCAGAGCACCTACCTGCTCAAACGGCTGAATGACCAGCGTGTGAGCGCCAATTGGCTGAGTGCACGTGCCAAGGTGATATACCGCGACGAAGAGCAAACCCGGCATTTTGTCAGCTACGTGAGAGTTAAAAGAGACAGTGTCATCTGGATGAACTTCAAGAAATCCGGGATTGAGGCAGGAAGAATGCTCCTTCGACCCGACTCAGTTTTTCTCATTGACAGACTCAATAACCAGTACGTTAGCGGAAGTCTTGAAGACTTGAAAGAACGGCTCAATCTCCCGTTTAGGGATATCACCAATGAGCAGCTCTTTCATTCCCTGCAGGAAGCCTTCTTTGGCAACCCTGTCTTTTTTCGAGTAAAATCACTTGACAGCGATACCCTTGGAGGAAACTACGCACTCAGGGGGCAGGCTGACGGGTTGCGCAGTGAATATGTGGTTAACGCAACCACATTCCTTTTGCAAGAAATGACTTTTACGGATCTCAGGGGAAAACGCCGGGCATCCTTCCTTTTTGATGAATTTTCTGGAGAAGACGGGATTGAAAATTTTGCGTACTTTCGCCATATCATCTTTGATGAGCCCCAAACAGGTGGAGTCTCCCTGGAAATGGAGTTCAAGCAAGTTGAGCTGGATGTCCCGAAATCAATTCAATTTCACATACCTGACCATTATCAACGGATTGAGTAATCCGGCCCTCCGACTCGTATTCCCTGCGGCTATTCTCCTCTTTTCTTATCTTTTTCCCTTAGGACTCTCTGCCCAGGAAGTCTCCCGGGAGGAGCTTGAGGCCCGCCGGAATGAATTGATCAAAGAAATCAAGCTGACAACCCGCCTCCTTTCCACCACGAGAGAATCCAGAAAAAATACCCTTGATGGGTTTGTCGCGCTCAGAAGACAGATTCGTGCCAGAGAGGCTCTGCTGAAGAATCTCGAATCTGAGTTGACCTATGTACAAACAAAACTGAATCGCACCAAAGAGGTTATCGGAGCCCTTCAGACAGATCTCGACCGCTTGCAGGAGGAATTTGCGCGAATGCTTCAACTGGCCTGGCGGCAAAAGGCGACTCGGTCTCCGCTTTGGTTTGTGTTGTCTGCACCGGACCTCAACCAGGGGTTTCGACGTTGGCAGTACCTGCAACAATACGAGCGCTACCGGCAGAAGCAGTCTGTCAGAATTCGTGAAACCATGGTCACCCTGCATATACAGCAAGAAGAACTCGATGAGCGGAAAGCCGAGCAGGAGCGGCTCATTCAGGCACAGCGCTACCAGCAACAACTTATGGCTACAGAACTCGCTGAGAAAAATGCCATTCTTCAAAATTTGAAAGAAAATGAAACACGCCTCGCTTCTGATTTGCGCGAAAAACAAACAGCCCATCAGCGCCTGACTGAGGCCATCGAAGAAATTATCAAAGCGGAAATTGCCAGAAGAGAAGCGGAGGCAAGAGCAAAAACCCTCAAGGCCGGAGCATCCGAGGCCATCGCACTGGACAGCGAGAATTTTGCCAACAATAAAGGGAAGTTACCATGGCCGGTAGAAGAGGGAATTATTACCACACTATTCGGCAAACAACCCCACCCTACCATTGAAAGTGTGTTTATCGTCAACAACGGAATTGACTTGCTTACGCGTAGAAATGCGCCGGCAAAGGCCATTTTTCCAGGTACCGTGCTGGCAGACCAGTTTGTGCCGGGACACGATTTTATGCTGATTATCCGCCATGGAAACTACTACAGCGTCTATTCCAACCTCGAATCTCTGACTGTCAACCGCGGACAATCTGTCGAAGTCGGACAAACCATTGGGGTTATCAAGGCCGATAACGATAATGGACAGTCAGAACTCCATTTCGAGTTGTGGCAAGACAAAACAAGACTTGATCCTTCTGAGTGGATTTTGTCCCGCTCATGATTATTTCCCGCTTGCGGGGTACACTTTGCACAATGAATTTATGGATTGGAATATAGGAGAAAAAGAACGGAAAGGTCTGGGAACCAAAGTTGAAGAGGCTGTTCTCATTGGATTGGTACACAACTCTCAGACCGAGGAACAGGTTGAAGAATATTTGGATGAGCTCGAATTTCTGGCTCTGACTGCTGGAGCAAAAACCCGGAAGCGCTTCACCCAAAAACTTGACCAACCGAACCCCCGGACATTCATAGGCTCGGGGAAGGTGGAAGAAATCAAGGCCTACATTGATACCCATGAGGAGGTCAGTCTGGCCATTTTCGATGATGACCTGACTGGCAAGCAGACGCACGTGCTGGAAGAATTGCTGAAAGTCAAAATTGTAGACCGCTCTACACTGATTCTCGACATCTTCGCTGAACGAGCGCAAACCGCACAAGCAAAAACGCAGGTCGAATTGGCTCAGATGCAATACCTTCTGCCCAGGCTGCGAGGCCTCTGGACTCACCTCGAACGGCAGCGAGGCGGAATTGGCATGAGGGGCCCAGGAGAACAGGAAATCGAAACCGACCGCCGAATTGTCCGGGAAAAAATTTCCCTGCTAAAGAAGCGCCTTGAAAAAATCGACCAGCAAAATGTCACACAGCGAAAGCAGCGCGGGGAGTTTGTCCGGGTGGCACTGGTCGGATATACCAATGTCGGGAAGTCGACCCTCATGAATCTCCTGAGTAAATCCGACGTCTTTGCAGAAAACAAACTCTTTGCAACGCTCGATACCACAGTCCGAAAGGTGGTGCTCGATCGCATGCCTTTTCTGCTGTCCGATACTGTCGGCTTCATCCGAAAACTCCCTCACCATCTGGTAGAAAGCTTTAAATCAACTCTCGATGAGGTTCGCGAAAGCGATCTCCTGCTCCATGTCGTTGACATTGCCCACCCTCAGTTTGAAGAGCATATCCGCACCGTCAACGATACCCTTCGGCAAATGAATGCCTACGACAAACCCACGCTTTTGGTGTTCAACAAAATTGACCTTTATCGCGAGCGGTATTTCGACCGCTACCTCGAGGAGGAGATAAAACAGGGAATTCTTGATGAGTTAAGAGAAAAACTCAAAATTGAATTCGAACACGATGTCATTTTCGTGTCTGCTGCTGAACACGAACACATCGATACTCTTCGTGCCACCATCAAACATATGGTCGCTGCCATCTACGAAGAGCGCTATCCATATCGCATCAAACACTGGTAAATAAGCCCGCCATGAATCCCATTCTCGAAAAATACGCCCGGCTGTTGGTTGAGTATTGCCTCGACATCCAGCCCGGCGACCGCTTGCTTGTCCGCACGACCACGCTGGCCGAGCCACTCGTCAGAGAGGTATTTCGGCAGACCATCCGGCGCGGTGGCAACATGGCGCTAGACGTTCAGTTCGAAGGTCAGAATGCCATTTTCATGCAAGAGGCCGAAGGGGATCAACTCACATTCGTCTCCCCCCTTTACCGCGAGGCCATGGAACATTTCGAAGCCTACCTCTACATCATGGCTCCATTCAATCTGCGGGAAGATCAGGAGGTCAATTCAACAAAGGTCAACCTGCGTCAAGAGGCACTCTCCGGGCTGCAAAAAATCTACTCACAGCGCACAGCCAGCCGATCTCTGAAAAGAAACCTGTGCCTGTATCCCACCTCTGCCAGCGCACAAAATGCGTCCATGTCAATTGATGACTACCAGCATTTTGTCTATAAGGCCTGCAAGCTCTTTGACCAGGACCCCGTCACAGCCTGGCTTCAGGTGCGAAGCCACCAGCAATCTATTGCCGATCACCTCAATTCGTGCTCAGAATTTCACTACAAAGGCCCCTATGCAGACCTGACATTCTCCACAAAAGGTCGAACATGGATTAACTCAGACGGGCAGACAAATATGCCATCAGGAGAAATTTACACATCTCCCGTCGAAAACTCAGTCAACGGCACCATCGAATTTTCTTACCCCGGCGTCTATATGGGCCATGAAGTCGAGCGAGTACGACTGTGGGTGAAAGACGGATACATCGAAAAATGGGAAGCAGCTCGCGGGAAGGAGTTTCTCGACCGGATTTTCTCCATGAAAGGCACCAGGCGATTTGGGGAGGCGGCAATAGGTACCAATTATGACATCACACGCACCACCCGTAATATCCTGTTTGATGAAAAAATCGGCGGATCAGTACATCTGGCCATCGGGCAGTCTTACATTCAAGCCGGCGGGAAAAACGAATCACCAGTCCATTGGGATATGATTACAGACATGACCAATGGAGGAGAAATACTCGCAAATGGAGAAAAAATTTACGAAAATGGGCATTTCCTGATCCCCTAATCCTCTTTTCCCCAAAAAGACTGTTACTTTGCAGGCTCAAATTTTTCAGCCGCAAGGGACAGAAAACAATAACAAAAATCGTACATTCATACTGAAATACTCATTTTTAGAGTCACAAAAGCCGAACGGTCCAAAACAGCAGAACAGTGGAACAAAACATCGCCTTTCTTGAACTCAAGTATGGGAACATCTACGGCGGGCCTCCCAACTTCTTTGCCATCAGCGAAGTAGCCCTTTTGGTTTTCGAGCCTGAAACCAACAGAATCTTTCTGGAAAGCCTGATTAATAATGCCGATATCGATATTGTGAATGTCTATAATAGCATCGATGACCTCGGCACAACCACCGGAAAAATTCACGAGGTTTTCAATATGCGGACGCACCGCCGAAAACCTTTTGACGAAGCACACACTGTTGATAAGAATATTCTCAAAGGTTCTTTCAATAAGCTTCACCCATTCAAAAAAGTCATATCTTCTTTTTTTGCCAAGAAACTGAAGAAGTACAACTTTGATGTCATCAGCATTTTCGACGGAAGGCGCGACGTTTTCCTGTGTGAAAAAAATGGCGTCAAGTTTTATCGCAAAGATTTTATTGATCTTCAGCACATAATCCGTGACGAAACCAATTACCTGTTTTCACTCAACAAGCTGACCAAGGTTATTAACTTCAGCCTTGAGGGGTCATATCTGCGTTCTAACAATCTGGAATACTGGTTGCATCCAATAGCAGCAAAGCAGATTGTACCGAAATCGGCAGCCTACGATGCAGCCCGCATGCTCATGGTTTATCAGGAGTACTCGCTCCACCATGATGATTTCCTAATCAAGGCAGCACTTCAGATTAACAAAATCGAACAGAAACAGCAAGAAGAAGAATAGGGGCTTACGGCTTCGGACTTCTACTTCCCCTTGCCTTGAGTGAGCACCAATACGGTATAAAAGAGAATTTTGAAGTCGAGGGCCAGAGACATGTTCTCGATGTAGAGAATATCAAACTTAAGTCTCTGGACCATTTCTTCGACAGTAGAGGCGTATCCGTACTTCACCTGACCCCATGAGGTGATACCCGGACGCACTTTCAGCAGCTGTTTATAATGGGGAGCTACCTCTGCAATTTTGTCGATATAATACTGCCTTTCAGGCCGGGGACCAACCAATGACATGTCGCCTTTCAAGACATTCCAAAATTGGGGCAACTCATCCAATCTCCATTTACGCATGATTCTGCCCCATGAGGTCACCCTTGGATCATCTTCTGATGATAATTGAGGCCCTTCCTTTTCAGCGCCTACCATCATAGAGCGAAACTTAAGGATGAAAAATGGGCGCCCGTACTGGCCGATGCGCTCCTGTCGGTAAAACACGGGACCCGGTGAAGAAAGCCTGACCCTGATGGTGATGTACAGGTAAAGCGGAGAGAGGACAAGCAAGAGTACAATGCTGACCAAGACATCAAGCCCGCGCTTGATGAGTCGCTGCCATCGCGGCATCAGACCCTGCCTTACCTCCAGCAGCACTGCCCCATACACGTGGTTCATTTTGACGATACCCAAAAGGATGTCGTACATGTCGGGAATAATCTTGACAAGGACCTCATCACCAAGATCATACAAGAGATTCAGGATTTCGCGGACCCTGTTGTGCTCTGAAGTCTCAACTGCGACAATCACCTCTTCAATACCCTTTTGCCTGATTATTTCCGGCATTTCCTGAATACCTCCAAGGGCCGGCAGATATGCACCGAGTTCATTGCTGCTCTGACCATTTGTATCGACAAATCCGACAAAATGATACCCCAGTCCTTTCTCGAGGGCCATAATTTCCCGATAGAGGTCCACTGCATTCTGATTTCCCCCTACAATAAGCGTATTAAAGGTCACCTTCCCTGTTTTGAGCCTACGGCTCGCCCGGGTCAGGAGAATCATTCTGAGTAGGGCCGTCAGGGAAAAGTGCAGGGAAAAAAGAAAAAAGAATGACTGATAATAGGTACGGTAGTCTTCCACAAAATCATCGAGGATCAGGGTGAAAAACAGAACCAAAACACCGAGAAGGGATATGAAAAATGTCCGTGCAAAGGTTGAAAGGCGGGACTGGCGATACAAATCACGGTAGTCGTCAAAAATGGCGTAGAGTAAAACCCATCCGGTTGGAACCACCGCGAGCCCTAGCCATAATTGAGTGTCTTGCCAGATTTGAGCCGGTTCAGTGGTCGCCTCAAGGTTTTTCCGATAGAGAAAGAATAGGGCCCAAACGACCATAGCGGTCAGAAAATCAGCAACCAGATAGATTGCAAGGTCTATTTTTCTGCTCCTGTCCATACCGAAACGCCGATAGGCTAAAAGGTGACGAGTTTGACGTTGTCTACAAAGGCATTTCCGGATGTGACTGTAAACCCTTCATTATTTGAGGGAAGCTCTGCGGAGAGGACTATTTTGTAGGCAACCCCACGGCCCACAACCGCATTGAGCGGATCTGCAAGACTAAAATATGCTTTGTTCCAAGATTCATTGGGGCGGAGTACGAGGGTTGTCAGTGGCAGAGTAGCACCCTGGGCATCAAATGCAAGAAGGCCAATTCTGAGATTAACGTCAGTAAGATAGTCAAGCTCCAGGTAAACCGGCGTCCCATTGGTAGGCAGGCCAACAAGCGTATTTTGCGTAATGACACTGCTGATGGGAGCATCCTCATCAACAAACAACTGTCCGGCCCCGCCCTCGAAAGGCAGAGGGGGTTCGAAATTAATTGTCAAATCTTCAACCTGATTGCCCTGTACATCAAGCACGAAGGGGTGCCCCCCTTCAAAGTCCTCCAAGAACAGAAAATTCAGGTCACTCAGGTATCTTGTCACTGGAATAATGGTGTCTGTCCTCAGCGGCTCCAGAGAGATATCCTGCTCATAGCGTTCATAAAAAGCATACACCTGAGGAGTGATGACAGATCCGTTGTCACGGATTCCCGGAAGCACCGTTATTCGCGTATTCCCTTCTGCTACCACTGGTACTCTTGCAGGTAATTCGTAAGCCCCGAAAAATGCGCCTCCGGCATAAACCCAGCCATAAGGTATGAGGGCTGAGGAAGAGCCCTCATTGGCAGGGTCTCCGGACTCGAAAACAAATGGCTCGATATAGAGATAAGACGGAATGTCTTCATCCCCCTCAATGATCGAACATCCGGCCAATCCGACGACGAGGCACAATCCAATCAGGAGATTTGCCATCTGTTGGCATCCGATACAATTCCTTGGCTTTTTCATGAATTCCACTTTCAATCTGCGGCCCCTATCAGGCCTGTGTGCGCAGTATCGAGTTCCGCGATTCAATCTGTTCGATAATTTCGTGGGCTACAACAAGTGCCCGATAGCCGTCTTCAATCGAAACTCTGGGCGGGCTATCCTCAAGAATGCTCTCCGCAAGCGTTTCCAACTCCATTTTTATGGCATTCACCGGCTCACTGGCAGGCTGGTCAATGTGAATGAACCGTGGCCCCTCTGGTGTGTCCAACTGCATCAGCTGCTCCCTCTGGCTGGCATCCAACTCTTCCGGACGGTCAAACATGCGGATGACCTGACTGGATTTCTCCAGAAAATCTATGCTGATGTAAGCGTCTTTCTGGAAAAGCCGAAGCTTTCTCATTTGCTTAAGAGATATCCGGCTTGCCGTCAGATTAGCCACACAACCATTTTCAAACTCGAGCCTCACATTCGCGATATCCGGTGTTGAACTCACCACGGCTACCCCGCTGGCACTCACCGAACGGACATCAGATCTGACCACACTCAAGACAATGTCCAGATCGTGAATCATCAGGTCCAACACAACCGATACATCTGTCCCTCTCGGGTTGAACTGGGCCAATCGATGGCCCTCAACAAACATGGGGTTCAGAGATTGGCTATGCAGGGAAAGAAATGCGGGATTAAACCGCTCAACATGCCCAACCTGAACCTTGATTCCGGCACTTCTGGCCAGTTTCATGAGCTCTCGTGCCTCCTCAATGCTCCGGGTCAGTGGTTTTTCCACGAAAATGTGCTTGCCCCGTTCTATTGCGTCTTTTGCCAGTGAGAAGTGAGTCACCGTTGGCGTTACAATATCAACAACATCCACAGCATCGTACAACTGTTCAGGACGTTCAAATCTTCGCACCTGAAACGTTTCTGCGACAGCACGAGCAGTGGCTTCATCCGGATCATAAAATCCGACCAGCTCGTATCGATCCGTCATTTGCAGACACTTCAAATGGATCTTCCCGAGATGGCCAGCTCCAAAAACGCCTATTTTGAGCATATTCTGTATTCGTTTGGGTCAAATCTGAGTACCCGAAGGCTCCCAAATATACCTTTTCAGCCGGGAATGCCCACATATCGAAGTGGGGAAGTTCGGAAAAAACTCTTTCAGGGAATGTTTCTGAAATACATCAACACCGCGCCGAAAGCTGTAATCAAAAAGAGGAGAACTGTTGCCATGCGGATGGAATACCGGAGATTGTTTACAAAGGTCAGGATGTCGTCTGCCTGTGCAGGATAGCGTGGCAACACCTCAGTCCTGAGTTTCGATATATTGAATACATGCGCAGGGCCAAACTCTACCTTGTGCGCTACCAGACGTCGATATGATTTGATTACCTTTATCCTGAAGTAAATATTGACAAACAGCATGGCCACAAAGAGGCCAATGACCAATGAAACCAATACAATAAACATATTCTCGGGTTTTCAGAGCGCAAAGATATGATATTCAATCTCAGTGAACAGCCAAGTATCGGCAATCAGTTTCTCAAGGAACTCAGAGACAAGGAAATCCAAAAAGATCGATGGCGCTTTCGCGTCAATCTGGAGCGGCTCGGGGAGATTCTTGCCTACGAACTGAGTAAGCAGCTGACCTATGAATCAAAACAGGTTGAAACACCCCTTGGCATGGCAACCGTTGAAGTGCCAGCTCACAGAATTGTACTGGCCACCATTTTGCGAGCTGGGCTCCCTATGCATGCCGGCATGCTCCGGATGTTCGATCACGCCGATAACGCCTTTATTTCTGCCTATCGGATCGAACACAAAAGCGGTTCACTTGAAATCAATGTAGAATACGTATCGTCACCAAATCTTGAAGGCGCCACGCTGATTCTCTGTGACCCAATGCTCGCTACTGGAGCTTCTATGAATTTAGTCATACAAGCACTCATCGAGACGGGAAACCCATCTGAGATTCATGCTGTCAGCGCCATTGCATGCCGCACAGGACTAGAGTTTGTAAGCCGCCAGCATCCCCGCGTGAATTTTTGGGTGGGTGCCATTGATGAAGAACTGACGGCAAAGTCCTACATCGTGCCGGGCATGGGTGATGCCGGAGATCTCAGCTTTGGTCTCAAGGAGCCCGAATAACGATTTACCAAAATCATGGAGTCACCACGGAAGCGACGTACACGCCGGGCACTGCTGAAAGGCCTCGCCATTGGAACCATCTCGCTGCCGCTGGGCATCAAGCTTTTCGGACCAAAAAGCGTCGCTCAGCAGCCTGGCTCTCCTGGTCTGATTACCGACCGCCGATACAAATGGAAAATGGTGACCACCTGGCCGCCAAATTTCCCGACATTGGCTGATGGCGCACACCTGTTTGCTGACCTCGTCAGGTCAATGTCCGCAGGGCGATTGGACATACAAGTTTTTGCTGCCGGAGAGCTTGTCCCACCCCTCGAAGTATTCGATACTGTAAGCAGCGGTGTGGCCGAAATGGGTCACAGCGCCGCCTATTATTGGGCCGGGAAAATACCGGCCGCACAAATATTTACCACAGTCCCTTTTGGCATGAATGCCCAACAGACCAACGCATGGCTCAGAGCAGGGAATGGTCTGGAACTGTGGCAAGAGCTGTATGCCCCTTATGGACTACTGCCGCTGCCGGGCGGAAATACCGGCGTACAGATGGGTGGGTGGTTTCACCGTGAGATCAATTCTATGAAAGATCTCAAAGGATTGAAAATCAGAATTGCCGGACTGGGTGGTAAAGTCCTGAAAAAAGCCGGAGCAAGCCCTGTGTTACTGGCTGGAGGTGAAATCTACACAGGCCTCGAAAGGGGGGTCATTGATGCCACTGAATGGATTGGACCCTACCATGACCGAAGCATGGGTTTTCAGAAAATCGCCAAATATTATTATGCCCCGGCCTGGCAGGAGCCAGGACCCGTTCTTGAACTCCTGTTCAATAAAAAAGCTTTCGAACAACTCCCCCCTGACTTGCAGGCAATTATCAATAGTGCTGCCAGTGCCGTAAATGAATGGGTGTTAGCAGAATTTGAAATGAAAAACAGCCTCGCCCTGCAACAGCTGATCCAAGAGGCGAAAGTCGAATTACGGATTTTTCCGAAACCAGTTCTCGAAACCCTGCGCACATACAGTCGCGAAGTCATGGAAGAACTGGCCGGCTCAGATCCAAAGGCTCAAAAAATTTGGGATTCTTATCGGTCGTTTCAGGAAACAATGGTTCCCTGGGCAGAAATATCTGAAAAGCAGCTCTACAATCTCATCAGCTAACTGAAACTGCATGTCAGCTGTTTATTGCTGAAAAGCATATTGAACAAGATTGGCCCCCATCTGCAGTGCGGCCAGACGAACAGCTTCGGGGTCATTGTGCACTCCGGGATCCTCCCAGCCATCTCCCAAATCACATTCAAAGGTATAAAATACCGCCAGACGGTCTTCAACAAACAAGCCGAACCCCTGAGGTGGATGCTCATCATGTTTGTGCACCTTCGGTAACCCGTCTGGAAATGAATACGTTTGGTGATAAATCGGATGACTGAATGGCAACTCCACAAATTGTTGCTCAGGAAAGACCTTCTTCATGGCCGTACGCACAAATGGATCCATACCATAGTTGTCATCAATATGCAAAAAGCCACCGGCCTGAAGGTACTTGCGTAAATTTTCAGCATCTGCATCAGAAAACACCACATTTCCATGGCCTGTCATATGCACAAATGGGTGATTAAACAAATCCGCACTCCCAACCTCTACTGTGGCATAGTCAGGATTGAAAGCTGTATGGAGCGTTTCGTTGCAAAACGTCGCCAGGTTGGGCAGTGAAGTCGGATTGGCATACCAATCCCCTCCTCCGCTGTATTTCAGCAAAGCCATCTGCAAAACCTGCGCATCACCCTCAGCAGCAGGTCGAAAAGCCAGAGAAAGGATTGTGAAAAAAGCCAGAAGCGTAATGTGTCTCATTCTTGTATTTATTGGTTTGCAAAGATGCCTTTCAATTATTCTGAAACCCCAACCTCAACCCACATGTAACTGCCCCATCAGGTTGACAGTGTGGCAAGCCACAATCCCTGCCGTTTCTGTGCGAAGCCGACTTTCACCGAGAGACACCGGGCGAAAGCCGGCCAGAGCTGCCTTCTCCAGTTCAAACCCCTCAAAATCTCCCTCCGGGCCAATCATCACAAGAACATTCCCAGATCCTGGGACAACCGCCGACAAGGGGCTTTTAGGGATATCCTCACATGTCGCTATGAAACGCCCCGCGAAGTCCTCCAATTGCGGATTGCTGAGAAAATCCTCTACCCTCACCATTGGCCGAAACTCTGGCAAATGAGCGCGCAGGGACTGCTTCATAGCAGAAATCAATACCCTGACGCAACGGTCCTCCCGAATTGACTGTCGTTCTGAACGATGACAGAGAATTGGTGTGATGGCATCTACTCCGATTTCGGTAGATTTCTCCAAAAACCATTCGAACCGGTCAATTTGCTTGGTTGGCGCCACAGCCATGTGCAGCCTCACCCTCCCTGCCAATTCCTGCTGATGGCCCGATACCGGCATCACCCTGCAGCCGCGCTTTCCAGCTGCTGTGATCTCTGCCTCATACCGACCGCCTGTCCCGTCTACGACATGAATCCGGTCACCCACCCGATGCCGCAAAACCTGCACACAATGCCGGGCTTCATCTTCAGGCATACTGACTTCACCCTGACTGATATTCGGACAATAAAACAACTGCATAGGAAACGTTGAACGCAACAGTGGGTTTTCGGGTTACAGATGAGTCAAAGTTAAAGATACACACTACCTTTGCAAAGCAAATAAAGGGATAGACGTAAATTATCCCGAACAAGTACAACACATCACACTCAGGAAATCGCCCTATGGACATTGCCGTTATGGTCGGACAGTTGGTACTCAGCCTGTCCATTCTCATCATCCTTCACGAAGGAGGCCACTTTATTCCTTCCCGACTCTTCGGCACCCGTGTCGAAAAATTCTATCTGTTTTTTGATGCGTGGGGGAAAAAACTGTTTTCAAAAAAAATCGGAGATACGGAATACGGCATCGGTTGGCTTCCGCTTGGGGGCTACGTCAAAATCTCGGGGATGATTGATGAAAGCATGGATACCGAGCAGATGAAGCAACCAGCTCAAGATTGGGAATTCAGATCGAAGCCTGCGTGGCAGCGCCTGATCATTATGCTTGGAGGTGTGACCGTCAACTTCTTCTTGGGCCTGTTTATTTTTGGAATGGTTCTCTTTGTTTGGGGTGAAGAATACCTCCCTTCTGATCAGGTTACTTATGGCATCCATGCTGACTCATTGGGTTTGGAACTGGGTCTTCAGCACGGAGATCAGATTGTTGCAATCGGAGAAAAACGGACCGAGAAGTTTAACCCGCGGAAAGCGTATCTCGACATCATTTTGGGTGATGCGCAATCAATGACAGTCAACAGAGGTGGTCGAGAGATCAGTATCCCGGTTGATGAAGAAACCGCAGCCCGCCTTGCTACGTTTGCCAATCAGGGACCCTCCTTGTATTCAGCGCGAATTCCATTTCAAATCGCTCAGGTTCAAGACGGTCTGCCTGCAGCAAAAGCCGGCCTCAAGCCTGATGACCAAATTATTTCAGTTGATAATCAACCAACTCCCTATTGGCAGGACTTTCAGCAAACCATGAAGGGAAAGTCTGAGGCCTCTATCGTACTTGGACTGATACGGGATGGCGACACCATGAACATTTCTCTTACCACAACAGAGAAGGGAATGATTGGCGTCTTTCCATATCAAAACCCTGATCACTTTTTCCAAACGGAGCGCATGGATTACTCATTTGGGAGTGCTCTGGCAGCAGGCTCCAGGCGAGGTATCACCTTTCTCTCTGATCAACTCAAAGCCTTTGGACAGATGTTTCGCGGAAAAATTAAAGCATCCGACAGCCTCGGCGGCTTTGGTACCATCACCAGCCTGTTTCCAACCACCTGGAACTGGGAGGCATTCTGGGAAATCACCGCCATACTTTCTCTGATTTTGGCCCTGATGAACCTTCTTCCCATCCCAGCCCTCGACGGAGGCCATGTGATGTTCCTGCTTTATGAAGTTGCCACGGGCCGGAAACCGAGCGATAAATTCATGGAATACGCTACCCTCGTAGGGTTTATCATTATCATCGCTCTCGTGATCTATGCCAATGGCCTCGACCTCTACCGGTTCCTGAGCAAATAAGCATGCAAACCAACCGCCATTTACACCATAACAAATTCTTAACCAATCCGTTGGGACTTTTTACAAGGTGGCAAATCCCAACCCCACTTCCCTTGCAATGAACGGAAAAAGACGTATCTTTGCACCCGGCCGGCAAATGAGCCGTCTTTCATGAGCCGAAGTGGCGGAATTGGTAGACGCGCTGGATTCAAAATCCAGTGGTGGCAACACCGTGTGGGTTCGAGCCCCACCTTCGGTACTCATTCTTTTTTATCAGAAACTTTCCGGTGCGATTTCATACTTTCCATCTTCCTCCCCTGTCGGAGAGATTTACACAAAGGAAAATGAAAAGTTTTTCACCAGGCTCATTGTGTAGTCAACAGAGTTTCTCTACATTTGCCCCACTCTAAGCCGAAGTGGCGGAATTGGTAGACGCGCACGTTTCAGGGGCGTGTATCTTTACGGGTGTGCGGGTTCGACTCCCGCCTTCGGCACAATATTCCGCAGCGATTATAAATCGCTGCCTCCCTGAAAAAAAGGCTGCTTCACCTACCAGTGAAGCAGCCTTTTTTTTCTTCCACCATGTCAGAATATACTGTCTTATCCGGCTTTAGAAGATTCAAAACAATCCAAAGGCCGTATCACAATATGCTCTTCCAGCACATGAACCGAAAATGGAGCCTCTATCCGGAATAAAGAGGGCCAAAACTCTCGCCAAGCTGCATCACAATAATCTGCTATCCTGGCGGGCATGAAGCCGTATCAATTTATAGCTGCAGCGCAGCGATATCTCATTAGAAAAAATATGGGGGCTTTCTTTAAGCTGCAGCGCAGCGACATCTTCTCTCCAATCTGGCAATAGTTACCAAGAAGAGAAAGCCCCGCATCCAAACAAGATGCGGGGCTGTGTCATTATCAATATACGCAGGCCACGAAGCCTGAAAGAGAAATTACTCTGCGACTTCCTCAGTTTCCGCCTCTTCCATGAGGGCACGTTGCTTTTCGATATCCTGCCACTTTGCTTCTGTCATAACAACCATATCCCGGAACTCACGCATACCGGTGCCAGCGGGAATATGCTTGCCGACAATGACATTCTCCTTAAGACCGTTGAGACCGTCACGTTTTGCCGCAATTGCCGCGGTAGAGAGGACCTTAGTGGTCTCCTGGAATGAAGCGGCTGAAATCCAACTTGTCGTGCCGAGGGAGGATTTCGTAATACCCTGAAGCAACGGGCTGGAGGTAGAAGACACCGCATCACGGTATTCAACCGGCTTTTTATCTTCTCGCGTCAGCTTACTGTTCTCCTCTCGCACTTGGCGCAAGCTCACCAATTGCCCCTGACGAAGGGCCGTCGAGTCTCCGGAATCAGTGATGATCTTCTTATCGAAAATCCAATCATTTTGCTCGAGGAAGTCGTGCTTTTCAACTGCCTCACCCTCAAGGAAGCTGGTATCTCCCGGATCCTCGATTTGCACACGGCGCATCATTTGACGCACAATGACCTCGAGGTGCTTATCATTAATGCCAATACCCTGAGAGCGATACACTTCCTGCACCCCATTAACCAGATACTGTTGAACTGCAAATGGACCCTTGATCGCAAGAATGTCACGAGGGGCTATGGTTCCGTCAGAAAGGGGTGTCCCAGCTCGCACAAAGTCACCTTCCTGCACAAGCACATGCTTGGACAAACCAATCAGGTACTTACGCTTCTGGCCGTCTTTTGCCTCGACCACTACTTCCCGGTTACCACGCTTAATTCGTCCGAACCCGACAACACCGTCAATTTCGGATACAACGGCTGGATTAGAAGGATTCCGGGCTTCAAAAAGCTCTGTAACACGTGGCAAACCACCCGTGATATCCTGGATTTTACCAAGCTTCCGCGGGATTTTTGCAATGCGTTGACCAGGAACAATCTCCTGACCATCATCGACAGAAAGGTAGGCTCCAACGGGCAGCGTATAGGTGCGGAGTATTTCCCCATCGACATTCACAATACGAACTGTCGGGATTTTCCGCTTATTCTTGGATTCAATGATGATTTTATCGGTGTAACCAGTCTGCTCATCGCGTTCGGTCCGGAAAGTCACCCCTTCTTCGATTGAGTCGAATTGGATAATTCCGCCGAATTCCGAAATCACGAGGGCATTAAATGGATCCCAGTCACAGATTTTTTCTCCCTTCTTAATCTTCTTCCCTTCCTTCACATACAGAGTAGCTCCGTAAGGAAGGTGATTGGAGGAGAATACCTTCCCTGTTTTGCTGTCTATGATCCGGATTTCACCAGTTCGGGAAAGAACTGTTTCACCCGCACCTTCTTCATTGGATGTGGTTTGTACGCTGTCAAACTCGAGCTCACCGTCGAATTTGGCAACCATCTCGGACTCTGATTTTGTAACAGAGGCGATACCACCCACGTGGAAAGTCCGCAATGTCAGCTGGGTACCTGGCTCACCGATAGACTGTGCAGCAATAATGCCTACAGCATCTCCGGCCTCCGCAATTCGACCAGTTGCAAGGTTTT
Organism: uncultured Saprospiraceae bacterium; assembly: GCA_964569025.1. Classification (GTDB taxonomy): domain Bacteria; phylum Bacteroidota; class Bacteroidia; order Chitinophagales; family Saprospiraceae; genus CAZMSQ01. The sequence goes on along the minus strand of CAZMSQ010000019.1, from coordinate 11,700 downwards.
TACCATAACACTTGGTACATACGCCTCTGACCGAGTCGCAGGTCAGTACCGAGCGGATTGTCACCTCTTCGATACCTGCCTTCTCTATCAGTTCAGCTCCATCTTCGCTGATGTAGGAATTTGCCGGCACTATGACCTCTTCACTATCCGGATGGTAGACATCGTGCAGGGTATACCGGCCGACAATCCTTGAAGCCAGTGATTCGATGATTTTATCGTTGTCTTTCAGTGCTGATGTCTCAATCCCTCTGAGCGTATTGCAATCCTCTTCCATGATGACAACATCCTGGGCAACATCCACAAGGCGTCGGGTTAGATACCCGGCATCTGCCGTTTTCAGGGCTGTGTCTGCAAGACCCTTTCTCGCACCGTGGGTCGAAATAAAGTACTCGAGGACCGATAGCCCTTGCATGAAATTGGAAAGAATCGGGTTCTCGATGACAGCACCTCCGGTATCGCCGGATTTCCGCGGCTTCGCCATCAAACCTCTCAATCCACACAACTGCTTGATTTGCTGCTTGGAACCACGGGCACCGGAATCAAGCATCATAAACACTGAGTTGAAACCTTGCTTGTGCGAAGCCAATTCCTTCATCAGGTTTTCTGTGATCAAGTTGTCGGCATACGTCCACTTGTCAATGATCTGATTGTACCGCTCATTAAACGTAATCAGACCCATCTCGTAGTTATCCCATACCTCATCCACCTCTTCCTGAGCATCCTGCAAAACGTCAGCCTTCACAGTTGGAGTAATCAGGTCACCGAGATTAAAGGAAAGTCCACCCTTGAATGCCCACATAAATCCGAGCTCCTTGATGGAGTCAAGGAAATCAGCCGTAACATCAAAATTGGTCCGGCGGATTACATCTCCAATGACATTCTTGAGGTTCTTTTTGGTCAGAAGCGTATTGATGTAAGGCACTTCATCCGGAACGACCTGATTGAAGAGCACCCTTCCCATGGTCGTTTCTATGCGTTTTACGACGGTCTTGTCGTCTTCCTTGACAGGAATTCTCACCTCTATAACCGCATGCAGGTCTACCTGACCTTCGTTATAGGCAATGATTGCTTCTTCAGGCGAGTAGAACTTCTTGCCTTCACCCAGCACTTTGACCTCTTTGGTAGAGCGCTTTTCTTTTGTGATGTAGTACAATCCAAGTACCATGTCTTGTGAAGGCAGAGCAATCGGAGAGCCGTTCTGAGGGTTGAGAATGTTGTGGGAGGAAAGCATCAGCACTTGTGCCTCGAGTATGGCAGCCTGGCTCAAAGGCACGTGGACCGCCATTTGGTCGCCGTCGAAGTCAGCGTTGAAAGCCCCACATACGAGGGGGTGAAGCTGAATGGCCTTCCCCTCTATCAGACGTGGTTGAAATGCCTGAATGGAAAGGCGGTGCAATGTCGGAGCCCGGTTCAGCAGAACCGGGTGTCCGCGCAAGATGTTTTCGAGAATTTCCCAGATCACAGGCTCTTTGCGATCAACCAGCTTTTTCGCTGATTTCACCGTTTTGACAATCCCTCTTTCAATAAGTTTGCGGATGACAAACGGCTTAAACAATTCAGCAGCCATACCTTTGGGCAGCCCGCATTCATGCAGCTTGAGCGTTGGTCCGACTACGATGACCGAACGGCCTGAGTAGTCAACACGTTTTCCAAGAAGATTTTGGCGGAAACGACCCTGCTTGCCTTTCAGCACATCACTGAGTGACTTCAGAGCCCGACCACCTTCTGCCTTTACCGCATTTGACTTCCTGGAGTTGTCAAAGAGTGAATCAACAGCTTCTTGGAGCATCCGCTTTTCATTACGGAGAATGACCTCCGGAGCTTTGATTTCGAGCAGACGCTTAAGGCGGTTATTCCTGATGATTACACGACGATACAGGTCGTTCAAGTCAGAGCTGGCAAACCTGCCACCATCGAGCGGCACCAGTGGTCTCAGCTCTGGCGGAATAACCGGCAGGTACTGGATAATGGCCCATTCGGGCTTATTTTCCATGCGGGTATGCCCATCGCGAAAAGCCTCGACGACCCGCAATCTTTTCAAAGCCTCAGACTTCCGCTGCTGAGAGGTTTCATGAGCTGCCTGATGGCGAAGGGCAAAAGAAAGCTGATCGAGATCCAGCCGTGATAGGAGGTCCCGCACCGCTTCTGCACCCATTTTAGCGATAAACTTGTTCGGATCTTCGTCATCCAGCATCTGGTTATTCTGAGGTAGCGACTCCAGAATATCAAGATATTCTTCCTCAGTCAGCAGATCAAGCGGGGCCACTTCATCATTCTCCTTCACCCCGGGTTGGATGACGACATAGCGCTCATAGTAGACAATGCTTTCAAGTTTCTTGGAGGAAAGCCCGAGCAAATATCCAATTTTGTTGGGAAGTGATTTAAAGAACCAAATGTGAACCACGGGTACCACCAGTTTGATGTGGCCCATACGCTCACGTCTGACCTTCTTTTCGGTCACCTCCACACCACAGCGGTCACAAACAATCCCTTTATAGCGAATGCGCTTGTATTTGCCGCAGTAGCACTCGTAGTCTTTCACCGGTCCGAAAATGCGCTCGCAAAACAGGCCGTCACGTTCTGGCTTGTAGGATCGATAATTTATAGTCTCCGGCTTGAGCACCTCACCATACGAGCGCTCCAGGATATCATCCGGAGAGCACAGGCTAATGGTGATGCTGTCGAAGTTATTTTTCTGCTTGTTGAAACTTTTCTTAAAAGGCATAACCTGAAGTTGAAGAACTGTCAAAAATAGGCTTCAGAAGGGACTGTTCAGTCCGGCTTCACTCGAACTTTACATCGAGGGCGAGGCCTCGCAATTCGTGAACCAAAACGTTGAAGGACTCCGGTATATTGGCTTCCGGCAGAATGTCACCCTTCACAATAGCCTCGTATGCCTTGGCCCGTCCCTGGATGTCATCTGACTTGATGGTCAGCAACTCCTGAAGGATATTAGAGGCTCCGAATGCTTCGAGGGCCCAGACTTCCATCTCTCCGAATCGCTGCCCACCGAACTGTGCTTTACCACCAAGTGGCTGCTGCGTAATCAGTGAGTAAGGCCCGATTGATCGTGCGTGCATCTTGTCATCTACCATGTGCGCGAGCTTGAGCATGTAGATGACACCGACAGTAGCCTGTTGGTGGAACCGGTCGCCTGTTTCGCCGTCGTAGAGATAGGTCTGACCAAGAGACGGCAAGTTTGCTTTGTTGATGTACTCCTCGATTTCGTCGGTACTGGCTCCGTCAAAAATCGGCGTTGCGAACTTCATACCGAGTTTATCTCCAGCCCATCCGAGTACCGTCTCAAAAATCTGACCGAGGTTCATCCTGGAAGGTACCCCTAGTGGATTGAGTACAATATCAACTGGGGTTCCATCTTCGAGAAATGGCATGTCTTCCATGCGAACAATCCGCGACACAATCCCCTTGTTTCCATGACGTCCAGCGAGCTTATCGCCCACTTTCAGCTTACGCTTCTTGGCCAGATAAACCTTGGCGAGTTTCAGAACACCAGCCGGCAGCTCATCACCAACGTTGATGTTGAACTTCTCACGCTTGTAGCGGCCTACTTCCTCACTGTACTTGATGTTGTAATTGTGCAACATCCTTGCAATCAGACCATTCAGGTGGTCGTCAGTGGTCCAGTTATTGTAATCAACCACCGCGTATTCGATTCCCTTAAGTACTTTCTGCGAGAACTTGGTTCCCTTTGAGATAAGTTCCTCGTTGTAAATACTCCGCACACCCTGAGATGCGCGTCCTTTAAGGAACTTCATGAGCTTATCGACCAGGGTTGTTTTCAGCTTGTTCAAAGCTACTGCGTGCTCTTCATCGAGCTGCTCGAGAAGTTCTTTCTCTTTCTCTTTCTGGTCTTTATCTTTCTTAGCCCGAGCAAACAGCTGTTTGCCGATGATGATTCCGCGAATGGAGGGTGGCGCCTTGAGGCTGGCATCCTTGACATCACCAGCTTTGTCACCGAAGATGGCACGGAGAAGTTTTTCTTCAGGCGTTGGATCCGATTCACCTTTCGGGGTAATCTTCCCAATCAGAATATCACCATCCTTTACCCAGGCACCTATCCGGATGATTCCGTTTTCGTCGAGATCGCGTGTCGCTTCTTCGCTGACATTCGGGATGTCGTTGGTCAGTTCCTCCTCGCCAAGCTTCGTATCCCGCACATCCATCTCGAAGTGTTCGATGTGGAGTGAGGTAAACACGTCTTCCCTTACGACACGTTCGGAAAGCACAATGGCATCTTCGAAGTTGTACCCTTTCCATGGCATGAAGGCCACTTTCAGATTCTGCCCGAGCGCGAGCTCTCCGTCCTGAGTGGCATAGCCATCGCAGAGAATCTGCCCCTTCGTTACGCGGTCACCTTTCCGAACAATCGGCTTCAGGTTGATGCAGGTTCCCTGGTTGGTTCTCCGGAATTTAGTGAGTTTGTATGTTTTTGTATCGTCTTCAAACGAGACAAGCTGGTCTTCTTCGGTACGGTCATAACGGATGACGATTTCATTGGCATCGACATACTCCACCACACCCTGACCTTCTGCATTGATGAGCATTCTCGAGTCGCGGGCTACCTTCCCTTCGAGCCCCGTTCCGACAATGGGCGAGTTAGGCCTGATCAGCGGTACGGCCTGACGTTGCATGTTTGAACCCATAAGTGCGCGGTTCGCATCATCGTTTTCCAAAAACGGAATCATGGATGCCGATACCCCGACAATCTGGTTTGGCGCCACGTCCATGTACTCGACTTCTCCGGGCTCCAGAACCGGGAATTCGCCATGTTCGCGGCACTTAATACGATCGAAGAGGAAATCACCGCCTTCATTCAGTGGTGCATTTGCCTGAGCAATTTTCTTGAAATCTTCACCTTCCGCAGACAGATAAATCACCTCGCCTTCCACATCTACCTTTCCACTTTTCACCTCGCGATAGGGCGTTTCAAGGAAGCCCATCTTATTCACCTTGGCATGCACACAAAGCGTCGAAATCAGACCAATATTCGGCCCTTCCGGTGTTTCGATGGTACACAAGCGCCCATAGTGAGAATAGTGAACATCCCGAACTTCAAACCCGGCCCGTTCCCGTGAGAGACCACCGGGCCCGAGGGCGGAGATACGCCGCTTGTGGGTGATTTCTGAAAGCGGGTTCGTTTGGTCAAGAAACTGAGAGAGCTGACTGGTTCCAAAAAATGAGTTGATGACCGATGAAAGCGTTCGGGCATTGATCAGATCAATAGGCGTAAAGACTTCATTGTCGCGCACATTCATCCGCTCACGGATGGTTCGTGCCATCCGCGCCAGACCAACACCAAACTGGGCATACAACTGCTCCCCGACAGTCCTGATTCGTCGGTTACTGAGGTGGTCAATATCGTCGATCTCGGCTTTTTGATTCATGAGACTGACCAAATACTTCACAATGGAGATGATATCCTCTTTGGTCAGGACGAGAATGGACTCATCTGTGTCGAACCCAAGCTTCCGGTTAATTTTATATCTCCCGACTTCTCCGAGGTTGTATCTCTTATCTGAGAAGAACAGCTTATCGATGATTCCGCGAGCTGTTTCCTCATCCGGTGGCTCCGAACCTCTCAGTTGGCGGTAAATGTATTGCACAGCCTCCATTTCAGAACTTGATGGATCCTTTTGGAGGGTATTATAGATAATGGAATAGTCTTCTTCGACATCTTCTTTCTGGAGGATAACCGTATCGATTTCGGCTTCCAGAATCAGTTCGATATTCTCCTCGTCGAGCGCGATATCCCTTTCGAGGATAATTTCATTTCGCTCAATGGTGACCACCTCTCCAGTATCCTCATCGACAAAATCTTCTGTCCACTTTCTCAACACCCGGGCAGCGAGTTTCCGGCCAATCGATTTTTCGAGATTTTTGCGCGTTGTTTTGACTTCTTCCGACAATCCGAAGAGATCGAGAATTTCTTTGTCGGAATCAAACCCAATGGCCCGTAGGAGTGTGGTGACGGGAAACTTCTTCTTCCGATCAATGTAGGCATACATGACCGTGTTGATATCCGTTGCGAACTCCATCCAGGCCCCTTTGAAGGGAATAACCCGGGCAGAATAAATTCTTGTACCGTTTGGGTGATAACTCTGCCCGAAGAAGACCCCCGGGGAACGATGGAGCTGTGAAACAATTACCCGCTCTGCTCCATTCACAACGAACGTCCCTTTTGGGGTCATGTAGGGTATGTTTCCAAGAAACACATCCTGAACGATGGTTTGAAAGTCAATATGCTCTTCGTCATTACAGGAGAGCCTCAGTTTGGCTTTCAGCGGAACGCTGTAGGTCAGACCCCGCTCCATACATTCGTCGATGGAGTATCTTGGAGGATCTACGAAGTAATCGAGAAACTCGAGGACGAAGATATTTCTGGCATCGGTGATGGGGAAATTTTCCTGAAACACTTTAAAGAGCCCTTCATTCATCCTATTCTCGGGGGTTGTTTCGAGTTGGAAGAACTCCATGAATGACTTAATCTGAATCTCCAGCAAATCCGGGTAGGCTGGAGCGAGTTTGATTTTTCCGAAGTTTATGCGTGCCTCTTCAGCAGTAATCGCTTTGCCGTTCTTTGCCATTGCTTGTTATTAGGAGTTGGATGATGGGCCTGTTTCAGCATTTTTAGCAGCTGAGCAGACACAATGAAACGCTGCCTGTGTCAAAACGGTTCATTTTTTCGACAGGCAAGAAACACATGAAGGCCTAGCCAGTGAAAACCACTGGCTAAGCCTTTCTGTTGCCAGAAAATCCGCTGTCGGGAAATTCATGGCGCCGGGTCTGAATTACTTCAATTCGACCTCAGCTCCAGCCTCTTCGAGGGCTGCTTTAATCTTCTCAGCTTCTTCTTTCGGTACGCCTTCTTTGAGCACACCAGGAGCACCATCAACGAGGTCTTTTGCCTCTTTCAGGCCAACTCCGAGAAGCGTTTTCACCTCTTTCACCACCTTGAGCTTTCCAGCTCCAGCGGAGTTCAGATGGATATCGAATTCGGATTTTTCTTCGGCTGCGGCGCCATCGCCACCTCCGGCAGCAGGTCCTGCGGCTACAGCTACAGCGGCGGCAGCAGGTTCGATACCGTACTCCTCTTTGAGGATTTCAGCAAGCTCGTTGACCTCCTTGACGGTCAGGTTTACGAGTTGTTCTGCAAATTCTTTCAGATCTGCCATGGTCATTAATTTTTCCTACATTAAAAAAACACTGTTCTATAGCGCGTTGCACTTGGAAGCCTTGTTGAAAGGCCGGACAAGAACCCCTTCGCGAATCAGCTCTCTGAGCGTTCGGAAAGCGTTTTCACGAGTCCGGCAATTGTTTTGCCACCTGACTGAAGGGCAGAGATTACATTCTTTGCAGGAGATTGCAGCAATGCAACAACTTCTGCGAGAAGATCGTCTTTACTCTTCAACTGTGACAGCGATTCGATTTGATCATCACCGAGATAAATCGCTGTTTCAATATATGCCGCTTTGAGCACCGGCTTCGGATGCTCCTTGCGGAACTCCTTCAGCAGCTTGGCTGGGAGGGCGGCGGCACCCTCTGAAAAAAGGACTGCTGTGGGTCCTTTCAGGACATCATACAGACCTTCATAATTCTTGTCTTCGGGAAAAGCCTCCATGGCTTTTCTCATCAAAGTATTTTTTACCACCTTCATTTCTACGCCTTTTTCAAAACAAAGACGTCGAAATTTATTGACTTGATCAACGGTGAGAGTTGAAGAATCCGTGAGGTAGAAATAATCAACCTCATTCAAACGGCTCTTCAGCGATTCAATCGCCACAGTTTTTTCTTCCCGGGTCATTCTCTTCGAATTTGGAAACGTTCAATAATGAGGTTACGAGCGCAAGGCGCGGGCATCGACTTTGATACCGGGGCTCATGGTGCTGGCCGCGGTCACAGTTCGCAGGTACACACCCTTGGCCGAGGAAGGACGCATTCGCAGGAGTGTTGATACCAACTCACGGGCATTCTCAATCAACTTGTCTGCCTCGAATGAAACCCGACCCACTGATGCGTGGATGATTCCGTATTTGTCTACACGGAAGGCAATTTTACCCCCCTTCACATCAGCAACAGCGCCCGCTACATCCATCGTAACGGTACCCGTTTTCGGGTTTGGCATCAAGCCACGAGGACCCAGAATCCGGCCTACGCGCCCAACATGAGCCATAACATTCGGTGTGGCGATAACCACGTCAACATCAGTCCAACCTCCCTGAATTTTCTGCACGTACTCATCGAGACCTACATGGTCTGCTCCTGCGTTTTTCGCCTCTTCTTCCTTGTCCGGGGTACACAAAACGAGTACTCGTTTCGTCTTTCCAGTACCGTGAGGGAGTACAGTAGTTCCTCTGATTGCCTGATCGGCCTTTCGTGGATCGACCCCGAGGCGAATGTGCAAATCAACTGACGCATCGAATTTGGCAGTGTTGGTCTCTTTGACCAACTTCATCGCCTCTTCGAGGGCATAAAATTGCGTCCTGTCGACCTTTTTATCGGCCTCCTGACGTCTTTTTCCAACTTTTGCCATGATTCAAAATTAAAGTGAGGTAATTCGCGTTCCGGCTTCAATGGCCGGAACTCCCTTCTCAGGGCATGGTCAACCAATGCCCTTGATTTTTTGAGTCCTATGCCTCTTCAGCCTCCCACGGGGGCGTCCCGGAAACGGTAAGCCCCATTGATCGGGCTGTCCCAGCCACCATTTTCATGGCAGACTCGACCTTAAAGGCATTCAGGTCAGACATTTTATTTTCTGCGATTGCGCGGATATCATCCCATGATACCGAGCCGACCTTATCGCGGTTTGGCACTGCCGAGCCACTCTTCAGTTTCGCTGCACTGAGAAGTTGTATGGCTGCCGGTGGGGTCTTAATGACAAATTCAAAGGACTTATCCTTGAATACAGTGATTACCACAGGCAGAACCTGTCCTGCTTGTTCCTGCGTGCGGGCATTGAACCGCTTGCAGAATTCCATGATATTCACACCCTTGGAACCAAGTGCTGGCCCGACAGGAGGCGCCGGATTTGCGGCTCCTCCCTTTACCTGCAACTTGATGAACGTTTCGACTTCCTTTGCCATGATATCTGTTTTTCATTACACCTTTCGGTGCTTTCATTCTAATTATAAGCGCCAGCTGCAACTGTCATCCGGGAAGCCTCCACCAGCACAAAAATGCGCCGATGGGCGGTTTTCAGTCACGACTGTTTTTCAACCTGCATAAAGTTGAGTTCGACTTCTGTCCCTCGGCCGAAGATTTTTACGATGACCTTCAGTTTTTTCTTCTCCTCGTTGACCTCTTGAATTTCACCGATAAATTCGTTGAAAGGCCCGTCGATGATTTTCACTGTTTCTCCAACGATAAAAGGCTCAGCAAGTGCCTCGCCGATATCTTGTGTTTCATCCACTTTCCCGAGCAGCCTGTTGGCTTCAGATTCTCGCATCGGGATTGGATTTTCTTTACCGAGAAAGTGAATGACATTCGGAATATTTGCAATTGTTTGAACAACTTCCCCAGTCAGACTCCCGGATGCTGCCTCGATCAAGATATACCCAGGCAAAATATTTCGTTCTGAAATGACCTTTTTCCCGCTGCGTATTTTATAAATCTTTTCAGTGGGTACAAGCACCTGGGTGATAAAACTATCCCACCCTTCGCGCTTGATTTCCATTTCAATGCGTTCCTTGATTTTCTTTTCTTTACCACTGATGACGCGCAGTGAAAACCACTTTTTCTCTTCTGTCATTTCGGTGAGGGTTCTGACATCCCTGCCTGAGGCACTATGTGTGTGCATACTGGCGATCAGGGATTATAAATCGTAAATCAGGCTCGTCACCTGCTTGGACGCCACGTCCATAAGAAATACAACGAGGGAGATAACAACTGAAGCGACGATTACAGATACAGTCGTTTTCTGGAGGCTCGGCCATGTAGGCCAAGTCACCTTGTGCAACAGTTCGTTGTAGCTTTCCCTCACATAGAGTTTAATCTGCTCCATAGTCTTTACAACTGTGCTCGCGGTTTGATGGTAAAATTTCCATCGCCCCGATTGCATGATTTGAGATAAAAAACTCGTTTCCGAGCGAAGCCGGAAACAAGCTTTCAACAGATGAACCGCCCACGAGGACGGTTGTCGCAAAACAAGCAGGAGAGACAGGACTCGAACCTGCAGCCTGCGGTTTTGGAGACCGCTGCTCTACCAATTGAGCTACTCTCCTAAGCGGAGCTCAGGGGGCCTTTGGCACCCATGACACTCTTGTTGACTTATGCGAATAAGCACCTCCGCCTGAAAGGCAGAGGTGCTGTATATTCTAAGAACCGCGGACTTTTCCGTGATTCGTCGCTGACAATTAATCCAGGATTTCAGTCACCTGTCCGGCTCCAACTGTCCGGCCACCTTCGCGAATCGCGAAACGAAGACCTTTTTCCATGGCAACGGCGTTCAGCAAGTTCACTTCCAGCGTAACGTTGTCGCCTGGCATAACCATTTCGACACCATCAGGAAGCTTACAATCACCAGTTACGTCAGTTGTACGGAAGTAGAACTGAGGACGGTATCCATTAAAGAATGGTGTGTGACGGCCTCCTTCATCCTTACTCAGGACGTACACCTCACACTTGAAGTTACGGTGAGGCTTTACAGAGCCAGGCTTGCAGATAACCATTCCGCGCTTAATGGCTTCCTTTTCAATACCACGGAGCAGGATACCAGCGTTATCACCGGCCTCACCGCGATCGAGAAGCTTGCGGAACATTTCGACTCCGGTTACAGTAGAAGTCAAAGGTTTTTCGCCTTCCTTCATCATTCCGACAATCTCTACCGCGTCACCTACATTGATGACACCGCGCTCAATACGACCAGTCGCAACAGTACCACGACCTGTAATTGAGAACACATCTTCGATAGGCATCAGGAATGGCTTGTCAACATCGCGCTCTGGCTCTGGAATGTCGGCATCACATGCTGCCATCAAATCCATGATTTTCTGAACAGCGTCAGCATCACCCTCGAGAGCCTTCAGAGCAGAACCCAAAATGACAGATGAGTTATCTCCGTCAAACTCATACTGATCCAGAAGTTCGCGAACTTCCATCTCTACAAGTTCAAGCATTTCCTCATCATCAACAAGGTCTACTTTGTTCATGAACACAACAATCTTAGGCACCCCTACCTGACGAGCAAGCAGAATGTGCTCACGAGTCTGTGGCATCGGTCCATCAGTTGCGGCAACAACAAGGATCGCACCATCCATCTGGGCAGCACCCGTAACCATGTTTTTTACATAGTCAGCGTGACCCGGACAATCCACGTGTGCATAGTGGCGATTTTCCGTCTCGTACTCAACGTGAGCCGTGTTGATCGTGATACCACGTGCCTTTTCCTCAGGAGCAGCATCAATTGAATCGTAGTCTTTCTTTTCTGCAAGTCCCTGATTAGCGAGCACGTTGGTAATGGCAGCAGTCAACGTAGTCTTACCGTGGTCTACGTGACCGATCGTACCAATGTTCACGTGCGGCTTGGTCCTCGCGAATGTTTCCTTTGCCATCGGTAAAGTTTTTTAAATATGATTATAAAAGTCAAAATTGAACTAAATTCGCTGTACAACCAGAGCCAATGAAGGGATTTGAACCCCCGACCCCTTCCTTACCATGGAAGTGCTCTACCCCTGAGCTACATTG
>CAZMSQ010000018.1:34569-43137 GCA_964569025.1 uncultured Saprospiraceae bacterium | reverse complement strand
AAACCGCAGATTGTGCACCTCCTTACGCATGTCGGATTGTCAGCCCACCTAAGAAAAACAAGCTTATGGCCCGACAAATGTCATCTTCCGTTTCGAGGAGTGTACATACTTTTGACGCATTCCTGCACACAAACCGCAACTGCACATGGCGACACAATATGTCTACACCTTTGGCAACGGAATCGCTGAGGGACATCAGGATATGAAAATCATACTCGGGGGCAAAGGAGCCAATCTGGCCGAAATGAACCGGATCGGCCTGCCGGTACCACCGGGTTTCACCATTTCTACTGAGGCATGCACACAATACTTTGACAATGGCCGCCATGAGGTGCTCAATCAGCTTCACGAGCAGGTCAGACGTGGCGTGACCCATCTGGAAAAACTGACCGGCAAGGAGTTTGGCAATCCAGACAATCCCTTGCTCCTGTCCGTCAGATCAGGAGCCCGCGTCTCCATGCCCGGTATGATGGATACGGTGCTCAACCTCGGGCTCAACGCCGAAGTCACTGAGGGCTTTGCCCGCCAGACCGGTAATCCGAGGCTTGCATGGGACTCCTACCGGCGGTTTGTGCAGATGTACGGGTCTGTGGTTCTGGGCATGAAGCCCCTCACAAAAGAAGATCACGATCCATTTGAAGAAGTCATTGATGCCTTGAAAGCTGAACGCAGCATAGAACTGGATACAGACCTGGGAGTTGATGACCTGCGGGAGCTGGTCAGCAGATTCCTTGAGCGGATTCAGATGCAGGTGGGGCAGACATTGCCTGAAGATCCTGAGGAGCAGCTTTGGGGGTCCATTCTGGCTGTGTTTGACAGTTGGATGAATATGCGTGCATTTCAGTACCGGAAATTGAATCACATTCCCCACGACTGGGGTACTGCAGTCAATGTGCAGGTTATGGTATTTGGCAATACTGGCAACGATTCAGCCACTGGAGTAGCCTTCACCCGTGATCCGGCCACGGGAGAATCGTTGTTTACCGGCGAGTATTTGATCAATGCCCAAGGAGAGGACGTGGTAGCAGGGACTCGGACTCCGCGGCAAATCACTCTGGAGGGCTCCCGGAAATGGGCCGGGCTGGCAGGTATTTCTGAAGAAGATCGCAAGCTGGGGTACCCTTCGTTAGAAGAAGTCATGCCGGCACAATTTGCCGAGCTGGACCGGGTACGTCATGTGCTGGAAACGCACTATCGCGAGATGCAGGACCTGGAGTTTACCATTGAGAAAGGCAAGCTCTGGGTGTTGCAAACCCGCACCGGCAAGCGGACCGGGGCGGCTATGGTGCGCATTGGCATGGATATGCTGGAGGAAGGACTGATCGACTCTTCAGAAGCCATCTTGCGCATGGAGCCTGCAAAACTGGACGAGCTTCTCCACCCGGTCTTTGAACCGCAATCCGTGGCTGATGCAGTCGAAATTACCCATGGCTTGCCAGCCTCGCCGGGGGCTGCCTCGGGGCAGGTGGTTTTCTTTGCCTCCGATGCTGAAGCGTGGCAGGTAAAGGGACTTGAGGTCATTTTGGTGCGAGTAGAAACATCCCCGGAAGATATTCAAGGGATGGACTCTGCCCGTGGCATCCTTACAAGCCGGGGCGGCATGACTTCTCATGCGGCCGTCGTGGCCCGGGGCATGGGTAAATGCTGCGTCAGCGGAGCTGGTGGGCTGTTGATCGATTACCAGAAACGCCAATTTACAACTGCAGATGGAGTGACCATCAATGAGGGCGACTGGATTTCGCTCGATGGCTCAAGCGGAAAGGTCTACAAAGACCAACTCAATACCGTTGAGCCGGAGATCGGCGGTCACTTCCGCACCTTGATGAAGTTATCTGACTCAGCGGCCCGCATGAAGGTGCTGGCAAATGCTGATACCCCTCAGGATGCCTCAACCGCACGAGCATTCGGGGCCCAGGGGATAGGCCTGTGCCGAACGGAGCACATGTTTTTTGAGAAAAACCGCATCCGGTTGGTGCGTCAGATGATTCTGGCGCACGACACGCCCGAACGGCAGCAGGTGCTTGACCAGCTCCTGCCTATACAGCGGGCTGATTTTGAAGGGATTCTTGACGTGATGCATGACCTTCCTGTCACGATCCGCCTGCTCGACCCTCCTTTACACGAATTCTTACCTCAGGATGAAGCAGGCATAAAGCAAATGGCCAAGGAGTTGCGCGTGCCGCTTTCGGAGGTTCGAAACAAAGTGGCTTCCTTACATGAGACCAACCCGATGTTGGGTCACCGAGGCTGTCGGCTCGGCAATACATTTCCTGAAATCACTGCCATGCAGACGCGGGCCATTCTCGAGGCCGCAATCCTATTGAAGTCACGCGGCATACACACCCACCCGCACATCATGATTCCGCTGACCAGCATGACCTCTGAGTTGAAAGCTCAGACTGAGATTATCCGTAAGACAGCCACACAGATTTTCAAAGAACGAGGCGATACAATCACCTACAAGGTCGGTACCATGATTGAAATTCCGCGGGCCGTTTTGATTGCCGGCCAAATCGCCCCTCTGGTCGACTTTTTCTCGTTCGGCACCAATGATCTGACCCAGATGACCTTTGGCTTTTCGCGGGACGATGTCGGCAAATTTCTCCCTGTCTACCTGGAGAAAGGGATTCTCACCAGTGATCCCTTTCAGACCATTGACCAGGAGGGTGTCGGCAAACTGGTGGAAGTCGGGCTGCGCCATGGCAAGGCTGCCAACCCTGATCTCAAAGTAGGCGTTTGCGGAGAGCACGGCGGGGATCCGGCTTCGATTGTGTTTTTCAACCGCACCGGCTTGGATACGGTGAGCTGCTCGCCCTTCAGAGTGCCCATTGCAAGGCTGGTGGCAGCACAGGCGGCATTCTCAAACACTACCGAAAACGAATAGCCCGCACCGGATTCACTGAAGAAACCAGGTAGCTTGGAATGAGCAGTGCAAGCAAGGTAATGAGCAGAGTGCCCGCATTCAAGGCAGCCAGCATCGGCCAGTCCCAGTAAATCGGCGCATATGAAAGGTAGTAATCGGCCTCAGAAAGACGAATTATCCGAAATTGATCCTGAATGGCGCCGAGGGAAAACCCGAGAATATTCCCGATCAACAATCCTGTTGAAATAATCACAGCAGCATTGTACAAAAACACCTTTCGAACTGTCCAGTCAGATGCGCCCAGTGCCTTGAGGACACCAATCATGGTCGTCCGCTCAAGGATGAGAATCAGCAGGGCTGTAATCATGTTGATGATGCTGACAATGACCATGAGGATCAGAATCACGGCTTCGTTGATGTCTTGCAGATCCAGCCAATCAAAAATAGCCGGGTCTTTGTCGCGGATGGTCTCGGCATATAATTCGACCGGAAGTACTTCACGCAGCAGATACTCGCGGTAGATGTCCAGATCATCCAAATCATCAAGGAAGACCTCAAATCCTCCGACCTCGTCTTCATCCCACCCCAGAAGCTGCTGGATGACTCTGATATCAGCCAGCGCAAAGCGCTTGTCGTAATCTTCCAACCCGGTCTTGTAAATACCTCCTACCTCAAAGCGCCTTTGCAACTGCCGACCCTCAAGCACAAAGTTGAGAATCACAGCATCTCCAACCTCAAGCAGCATTCTGTCTGCTGTGGTTCGGGAAATGAGCAGGTTCCTCCCGGGCACAGTATCACCCATCTGCAAAACTGAGCCTTCCTCCATTGCCGCCTCCAGATACTTCCAGTCAAAATCCGGCCCTATTCCCTTGATGATCAGCCCTTCGAGCAAGTCATTGGCCTTGAGAATCGCTGGTTTCATCGCGAATGCCTGAATGTGACTGATCCCTCCGCGGGCAAGGTCTCCGGGCAGTGGCTCGATGCGTGCAGGGCCGGCTGCGGACAGACCGCGGACGGTATCCAAAGATGGGTAAAACGGCTGATTGAGTGATAAGGGCCGCTGGTCCAGCAAATGGGACGAGGAGGTGTGCATCACATGGATGTGGCCCCAAAATCCAAAAATCTTCTGGCGGATTTCCTGCTTGAACCCGCCAATCAGGGCAGTGGCGAGAATCATGACCGCCACACTGATGGCAATAGCAGCCACCGCAATCCGGATAATCAGTCCCGAAAAGCGTCCTGATTTTCGGGCCGCCATTCGCCCGGCGATATACAACGATACATTCAACTTATCGGATCATTTGGCTTTCTCCCTGAAACAATTCTCGTCTTCCATTGCGGTATTCCACCTCGGCATACCACACATACAAGCCCGTTGGCATTTCCCGCCCCCTGAATGTTCCGTCCCAGCCAATTCCCTCATCGGCTCGAAACCCACCCTGCTCATACACCAATTCTCCCCAACGGTCATATACCCGGAATACCACGACTTCTATGTCGGAGCGCCCATGGGTGCGCAACAGGTCATTCAGGCCGTCTCCGTTGGGAGTAAAACCAGTTGGCACATAAAACCCTTTCTCCAATTCCACATCGACTATCAGGAAATCCGATGCCTGACATCCATTCGAATCGATGATGATCAGTTGATATTCTCCGCGATATTCCGGGCTGACCCACGGTTCGAGGCAGGGAGAAGAACCTGCCTCACATCTCAGCGAATCATTGGTCACCCATGAAAACTGCACACCTCCCTGCGCATTCTCAATAAATGGAATCAACTGAATGCTGTCTCCATAGAGAATGATTTGGTCATCACCAAGATCAACGCTGAGGGGATCAGGCTCTAAAATACGAACACTATCCACCATGGCCTCACAGCCATTTGCATCGCGCACAGACAGCTGGGTATAGAGTCCAGGGCCGAGATTCAGAAAAATCGGGTTTGAGGAATAATCCCGCCCGTTGAGACTAAACAGATATGGTCCGGTGCCCCCTTCCACGGTCAACCTGATGCTGCCATCCTGGCTGCCAAAGCAGCGGAGGTCTTCCCACTCGGCTACTGGAAGCATCCGGTCTTCTGGTTGGGCTACCTCCTGACTTGCTGTCAGCGTACAGCCGCTTTGGTCTGTAATGGTAATCGTGTAGGTACCCGCCTCCAAGCCATTGATTTCCAATCCTGATCCACCATTTGACCAAGATGCTGTATAAGGCGGATTCCCTCCTTCCACAAAAGCCTGCAGGCTTCCGTCGGCATCTCCAAAACAACCGACATCCGTGACTTCCCAATCCGTGATATTGAGCGTTGATGGTTCGTCTATGGTGACTCCAGCAACCGCTGTACATCCGTTGCCATCAGTGGCAGTAACCGTGTAAACCCCTGGACCGAGGCCGCTTGCTGTCGCCTCGGTCTGACCTCCTGCCGCAGCATCCCATTGCCAGGTATAACTCCCGGTCCCTCCAGATGCCATAACAGTCGCCGAGCCGTTAGTGCCGCCGTTACAGGTTGCATTGATTACATTGCTCACAGTCATTACGACCGGTTCAGGATCTTCAAGAAATCGACTTGCTACCACGCTGCACCCTGCCACATTGGTCACTGTCACCTGCCAACTCTGACCACCGACCAGACTTGTGGCGACAGGCCCGCTTTGAGGCGGCAATGTATTCCAGGTGTAACTGAAGGCACTTGCCGGGGCCGGCGTACCATCGTAAAACACCCCGATTACATCCACGCTCCCATCGGTACCGCCTGCGCAAGATGGGTCCATTCCTGATAATTCGGCTGTCAGCACACCATATGAAGGAACCTCCACAGACCCACTCACCAAACACTGCTTCGAATCAGTAACCGTGACCTCAATCGATCCACCCCCAAGTCCTGATGCTTGACTCCCCGTCTGGCCGTCGCTCCACGAATACAGATACGGACCAGTCCCTCCGACAGCCGCAGCTACGACCGTTCCGTTCGTTGCTCCGGCACATAAAGTATCAGGTATACTCAACTGCACAGTGAGTGGCTCGTTCGGTTGCTGTACCTCAGCCGCACCGGATACAGTGCAACCATTCGCATCAGTGATGGCAACCACATAATTCCCGGCTTCAAGACTTGCCAAGTCTTCCAGCCCGGATAGAAACACAGTATTTTGCGTCCAAACAACATCGTAAGGCTCAGTGCCTCCGGAAATCGTGGCATCTATGGAACCCGTATTCTCTCCAAAACATTCTACATCAGTCACCTCCAAACCAATGGAAAGGGCATCAGGCTGAGTCACTTCAAATGTCGAGATGGTTGTGCAGGAATTGGCATCGGTGACCGTTACTGCGTATCCTCCTGCCGGCACCCCACTGATTGTTGCGTCGGTTTGTCCTGATGACCAGATGAATACATAGGGCTGCACACCGCCTTCAACAACAGGGGAGATTCCCCCTGTCAGATCACCAAAGCACCCTACCATAATGACATCGGCAGAGGGCACAAGCAGTTCAGGAGGCTCTGTGAGGGCAAAGGTCTCTATAGTCTCGCATCCATTGGCATCCGATAGAGTCAGCGTATAGCTTCCGGCATTCAATGCGTCTTGAACCGGCCCATCCGACAACCCACCCGACCAAGCGAATGTATACGGCAGGGTGCCCCCTGTGCCGTCTACCTCCAGCCGGCCATCCGACCCTTCGAAGCAGCGCACATCTTCTTGCTCAACAAGTTGGACTTCAAGTATATCCGGCTCAGTAATTTGTACGCCATCTGTAAATGTGCAACCATTCCCGTCACTCAATGTGACAGCGTAGAATCCAGCCGTCAGGCTGTTTATTGTATTTGAATTACTCACTCCATTACTCCAGGATGCCACAATTGGGGGGGTCCCACCGCTGACCACAGCCTCCAGAGATCCGTTGAATCCTCCCTGACAGCTGACTGCCGCAGGCAACAGTGTAAGACTAAGAGGGGGAGGTTGGGAAATGGAGAATGCAGAATCAATCTGACAGCCTTGCTGATCCGTGACTATAACCGACCAATCGCCTGCACCCAATGGTCCAGAATTGGGGCCCGTCTGCCCGGTGCTCCAGTTAATTGTATATGGAGGACTCCCTCCGGAAACACTCAAAGAGGCAAAGCCATCTGCCCCACCATGGCAACTGACGTTTTGTAGAATCAACTCAGGCACCAGAGTGGCTGGGCTGGAAACTTGAAAACCAGTTTCCGCTGTACATCCTTCACCATCTGTGACTGTCACTGCATATCCTCCCGGCTCAAGCTCTGCAAGTGTATCGCTGCCAGTCAGACCTGTACTCCATTCAAACTGGTATCCAGGACTTCCTCCACCTGCCATCGCGACTGCCTGCCCATCAGCAATACCCGAGCATGATGCATCCAAAATATTGACCATCAGAGCAATTGAATCCGGAGATCCGACCAAAAAACTGGCTTCAGTCTGACACCCTCGGGCATCCGTGACTGTGACCGTATAAGATCCTGCCTGCAACCCGGTGCGCATAGCCTCCGGAGTACCCCCATCACTCCAAAAGTAGGAGTATGCCTGAGCCGGGGGCAAAGCCGGCGTACCACCAGACACGGCAAACGAGAGACTCCCGTCAGCGGAATTCGCGCAGGCAGTCGAATCAATGACCACATCGATTACAATCAAACTATCAGGTTGAATCAAAGCCACCGAATCAACCACTTCACAGCCGTTCACATCCGTTGCGGTGACAACATATGTCCCGGCTGCAAGGCTGGTCTGCAAACTTCCCGAATTGCCGTTGCTCCACAGATAGGTGAATCCACCTGCCCCTCCCAACGCAGTGGCCGAGGCCAGACCATCGGTTCGGCCAGCACAGGAAACATTCACTGCATTGAGTACGATGAGTGCGGAAGAGGCCTCCTCTACAGTAGCTGACCGGACCACCGAGCAGCCATTGGTGTCGGTCACAGTGACCGTATATGTGCCAGCCGTCAGACCAGAGGCTGTAGCCGTTTGTTGACCTCCCGCAGCAATGTCCCAGGTAAACTGATACCCACCGCTCCCACCAGTGGGGACTGCCGTAATGGCACCCGTTGCCGTTTCAAAACAGGTGACATTGGAAACCGAAAAAAGAAGGGTAATAGGGCCTGGTTGAGGCACATCAATAGAATCTTCTGCCACACATCCATTGGCATCTGTCACAGTCAGGCTGTATACGCCCTGACCAATCCCGCTCAGAGTGTCTGCAGTGCTGCCATCCTCCCACAAATACGCATATACCGGCGCTCCACCAGAGGCGACAGCCTGCACCACTCCATCGCTCCCCGAATCACAACTGACAGGCTGGCTGAGGGAAAGATCCAGAAAGAGGGTATCCGCTGGCTCAACCGCCACATCCTGAAACACCGCACATCCAGTTGACCCACTCACAACAACCTGATACTGTCCTGCCGCCAGACTGTCAAATTCTCCGGTCGCCTGTGGCGCCACGCCTGAGAGTGAGAAAGTCAGCGGCGGATTGGGCCCTTCGGAGAAAATGCTGATGGCACCATCATCCACTCCCAGACAACTTGCCGGACTCACCACAATACTGTCGATGACTGGTTGTGCATCGTTGTTGATGGAAATTACAATGGTATCGCGGGTTTCGCACCCGTAGCTATCAGTCACCCGCACTACGTAGGTAGTCGTGCTATCTGGCTGGGCCACCGGATCGGGGCAGTCATAGCAACTCAGCCCCGGTGC
>CAZMSQ010000018.1:32779-34469 GCA_964569025.1 uncultured Saprospiraceae bacterium | reverse complement strand
ATGTAATTGTCTCCGTTGGCACCATTATCAGTCGTCAACTCAACAAACTGCCCCCCTGGTGAAATAAGGTATATATCAAGGTCATCCAGCCACGGGTGAATAATCGTATCGAGACACACCTGCTTGATGACACCTTCCTGCAGAATCCCCGGCAACACCCCCGACACATCAATGTCAGAAAACAAGGCCACATCAACCGGCGAGATAACCAGCTCGTCCTCACTGTAAAAGATGGCTGGCGCCGGCAGCGGGATATCCAGTGAGGCATCAAGCGGCACGGTACTACCGATACAGATGCTGGTATCAAGACCAAGATCAGGCTTGATAATGAGCTTTTCCCTGATGGTGATGCAGAATGTGTCGCGGTTACACGGGTCAAGCTGGATATCAAGACAAACCTGCTCAGGTCCCTCTTGAAGAGAATCCTCAAATGCGATTACTGGTATGACAATCCCGGAATCTCCCGCAGGAATAATCAGATCAGAGGGAATGGGCTCATAATCCAGGCCCGGAGTGGCATCACCGAAAATAGTGTAGTCGAGCGTGAGATTTTCATCCGCTGCACCTGGCAGGGATATTTCAAAGAACCCGTTATCGCACCCTTCCGCCACGGAAAAGTCTAGAGAGGTAGTGAGAATGTCGGTTTTGAGAGCTCCTGTCCCGAAACTCTTGGCTTCTAAAAAAACTGCAGAGTCAAAAAGTTGATCCCCCCTATCACAAATCGCCAGTTTAATGGTATACTCCTGGCACGGAATAACCACTGCCTGAGCGGTGAAGACATCGAGATATCCATCGTAGGTAAGTGTGGGGCTGCCGGTATTATCGTTGTAGTAAATCCCGTAATCGAAATTACACCCTCCGGCCACATCAATACCCTGATCATTGACATTATTGATGGTCACCGGCACATTCGTAAAAGTCTGCCCGGTCGGGTCTGAAGGATCTGGCACCAGCGCAATATTTGCGCCATTGTTGGAGAATGGTCCAGAAATGCCGGGACCGGAAATAAAAAAGCCAAAAGCATCATTAAAATTGGAGCACGCCCATTCCGGATATTCTTCAGATGCAAAGGCAAACTTAAATCGCAAGGTGTCATTGATGGGAATAAAGGAAATACTGTACACTGCCACATCCTGTATCCCTGCATTGGCAATCTGAGCAAGATCCGGGTCAGTCACCGAAGTGCCGGAGGTGGTTCCAGTAGTATTTCCCGCCCCATTTTCGCTGGCTGCCGTCACAGCAAGCCCGGAAGACATAATAATCCCCCTGTCAATCCCAATATCAGAAAGCCCGTTTGTAAAATACCCTACCGCCTGGTCAGAGCCCTGATACTGCAAATTGGTGACCTCCACACCCTGCCCCAAAAAAACATTGGTCACCAGATTCTCTGGCGTCAGCACCCCTGTCCCCGCAGCAGTCACCTCAATTTGCGACACAGCAGGCACCACAGCTGTGCTCATCAAAAAAAAGACCCATAACAGGTCCATTCCTTTCATTTTCATTCCCATAAAATCCATTCATTCATAACCAGATCACCTCACCGCAACATGAGAGTCCCTTTTCACCCCCAAAATAGGCCAATAATTTCGGGGTGTCACCCAAAAACCAAAAAAATTCCTCTTGTTGTCTTAAAAAAGCCCCACCTTTTATCAAAAAGAACCCACCTTTCATCGAAAAATACCCCTCCAAC
>CAZMSQ010000018.1:30566-32679 GCA_964569025.1 uncultured Saprospiraceae bacterium | reverse complement strand
AGCCCCACCTTTTATCAAAAAGAACCCACCTTTCATCGAAAAATACCCCTCCAACCCCCCAGTTCATTTACCTTCACAAAAATGAATGTCCCAAAATCCCCCCATTCCATGAGGGCTCACACTTTTTCATTCGTAATTCCTAATTCGTAATTACCCCCCCTTTCCCTCTAATCCAAATAATTAATAATTTTTAATTCATAATTTTTAATTTCAACTTCCCCTTTTCCCATGTCGCAATTCTTCAAAACTCTTTTCGCTTCCTGCCTTGGAGTTCTTCTCGCAGGACTGGCAATTTTCGGACTCAGTGCATTGATTGTTGGCCAGATGATTTCATCTGCTGATGATCCGGCAGATGTGAAGTCCAATTCGGTTTTACACCTCACTTTTGACCAAGTCATACCAGAGCGCACCAATAATATGGGTGTGAATTTTAATGGCTTTGAGCCGGAGGAAATCATTGGTCTGCACGACATGATCACCGCCATTGAGGCGGCGGCTGAAGACAATGACATCAAGGGAATTTATCTTGATTTAAGTGCTGTCATGGCTGGACAGGCCACCAAAATCCAGCTGCACGAGGCCCTCATGGCATTCAAAGAAAAGAGCGACAAATTTATTGTAGCCTGGGCGCCGTTTTACGACCAAAACACCTACCTGATGGCCTCAGTGGCCGATGAGATTTTCATCCATCCGATGGGTGGTATCGACTTCCGTGGGTTTGCATCCATGATTCCTTTTGCAAAAGACATGTTTGACAAAATCGGCGTAGAATGGGAAATTTACTACGCCGGTAAGTTTAAGAGTGCCACTGAGCCCCTCCGCCGGAATAACATGAGCGAGGAGAACCGCCAGCAAATCCGGGTCTATCTTGACGGTCTGTATGCTGAGTACCTCCAAACCATCGCTGATGCGCGCGGCGTAGAAGTTTCTGCCCTGCGTCAGATGGCAGTCGAATACAGCCTTCGTGATCCTGAGGCGGCGCTCGAGAATGGAATGGTCGACCAGATAGGCTATAAGGACGATGTCCTGAATAATCTGCGCACACGCATCGGCCTCGACGAAGACGCTGAAATCAATACCGTCTCGGTCACTTCCTATTTTGATGCGGAAGGGTCTAAAAAAGATTACAGCGAGAAAAACGAGATTGCCGTTATTTATGCAGAAGGAGACATTATGCCCGGAGAGGCTGAGCCCGGCTCTATCGGTTCCAAAAAATATACGGGCATCATCCGAAAGGTTCGCGAAGATGACGATATCAAAGCCATTGTATTGAGGGTCAATTCACCCGGAGGCAGCGCTCTGGCGTCTGAGGATATCTGGTACGAGTTGGAACTTGCTCGCAAGGCCGGCAAGCCAGTCGTTGTAACCATGGGCGACCTAGCCGCCTCAGGAGGCTACTATATCGCGGCGGCAGCAGACTCTATTTTTGCATTGCCATCTACACTCACCGGCAGTATTGGCGTTTTCGGCATGATTCCACAGGTCCAAAAGCTCTTCAACGACAAGATGGGCGTCCATATGGACACCGTCAAAACTGCCCCGCTGGCAGCTGCATTTTCACCATTTTATAAATTCTCCGATGCCGAAGGCCGCATCATCCAAGAAGAAATCAACCGTACCTACATGATCTTCAAAAAGCGCGTTTCAGAAGGCCGCAACATGACCATGGAGCAGGTTGAGGAAATCGCGCAGGGACGCGTCTGGACCGGCACAGATGCCCTCCGCATCGGCCTCGTCGACGCCCTCGGAGACATCGACCGCGCCCTTGCGAGTGCCGCCTCCCTCGCAGGCATTGACTCTTACCGCATCTCCGAATACCCCAAAATCAAGCCCCCCCTCGAACAGCTCATCGACCAGCTCACCAACCAGAATGACGGCCTGCAATCCCGCCTCATCCGCTCCGAACTCGGCGAGATGGCTCCCTATTACGATTTCTACAAAGAGCTCAAGTCCATGGAAGGCCCCCAAGCCCGACTCCCCTACATCATCAACTACTAACCCCACTCCCGCTCACCAACGATAATAGTGATTCGCCCCCCAAAACTGGTCGGACCACTATAGTCGTCGGACCACAAAAGTGGTCCGACCATTAAAGTAAACGGACGTTTCCCCA
>CAZMSQ010000018.1:21848-30556 GCA_964569025.1 uncultured Saprospiraceae bacterium | reverse complement strand
TAACTGTGGGACCACCCCCCCCACTGTGTTGGGCAAACTTGTGGCGGGGGACATCTATAGTGGTCCGACGACTATAGTGGTCCGACCAGTACAGCGATAGGACAGGACCCAATAGATCAAACAGCCATTCAACAAACTGCCCCTAAAAACCCACCCGGCCTTTAGCGGCAACCTCTCCTGCTCCCAATCCAGCCCTCCAACAAGACAGCAATTTGAACCCAGCAACCGATCCAGCCTCCCTGCTCCATAGGGGCAACCTCTCCTTAGAACGCGCGGCATAAAAATCCCTGAAGCTGCAGCGCAGCGGCATCTTCTTCCAATCCAGCCCTCCAATCTGAACCTGATGACGGCCTAACCCGGTCGGACGGCTATAGCCGTCCGACCGGGTCAGGAGGCGAGGGCGGCTTTGTAGGTGCTGAGGCAGCGCTCGCGGGCGAATTTATGATCAACGATGGGGGGTGGGTATTGGGAGGTGCCAAATTCAGGCACCCACTGTTTGATGTAAGCTTTGTGCTTGTCGAATTTTTCCTGTTGGGAAGTTGGGTTGAAGATCCGGAAATAGGGCGCGGCATCTGTACCGCAGCCGGCGGCCCATTGCCATCCGCCGTTGTTGCTGGCGAGGTCAAAATCGAGGAGCTTTCTGGCGAACCAGGCCTCTCCGAGACGCCAGTCGAGAAGGAGATGCTTGGTCAGGAAGCTGGCGGTAATCATGCGGACCCTGTTGTGCATGTACCCGGTCTGGTTGAGCTGGCGCATGCCGGCATCGACGATGGGGTAGCCGGTGCGACCCTCGCACCAGGCCTGGAAGGCCTCCTCGTCATCGCGCCACGGAATGGCGGCATACTGCTCCCGGAACGGGCCCTCTGCAACGCGCGGGAAGTTGGCGAGAATCATTGCATAGAAATCCCGCCAAATGAGTTCGTTGAGGAAAGTCTCGCTGAGGTGCATTGACTTTCGGGCCTTCTCGCGAATGCTGATGGTGCCAAAACGAAAATGAATGCCAAGGCGGGACGTGCCCTCTACGGAAGGGAAATTTCTGGTTTCCCCGTAGGTGCGGATGAGGCCCTGTGCAACTTCTTTGGGGGGGATTGGGATTGATGATGGGGTGAACCCCATTTCGGACAAATCCGGGACAGGGAGCTGGGGAGTCTTCAGAAATTTCTCAACAAACGGGGTGCACAGGTGAGGGGCAAAGGCTGCCGGACAGGAAGTCAGTGGCTCGCCGGATTCGGTTGTGGTGTCAAGAACCGAATTCATCAGGCAGGCTTTCCATGCGCGGGAATAGGGCGTGAACACCACATAAGGCGCCCCATCAGCCTTAACAACCTCCTGCCGCTCGAAGATGACGTGGTCTTTGAACCGGTGAAACGGGATTCCTGACAGCCCGAGTAAGGCAGCGATTTCCGCATCGCGCTTAGCGGCATATGGCTCATAGTCGTCATTGGTGTAGACGGCAGCCACCTCATATTCTTTCAAAATTTCGGCCCAAACTTCGGCCGGCCGACCATACTTAACCAATATCGCGCTGCCATGCCCCCGGAGCTCATCCCGCAGCCGGCATACCTCCCGGTGTATGAATGTTACACGGGCATCATCGGGGTCTTCGAGGTGATCGAGAATGTCTGTATCGAAAATGAAAAGGGGAAGCACCTGAAGGCCTCCCTGGAGGGCATGAGAGAGGGCTGCATTGTCGAAGAGCCGCAGGTCGCGGCGGTGCCAATGAATGGAAATGGCTGCCATGGGTACAATTTTGTGAAGAAGACAAATGAATCAATCGATGGTTGACAGATTGAGTCCATTTGGCAGTTTGTCCGTATTTTGGTGTCAAAATCTGTTGTCTATGTCAACCGCCCGCCCGCTCCTTTTTTGTCTCCTGAGCTTATCAGTCCTTCTTACAGCCTCCTCCTGCTCGAACGAAAATCCTGACTTGTCACGCATCAGAGCACTTGAAGCACAGATTGACAGCACGCCACCCACCTTGGATCAGCTCAATACGCTGTCAGATTTATACAGGCAATACACAGAGACGCATCCAGACGACACCTCCCTTGTGGAGGAATTCCTGTCTTCGGCAGCAAACATAGCCCACGCACAAGGCCGACAGCGGCGTGCGGCAGAGCTGCACATTCAATGTATTCGGGAATTTTTCACCTCCCCTGCCACTCCCGGTCACCTCACCAATGCGGCCGTGGCCATCGTCGCTGGCATTCTGAAGTATCCGCCCACCGACACCCTCTTGAAACAACTCGAACAAGCATTCCCCTCAACTCCGGAGATGCAGGCTACGCTAACCGCCACCCTCGAATCAATCCGCCAGAGCGCCGTCAGCGAATCAAAGGCCTCCATCCAGCAACAGCGTTTCCTCGAGTATGCAAGTCTGGCTGAAGTGTCAGCCCTACTTATGGGAAAAAATCCCGAGTCAGCACGCCTTTTTACCGAAGCAGCCAAGACCTATCACAGCCTTGAAGCTTATGAGAAAGCCCTTCAGCTCTACAATTGGGTACTCCAGTCAATGCCGGAAAGCCCCGCCGCTCCCCGGTCGCTCTTTATGAAAGGCTATATCCTCGAAAACCTCGGCCGACTGGAAGCCGCACAAAGTGCTTATACCGATTTTCTCGCCACCTACCCCGACGATCAACTCGCTCCCGCCGCTGCGGTGAGTCTTGAGAATCTCGGAAAAACCCCTGAGCAGATCGTATCAGAGTTTCAATAACCCGACCGGATGGTTACCACTTGCTTATCGAACGGATCTAGGACGGTGCCCCTGACCTTGGCCTGGGCCTCAACGCGGTATTCTGAGCGCACATTGCGCAAGCGAGATGCAAGAAAAGTCAGCCCCTTAAAAACCAGATTTTGTCTCCCCCATTCCTCAGCATCAGACCGAACAACCTGAAAAGGGAGGGAGAATGGCAGGGTCACCTCACCACCTCCAGGCACCTCCACCGGACCTTGAATGGTGGCCTCTCCGAGTTCGTATTCGTCAATCAGCCGCTCCTTGCCACGACCCCTCGAATACCGCTCAATGAGCACCACCCGAATGAACTCCACCACCTGTGTGTGTTTCGAAAATAAATGAACCATTCCCTGCAATGACCCTCCGGCCGCATTAGTCTCCTCCGGAATTTCCAATACCACCTTGACTCCCTCAATGCCAAGCCATTGTTTGAACGTGCCTATCATACCCAATTTTTTGTGGAATATACAAATTCCCATCGGCCAATCCTGAAGTTTTCGACAGACACATTCTCATCCAATGATTAAAGTCAACCCACTTATTTTCCCCTATAAAATTCTATATTCCATTAAATTACACCAATATTTATCAACCCATTCTTTAAAGTCATCCTTCTATATTCTCATTCTCATATACTCCTCCCACACAGATTCGGTATATTGGAGTGTTTTCAGCATCAATGAGCGAGGATAATGGGTGACAGGAATCATGTGCGGGGTCATTAAAAATCATCTTGCGCGGGAACAAACCAGACTTTATCTTTCCATAACACCAAAACTTTTCTGATTATGAAAAAATGGCCTTTTTATCTGACAACGCTCCTGCTGTTGGGCGTCATGGTTGTGATTACACCTTCATGTAAGGATGATGACGATCCAATGGAACCAGTCGCTACCTGCGATGATGGCATCCAGAACGGCAATGAAACCGGCGTAGACTGCGGCGGTGACTGTGACCCATGTATTGAAGGGTTGATGGGAGAATGGCAATCCAGCGGTGCCAATGTGGCACCCTTGCTGGTGACGCTCTTCGCGACTGACTCCATTTATGCCAATTTCCGCACTGACAACACCTATCTTGTTGAGCAGTATGATACGGCCGGCACGAAGTTGGTGTTGGAAGGCACCTACACACAGGCCCTATCGGGAGTCGGGCAAATCTGGACCATTGAGGTCAACCAGACTTCGCCTGTGACTCTGACCAGCGAGGGAATTTTCGAGATTGTGGGTGATGTCATGAACTATGAGATTGTACAAACCAGCCCAGACATCGGGGCGGTCCCTCCAACGGCCCAACTCGGCTTTGGATCGACCAACGCTGGTGCCCTTGGCATGCTGAATGTCCAAACCTACGAACGAATCCAATAGGGATTCTGCCTATTCACACACCTTTCCTGATGGCTGCTGGTCTAAGATCTGCCGCCATCAGGATACACCACCCATCCACATGAAGTCTTTGACTGCCATAGCCATTGTGGTGGCACTGGCCGGCGCCCTTCAGGCTCAGGATACCACCACCAATCTCTTCTATCAACGGCGTGCAAGTGCGATCGAAGAAGAAAGCCCCCGGGAATTTCAGTTTCTCGCATTCGCCTACACCCAACTGGTCACCACAAATGTTTTTCCGACCAACGACTTTCTGAAGGGGCAAGTTGTCGGTCGGCTGTTCGGAGGCAATACAACCAATACGAGTGACTCTCTGACCCCTTTTTACGTCGAGCAGCGCTTCCTTCCCTTCTTCATTTACCAGCCGAAGCTCTTCAATGGCAAGGCCATCTTTCGGGCCAGTTTTGAAATCGACTATACCTGGGGAGACGTCGCTTACGGGACAGGCGGCAACTTTGGGTCTGCCATCTCAGCAGATCAGGTCAACATACAAACCCAAAACATTGAAATGGAGTTTCTGCCCGCCCCTGGGTGGCAGGTCAATCTGGGCCTTCAGCGGATGTTTGACACCCCCCAAAACCCATATCGGACCTTTTTCAGCGATATGATAGAAACCGCATACCGCCTGCACTATTGGGGCACTGACGGTGTCGGGCTTTCGGTGCGTTACCAAACCGATTACTGGATGGCCAAGGGAGGCTTTTACCAGCTCTACGAAAACAAAATTCAAAGTGCCGACGATGTCACGCTCACCGAACTGCAGTTCCGAAGGCTCCTGACCCCCGACCTGGCCGCAGGAATCAGCCTTTACTACCTGAGCGATCGTGCCAACGGGGCCGGCGGACCTTCGATTTTGGGACAGGGACTCAATTCTACGCTCAACGGCTACAACGGCGTTTATCGCTTCCCGCTACAGGGTGACTATAAAGCCGACATCTTCTGGCTGGGCGGGTACTGGGGCTATAATGAGAGCATTATGCAGGACCAGTGGTTCTGTACCGGCTACCTCAACGCTAACCTTGGACGGGTTTCGACCGCTGAGGCAGACGGGCAGTACGCCAAACGGGCTGATATCGTCGGACTGGCGGCCAATCTCAGGGGTGGTTTCCGCTATGGGCAGACACGAAACGACCGTGTCTGGGCAGACCTGCTGTACACCTCCGGCGACGATAACGGGCTGGCTGATTCGCGTTACTCCGGCGTGCTGACCGGCAACATGTGGGGCACTCCGGCCGCCCTCCCGATTTCAATGGGCACCTACTTGCTGTTTCCGCACGGCAACGTTGTGAATCGCTATGTCGCAGCCATCACGGATATTTCCAACATCGGGTATGGCCTTACCGGCGGCACCATCAATGTCAGCCACGATCTTTCTCCGCATCAACTGACTGCCAAAGCTACCCTTGGCGCCGCCATGAGCAATGCCGCCCCATCGGGGGGAGGTACCTTTATGGGCACTGAGGGCAACGTCAGCCTGACCTGGTCATTCGGCCCGTTCATGAGCCTCGAATGGCATACGGCCTATTTGTGGCTGGGCGACTTCTATGACAGCCGCCTGGTCAATGCCAACGCCGAAGAGCGTCCGCCCAATCCGTGGCTGTCGTTCATGGCCTTCAGATGGCTCATGTTCTGATTCAATCATCCCCGATTGCGGGTAGAATCCATTCTCAGACCTCAACGCATCCGCCATGCCGCACAATAATTTTGCTTTGTTTCTCCTTTTGGCACTTCTCTCCTTTACCCTACCATCCTGCAAGGTGTATCCCGACGTCCGCCCCCTCGAGCAAATGAAGGAAATGACCTACCCCTACCCAGTCAGCACCGTTCGGGTTGCCGACATGGATATTGCCTATGTACAGGAAGGTCGCGGAACTGATACCCTCATTCTCATTCATGGGTTGGGCTCTTATCTTCCTTCCTGGAAAAAAACCATCGACGGACTGCGCGAATCATACACCTGCATCGCTCTTGATCTTCCTGGTTACGGGCATTCTTCAAAGGGAAATTATCCCATCAGCATGACCTTCTACGCTGAAATGCTCAAGGGATTTATGAAGGCAATGGGCATCCGTAAAGCCACCATTGGCGGGCATTCTATGGGTGGACAAATAGCGATTTTTTTCAGTCTGGCCTATCCGGACCTGGCGAATCGACTGATTCTCATCGCTCCTGCAGGGTTTGAGCAATTTACCGCCGGGCAGCGGGAGTGGTTCAGGTCTGCGCTCACAGCTGAGGGAGTCAGGCTGACTACCCCTGAGCAAATCAGGGTCAACATGGCCTACAATTTCTACGACCTGCCGGCGGACGCAGGGTTTATGATTGAAGACCGCATCGCCATGCGCTCAGCCTCTGATTTCCGCGCCTACTGCGCCGCAATCCCACTCTGCGTGCAGGCCATGGTCAATGATCCGGTCTACGACTACTTACAAGACATCAACCTGCCCGTGCTCGTTATTTTCGGAGACAACGACAATCTCATCCCAAACCGATACCTGAATCCGGGTCCAACCCGCGAAATTGCTGAGGACGGAACCGCTCAACTTCCGAATGCACAACTGCATATGATTCCGAAAGCAGGACATTTTGTGCATTTTGAAAAGGCCGATACGGTCAATGCCCTAATTCGGGAGTTCTTTGAACGTTAACGCCCAGAGGTGATTCTTTCAACCCTAAAACAGCCCGTTTGCCAGCTTGAAAATCGTGACCAAGGGATTTATACCATCCTTTTGTGCCAGCTATCCTGGAGTGGCTTCACCCACTCTTCCTCAAACTGTTGTCTGGTGGAAACCAAATGATCGAAGACAAGCGTCTCCGAAGTAATCCTGCCATCCATGTACATTCTGGCAAATTCATCCCGATCAGCCGTGCAAATAGACCCTGCCTGATCCAGCCACGCAAAGGTCATACGCTCGAACAAGGAAATACCGAACTGCTCCTCCAGTTGCTTCAGAAAGTGAACGGATTTATCGATGGAGCAACCGCTGGCATCGGCTCGTGACTCATCGACCATCAGGACAACGAACCGGTTGTAAAGCAGGGCACCGGTGGACAGAAGCTGGCGGTTGTGGCTGACCCATGAAGCAGTGAATTCCTGTAGAAGCCTGCCTATCTGATCTGCCTCCTGATCTGACAGTTCGCGGTCAGCCTGATAAATCCAAACCCGTGATTCTGGAGAAAATTCAGTGGGAAACTGGTGTTCAGCGTACTGAGTCATTTTGGGTTACTTTTGTAGATTATTGACAATCAGCTCAGAGATATCCAGCACCATGACCTCGTCCTGTTTGTCGCTTCCCTTCACCCCGTCTTCCATCATGGTCAGGCAAAACGGGCAATTTACCGCCACCACTCCGGCGCCGGTAGCAAGCGCTTCGTTGACGCGTTCTGTGTTAATGCGGGAATGTCCGGGCTCGTCTTCTTTAAACATCTGTGCGCCTCCTGCACCGCAGCACAGGCCATTAGACCCGCAGCGCGGCATTTCGCGCAGCTCATTTTCAAACTGGCTGAGCAGCGCACGGGGCGCCTCGTAGATGCCATTGACCCGACCCAGATAGCAGGAATCGTGGTAAGTCAGCGTTTTGCCCTCAAACACGCCCCCTTCGACGGTTATCCGGCCCTCATCGATGAGCTGTTGTAAATATGTGGTGTGGTGCACGACTTCAAACGACCCTCCCAACTCGGGATACTCATTGCGAAGGGTGTTAAAACAGTGGGGGCAGGTGGTCACGATTCGGGAGACCCCATAACCATTGAGTGTTTCGATATTCTGGAGCGCTTGCATTTGAAACAAGAATTCATTGCCGGCCCGCCGCGCCGGATCACCCGTGCAGGATTCTTCCTGACCGAGGATGGCAAAGTCAACTCCCGCCTCATTCAGGATGGTCGCAAAAGCCACAGAAACTTTTTGCGCCCGGCTGTCAAAACTACCGGCACACCCTACCCAAAAGAGGATTTCAGGCTGGCGGCCATCTGCCTGTAATTCAGCCATTGTCGGAATTTTCATATGCACATGTGTTGGTTGGGTTGACAAATCATTCGTACCTCTTGTTTCGGCATTTAGCCCGCTGCCTCTCTCCATTGGTCCCGGGGTGTGGGCATCTGCCAAACGGCGCCAGAGCTTTCAAGCGCATTAAACATGGGCAGCCAGTCGGCGGGGCCGGCTGACTCAGTAAGGATTTCATAACGCCGCAACTCGAGAATCGGTTCGAGCGGATTGATAAGCACCGGACAGGCTTCCACACAAGCATTGCAGGTGGTACATGCGTGGAGTTCTTCCCGGGAAATGGCATCAAACAGAGAGCGCCCATCATCGAAGTTGGAGCCACTCAGCGGCTGGTCCGCATTTTTTGCATACTCTGCATTTCCGGATGCTATTTTCCCTCCTACCTCTTCAGCTCTGTCTCTGATATCCATCATAATCTTACGCGGGGACAGTTTCTTACCTGTCAGATTGGCGGGGCAAACAGCGGTGCACCGCCCGCATTCGGTACATGAGTACGCACCAAGCACAGTCCGCCAGCTCAGGTCCGTCACATCGCGTGCGCCAAATTGTGGCAGTTCGGCCCCGGCATCATCGGCGGCGGGCTCTTCAG
>CAZMSQ010000018.1:0-21748 GCA_964569025.1 uncultured Saprospiraceae bacterium | reverse complement strand
CGTGCGCCAAATTGTGGCAGTTCGGCCCCGGCATCATCGGCGGCGGGCTCTTCAGCGAGGCCCATCATAGATTTCACCTCATTCATTATCTCCGGCATATTGCCCATGGCACCTCGCGGGTGCTGGCTGGCATAGTATGTATGAGGGAAAGCCAGAAGAATGTGGAGGTGTTTGGAGAATGGCAAATAATTGAGAAATACGATAACCATAAGAAAGTGCAGCCACCAGCCGAAGCGCTCAACCACCTGGAGTGATGCTAGATCGAATCCGCCAAACAGCAGAGGTCCTAAATGGGAAGACACCGCCAGCGCCCCGGTATCCGGATAATGCCCGGGATCGATGCCCTGGAGGACAGCATCTGCACCGTTCATGCAAAAAATGCCGATAAGAAGCAGAATTTCGAAAATCAGAATCAGGTTGGCATCGCGGGACGGCCAGCCTTTCATTTCAGGTTTTTGAAAGCGCGGCACAGCCATAAGGTTCCGCCTGACAAGAAAAACCACGGTGGCGACAAAGGCCAAGACAGACAACACTTCGATGGTGCTTATCAAGGCCGTGTAGACCACCCCGAGTTTTGGTACAAAAAAGCGATGTACGCCACCAAGTCCGTCAATGATTATTTCGATCAGCTCAATCTGCGTGATGATGAATGCGATGTATAGGAAGGCATGGAGAACTGCCGGGAGCCAGCGCTTGAACATTTTTTGCTGTCCGAAACTGACCAGAAGCACATTTCGCCACCTCGGACCCGTTGGTCCGGTCACTGGTTCCGGCTTTCCTAAAAGGATATTCCGCCTGACACGGCTGAAACTGCGAATGGCGAATGCGAATCCAACACCTGCAACCAGAAGAAAGAGAATTTGCTGTATCATATGCTCATTAAATCATCTGAGTATTCAGCCAATGTACTCTATTTTTTTGAGGCAAAAAAAAGGATTGATGGAGAATGGGGTTGAAATTCTTTTCAAAAAGGAATACATTGCTTTATCTTTTGCAAAATCCGTTTGATGAGGCTTTTGGACCCCCGGCAAATCCGGCAGAAAATACAGAGACTGGCCATTGAAATTGTGGAACACAACCACCGCGAGGAGGAAATTGTGCTGGCTGGCATCAACGACAACGGCATGCGCTTTGCGAGGCTACTGGCAGCGGAAATTCATGCACAGGGCTTGACCCGTGCCTTTCTGACCAGGATTCGGCTCAATCCGGCAGCCCCTCTGGAGGGGTCCATTGAAATTGAAGCTCCGGAGCAACGACTGGAGGGCAAAGTCATCGTGATTGCTGATGATGTGGCCAACACCGGTCGCACCATTTTTTTCGCCTGCCGGCCAATTATGGAGATACTCCCAAAAAAAGTACAGGTAGCTGTGCTCGTTGACCGAACACACAAGTCCTTTCCGATCAGCGTCAATTTTGTGGGCCTCTCGCTTGCAACGACCCTTCGCCAGCACATTGATGTGCATCTGAGCGAGGAGCGGCAGGCCGAAGTCCTGCTCAAGTAAACCCCGGGCCCTGATGCAGGGCCCGTCAAATACCCCGGTCCGGCTCATCATAGCCGGATTTCAGTGACCAAACCCGAAAACAGCCAAATGATTCGCGAGGTTCCCTTCGTGCGCTTGCTGATACCCCTTATTGCAGGCATCTTGTGTCACAGGTATTGTCCGTTTCCCATCAGCTTACCTGTTGGTGCTTGGATAGCGGCAACTCTGGTTTTGCTTGTCCTTGCAATCCGCCCATTGCCCTATGCGCGCAGACACATGGGGGGAATATTAGTTGCTCTGGCACTCTTCATGCTGGGGTATGGGCTGCATGTCAGGGACAACTCGTTCCGTCAAAGCTGCCATTTCAGTGCAATCGGTGGAGAAGATGGCCATTTCCGGGGGGTGGTCAGCGAATCGGAGGACAGGGGCGAATGGTATCGGCTGACTGTGGAGGTAACCGGAAGAGCTGACTCTGCCGGCTGGCAAACGACCTGTGGCTTGATGCAGCTGTATCTTGCCGCCGACCCTGCCAGGCAACTTCCTGAGCCGGGACAGTACCTGATCTGGCAGGGACGCCCTCAGGCGGTGCGTGGACCTGATAATCCGAAAGCCTTTGATTATCGGCAGCATCTCGCAAACCGGCACATCCACCATCAGTCGTTTTTGCACAAGGGCTTCTGGCGAGTAGAGCCGGTACGCGGCAGTCAGTCCCTGCTGAGCCGGGCCAAGCGCGCCCGGACCTGGTGCAGAAGCCGGATTTCGCAGCACGTGAGCACGACCCAGGACAGGGGTGTCGCTCTGGCACTCGTTCTCGGCGACAAAGGAGATCTGACAAACACCCTCAGTGACGCCTATGCAGGCACGGGAGCCATGCACATCCTCGCCGTCAGCGGCCTTCATGTGGGTCTGGTTTATATCATCTTGCAATTTTTGGTCAGAATCTGTCTTCCTGCCCCTCACCTGCGGCGATGGATGACGCTCATTGTTGTAACAGGAGGTGTTTGGTCATATGCGCTTTTGACAGGGGCATCCCCATCTGCTCTGCGGGCAGCAACCATGTTTGGTTTTGTTGCATTCGGAGCCTTTCTGCGCAGGGGCAGCAGTATCTATAACACCCTTGCCGCATCAGCGTTTGTTCTGCTGTGCATCTCCCCTTCGCTGCTCTGGCAAGTGGGTTTTCAGCTCTCCTATCTGGCTGTTACCGGCATTGTCTTTTTTCAACCCATACTCTACAAACTCTGGACGCCTCCCCACAAACTTCTGGATTATGTCTGGTCTCTCATCACTGTCTCCATCAGCGCTCAGCTGACCACCTTCCCGCTGAGTCTCCATATTTTTCAGCAGTTCCCCCTCTTGTTCTGGCTTTCGGGACTGGTTGCCGTTCCGGCAGCCACGCTGATGCTCACTTCCGGACTGTTGACCCTGCTTCTGGAATTGACAGCACCAACTGGAGCGTTTGTCCCTGGAACAATTTTGGAGACCAGCGTCCACTTCACCAATCAGTGGATTAACGGACTGATGAATCTTCCGATACACCATGTGCGCGAAATTGCCATCGACAGCCTTGCCACATGGATGTTGTATGGCAGCCTTGGAGCCCTCGCTGCAGCTCTGGCAAAACGATCAGGCCGTTGGCTCATTTTGTGTTTGTGTCTTGTAAATTGTGTGATTGTCCGTCAATATTGGCTTGATTCAAACCGACGGTCCATCCAAATGTGTTGCATGTACTCCACCCGAAAGGGAGCAGTGATTGACTACTTCCGGAACGGATGGCGATATACCCTGAGCACCTCCTCTGTCGATCCCTCAAACGAACGTTACGCCACTCGTTCATTCAGACTTTGGATGGGTGCCAAAAATACTTCCGACCGAATGATCTTTCCCGAGCCTGCCGGATGGTTCCAGATTGGAAACATTCTCTGCCTCCGGATAACAGCTGAGAATCACTTTCCTGCTCATAATTGCCAGCCGGACTGGCTGCTGATTGGCGGCCAAAAACCTCCTGATCCTGAGGGGCTGCTTGCGCATTGTACCCCCCGGCAGATCCTCCTTGAATCAGACCTCCCGTGGCTGGCTCGCACGGCCTGGAAGTCAGCTGCGGATCGACACAACATTGAGTGTCACGATATTTCTTCGGATGGCGCCTGGCTTTTTGATTATTCCTCACCGTACACTCCTGTAGATTTATGAATACCGATGCTGAAAAAAGCTGCTGGAAAGATTATTTCCACCTGTCCCGCACTGAACGGCGAGGCACGCTGATGCTTTCACTGATTTTTGCATGCCTAACCCTTTGGCCATCGCTCAGACCGGACCCGGGCTCTGCCCCTCCCCTCCCTGATAACCGCCTCCCGGCAGACAGCTTCATCACAGAAACGGCTCCTGCCCCATCAAAGCCATTCCCATTCGACCCCAATACGATTTCATACGACTCACTTGTATTGCTCGGCATCCCGGCAAGGATTGCCCGGACCCTTGATAACTACCGGGAAAAGGGCGGGCGGTTTCGTGATACCAGTGACCTTATGAAACTCTACGGGTGGCGCCCTGAAGACCAGCAGCGACTCAAGAACTGGATGCGATTTCCGAAAGTGCGGAAAGACCGCAAAAAGACATATTCAGAAAACCACACTTTCCGTCATAAGCAACGAGATTCTCCAATCATTGATGTCAATGCAGCGGATGAAAGCCAGTGGCAGCAGCTGCGAGGCATCGGACCCTATTATGCAGCGCGGATTCTCAGATTTCGAAATGCCCTTGGCGGCTTCCACCAAATTAACCAAATCGCAGACACCTGGCAGCTGCCAGATTCGACCTTTCAAGCAATTCGCCCCTTCCTGACCCTCAAAACAGATGTGATACAAATCAACATCAATACGGTAGCCCAGAAAGCCCTTGCAAACCACCCGTACATCAGCCGACGGCAAGCTGCAGCCGTAATTGCTTTTCGTCAGGAACACGGTCCATTTGCGGATTCAGCAGCACTCTCACAGGTCTATGCCCTAAGTGACTCGACACTTGAGAGAATATTGCCATATCTTCAATTTGAAATTCCAGATACTCTGTCTTCTGACTCCTCCCTCGTCGATTGATTGGTGGACATTGCCGAAAAAAGAAAGACATTTTGAAAAATTCCAGCAAATTGCTTAAAACGATTTTTTATGGCTGCGCTCCTTATTATTATCCTTTCCATCCTGATCGGCGTTGCCCTGTTTGGGACATGGCTTTACGCATTAGTCGATGCCATCAGCGGACAATTTGACAATCCCACTGACAAGGCGATTTGGATTATTCTCATTCTCTTCCTCCCTTTTTTGGGGACCATCCTGTATATGATGATTGGGCGCAAAAAGCGTATTGGGGGGCATGAAAGACTCAGCCAACCTGTTTATCAGGAGGAAGAACTTGTTTAAAGGTCAGAATACCAGTACCGCTGAGAAAAAGAAGCCCAATTCAGGAGATGGGTCTGCTGTGTTTTCTTCCGATATATTTTGGTGATTTACTGCTTCGTCCGGTTGGATCAAATACCTGCCGGTACGTGTAGCCCTTTTCGTCGGCGTATTCCAGTGTAATGAGAAACTGGTTGCTAATTCGCTCCTGACCTGTTGCCTCTATCAGCAGGGCGTAATCCCGGAATTTCCCAATTTTGCTGTCACGATATTGGTCCCGGACGGTCAAGTCTTTGCGTTTAGAGAAGTGAATATTTTTCAAGACTGCCGGCTCGCCACTGTTCTGGATTTTGAAAAACCCGTCTCTACCGAGCGGTGAAATCTGGAAGCTTGTCATCTGGAGTTTGGGCGCATATTGTTTGAGTCTGTTGCGAATGGCATTGCGTCTGGCCATCCAGAAGATGGTCAAAACTACCATGCCCCCTGCCCCAATGGCGATTTCATTGGGGTAGGCAGAGGCAGCTTCGAATAGTTTTTGCAGCAGGTCATTCAGCGCTGAAAGGTCGATGTCGTTCATTCCGGTTGTGTCATAATGAGAAACGTTGAGTGGAGCAGGTCAGTTTTTGTTCTGAGCCGAAGCTGGTAGACTCCGGATGGCACATCCGGAAGGGATATACGCTGACCTGACCAAGCTGACGAAGACAGTACAATACGACCATTCGTATCAATCAGGTCGATCACATGGCCGGGTCCGGAAAAATTTCCGAAAATAGTCACCCATTCAGTTGCAGGATTCGGAAAAACCGAATAATGCATTGTATCAGGTTGAGAAGAAGGCAATGGGATGCAATCGCGAAACAGCCATTGAACAGCATCCGGAAATTCACGTGCCCAGAAGCCTTCATTATGCCGCCCCTCCGGTTGGACCTCTGCATGAATCTCTGCTTTTTGACCTGCATAATTGATCAGGCTATCACGCATCCGGTATAAATTTGGCACCATGGAGACACTTTCCTGACCTCCGGCCATCATATACATTCGGGGCTCTGACCCCGAGAATGCATCACCGTATTCAGAGAGGCTGAAAATCTCAGGATTTATCCAAAATGCCGGTGAAAACACGCCAGCCTTTCCGAATATCTGTGGGTACTTCAGAAACGCGTATGCAGAAATAAGCCCCCCGAGTGAACTGCCAAAAATGCCGGTATGATGGGCATCAGGAAGTGTGCGAAACATGGAATCTATATGAGGCTTTAGTGCAAAAACAATATCACTGAGATACGCATCTCCTTTCCCACCGCCATATTGCGGGTGGGGCCATGGGGTGAGTTCCGCTATCCTGTCCGACTCTCCATGATCAATCCCAACAACAATTAGTGACAAATCCTTTTCCTGTTCGAGCACGTTAATTGATTCATCGACTTCCCACTCCCCGAAAGGAGCGGTGCGCTTGTCGAACAGGTTTTGACCATCATGCATATACAGGACAGGATACCTGAGTTCACTTGTTTGATAGGAGTTTGGAAGGCAGATCTGAATACGTCGATATCTGCCGAGTGACGGAAACCAAAACGAATCTGTCAACGTAAAAACAAGGTCTCCAGCTGTTGATGGTGCGTCGGGCGAAGGGGTGTCTTCCCACCCAGCGATGTCAAAACTGAAGCTCTGTTCGCTCCCATCATAGGTAACCAAACGATTGGGCACAAAACCACCTGAGGCAGACCCCTCTACGCTGTCCCAGCTGCCGCGGGTGAATTTAAATGAGAGTAAACCTGCCGGAGGTGTAAGGGTAATACGAAACTGTTGGCTGGATAGATTGGTTAATTTATAGGCAGGGTCACCTGGGTTCCAGTTATTAAATGTGCCAGCCACATAAATGGAAGCGTTCTCGGGTGTATTTTCTGGTGCTGTTACCTCGATAGTGAGTTGGGCAGTGGCCGTAAGTCCTGCGAAAAAAAGGCCGGATAGCAAAAGAAGCACCCTGAACATACAAATAGCTTTGTCCGAAATTACAATTTTATCAATTAACCACCAGCATGTATCCTAAGAACACCTTCATCATCACTCAACATCCTCTGAAATCATGAATGCCTCGAAAGATTTTTATCCGCAGGTTTTCCGCGACCTTTTGATCAATGAAGTGAAGAGACGCCTCTTCGAGGAAGGTATACCGCGGATTCGTAAATGCTTGTCTTTACTGACCCACCTGGAAATCTGGCACGAACCAAACCTGCATACGAACAGCGTTGGAGTCTTGGTGCTGCACCTTTGCGGAAACGCGAGGCAGTGGATTATTTCCGGGCTCGGCGGTGCGGTGGATAACCGTAATAGGGACAGAGAGTTTGCTCCTGAGCACAAACCTTCTGCTGACGAACTTTCGGACTTACTCAAAGACCTTCAGCTTGAGCTTGAACAGGTATTGGATGACCTTCCGCCGGAGGTGCTACTGGAACCATTTTCCATTCAGGGATTTGAGGAGAATGGTGTCAGTGTGTTAATCCATGTGACCGAACATTTTTCTTACCATGTGGGTCAAATCACTCAGTCAGTCAAGCGTTTGAAGAATGTGGATACCGGATACTACAATGGCATGAATCTGGGTCAAACCACCGTGGAGTAATCATCAAAACAACGAAAGCACTGTATTTTCGTACATACAGCGCTTTCATCCGTCTTCTGTAAAAAGAGAAGACAGCATCGAGTTAATTCAAAGGAGCAAAAGGAAGGTCTGCTTACCAGGAAATGTCTTCATCACTTTCCATGGCCTGATCAGCTTCGTCAGCGCCAGATTCGTCTTGGTCGTCAGAAGTGCCATCGTAATAGCCTTCTTCAGCCCGGCGCTTTTCCCACTCCTCATTTTTCTTTTTGTACTCATTGTAGTCATAGTCAGGCATGAGCTCGGTCTTCACATGGTCGATGGTCTCTTCAAGAAACTCCTGAAACCTGTTAAAATCTTCCTTGTACAGAAAGATTTTGTGGCGCTCATAGCCATTTCCATTAAACTTGCGCGTGCTTTCAGTAAGGGTGATGTAATAGTCCTCACCTTTGGTCATCCGCACATCAAAGAAATAGGTTCGACGTTTTCCGGCCTTCAGCTTTTTGGAAAAGACACTGTCCTGATTTCTTTCTCGATCATTTCTCCCGTAATCCACAGTTCGATTTTTAAGAATTGATTGACATTAGTTCGCTGTAAAATTACAGAAGTTCGGGAAAACTGAGAAAAAAGTTGACAGTTATCCTATCGAAGCGATTCGAAATTTACATAGAATTCACATGCAGCACCTGCATGTTTTTTAGAGACTGGGTTGATATCCTTCGGCATTCTCCCCATCTTTGCAAGGATTGGTACCGCTTTGCGCCTCTCCTGAAAATAGTGACATGCCTGACTACATTCACCTTCACAACCACAGCCAGTTTTCGCTTCTTGACGGAGCCTCCGACATTTCCAAGATGATGGACAAGGCACTTGCCGATGGCCAGCGAGGTGTGGCGCTGACAGATCATGGCAACATGTTCGGAGCCTTTAAATTTGTTTCTGAGGCAAACAAGCGAAACTTAAAACCTATTGTCGGATGCGAATTTTATCTGGTGGCGGACCGCCACCGGAAGTCTTTTTCTCGAGCTGCGGGCGACCAGGATATGCGGTACCATCAATTGCTGCTGGCCAAAAATCAAACCGGATATGAAAACCTTTCAAAACTGTGCTCGCTGGGATTTACTGAAGGGATGTACAGCAAGTATCCGCGCATTGACAAGGAGGTATTGCTTCAGCACCATGAAGGATTGATAGCAACGAGCTGTTGCCTTGGGGCTGAGATACCGCAAGCCATTTTACATGGAGACCTTCAAAAAGCAGAAACACTGGTCAAATGGTGGCTTGATGTGTTCGGTGAAGATTTTTACATCGAGTTACAGCGGCACCGAGGTCTTGAAAATATTGATGGCACAGGGGTGAGCCAGGAAGATATCAACCAACAGTTGATTTTATGTGCAAAAAAATTCGGAATCAGAACCATTGCCACAAACGACTCTCATTACCTCGAGGAGTCAGATTGGAGTCCTCATGATGTCTTGCTCTGCATCAATACCAATACGCCGATCAAAGAAGAAAACCGCTTTAAATTCCCGAGTCAGGATTTTTTCTTCAAGACCAAAGATGAGATGAACGCCTTATTTGGGGACGTTCCGGAGGCACTTGACCACACCCTTGAAATTTTCGGCAAGGTAGATACTTTGGACCTGGCCCGTGACATCTTACTGCCTGCCTTCCCTTTGCCTGCGGGATTTGCTGATCAGGATGCCTATCTGCGTCACCTGACGTTTGAGGGTGCGAAAAAACGCTACGGCAGCCTGACTCCGTTAATTGAAGAGCGTCTGAATTTTGAGTTGCAGGTCATCAGCCAGTCGGGCTATCCGGGGTATTTTCTGATTGTTGCGGACTTCACCACAACAGCCCGAAAGCTGGGTGTATCGGTGGGTCCGGGCCGCGGTTCGGCCGCTGGTTCGGCGGTCGCATACTGTACGGGCATCACCAATGTGGACCCCATAAAGTACGACCTGCTCTTTGAGCGTTTTCTCAACCCGGAGAGGGTTTCCATGCCGGATATTGACATAGACTTTGACGATGAGGGACGGCAGCGGGTCATTGATTATGTCATTGAAAAGTATGGACAGAATCAGGTCGCTCAGATTGTAACGTATGGCACCATGGCCGCCAAAATGAGCCTGCGGGATGTGGGTCGCGTGATGGAGATTCCGCTTTCCGATGTTGACCGGGTTGCCAAGTCTTTCCCCTCCCACCTCAAGGCCACACTCAATGCCGTGCTGGCCGATCAGGACGTCGACAAAAAACTGAAGAAAGAACTGAACGCTGAGGATACAGACAAGGCCTATAAATTCAGGGCACTGGCCGAAGGTGGTGACGAGTTGGCCGACATGATCAACACGGCCAGAAAACTGGAAGGATCTGTGCGCAACACCGGGATACACGCCTGTGGCATTGTCATCACACCGGATGAAATCACCAGATATGTGCCTGTCAAAATGGATGTGGAAACAGGCATGCTGGTCACTCAGTTTGACAACAGCGTGGCTGAAGATGCCGGGTTGCTGAAGATGGATTTTCTCGGACTCAAAACGCTGACCATTATCAAGAATGCAGTGAGTATGATCCGTAAAAACCGCGGCATTGATCTCGATATGGATGATGTCCCTCTCGATGATGAGGCTACCTACCAGTTATTTCAGAGAGGGGATACAGTTGGCATTTTCCAATACGAAAGTCCGGGCATGCAACGGCACATGAAAGACCTTGTGCCAACCAAATTCGAAGACCTTATAGCTATGAATGCCCTGTACAGGCCGGGGCCCATGGAGTACATTCCGAACTTCATTGCCCGAAAGCACGGGCGCGAGCCCATCACCTATGACCTGCCTGAGATGGAGGAGTATCTCAAAGATACCTATGGCATAACGGTTTACCAGGAGCAGGTCATGTTGTTGTCGCAAAAGCTGGCCGGCTTTACCAAGGGTCAGGCCGATATGCTCCGCAAGGCCATGGGGAAAAAGAAAAAAGCCCTCATTGATGAGTTGTATCCCAAGTTTATCTCCGGAGGAGAAGCCTTGGGCCACCCCAAAAACATACTTGACAAAATCTGGAAAGACTGGGAGGCCTTTGCCTCATACGCATTCAACAAATCACACTCGACCTGCTATGCGTTCGTGGCTTTTCAGACAGCGTGGCTCAAAGCCAACTACCCGGCTGAATTCATGGCATCCGTGTTGACCAACAACAAAAACGATATTTCAAAAATTACCTTTTTCCTGCGGGAATGCACGCGGATGCGTCTGGATGTCCTTGGCCCCAGTGTCAATGAAAGCGCAAGCGATTTTTCAGTAAATCAAAAAGGACAAATACGTTTTGGTCTTTCGGCCTTGAAGGGTGTTGGAGAAGGCCCTGTTACAGCCTTGCTGGATGAGCGGCAGGAGAATGGACAATTTACTTCTATTTTTGATCTGGTACGAAGGGTAAATGTCAGGGCCATTAATAAAAAGGTCCTTGAAAGCCTGACACTGGGTGGTGCCTTTGACTGTTTCGAAGGCCTTCATCGGGCACAGTTTTTCCAGCCTTCAGAAAAGTATGACACCTTCCTGGAGCACGTGACCAAATACGGGCTGGCAGTGCAAGCGACGAAAGAGCAGGCTCAACAGTCACTATTTGGCGATACCGATGAGATTCTCATCCCGGAGCCAGACTTCCCGGATTGTGCGCCCTGGTCCCTCATTCATACCCTCGAGCAAGAAAAGCAAGTCACTGGCATATACATCAGCGGCCATCCCCTCGATGAGTATCACCACGAAATTGACCACCTGACTAATTGCTCGCTGGAACTGATTGATCAGCGGCGTGGTCAATCTGTCGCTGTAGCCGGAATTGTCACCAGCTCCAGCCACCGGATCAGCAAAAAAGGTACTGGTTGGGGGATCTTCACCATCCAGGACTATACCGGATCATTGGAATTTCCGCTGTTTTCGGAAGATTATCAAAAATTCAAGCATTTGCTTGAGGAGGGTGAGATTGTGTTTATCAAAGGGACGTATCAGCAGCGGTGGGGGCAGGACGGGGAGTTTCAGCTCAAGGTGGCTGAGGTCAGACAGATGGCCTCGGCTGGTGCTGATATGGTCAATGCGCTCACGTTGAGAATCGGGATTGACCAGATTACCCCTGAGCTTATTGAACAAATCGAAAAGGCCTGTTCAGCCAGCACCGGTCCCCACAAGTTGAAGATGGTTCTCCTTGACCAAAGCCACCAAATCAGTCTCAATCTGGTTTCCGAGTCGATTACTGTACAGGCAGATACCGAACTTGTTTCATCATTGGAAAGCCTCGGACTGTCCTGTACACTCAGCTAAACGAAAGCAGTCTCGATTATTTGACCTCCCCCTCCACAGCCAGGCGTTCAGGCTTTCGGACACCTCTGAAATAGACCTTGATGGTTTTGTAGAAATAGCCCTCATCCCGACCATCATACACAATGCGGATTTCTCCAAGACTGTCCGGAGGCACGCCAGCCTCACTCCAGTCCGGTGAGGTACACCCACAGGAAGGGCGTACATTATCAATCCAGAGCGTATCGCTTCCGGTGTTTCTGTAGACAAAGCGGTGGGAAACTTGCTTTTTTGAGGCAATTTCTCCAAAAT
Source organism: uncultured Saprospiraceae bacterium (assembly GCA_964569025.1). GTDB lineage: Bacteria > Bacteroidota > Bacteroidia > Chitinophagales > Saprospiraceae > CAZMSQ01. The sequence goes on along the minus strand of CAZMSQ010000018.1, from coordinate 9,678 downwards.
CATGAGTGGTTGGGCCTTCCCATGTTAATGCGGGAAGTATGAGAATGACCAGAATGTAAAAATAAGCAAAGACAGCCATGCCGTGGATGTGCGCGTTTGATGAGAAAAATTATCGGCGAATAATTTCCCAGGTATGATCCGCCAGCAGACGGACTGTGGCTTCGAAGTCATAGGGGCATTGCGACCCCCACTCCTCCGGCCCAATCATTGAAAGCACCCAAGAATCATCTGTTTTTGCATACAGATGGTACGTATGGCCGATGAGAGGCCTGATACTGAGCTCAGCCTGATAAATTTTCTCAGAAATGGACACCCGGTCCTGAATGGCCTGTGCCTGCTCCGCCAGCAGTTCGATTTGCTTCCGGATCTGGCCAAGTTGCATATCAGTCTGTTCGTACATGGCCTCGACTGCCTGCCCCTTGATTCGGCCTCTGTCCACGGGCTTGATGACTGCCCCGCTGACGGTATGAGCATACGGCAGAAGATGCGGGTTTTGCGCGACCTTGTCAGGGTCTATCGGATTGACAAATTCTTCGTTTGTCTCTTTTTTCTTCATTGAATCTTGTTTTAAGCCTAAAGCCCGCCATTCACTCCTCTGGCAAGATTGCCTTTCTGCCTTTGCCGGTCTTTTCTTTCCAACTCAGCCACGCTCCGCTCTGACCGGTCAATGGAGTTGTCTATCTTTACAGATAAAATTCAGCAGTATGAACACACTGAAAGCAAGCCTGTTCACGGCAATAACGCTTCTGTCTTATCTGTCTCTTTCGGCCCAAACCGAGCCATCACCTGGTACAATGCGACAGAAAGCGCATGCTGGCAAACAAAAGCAGGTTGAAACATCACTTGTCCAGTCACTTCCATTCGAATCAGTGGGTCCTTCTGTGTTCGGTGGCCGCGTAGTCGATTTGGACGTCTCTCCGGATGATCCGTCACATTTTCTGGTTGCCTATGCCTCTGGCGGTGTTTGGAAAACCGAAAACAACGGTACCTCCTTCAGTCCCCTTTTTGACCAGGAGGCCGTCATCACAATAGGCGACATCGCCGCAGACTGGTCACAAGGCATTATCTGGGTTGGTACAGGTGAGGTCAACTCGAGCCGTTCTTCCTATGCCGGAAATGGCGTGTACCGCTCATCTGACGGGGGCCAGACATGGCACCACCTCGGCCTGTCAGAAAGCCATCACATAGGCCGCATTGTGTTGCACCCTTCAGACACGAACACGGCTTGGGTAGCAGTATTAGGTCATTTGTATTCAGAGAATGCGGAGAGGGGTGTCTACAAGACCTCTGACGGCGGTCAGACCTGGCGGCGGGTTTTATTTACGGATGCCCGCACCGGTGCCGTTGATCTTGTGGCAGACCCCTCAAACCCAGACCTGCTTTATGCCGCCATGTGGGAGCGGTCGCGCCGTGCCTGGAATTTTGAAGAGGCGGGTCCCGGATCTGGTATCTGGCGGAGTGATGATGGCGGAGAGACATGGAACCGGCTCACAATTGCTGGCAGCGGCTTTCCTCACCATGATCAGGTGGGCCGTATTGGTCTGGCCTGCTACAATGGGGAAGGTGGGCAGCGCTTATATGCAGTCGTAGACAATTACGAGCGACGCCCCTCTAAAGAAGGTGAACAACAAGAGGATGATAAGTTAACCAAAGATGACCTGCGGGCCATGACGGATGAGGCATTTCTGGCTCTCGATACGGACCGCATTGATGATTTTCTGAGCTCTAATGGATTTCCGGAGACATATGATGCCGAGGGAGTTCGGAAAATGGTCAGAAATGGAACCATACAACCATTGGCCCTGGTAGAATATCTGGAAGACGCCAATTCACTGCTCTTTGACACCCCGATTTTCGGGGCGCAGGTGTATCGGTCAGATGATTCGGGTACCACCTGGACGCTGACCAATGAAGCTCCCCTGGAAGGTGTTTTTTATACCTACGGCTACTATTTCGGCCAAATCAGGGTAAGCCCAAGCAATCCTGATAAAGTTTACATCATGGGTGTACCCGTCCTCAAGTCTGAAGATGGCGGCTCGACATTCTCCTCCATCAATGGCGCGAATGTGCATGCTGACCACCATGCGCTATGGGTCAATCCCAATCGGCCCGGACACCTGATTCTCGGCAATGATGGTGGCGTCAATATTTCTTACGACGACGGTCAGCACTGGGTGCACTGCAATACACCACCTGTCGGGCAGTTCTACACCGTGGCTCTGGATATGGCAGAACCGTTCAATATTTACGGCGGACTGCAGGATAATGGTGTCTGGAAGGGACCTTCCACGTACAAAGCCAGCGCCCGATGGCAATCTGAAGGTCATTATCCATACACCCGACTTATGGGTGGCGATGGGATGCAGGTCGCAATTGATACGCGTGATAATGAGACGGTCTATACTGGCTATCAATTTGGCAACACATTCAGGATCAATGCGAATGGAAGAGGCCGATCCGTCCGGATCACTCCAGTACATACCCTTGGTGAGCGACCGCTGAGATGGAACTGGCAAACGCCTATTCACCTGAGCATCCACAATCAGGACATTCTGTATCTGGGCTCCCAAAAGGTGCACCGAAGCATGGATCAGGGGAATACCTTTACGGCAATTTCACAAGATCTGACTGGAGGAGGCAAAAAGGGAGACGTCCCCTTCGGGACCCTGACGACGATTCACGAGTCACCCTTACAATTTGGGTTGATTTACACGGGTAGTGACGATGGTCTGATTCACCTTACGGAAGATGGGGGTGCCAACTGGCATCGTCTTACTGGACCGTGGCCTGAGGGGTTGTGGGTGAGCAGGGTTCAGGCCTCGCAGCATCTCCAGGATCGGTTATTTGTGGCCCTCAATGGCTATCGGCAGGATGATTTCGAGGCCTGGCTTTATATGTCTGAAGACAGAGGGGCGACATGGATCGATCTCGGCAAGTCTCTTCCGGCAGAGCCTGTCAATGTGGTCCGGGAAGACCCGGTCAATCCTGATCTCTTATATGTCGGCACTGACCATGGGGCCTGGGTCTCACTCAATGGCGGCAAAGACTTCATGCCTTTTGCAGGGGGTCTGCCAAACGTGCCGGTCCATGACCTGATGGTTCATCCGCGCGATAATAAACTGGTGCTGGCCACTCACGGCCGCTCATTTTACATGGCCGATGTCACTCACTTGCAGCGCCTCGACTCAGCGATGATTCAAAAGCCGGTAGCTACGTTCGAAATCGCCGAAACAAGATACAATGCATCCTGGGGGGCTCGTCGGTTCGACTGGAGTTCATTCCAGCAGCCCACTCTCGAAATCCCGTTTTATGTACAAAGGGCGGGAGAGGTGATTATTGAAGTGTCACCAGGGGCCATAGATGGTCGGCAGACAGTTATTTTTTCGGATACCATCTCCGCCTCACCCGGATTGCAGACCTATGACTACTCCCTTACAATCTCTGAGTCAGGCGTAGGGTCCTTCAGGAAGATTTTAAAGCAGACTTCCGGAGGAGCTGACCTACCTGATCTTTCTCTGGCTGACGACGGCAGGGTTTACCTTGTGCCGGGTGAATACGTGGTGACAGTCAGGTCTGGGGGTGGGGAGTCACGTCAACAGTTTGTCATTCAGCCTCCACGGGAGCGAAGACGGTAGAGATCTGGCACATAGGTATCAGGGAATTACAATGGTCCGGATCTGAGAAAATCTGAATGGATGTCTCCTATATGGCTGCACCCAGCGAGAGCCATGGTGAGTTCAAATTCAGCCCTGTAATGAGCCAGCAGTTCATCGACCCCTTGTTGACCGGCAATGGCCAGAGCGTACACATATGGGCGCCCAATGAGCACCGCGGTTACACCGAGGGCCAGCGCCTTAAAGGCATCGGCGCCCCCTCGGATTCCACTGTCGAGTAAGATTGGCAGGTCGGGGCCAACTGCACTGACGACATTCGGCAGTGCCTCAATGGCTGGTAGTGCCCCGTCTATTTGGCGCCCCCCATGATTGGAAACAATGATTCCGTCAACTCCCGAATCAACGGCTCTGCGGGCATCATCTGGATGAAGGATGCCCTTCAGGAGAATGGGCAAGCGGGTAACAGAGCGCAGGAAAGGGAGATCTTCCCATGATAGGGAGGGGCGTGAATAGGTATGAATAAAGGTCTGGACGCCCCGAAGTGCCCTGCCTGAAGTCAGATTCTCGAAAAATCCACCCGGGTACCGACGTAAAAGGGAAACCAGATTTTTGAGTGTTGTGACTGTTAGGCGGGGCCTCGCAGCTGGCTCGCCCAGCAAAGTGGGATCATTGACCATGCGCTGAAATACTGGATCTGAAGTGTATTGGGCAATGCCCATGCCCCTGAGAAAGGGCAGATAGCCCAAATCAAGGTCCCGCGGCCGCCACCCCAATAATGTGGTATCAAGGGTGACTACGATGGCCGAGCAGCCGGCTGCCTCGGCTCTGGTCACCAGGCTGGCAACCAAGTCGTTATTTTTGCTCCAATACAGTTGAAAATATCTCGGGGCCTGGCCCATGACAGCAGCGCATTCCTCCATGGAAACTGAAGCCTGATTGGAGAATACCATTGGGATACCCTGACCAGCCGCGGCACCAGCAACGGCCCGGTCGGCTTGAGCGTGGGCCAATTCGAGCACACCAATTGGAGCCATCATAAAGGGTACCGGCAGTTGCTGACTGAAGAGCGTGACAGACGTATTGACGCGCTCCACTCCGGCCAGCATGCGGGGAATAACGCGGAGACGGCGAAAGGCCTCCCTGTTCTGGTCGAGGGTCTGCTCATGGCCCGCCCCACCCTCTATGTAAGCGAAGGCCTCAGCTGATAATACCCTCCGCGCCGCAGCCCGCAAGCGATCGTAGTCCACAGGTACGCGAGGTAGCAAACCGGACATACCGGACGAATAAATGGTGCGCTGTCGTTCCCTGGCAAATGACATGGGGAAAAATTGTATGAAACAGAAATCCTGCAAATTACGTTGAAAAGAGCATCAAGTCTCTACAACCTCGGTCTCAGTCTGGAACTTCGGGCTCGAAAACTGCTGGTAAACTGAAGATACTGCAAATTCCGAAGATGATACGTCCAATCTCATTCTCCATTCTCATTCTCCTCCTTTTTTCCGGGATAGCCAGCGGGCTGTTTGCACAAGATGCAACGCCGATTGTGAGGAAATATCTGGTTTTATTCAAGGACAAAGATTTGGAGCGCTGGTCTCCACACCGCCCTTGGGAATTTTTGTCTGCGCGGGCCCTTGAAAGGCGCGCGAGGTATGGGCTTCCCATTGAATTTTCCGACATCCCTGTTGATGAAACTGCCCTTCGGACCTTATCGGAGGCCGGGGCGACCATCCACAACACCACAAAATGGCTGAACGGGGCGCAAATCATCTGCAGCGAAAGCCTGCTGCCCTCACTCGCCAGCTTGCCCTTCGTCGAAACCATTCATTATGTCGGTGGCCACAAGGACCGAAAGCGGGCGAAGCCGGCTTCGAGTCTGAAGTCCGGTGATCAGGAGATGTATGAGAATGCCTATGGTTTGGGGGCCCTGCAAATCAGCATGACAAACGGACATGTGCTGCATCAGTTGGGTTTTCGGGGTGAGAGCGTCTGGGTGCAAGTGCAAGATGGTGGGTTTAGCAGTGTGCACCTGATGTCTGTCTTTGACAGTCTGCGCGGAGAAGGGCGCCTTTTTGAGGGGTATGATTTTATAGAGAGTGACCGAGAGGTTTTTGAGAGCAGTTCGCACGGATCACAGGTGCTTTCGGTCATGGCTGCCAACAGACCAGGTGTCATGATTGGAACTGCTCCTGATGCCACATATGTACTCAGCAAAACGGAAGACACAAAGGGAGAATCTCATGTTGAAGAGCTCAACTGGATTGCCGCAGCGGAGTATGCAGACAGTCTTGGGGTGGATGTCATCAATTCGTCTCTTGGCTATACGACCTTCAATGATACATCGCTGAACTGGACCTATGCCGATATGGACGGCCGGACTACCTGGGCGACCCGTGGGGCGGAGATGGCATTTACCAAGGGCATGATGGTGGTCAACAGCGCCGGAAATGAGGGCACGTCGGAGTGGCGCTACATCGGCAGTCCGGCCGACGGACCGAATGTGCTGGCCGTGGGAGCTGTCGGCTGGGACGGAGAGCGGGCGCCTTTCAGTTCCGGGGGGCCTTCTGCGGATGGCCGCATCAAGCCCAATGTGGCCGCTCCCGGCAATGGTGTGGTAGTGGCCTCAACTGAGGCCGATGAGCTCACCCTCTCTGCCGGGACTTCGTTCGCAGCTCCATTGGTCGCAGGACTGGTTACTACGCTCTGGCAGGCATTTCCAGAGCGGTCAAATGCGGAAATTATGGAGGCACTTGAACTGACCGCCAGCCAGGCGGACAATCCGGATACGATTCTGGGGTACGGCATCCCCGATATGCTGGCTGCTTTTCAGTTTCTGAATGACAGGTATGTCATCCTGACAGATCGCTCTCCCGATGCCATCACCCAATTCAGACGACCCGTTGTCATCCTTCCCGCCGACACATTCGAAGAAGGCGGTGTCATATACCTGCACGGATCTACGGGTAAAATCCTGGACAAAGTCACTACCCCGGCACCATCGGGCTCCAAAGGGCTTCATATCTCTCTAGATCCGAGGTTAGCATCACCGCCTTACTTCATTCGCATTCTCCCTCACCAATAAAAAATCACATCCAGTCGCGAGTATCTGTCTCTACCTGATACATGACATAATCCCTGAGGGCACATGCCTTTTGAAGGGAGAAAAAAGGTATGCGCACCTCCCCCGCAGCCGTGAAAAAGATAAGTGTGGCTAGGTGGTGCCTACGCTGGTAGAGGCTCTGTCTGATTTTTACAGACTGTACTTTGTGCCACAACAGCAGGTCGTTGGTCTCAAACCAGATTCCTCGTCTGATATGAACTCCGGATTCGTGCAGCCTCACCCGATAGCGGCGGTGGTAATAGACGGAAAAGATGAACTGTAACGGTATGAACAGGAGCCACAATAAACTCTGCGATCCATAGGAGGAGAACGTTATGGTTATCAGGAGCAGAGCCGGGAGCACACCAAACCAGATAACGCGTCGGCCAATGATCCGGGGGCTAATTTCATGATTTCGAAAAGCCAGTGATCCCACGCCTGGGAAGTACACCTCACGGACCCGCTCGACCTGTTGAATGGTGCTGCCAGGAACGGAAATGGCATCATGAGCAGAGACTTCTGCTGACGATGCCTGTTTCATGTGAAGGGCATACATGTTGAAAAGTCGGAAGATGGGGTTTGTCTCCCAATGGATTTGCTGAATTTTGTGGGTGAGCGCTGATAGGCGGAGGCGGACCAGCAATCCTGATTCGACTCTGAAGCCTTCGGTGGTGCGGAAAAACCGGAGATTGTAAAACCTCAGGACGGTCCGGAAAAGCGTCAGCAGAAAGGAGAAAAAAATGAACAGGGGAAGGACCAGAAAAAGAATAAGAAAGAGGGACTGAAAGAGAAATGAAACTGCCGTTTCAATCTGTTGCTCAAGGGCATTACCGAGGGCGTCCTGGACCGTTTGATAAATGGGAAAGAGGAATCCGAAAATCAATCCGGCGGTTTGGAGATGATTGCCACTGACACCAATTTTCAAGAGGTCAGACAAGGAGAGGGCGAGGAGAAGTTGGTCGGCGGCTGGTTGAGTTGACATGGCTTCTTGAGCCTTAGCTGAAGGGATTTCAATTGGTGCACCATCAGAAATGGCCTCTTCCTTTCTTTTCAGGAGGAATTCCTGAAGAAATTCTGCATGGTCCTTTTTGAGGGCAGCAATGGAGAATTCTTTTCCTTTTGAGCCTGCTGTATCAATATCAAGTCCGACCACTCCAAAGAACCTGTGGATGACCGTTTCCCTGATGTGGATGGTTTGAATGCGCCCGAAAGGCACAACCAGCCTCCGCTTGCCGATGATGGCTCGCTCTATGACCAGTTCTTGTTGCGTCATGTAGAAAAAAAACCGGAAGTAAGTCACGACTGCCATCAATGCCGGAATCAGTGCAAAGGCCACAGCAATGGCAGTTAACCACATGGGCTGTGCTGGCGGATGAGGGTCGAGCACAACCACGATCAAAAGTGGCCACGCCTGGCTTGCAATTCGACCAAGTGTTTTGAAGAGAATCAATAGAACAGCCACAGGAGACTGTCTTCTCGGCACGTTCAATGCAGAGTAAATGTTGACCGGCTCGCTCATTTTCTATTCTTCTTCCTGGTCAACAGGCTGTTCGGAGGCTGCTACAGAGATAAATTCCTTGATTCTCATAGCTGTATCAGCCGGCAAACCCGGCACTGCCAGGTCGCTGGCACTGCCTCCGGCTGTAAAGACCTGAAGCGTACTCAACCCAAACAGTCGCTCGATGACCCCTTCTTTGGTTTCCACATGCTGGATTCGATTGAACGGTACGGTTGTGACATTTCGGAAAATCCACCCACTTTTTGCCGTAATGTCTCGTTGCCGAAGCGCATACCCTCTTACCTGATGGTCCTTGATGACAAAAATGATCGAAAATGTGAGCAACAATATATAAACGCCCATTACAGGATAAAAAACTTCGGTCGGGACACCAATAAATTGAGCAATAGCAATACCAACGCCAAACACGCCGAACAAAATGGCCGTCTGAACAAGCCCCTGACGAAGGTGCCCCGGGGCGGGTGCATTCCACGATATTTCTGCCAGCGGCGGGAGGTGCTGAATGTCGATTGTCGGATTATCGAAGAGCATACTTAGATTGATTGTAAAAGATCATACTCATAACATAAGCTTTTGCATTGAGTTGCGAGATGTGCCCTCACAACCGGCCTAGACCTTATCCGTAAAGAAGACCAAAATAATGCAATTATTTTTTCAAAACAACTTGTGTTCTTATGAAATATATCCTAAATTGCATATATGATACGCAAAGACGCACTCTGGAAAGGCATCATTGAAAACCTGGCACCTGATTTTGTTGCTTTTTTCTATCCTGAAATTTATGAACAGATGGACAAAAGCCGGAAGGTCAATTTTCTGGATAAAGAATTGGCTTCCTTGCAGCCAGATTCGGAGACCAGGCAACGGCATGCAGATAAATTGCTAAGGGTTTATCTAAGGGGCGGAGAAGAGCGATGGATTCTCATCCATGTTGAGGTGCAAGGATACAACGACGTTCATTTTTCCGAACGGATGTTTCAGTATTTCTACCGGATTTTTGATAAATACGGCATTGCACCTTTAGGACTGGCCATTTACACCGATCGTGCGGTCCATTTGCATCAATCGGAGTTTTATCATGAGCATTTCGGCACAAAGATCGTTTACATATTCAATTCTTTTTCAATTATCTCACACGAACCGGAGGATCTGCGTCAATCGGGCAATCCGTTTGGATTTGTTCTTGAAGTTGCCAGGAGGGCGCTTGATGACTATGAAGATGATGCCGCGATTATTCAAAGCAAGATCGGGATGATCAGATATTATTTATCTCACGGTTTGGACAAGGAAACAATCCGAAACCTCATGGATTTTGTCCTTTATTATCTGCATTTTGAAAATCAGGATAGTACCCGTATTTTTGAAAAAGAACTCAATAAACTTCAACTTAATCAGGAAACCATGGGCATTCGAGAAGCAATACTTAAAGATGCTGAGGAGCAAGGGCT
>CAZMSQ010000017.1:25127-43636 GCA_964569025.1 uncultured Saprospiraceae bacterium | reverse complement strand
AGAGGAAGCCCCGAATGGGGCAGGGGCCGTGTTTGTCGTTCCATCCAGCTTCTTGCTTGCTAGAAACCTGATAGAAAAAAGCGCCCTTGAACTCCAAACTCCTGGCAAGAAGACTCGAAAAATAATTTCGCTAAATTTGCAGAGGCCTGTCGATTCAATTGCAATCGCAGTCCACGCCATTTAGTAACCTGAAAAGGTGCTGAAGGCTCACTACCTGAAACACAGCACCGAAAAATGATGTGGCATGCCAGTAGGAATACGGATTCAGCTGAATGACAAACTTTACCTGAGAGATCCTCAAGACACAAAACTCGGCAGGAAAATTATCAAACATGGGATTCTGTTGTTGGATGAAATTGGACTGGAAAGTTTCAATTTTAAAAAACTCGCTCTGCGTATTGAGTCAACTGAGGCCTCCGTCTACCGGTACTTCGAAAATAAGCATCTGCTGCTTACCTATCTTGTCAGCTGGTATTGGGAATGGCTTTTGTACCAAATAGATCTTCAGACCAGTCACCTCCCAGATCCAGCTGAAAAGCTGAAGCAGGTTATCCGCATCATCGTTGAATCCTCCCGTGCCAATACCTCCATTGAATTCATTGACCAGGAGGTGTTGCACCGACTGGTTGTCGCTGAGGGTGTCAAAGCCTACCACACCAAAGAAGTCGATAAAGAAAATACATCTGGCTTTTTCCTCAACTATAAGGCCATGGCAGAACGGGTTGCCGGGTTTATTTCCGAAATCAACCCCGATTTCCCGTATCCCCGCTCTTTGGCCAGCAATATGTTCGAAATGGCCAATAATCAGATTTACTTCTCCGAGCACCTTCCACGACTTACAGATATCCGCCTGAAGAAGAATGGCCTATCTCCTGTCATTGATTTGCTGGAATATTTTGTGTTCAAACTGATTAAGCCGTAAGTGTAGGAAAGGTCCATTCTTTTTCGAAACTCCAACTGATCGCTCAGTAATTCCATTCTGGATGGGACTTTGCATAAATCCATCCTGCCATTTCAAGAGAGCGAAAATAGACAGATTTCTTTCTCGCTGGGCAATTGGACCGGATGGCTAAAAGCCATTCATCAATCTAAAGAGAAGAATCCGTTTGACAACTTCGGAGTCACTCCATACGAGTCTTGAGCGTGTTGAGCTCCTCGGTGGAAGTCATCATAATGAGGCGCGATTGAGGCTGAAGCACGTGGGCCGGATCAGGATTGTACATCCAGTCGCCCGCAGAGTTGATGGCAAGCACCAGGCTGTAGCGCAGCCCGTGAAGAGGTAGCTCCGAAATCGGCCGTCCGGCCCATGATTCGGAAACTGAAAACTCTTCAATGCGCAAATCCCGGTTTGTGTCGCGAAGCATCTCATCCAAAAAGCTGGTCACTGTCGGCCGCACCATCTCTGAGGCCATGCGCAGAGCCCCGATGTAGGATGGCGAAATGACACGGTCTGCACCCACTGAGAGCAACTTTTTTTCAGCGTCACGGTCCTTGGCATTGCTTACAATGCGAAGCCGTGGGTTCAACTGCCGGAGCGTGACGCAAATGACGATGTTCAGATTGTCATCACCTGTCGTTACAAAAGCGCCACGGGCCTTTTCAATCCCGACCTCCTGCAGAAAATCCGAGTCCGTGCAATCGCCTTCAACCACTTTGCCATGCGTGTATTTCCCCTCGAACTCCTCCGCAATCTGGGCATTGAGATCCACAACAATAAATGAGCGCCCGGAGGCATCCAGCTCGGATGCCAGGTACTGCCCCACGTGACTGGCTCCGCAAATGATAAAATGATTGTCCATCCGCCTAATGATTCGTTGCAGCCTGCGTCGCTTCAACACCGGACTCTTGTCCAGCTCGATGATGAGGGCCGCCATATTGGACAGCCCGTATGTCAGCACGCCGATGCCGCTGATTGCCAAAAATATGGTAAAAATACGGGCCCCGACACTCTGGCTGGTATCGACTACCTCGTGAAACCCAATGGTCGTGACCGTCAAAAAACTCATGTACAACCCCTCAAACCAGGTTGCGCCCTCCACCAAAAGCGGGTACCCCACAGACCCCACCGCCAGTACCACCATCAGCGCTACAGCGCTCCGGTACAATCGCTTGACAAGCAGTTGGTCGTTAAACGGGTCTTTCATGAGTTTGTAACAACGATTTGGGAAAATTTTATCTGTCATTAAGACCAACGCAAAACAGCCCCGTCCTGATCCGACTCTTTGTAAGCATTGGCTTTTTTGAGTTGTGTGTTCATGCCTTCCCAGTCTACTGGTTCCAGCCAGTGGCTAAAGGCTGCAGCCCGTTCCATCATCCTCACGAATACGCTGGCATCTTTTTGCCTGGTCAATCTCCGTAAAGCTAGCATATAATCGTCACGATAAACCGTTGGGATGATGATTTTGGAACTTCCTCCATGCACTAATTCTGCATTCATCATAATTCTGGCAATGCGTCCGTTGCCATCATCAAAAGGATGTACTTCGCTGACCAGAAACATCATGTAAATGGCACGGGCAAGAGGATCATCCAGTGAAGCCATCATAGCAAAGCCTTGCTTCAAAGTACCTAATACAAATTGAGGGGCCACAAACACGGTGTCGCCAGCGCGGTTTTTTCTGGTTTTGAATGCGCCCGGATTTTTTTCAGGCCGACCTCCAAGTATTACTGCATGACGAGCTCGCAACAATTGTACAAACTCGTGAGCGGTCTGAGGAGTGATTGACATCACTTTCCGATTACCGACGATTTGATAGGTGCCCCGAATGTCATGGGAATCCCGCACTCGCAATGGAATGTCATGACCTTCATACACGATTTCCCTGGCTTCTTCTACAAGGAAGACCGTGCCCTCTATGTAGTTGGAGAAGTAAGCCTCAAAAAATGAAAAGTTGGAAAAAGCTTCGGGTGATGTTGTCTTTGTGGGCCGTAGAGGGAAACTCTTTTGCTTGAGTTGAGCCAATAAAACAGAGAAGAGATCCAGCCTGCCACTATCATAGGGTTCTCCCAGAGCTTGTGCTGTAGCCCGGGAAGAATTCAGCACTTTAACCGGCTGTGTAGCCAAAAGAGCTCCAATGATTTGATTTAGTTTTTCAAAAGCTTTTTCCGTGCCCAATATGGATGCAATTTCTTTGGCTCTGTCTCTCAATTCATTGAGCCCATCCTCACCCCTTGTATAGAGCAGCGATAATAATCTATCTTCAATAACAGCCTGGCCGACGGTTCGCTTTTCCCCTTCCACATTTCGGCTGGATGACAGGTTTTCCAGACAAGCCCGCTCTAAAGAAGACACTCTTAAATCATGCATGAAAACGCCATCGTCCTCAAGAGGACCCACCCCATCAGTCATCCGGATATTTACACCAGGCCAACGATAAACCCTTCTTGACCCTGCGGTCAGATAAAGGTTATTTTTTGGTGAGATCCGGTATTCAATTGCTGTACGATGAGAAATCAGGGCTTCGGGAAACATATGGGAAACCAACAACCAGATATTCCGGCGGACAATCTGCTCAAGCGGATCTTCCAGATTGGAAGTATACGCTCTTGAGATCAGCGGTCTGATTCGACCTTCCTTCAGCCACGATCGTATTTTCTTGGATTGGCTCGGATCTGAACTGGCAAATAAGATTTCTGGCAGTGGATACACATCGAATATTTGCGCACAAAATAAGGGATTACATGAATTTTGTTAAATTTCTGCGCGCAAAACATGGCTTAAGTTAAAATATTGCGCGCAAATAGTTTTCCGGCGATAAATTTGCGCGCATCACCGACGCGCCCAAGCCTGATTCACCTATAATCAAACAAAAAAGCCCTGAATTCTTCGAATTCAGGGCTGTCAAACATATCGACGGGTACTGTGGTTCGTACCCTATGGTACCCGGAGCGGGGCTTGAACCCGCACGGCCATTACTGGCCACAGGATTTTAAGTCCTGCGTGTCTACCAATTCCACCATCCGGGCGAAGGTGGGCGTGGGTGTGGATCGAAAGAAACCACCCGAAAAAAAAAGCCCTGCTTGGCAGGGCTTTGGAGCGAGAGACGGGATTCGAACCCGCGACCCCGACCTTGGCAAGGTCGTGCTCTACCAACTGAGCTACTCTCGCTGAGCTTCTCTTTTCAGAGCGACTGCAAAGATAACATCAGCGAACCGAAAAAGCCAAATTTTTCTCCCATTTTTCTCACCTTTCCTGCAAGGTCAACCCATTCAGGGCGTTGCGCAGAGCGCTTCCACTGACGCCCATGTGCGAGATATGGTACACCGGCTGCTGGTTGTGCACCAAAATGAGCTGGGGAGACTGGTGGGCCACTCCGAGCAACTCAGTGATTTGGTTGGAGATGTCCCTGAAATTGATAAGATCCAGACAGTACATTGCCACTTCCGACGAACTGAAATCCCACTCTTCAGACAGTCGGTGCAAAGCGTGAGAGCTGATGCCGCAGCGAATGCTGTGTTTGAACAAGGCGACCGGCTGGTGAATCGAGCGTTCAAGGGCCGCTGATAGATCGGACCCGGATTGCAACAACTGCCACTCGTGGTGATTCGGCAAGAAAGACATAGCGATTGGTTGTGGATGAAAAAATCGAACAGCCAAATATTCAAATTGGTTCAGCAGCAATCTGGCCCCAGAGCTTTTCATCGACGGGGATTCTTCCGAATTTCCGTCCCTGTCGAGAGGATGTCTCCCTCATCAATCAGGTAATGCAATACCTGCAAAACCCTTTTTCGGTATTTGGGGCTGAAAGCCTCCATTACTTCATCCAGCGATGAAGGGCCTGTGCCGAGCTGATCAAATAATTCTTCACGGATGTGCTCAAACTCATCGGGTGAGAGGTGCTTTTTATCTCTCCCGAGGCAGACATCACACAACCCGCAGGGCTCAGCCCCCTCTTCGCCAAAATAACGAAGCAGCTGCACGTTGCGGCATTCCGGGCGCTCTGCATAGTCGATGGCTTTGCGGATACGATCCAGATGGCGTGTCTGCAGGAATGTCTGGCGCTCATTGTCCCAGGTCAGATGTGCTGCATCCACTCGCTCCTCCAGAAAGGTGAGCTGCGGACGGTCCTTGCGCGGAAAATACCTGAGAATGCCGTCTGCAGCCATGCGGTTCAGCATGAGGTCGATTTCCGTAACAGACACTTCCAGAAAGCGGGCGATCTGAGACTCGGGAAAGCGAACGGGCTGCAGGAAGGCCCCCTGGCATGTGCGCAAGATGGTTTTAATGAGGGTATCAGACTGGCGATTGCGCAGCTGATAGTCATACAACTGCTCCTTGCTGACAATGATCTGCAGAGACGGGGGCACAAAAACCGCTTCAGTTAAACTGATCCACCCCTCCTGCTCCAATATGCGCAGAGCATTCCAGGTGCGTACCGCGTTCAACTTGTAGGCTGATGAAAACTCAGCCAGCTCAAAATCAAACGAAACCCCTTTTCCCGCCCCTACCGCCAGCTGAAAATAATTTCCAAGGGCCCGATACACCCTTCTGACATCCTCCAGCGAGGGATGAGACACCTCATATTGTCGGTGCAGCCGCTCTGAGTCAGCGGGCTGATAGAGCAGCACTGCGTAGGCCCGGTTTCCATCGCGTCCAGCACGGCCCGCCTCCTGAAAGTAAGCCTCCAGTGAATCTGGCAGCTCCGTGTGGATGACGGTCCGCACATCAGGCTTGTCGATGCCCATCCCGAACGCATTGGTGGCAACCATGATGCGCGTTTTACCCGCAATCCAGGCATCCTGCTTTTCCGAACGTTCCTCCGGCGTAAGACCGGCGTGGTAGGCATCAGCTGAAATGCCAAGCCGACTCAGGTGAGTCGCTATCTCGGCCGACTTGCGGCGACTCCGCACATAAATGACTCCCGAGCCAGGGACTTTCCGGAGTATATCCAGCAACTTATTCCATTTCCCCTCCTCGTGCAAAACCACATACGACAAATTTGACCGCCGAAAGCTCTTGCTCTGCACATGGTGTGCCGCAAACTGCAGGCGATTCTGAATGTCAGTCACCACCTCCGGCGTGGCTGTTGCAGTAAGGGCCAGAACTGGCGTATCCGGCAGCTGCTCGCGCAACTCTGCAATGTTGAGATACGCAGGACGGAAATCATACCCCCATTGCGAAATACAGTGGGCCTCATCGACTGCCAGCAAATTGACCTTCATGCGCTTAATTCGCTCCCGTGCCAAGTCAGTGGTCAGCCGTTCAGGTGAAAGGTATAGAAGCTTGACACGGCCCAGAACACAATTGTCCAAAATCCGATCAATGTCCGCATGCCGCATACCGGAATAAACCGCCTCTGCGGAGATGCCCCGTTTCTGAAGCTGGAACACCTGATCCTTCATCAATGAAATCAGGGGAGAAATGACGATGCATATTCCTTCACGGGCCAGAGCCGGGACCTGAAAGCAAATTGACTTCCCACCTCCTGTGGGCATGAGCGCGAGGGTGTCACGGCCCGAGAGGACATCGTCAATAATCTCGGCCTGCAAAGGCCTGAATGAATCGTAGCCCCAATAGCGGGAGAGTATGTCAAGCGGCTCAGACATTCTGTGCCTAATAACACCCCCGCCCTCGTTTGGTCCGTCCGCGTGCACCTGCGAGACCGGTATCCATGAAGTTGTAGGAGAGAAAGACACCCACGAAATAATAAACGTCGTTGTTGTCAGGATTCCCGCGCGGGTCACCGGCAATGCGCGCCATCTCCGAGCGGTTGGCAAGAATGGCGGACAGCTCGCCGCGTGCATTCA
This sequence comes from uncultured Saprospiraceae bacterium, assembly GCA_964569025.1. Taxonomy (GTDB): domain Bacteria; phylum Bacteroidota; class Bacteroidia; order Chitinophagales; family Saprospiraceae; genus CAZMSQ01. Next base: position 36,889 of record CAZMSQ010000017.1, on the reverse strand, counting down.
ACAATTCGTCGTAGCCCGCATAGGTGGTGCTGACATCATCCAGATAGTCAGTCCGCGTCAGCCTGAGGCCGGCCTCCACACCGATATTCCACAAATCGTTGAGAGCCACCTTGGCCCCAATGCCCACTGGAATGGCCAATGTGGTCAAATTGTAAAGCCCGGGCCTTCCATCCAGCCCCTGACCTTCAGTGCCAAGCGGCTGCAACTCGACATCCTCACCATTATACTCTGTAACCGGGTTGAAGCTGCTGAAAGCCACTCCGGCAAACAGATAGGGAGAAAACACACGGTACAGATTGTATGGCTGATAGCCGAGAATATTCCATTCTCCAATCAATCCCACCTCAAGAATGGAAGAGCGAAAATCCAGATTTCTGGAATTGTCCGACAACCCGTCATCTCCGCTGATTGTCCCATACTGAAGGCCAAGACGGGCTGCAAAAAAATCGTTGAAGTTATAACGGCCAAACACACCCACTGATGGGTGGATGATTGAAAAACGATCACCAAAAGCATCCGGCGCCAATTCGCCATCATAGCCGGAAATGCCGGCCATCAGCCCAAACTCAAGATGCTGAGCATCTGAGGGGGAAACGAATCCAAGCACACAAAAGAATGCTGCAAACACGACTTTTTTCATGGAAGTGATTTTAGTGTGGAACGGCCGAAACTCCAGTATTCGTGTATATCCGGGCAAAATGAGAAAAAAAATTGAACCAAGTAAAAACGAAAGATGTAACAAAATAAAGAAAGATACGTTCTCAAAATCACAACCAATTCAGTCGATTGCTGAGACATCGAATTCAAAACATACTTTTACACCGCTGCTTCACAAAAACCGCTTAATCCATGAACCCTCTTCATACCACCCCTTCCTTCCCAACACTTCGGAAACTGCTGCCTGAAGGCAAGCAATGGGTCTCATTCTCCATCATTCTCACCATTTTCCTGACGTGCGCCATTGGCCCGTCTGCCGGAGCGCAGGATCAGGTGCCGGAAAACTGGTTCAATCTTGATTTTCAGGCAGATGGAATCCGTGGCGTGAGCACTGAAAAAACATACCGCACTCTTCTGAACGGCAAAAAAGCCCGCAAGGTGGTCGTAGCAGTGATAGACAGCGGGGTGGATGCAGAGCACGAAGATCTCAGCGATGTGATGTGGATCAATGTCGATGAAATTCCGGGTAACAGGCGAGACGATGATGGAAACGGATACGTGGATGACCTGCATGGATGGAATTTTATCGGGGGCCCTGATGGAAAAAATGTCCACCATGACACCTATGAAATCACGCGACTCTATGCCCGCGCCAAAGCGAAATGGGAAGGTGTTGATTCGGATGCCCTGAGGGGCAAAAAGCGGCGCGAATACGAAGCATTTCTCGCGCTTGAAGCCCAGTTTGAAGCTGAAAAAGAAAAAGCGATGGGTGAGGCCGGCATGGTCAATAACATCTGGTCCGGCGTGCAGGCAATTCGCGAGGCAACAGGCACACAATATCCGACAGTTGAAGAAATCGGTGATCTGGAGGCCGGAGAAAACCTGCCAGCCATGGGCCTGTTTATGATTCAATCAATTCTCTCCAGTGGCGAGCTGTCTTTCAAAGATCTTGCCGACGAGCTCGAGGCCGCAGCGTCTCATTTCAGCAAGTCTGAAGACTATGGCTATAACACCAACTTCGAGCCCCGCACGGAAATTGTTGGTGATGATTACAGCGATCCTTCCCAGCGAATGTACGGTAACAACGACGTAGAGGGACCTGATGCTTTTCACGGTACACATGTAGCTGGAATCATTGCTGCGAAGCGGAATAATGAGCTGGGTATCAATGGAGTGGCTGACCATGTCGAGATAATGGCCATCAGAGCTGTGCCTGATGGCGATGAGCGCGACAAAGACGTAGCCAATGCCATTCGGTATGCCGTTGACAACGGGGCAGACATCATCAATATGAGTTTCGGCAAGGCATACTCATGGGACAAAGACGCGGTTGACAAAGCCGTCAAATATGCTGTCAAAAACGACGTTCTGCTGGTGCACGCCGCTGGAAACGACGCCGAAAACAATGACGAGACTGACAATTTCCCGAATGACGGATATGAGCGCTCAGGGTTTTTGGGCCTCGGCAGCAAGACTGCTATAACCTGGATGGAGGTTGGGGCCCTGTCATGGGCTCCACAGGAAACCATGATCGCCGGTTTTTCGAATTATGGCGCCGATCAGGTAGATGTGTTTGCCCCCGGCGTTGACATTTACTCGACAGCTCCCGGCAGCGAGTATGCCGATGCGAGTGGCACCAGTATGGCCTCTCCGGTAGCAGCCGGTGTGGCGGCAGTTCTCAGGTCGTACTTTCCGAAGCTGACCGCCGCACAGGTTAAGGATATCATCATGCGAAGCGCAGAGCCGGTAACCATTGCCGTGGCACAACCCGGAACGGGTGAGTCTGTCCCCATGACCCAACTCTGTCAGACAGGCGGAGTGGTCAACCTCTTCAGGGCCGTTGAAATGGCATCACAAACCAATGGAAAGCGAAAACTGACTAAAGAAGAAAAAATATTATTCGGAGAATAGGCCCCGCGCCTAAATCGCAGCTCGCAGGCGTAAATTAAATCCCTTGGTAATTGAGATGAGGGACAAAAAATGTCCAGCAGAGAATACCGATGCAAACGGATACGTTCAGCGAGTGCTTGGTTCCTGCCTGGGGTATTTCCACGGCTCCGTCCAGAAAAGGAAGTGCCTCTTCTGAAATGCCTCGTACCTCATTGCCAAATACCAGGGCATACCGCTGATTGGGGTCAACATGGAGGTCTTGCAGGGGCACACTGCGATCCGTCTGCTCGATTCCGAGAATTGAGAATTCCCTTGATTTCAACTCTGCGAGGGCATCAGTCACCGACTCGGACGCACGCCACCGGACTGATTCTGTCGCTCCGAGGGCTGTCTTCTGAATTTCCCGATGGGGTGGCGTGGCAGTAATGCCGCAGAGCACTATTTCTTCGATGCGAAAAGCATCAGCAGTGCGAAAGGCGGAGCCAACATTCAGGCCAGACCGAATATTGTCCAGCACCAATGCTACCGGAATTTTCGGAGCGAGGCGGTACGACTCGAGGTCCACCCTATCGAGTTCCTGTATATCAAGCTTTCTCATGCAACAGCATTTTCGTTTGTCCGGCAACCCGGGACGTGGCCACCGACTGCGACGTATTTTTGTATATTACACATATTTTCTGAAATGTGCGATACAGATATTCCAAAAAGGAGCCGTGAAGACGCTGTAAGATGCCCTGGATTCTCATTGGCTGCAGACTATTTTTAGAAAAAGGAATACCATGTCGAGAAATACCCTCCTGCTTGTACCTGTCGTTGTGGTGTGTCTGCTGTCTTGCGAACCCTCACCACCACCTGCAAACTTTGAGAAGTCACTGACCGGTCAATGGGAGGTAACCGCTTTTCAGGTGCTCATAAACTCGGCATATAATGGTGACTCCTCATATCTGATGGAGGTGCCAGCCGGCGCCTGGCCGGAGCGAATGCAGCAGTACCCTGAGCGGATTCACTTTATGCTCAACAACCGCTTTACCGCTGAAAACACGAATCTGGACGATGAGCTGGCCTATCAGCGCCGTGGCATGTGGGATTTGCGCAATGACACCATGTTGCGCCTCATCGAGCCCAAGGGCACCGATGACTACCGCCTCTATTGGCTGAACGCCGATGCCGTCACCCTTTACGGCCTTCTTGACCACGACGGCGATGGCCGCTCCGATGATGTCTACAATGCCACATGGCACCGTATCCGCCCCGATTCCCTCACTGCCTCAGATCAGTAAAAGCGCAGCCCACTCTTGCACAGCAATACTTGATGCAAGGCCTTCATCTGTATCATGAAAGAGGCAGATGGGAAAAACTCCTCAGGACTTTTTCGCCAACCTCCTTTTTGCCAGAATATTTCCTATTTTAGGTTTCTGGAATCAAATAATCCAAATACTTGTCGGAGTCTCACCGGCAATCACTTCCAACCCAATGGCTCGCCTGCATAAATATCTCGGAGAATTCGTCTACGGCGGCATCGACGGCAGCGTGACGACCTTTGCCGTAGTTGCGGGCAGTGCTGGAGCGGGTCTCGACAGCCAGATCATTATCATCCTGGGATTTGCCAATCTCATTGCTGACGGGTTCTCCATGTCGGTGGGGGCCTACCTTTCGGCAAAATCGGAACACGACAACTTCCATAAGCACCGCAAGCGGGAGTACCAGGAAATTGAAGAGACACCTGAACTGGAACGAGAGGAAGTCCGGCAGATTTATCGGGAGAAAGGCTTTGAAGGGCCTTTGCTTGAAGAAGTGGTCAGGGTCATCACTGCCGACAAAGACCGGTGGGTTGATGTCATGATGACTGATGAACTTGGAATGCTGAAGGATGGCAGATCACCCCTGGCCATCGGCGGAATGACCTATCTTTCCTTTATGCTCATGGGGCTCATCCCGCTGCTCTCATATACCTGGGACTTTCTCTCACCCTTTCCCGCAGACCTCTTCGTCAGCAGCTGTGTGCTCACAGGCATCGCCTTTATTGTAGTCGGTGCACTTAAAAGCGCCGTCACTGAAACACGTCCTTTTAGAAGCATTGCTGAGACCGTCCTACTCGGGACTTCGGCAGCTGTATTGGCATATCTGGCAGGAGACCTTCTCGAAAAATTATTTGCCTGACTCCCCGTCGGGTTTTCGAATTCGCTGGTAGAACAAACCCGAACTTTTTCGGAAATTTTCGGTATATTACTCCTGTGAGTGCAGTTATTTATGAGCGGCACTTGCACTTCTTTTTTTCACCCTCTACAAATCCATCCTAACGCTATGAATCAAAACAAAAGACTGTTGTGGGGCATCGGCCTCTTTACTGCCTTTCTCTTTCTCATAACCATCTCTTCTTCCACCTTCCTGACCATCGGACCTGGTGAGCGGGGCGTGCTCTTTAAGCGCTTTGGGGGCGGACTCGAAAAAGATAATATCTATCAGCCAGGATTTCATGTCGTGGCCCCGTGGAACACCATGTATGTATATGAAGTGCGGGAAAAAGAAATTGAGGAGCAGCTGACTGTGCTGTCAAGCAATGGCCTGAATATCCGGATGGATGTGACAATCAGGGTCAACCCGATTTATGACAAGATTGGTGACCTTCACGAAAAGTTTGGTCGTGAATACATCACTTCGCTTGTCAGACCCGAAATCCGATCTTCAGTGCGCGAAATCATCGGGCAGTTTACACCCGAAGAATTGTACTCCACTCGCCGCGATGAAGTTCAGGATCTAATTGTGGCCGACCTCGAAGCAAAGCTTGGCGACAACTACATTGACCTGCGGGCATCCCTCATCCGGGATATTGAACTCCCCGAAAAGGTCAAAACAGCTATTGAAGAAAAAATTCAGGCTGAGCAACTGGCTTTGAAGTACGACTACATCCTTGCTCAGGAGCGCAAGGAGGCCGAGCGCAAAATCATCGAGGCCGAGGCAAAGGCAGAAGCCAACCAGATTATCTCTGCGAGTCTGACCGACAAAATCCTGCGAGATAAGGGCATTGACGCAACGATTCGTCTGGCTGAATCTCAGAACTCCAAAATGGTGATCGTGGGCAGTGGCCAAGATGGGCTGCCCCTGATTTTGGGGCAATAATCCAGTCGTAAAGACCTGTATCCTATCTCACAGAGGCATTGAATCATGGAAGACCCATACGCTCCGGTTTGGTGGTTGGCAAACAGCACGGATGATCTCCCTGCGATTGCCCGCCACCTCTTAACGGCCGCCGGTGACTGCCGGGTGCTGACTTTTGAGGGAGACCTTGGAGCGGGAAAAACCACGCTTGTCAAGGCAATCTGTGCAGAGCTTGGGGTGGAAGAAGCGGTGACTAGCCCGACGTATGCTCTTGCCAATGAGTATGGTTATCTGGACGAAGGGGGGCACCATCACCTCGTGTACCATCTGGATTTGTACCGCCTGACCCACCTTGAGGAGGCTCTGGCCATCGGGATTGAAGAATACCTCTCTTCCGGAGAATACTGCCTTATCGAATGGCCAGACCTCATCGAGACGCTATTGCCAAATGGTTATGGCCGGGTTTCTATGGAGATCGGGGATGAAGGGCAACGAAAAATCGTATTTTTAAGGGGTTTGAGTCACTCCGCTAATTCCTGAAATCCAGCCATGAGCGACCAGAAAAAAGTCCTGATCACTGAAGGGCGCTATCAGCCCGCAGAAGCCATGCTGCAGGTGCATCGTAAATCAAGCGAGCTGTGCATCGGTATTCCGAAAGAGACGACGCTTCAGGAAAACCGCGTCGCTCTCGTACCTGCCTCAGTGGCCACCCTTGTGGCACATGGCCATCGGGTTGTCATGGAAGCAGGAGCCGGAGAGAACACCAGCTACTCAGACCACACTTACTCTGAAGCCGGAGCCGAAATCGCTTATGACCCCCGAAAGGTCTACCAGTCTGACATCGTCCTCAAAATTGCACCCCCCACCCTTGACGAAATAGACCTACTGACCCACAATCAGGTACTCATATCTCCCATTCACCTGCCTTTGGTTTCCGAAACCTATCTGCGCCGGCTCATGGCCAAAAAGTGCATCGCTTTGGCCATGGAATACATCAAAGACGAGCACGGCAGTTTTCCAGTGGTGCGCATCATGAGTGAAATGGCCGGACGCAGCGCCATGCTGATTGCCGGTGAGCTGCTCAGTCGGTCGTACCACGGCAAGGGCATCTTACTTGGAGGGGTTTCAGGGGTTCCACCCGCGAAAGTGGTCATCATCGGAGCCGGAGTCGTAGCCGAATTTGCCGTTCGTGTGGCCATCGGACTGGGCGCTGAGGTCAGGGTATTCGACAACAATGTCTACAAGCTGATGCGCCTGCAAAACAGGGTCGGAGCGCGGCTGAATACCTCTACGCTCAATCCGTTTCAACTGGAGAAAGAACTGCTCAACGCCGAGGTGGTCATTGGGGCTATCCATTCGAAAACAGGTCGCAGTCCTATGCTGGTAACCGAAGAAGTCGTCAGTAGAATGAAAGAAGGCGCCGTCATCATCGATGTCAGCATCGATCAGGGAGGGTGCTTTGCAACGTCAGAGGTAACCACGCATGACAACCCAACCTTCCAGCGTCATGGAGTCACTCACTACTGCGTGCCCAATATTGCATCAAGGATTCCACGCACAGCATCCATTGCCATTTCCAACATTCTCACCCCCATACTCACCCATGCAGGCACAGTGGGCAGCCTCGAAAATCTCATCCGCAATGAAGCCGGAATCCGCAACGGTGTGTATGTCTACAAAGGAAAACTGACCAATGAATATCTTGGTGACCGCTTTCAAATGAACGCCACAAATCTGGATTTGCTGATGTCTTCATCATATTGAATTGAAATCGGCTGTGATAAGCTGGCACTTTACCCTTCCATTGACGTAAACCTCTGTACTTCTGTTTCAAAACGTCAGTCTGATAGGCAATTACCTACAAAACCTGCTCTTCCGGACATCAGCCTTCTGAAGAAAAATCAGGCTGGTTTCGGGTTGAGCCTGAGTATATTGCCCATTTGAAAGCATGTCCTGCACCGCGGCTCGTAGCGGTCTTTCTCCCCCAGCACAACTGTTTGATCATCCGTTGAAAGCCGGTAGGAATGTGTGGCCAGATTGCCGCAGTGCTGACAGATGGCGTGTACCTTGGTAATGTATTCAGCCACCGCGAGTAAGTCTGGCATCGGGCCAAAAGGACGCCCCCGGAAGTCCATATCCAGACCGGCTACGATAATCCGCTTCCCATCCAATGCTAGTTCCTGGCAGACAGCCACGATTTGATCGTCAAAAAACTGGGCCTCGTCAACACCGACAACTTGCACGCCCTCAACTTTTCCGACAATATCGGAAGAGCGTCCGACAGGTAGTGCAAGCAGGTGGTTTTCGTCGTGCGACACCACGCGCTGCTCATCGTAGCGAGTATCGAGCCGTGGTTTAAAGATTTCGACCTTTTGGCCAGCGATGCGTGAGCGCTTCAGGCGGCGAATTAACTCTTCTGTTTTGCCTGAAAACATAGAGCCACAGATGACCTCTATCCAGCCGCTGCGTTGTCCCTTAAAATGTGGTTCCAAAAACATGCGCGAGTCTTCCTGTCAGGTTTCAGTTGTTGTAAAAAGAATGCTATTTTCATGCCATAAAATTCTTGCATATGAACCCGGATACCACTCGCCTCCTCCTCCAGAAAATCGACCGACTATTCAGCACCATGTCCTTGGACAGCGGCCACGTCAACCAGATTGAGCGAGATCTGATGCTCAGTTACATCAGGGAGCTCTACGCTCAGTTTTTGGATACTCCTGCCGCATCTCCTCCAGCCGCTTCATCTCAAGGCCCTTCTCAGGCACCTACCAGCCCAGAAGTCATTCCAACTCCTGCTTCTCCACCGCCCACTCCCGAGCCACAGCCTGAACCTCACCCCATCAGCCAGCCTATTATTTCGGTATTCTCTCCCGACCCACCTCTTCCACCAAGTCGATCCACGGCCCCTCCCCCTCAGCCTCCGGCTGAAGAGCCTGAGACACCATCCGGCCCGGCGGCCCGGATATCCAAGCCAGCTCCTTCCGCTGACCCGGAAGTTGAAACGCTATTTGAGCAAGAGCAGGCCCGCGAACTGGCCGATAAACTCGGATCCAGCCCAGTCGACGATCTGACCACAGCATTCTCCATCAATGATCGTCAAATCTATATCAACGAGCTCTTCGGCCGTGATCAGCAGGTCTTTACCATGACCCTCCAGCAACTGAACTCGATGGATTCCTTTAGCGAAGCCCGCGAATTTCTGTCCCGACATATCGCCCGGAAATACCGGTGGACCGACAAAGGCAAAAAAAATTCAGCCAAGGCATTCATCAAGACCATCAGGCGGAAGTATCCGTAGTGTCCGCTCTTGGAAAGGTGCCCGGCAAGCCGCCGGTGGCGGCAGTGAAGGTACCTGTCAGGATTATCCATCATCCAGAGATCCAATATGCTTCAGCGCTTCCCGCACTGTCAGCGGGTGAAGCCGGGTGTCTGCCACGAAGCGCTGGACTGACTCCGGAGCTACTCTCGCATACTGGCGGAGCGCCCACCCTGCTGCCTTGCGCACAAAAAATTCCGGCGAGTCTGCCCGCTTTCGGATGTAGCTGTACAAGCGGTCTTCATCTGTATTTGACTTCCAATTCAGCTGCACAATGATAGCAGACCGCTGTAGCCAGAAATTGTCGTGTTCAATCCATTTATCCGGATATGCAGACATCGCTTCGCGATGTACTTCCAGCACCCGCCCTGCAAGCCGTGGCGCCAGGAAATCAACTGTATCCCACCAGGAGCGTGACTGAATAAGTGTCTCAATGGTAGGCAGGAGATCGGGGGTTTGCTTTCGTATTCGAGGCTCAAGCATGTCATTGAAGGCGTATTGCATTTCCCGATGGTCTTGCTCCCAGAGACCAACTCCAACCTCCTGCCAGTCTAAGGGTATACCGTGCTCCATACGGTGGGCCCTGACCAGCGCTTTGCGTTCAGGCGCTTTGATGCCAAAAAACGGAAAGCGGTTTTTCATGTACCGCTCCATCTGACCGGCATTGTCCGAATTGGCATGCGCTGCCAAACGGTCGCTGAGCGCGTTGATATATGCCTCTGCCGAGATCATTTCTGATGCCCCGTCAGGCGTCTACGTTGGCATATTTGGCATTCTTCTCAATAAACAAGCGCCGCGGCGGCACCTCGTCGCCCATCAGCATGGAGAACACTCGGTCGGCCTCACGCGCATCTTCGACAGCAACCTGAAAAAGGAAACGCGTGTCAGGATCCATAGTCGTTTCCCATAGTTGCTCCGCGTTCATCTCTCCGAGACCCTTGTAGCGCTGTACCTTGATACCAGTTGTCGGTCCGCCGCCAGAGTAATTCGCAATCGCCTCTTTCCGTTCTTCTTCGTTCCAGCAGTACCGGTATTGTTTTCCTTTCTGCACCAGGTAAAGAGGCGGGTTTGCAATATAGATGTGCCCCAAGTCAACCAAGGGACGCATATACCGGAAGAAGAAGGTCAGGATGAGCGTGACGATATGGCTGCCGTCCACATCTGCATCACACATGATGATGACCTTGTGGTAACGCAGTTTGTCGAGATTCAGCACCCGCTCGCCGTATTCACTCTCCTCGATACGCACGCCGAGGGCCGTGAAGATATTCTGAATTTCCTCATTCTCATAAATCTTGTGCTCTAGGGCTTTCTCCACATTCAGGATTTTCCCGCGCAGTGGCAAGATTGCCTGAAAGTTCCTGTCGCGCCCCTGTTTGGCAGTGCCGCCGGCTGAGTCACCTTCTACGAGAAAAATCTCAGAGATGAGCGGATCGCGAGATGAGCAATCAGACAGCTTCCCGGGCAGTCCGCTACCAGTGAGCAAATTTTTGCGCTGCACCATTTCACGTGCCTTGCGAGCTGCATGTCGGGCGGTAGCGGTAATGATGACTTTATCCAGAATGCGCTTGGTCTGGACCGGATTTTCCTCGAGGTAATGCTTGAGCACATCACCTACTGCGCGGGAGACAATACCTGTCACCTCGGAGTTTCCTAACTCGCCCTTCGTTTGACCCTTGAACTGCGGTTCTGGGACCTTCACTGAAATCACAGCTGTGAGCCCTTCGCGAAAATCCTCACCTGAGATAGCAAACTTGAGCTTTTTAAAAAAACCATTATCCTCACCATACTGCTTGAAGACTCTGTTGACAGCCCTACGGAACCCATTCACATGAGTCCCGCCCTCACGGGTGTTGATGTTATTGACGTAGGAAAAGATGTTTTCGGTGTATGAGGTATTGTACTGCATAGCCACTTCGACCTCAACATTCTCCTCCTTTCCAATGACATGAATCGGCCTATCGATTAAAGGCGTACGGCTTTCATCGAGATATTTGACAAATTCGCGCAGCCCCCCTTCTGACCGAAATGATTCCGACACAAAGGACCCATCGTCCTCAACTTGCCGCTCATCGGTTATGTTGAGTTGAAGACCCTTATTGAGAAAAGAAAGCTCCCGCAACCTGTTGGCCAGGGTCTCAAAATTGTAAACTACGCTCTCAAATATGGTAGCATCGGGCCGAAAGGTGATGATGGTTCCGGTTTTGTCAGACTCCCCCACTTCTGTCACATCACTTTGTGGCTTGCCTTTGCTGTATTCCTGCACCCAGATTTTGCCTTCGCGGCAGACTTCCGCCCGAAGGTAGTCTGAGAGTGCGTTCACACAAGACACCCCCACACCGTGGAGACCCCCGGATACTTTATAAGTGTCTTTGTCGAATTTGCCCCCGGCATGCAATACGGTCAGAACCACTTCAAGAGCTGACTTTTGAAGCTTCTCGTGCATGTCGACCGGAATACCTCGACCATTGTCTTTGACACTGATGGAATTGTCTTTATGGATGATCACATCTATCCCGCTGCAATACCCAGCAAGATGCTCATCAATAGAGTTGTCGACCACCTCCCACACCAGATGGTGAAGGCCTTTGGTATCGGTGCTGCCGATGTACATTCCAGGGCGTTTCCGTACCGCTTCGAGTCCTTCGAGAGCCTGAATATTGCTGGCTCCGTAGGTGCCGGTATTGGGTTTTTTCTGTTGGTCCATTTATTTGATTTGTGTATCGTAAATATACGGCATTTTCGGCAAATAATGCGCCCCGGGAGGGGGGCCTTGTGCCCTCCCCCGCACGGGAGGGCA
>CAZMSQ010000017.1:12415-25027 GCA_964569025.1 uncultured Saprospiraceae bacterium | reverse complement strand
GCAAATAATGCGCCCCGGGAGGGGGGCCTTGTGCCCTCCCCCGCACGGGAGGGCAGGCACAAGGCCTGCCCGTGCGGCAGGGATGCCGTCGCAGGGCGTGGGGGGGGAGAGCTATGAAGCTTGGATGCTCATCAGGTAGGCGATGATTTCGGCGAGGCGGCCTTTAATGTCGTCTTCGGTGATTTCGCCCTGTTGGGCGAACACATCACCCCAGACGGGCATTTCGCGGTTGCCATGACCCTTGATCATTTTGCGGCCATCGATGATGCGGGCAATTTCGAGGATGGGGAACTCACCGCGACGGCGGGCTGTGATGGTGGTGAGATCAGCGGGGTCTTGGAGAAGGGTATCGGAGATCATGCCCTGAGCGTTCTGACCATGGCAGCTCACGCAGTACTGGTCAAAAAGTTGCTTGCCACGCACCGCTTGAGCCGCCCTGGAGTCTTCAGGTGGAGCGGGGTTGCAGGCTGACCAAACAACCAGCGTGATGATAATAATTGAAAGAATACCGCCAGTAAAGCGCATCGGGGAGATGTAGGTGTGAAAATCCATGTCGAGGAGCGAATCAGGTGGTGAAAAAACGTTGCCTCTGAAATGTACCGAAATACGCTGAAAAAACAAAGGCAGGACGAAGAAATCTCCGCCCTGCCAGTCTTTTCAGAAGGATTGGGGTTTACACCATGATTATTATCTGATGACGAGCGGCTTAACGGCTCGCTGCCCGTTGTGAGAAAGGGTGATCCAGTATTGTCCGGTTGGGACTCGAGGCAGTGTGTAGGACTGAGTCAATGACTCACCCGACTTTTGAATCATCTGCTGGTCGACCACCTGGCCGGCGCTGTTGATGAGCTGCAGGGCTACCTGACCGGACCAGTTGTTCGTGAGCGAAATCTGCACTGACTCGACGGCTGGGTTTGGAAAAAGGAGAATGTCAGGTGCAGAAGCCACAAAAATATCTTGCTGGCTTGTAATGGTACCAGCCTTCCCGGTAAATACCCCGAAGCCTGATGAACCGGCAAAGAGCTTACCATCATCAGTCAGTACGAGAGCCGGAAAGGCAGCGGGCTGAATGCCATTGATTCCGTAGACATCAGGAAACTGCAACCCTTCATTGTGGTCTTCCCATGTGTCGCCACTGTCTGAAGAGACAAGGATTCCATTCGGATTGATGTATACCTTTCCGAGCTGATCACTCAGAATCCGGTTTGGCAGCAATCCATTGATGACAGCCTCCCATGACAGCCCCCCGTCTTCAGATCGATAGACAGCTGCCTGAGAAATGCCACCTGGTCCGGACACTCCGGCTGAAACGAAAAATGTGCCTGAAGGGGTGATGTGAATATCGCGCATGACCATCTGACTGCTGGCATCAGTTGATGGGATGATGATACCGAGGGCATTCCAGGTGGTTCCGAAATCAGATGAAACCACGAGCTGATTTCCGCGAAGAGCATAGAGTTTGCCGTCTTCTCCGGCTTCGAAAAAATGTGCATCGGTAGTCAGAGGCTCAGCGTTGATCCAGTTGTTGAATGTGCGAAACACGCCAGACGCTGTGTGTGCTATGGCAAACTGGTCGCCCAGAGTCGCCATACCGATGATTTCGGTATTCAAAGCAGTTGTGCCCCAAGTCTGTGCGCCATCATATGATGCGTACAAAGCATGAGCCCCTTCGGTTTCAACAGACAGGTAGAGAATACCTGAAGCATGGCCAAATAATTGACGTGGCAGGGCCTTCTGAGGCAAACCCAACCATGAAGCAGCCCATGCTTGCCCGTCGGTTGTGGTTGCATACACACCGGCACGCGTCAGGGCATATACAGCCCCGCCTTCGTCGGCAATGAGTTCAAGGACATGCGACGCCGCCAGTCCGTTGTTCCTGCTCACCAGGGTCTGACCCTGATCTGTCGAGCGCAGGATTTCGTCTTTTTTCTGGGTGTTAATCAGAAGACTGAAATTGTGACGCAAAAACAAGGCACGTGGCCATCCTGAAAAGGTTGTTTTTGTCAGTTGGTCTCCGTTGGAAGGAGAATAATACAAGGAAGGCTCGATGCCATTTTCCCACCGAAGCACGTAGACCTTTCCGTCAGGATGGGCCACCATATCATAAGCCGGAAACGGCAACAATGTCTTCCAGCTGGCTCCTCCATCTGTTGAGCGATGAATGCCCTGGGTGGACGTTACGAGTACGATATCGTCAGAATTGACTGTTTCTACGCTATTGACGATGGCATCACCAAAGCCTATAAAATCCCATCCATTGCCCGCATTCTCGCTTTTGTACAGTCCGCTGTAGGTAAATTCAACTGTGGCGGTCACAAACAACTCACCTTCAGGACCCACGGCAATATCTCCCAAATAGGCCTGCTGGTCAATCCCTTTACTTTTGTCCTTCCAAGTCAGACCATCATCAGTCGAGGTGACCATTCCATTTCGGCCTCTGGCAGCCCAGATTGCTCCGGCCGGATCGAAGGCAAGAGCGGTCAGTGCGGGACCTTCGTACAAAATCTCCCAGCTTTCACCCTGATCTTCAGACCGATACAGGCGCCCAAAATATTCGAAGGTATTGGCGCCTGCATACAGCCGACCTGATTCATCGGCACTCAGAAATACCAGTGTACCCTCCAGCCTCGAATAAACCAGCTCCCACTGGTCAGCATTGTCGGCAGAACGGTAAATTTCGCCCTGCAAGGTGCCTGCAAAAAGGGCATTTTCAGCGGTTTCGGCAAAAGCTGCAACCTCCCCTCCTTCAGGACCTCCGGTACGAGTCCAAAAGTCAGTCTGAGCGATGAGGGGCAGCGCCAAAGAAAAAATGGTGAATACTGATAGGGCGATTTTCCCGATTGTGTTGTTCATGGCGTGATTTTGCATGATGAAATACACCTCAATAACGCCTGAAATCGGAAATGTTGCACTGACGAATGCCTTGTCAGGAGGGGACTTTCGTCACTTTTTCACCTCCCATTCTCCACCCTCAAAACAAAAGATGCCCTGACGAGCACCAAATTTTCATTGGTTTTTAGCGGAGGCTTTACTGCCAAATAAAAGTGAAGTTTTTTAAAATATTCATCCTTTTGTCAAAATGATATTTTTTATTCCTGACTTAAGAATTTCTGATGTGGGAAAATGAGACTGGAGTTTCTCAAATTTATGTGCGGTTCTTATTGTGTGACAGATGTTCCAAAAAAGCCATTCTCTGCCCTGTATTTTCTTGCTTGATTCTTTTGATGCTTTCATCTTCTGTTGACATTAGATTCTGCAGAAACCGGCTCACTTCTTATGAAATCACAACGAATTCTGTCAAAATCTCTGCCAGACACTGCATTCCAATTATCACAACAATTCCCCGTAGGACGGCACTCAGTCCGATTTCAAAATGTAGGCTACGAGAAAATCAGCGATGGTCCGGTCATTACTGAGCCGCGGAACTTTATTCTGGCCACCGAGCTTACCCTGGGTGCGCATGTAGTCTCTGAAGGCATCGCGGCGCAAGGGTCTGATGATGAGTGGTTGCAGGATTTTTCCCGTGATGAGGTCGTTGTAGTAGATATTTTGCAGGCACAGGCGGCGGTCGACTTCGGCGGCAAAAGCGGTGAGGTCTGATGGCTGGGTCGCAAACTCCACGAACCACTCGTGGCAGGGAAGTCCACCGGGAGTGGGAGGCTCGATGCGCGGGGCTACCGTGAACTCAACAATTTGGACGCCCTGTTCGGCGGCGACCGGGAGGATGGCTTCTTCGACTTCCTTGCCGATGACATGCTCTCCGAAGGCGGAGATAAAATGTTTGATGCGGCCCGTCACGCGGAGGCGGTATGGGTTCAGGGAGACAAACTCGACGGTATCGCCGAGATTATATCCCCACAGCCCTGCATTGCTGTTGATGACAATGGCGTAATTGACGCCGGTTTCCACCTGATCGAGCGCCAGGCGGGGCGGCGAAGGGGTGTGCCAGTCGGAAGCGGGAACAAACTCGAAATACATACCGGCGTCTGTATTGAGGAGCAGTCCTTCATGTGGAAAACGATCCTGAAATGCCACAAAGCCCTCCGATGCCGGATAGGTCTCCACGCTGTCAATCGGCGCACCCACGAGCGCCTCAAGTGAGGCCCGGTAGGGTTCGTAATTGACGCCTCCGTAAACAAAGACTGTAAAGTTGGGAAAGATGTCCTTCACCGTGCTTTTCCCAGTCCGCTCAAGCAACCGCTCGTAATACATTTGCACCCATGGCGGGATACCGCTGATGAGCCGCATATCTTCGTGGAGGGTTTCCTCCACAATCCTGTCGAGTTTCTGCTCCCAGTCTTCGATGCAGTTGGTTTGCCAGGACGGCAACTGGTTGGTACGCAGCCAGCCGGGTACAAGGTGGTTGGAAATGCCCGACAGCCTTCCGGTCGGGATTCCACCGACATCACTCATCTCAGGGCTTCCGGACAGGAAAATCATTTTCCCGTCCATAAACCGGGCACTGCCCTTTTGGGCGATGTAGTGGAAGAGGGCATCCCGCGCAGTACCGAAATGGCTTGGCACGCTGTCGCGGGTCAGCGGAATATACTTGACACCGGAGGTGGTGCCGGAGGTTTTTGCAAAATAACGGGGTCTGCCAGGCCACATCACATTAGCTTCGCCGCCGACGATACGGTCTATCCAGGGGCGCAGCGCCTCGTAATCCCTGATGGGTACGGACTCTGAAAACTGCGCGGCGGTCCGTATCCTATCAAATCCATGAGCCTTCCCAAAGGCTGTATGTGCTGCCTTTTGCACCAGCTTCTGCCGCCACTTATGCTGGTCGGCAACTGCCCGGTCGGACCAGCGTCCGATGGATTGGCTTATCAAGCGCGCAGCAGGCATAGCCAGCATTGATCTGATTCCCATAATTCTGTTCTTTCCTTTCGGACTGAGCACTCAACCCCATTGCCAAAAGTGAAGACTTTAGGACCCGGAGTATGTTCTGCCTCCAAAAGTAATCCAATTCCAACAATACAAAATTGATGGCCTCATTCTTCATTCTCCAAAAATATGCCTGTTTCCGGCAAGTAATTTGTATACTTGTTTTGAAAAGCTACAGACACAGGTTGTATGGAGATTTCTATTGCCCAGGCTATCCATTTGTTGCTGATCACGCACCCCTCTGTCAGCGTGCCAGGTCTCGGTACGTTTCGGGCCGACTACAAGCCTGCGAGCATCGACCATGTAGGCGGAATCATTAGGCCCCCCTCCCGGTTTGTGACCTTTGATACGACGGAGGACACGGGCCAGTCCCTGTTGGAAGACTTTCTCAAGCGGGTGCGGCCGGAGCAATCGGCGGAAGAGATTGAGGCAGCCATTCGAACGTTTGCTGAAGAAATTCGTCACCACCCTGAAAACAGCAAAGTGGTCGAAGTGCCTGAGCTCGGCAGGTTTTATAAGAATTTTGAAAACAAGATTCAGTTTGTCTCCGACTTCCAGGAGCCGGGAAAGGACATGCATGGCCTTCCGGATCTGCAATTTCACCCCATCGACCGGCGGGCAGAGGAGACACCTGCTCCGGCAGTTGCCGCTCCTGAATTTGATCGAAAAAGCGTGGCTCGGGAACGAAGATCGTGGATGCCGGCACTGCCCTGGATATTTGGCTTTTTACTATTGGTCGCGGCATCCTTGATTTATTATACATGGACCCAAAACCCCGACATCCTTGCAGAGTCAGCCCGATTGAGCGACATTGAGGTCTCTGAGGCGCCAGAAAAGGCGGGTACAGAGCCCGCTGACAATGAGACCCCAGAGCCAGCACAGCGGGCCATTGCTGATGAAGTGCAGGATGTTTCGGATGAAGAGGAGAATGTCTCTCAAGATTCAGATGCTGATTCTGATGCGGCTTCGCTGCCGCCGGGTGTGCGGAAATGCGTCATTATTATTGGTGCATTCTCCACAAAAGAGGGAGCAAATGCAGCGGTCAGGCGGCTGCTTGATTTGGGTTTTGATGTGTATTCTGATTCAAAGCGGGGGGTGACCCGCATCGGGGCACAATTGCTGTACGACGACCAGGAAACCATCGATCAGGCTCTCTCCTATCTGCGTCGGGAGTTTGACCCGGATGCTTTCATCCTCAAAAAATAAGGGGATTCCCTATCTTTCGGCCATTCTGCTCCTTCGGGGCCCTCAAATGAAAGAAGGGGAATTCTTTCAGCGAACGCATTCACACCAGCATGACTGATCTGCCGCACATCCGCCATACCAAAAGCGGCCATTTTTTTCTCATTGCCGGGCCCTGTGCCATCGAAGGCGAGCAAATGGCCATGGACATTGCCGGGAGACTGGCAGAAATCTGCGACAATCTTGAAATTCCATTGATTTTCAAGGGGTCATACCGAAAGGCGAACCGCACGCGGCTCGACTCGTTTACCGGGATAGGCGACGAAAAGGCCCTTGGCATTCTCCGAAAAGTTGGCAGTGAGGTTGGCCTTCCAGTCGTGACGGATATCCACGCCGACGAGGAGGCTGCCATGGCTGGTGAGTATGTAGACATGCTCCAGATCCCCGCATTTTTGTGCCGCCAAACCAGCCTTTTGGTTGCTGCTGCCGCCACCGGCAAGTGGGTCAACATCAAGAAGGGGCAGTTTATGAGTCCAGAGGCCATGCGGTTTTCTCACGCCAAGGTGGTCGAATCCGGAAATGACCGGGTACTGATTACAGAGCGGGGGGTTACCTTTGGTTATCAGGATCTGGTGGTAGACATGAGAAGCATTCCAAAAATGCAACACTGGGGTGCACAGGTGGTACTTGACTGTACGCACAGCCTTCAGCAGCCGAACCAGGCATCGGGCGTTACGGGTGGCCAGCCGGCCCTGATTGATACCATAGCAAGTGCTGGCATTGCTGCCGGTGCAGACGGGCTGTTTATTGAAACCCACCCTGACCCGGCCACAGCCAAATCTGACGGTGCCAATATGCTGCCCTTACATCTGATGGAGCCAATGCTGCGCAAGCTGGTTCGCATCAGACAGGCCATCCGTGAATAAACAAGCAGCCTTGTAAACCATCCGCATCGCTTTGAGCGTTCATTGGACAGCAACAGGCTTCCTGAATACTGACAAAATCTGCCATCGTGATAAAAGCCCTGCCATTCTTTTGCACCCTCGCAGTCCTCCTGCTGCTCAGCAAGTCTCTCTACGGTCAGACTGAAAAAGTCATTTACGAAACATTTGAAGTGACTGATACTGTGGAGGTCATCCATATCGACATTGCCGGGAAGGTCACCTTTGAGCCATGGCCGGCAGACCGGGTGATGGCCGAGACCAGCATCATGCTGGAGGGAGCGCCTCCGCGTATACTCGACTTTTTCATCGAGCAGGGCCGATATGCCTTACTGACTCAGGGAAGTGAGGAGTTGGCGCTCTATTCCAAAGACAAGGTCAGGAGGCCTGTTAAATACAAAGAGAATGATTGTTTTGAGCAGGTATCGGTCAGGGTATTTGTACCGGTGGGCTTTGAACTGTCGTCAGACCAGACCCGTCTGGTGCGCAAATCACAATGATTCATGGTGACTGAAGTAGACCTCTCGCTCAGTCCGGCCGCTGCCGCTGACGAGGCAGCGGTTCGCCGGGCCGCTGCCGGCAAGGTGGGTTTGTCTGAAGACCTGATCCGTGATTTCCGCCTTCTGAAGCGGTCGATTGATGCCCGGAGCCGGCAGCCTGTCGTGCGCCTCCGATGTGCGGTGTACAGCGGTAGTCTTGCTCCGGCAGAGCCGGCTCTTTTAAAACAGCTGCGCATGACTGACGAATCATCCCTTAGGGTGATTATCGTCGGGGCCGGGCCGGCCGGATACTTCGCTGCCCTTGAGTTGCTTGAACTGGGCATTAGGCCTGTGGTCATAGACCGGGGAAAGGACGTAAGGGCGAGGCGCCGCGACCTGAGGGCCATCCAACAGTTTGGCCAGGTCAACCCTCACAGTAACTATTGTTTTGGGGAGGGCGGAGCCGGCACCTACTCCGACGGCAAACTCTATACACGGTCCCACAAGCGGGGCACCATCGACAAGGCGATGCGACTTTTCGTTGAACATGGTGCCAATCCCGATATTCTCATTGATGCCCATCCTCACATCGGCTCCAACAAGTTGCCGAATATCGTGGCCAACATCCGCGAGACCATTCTCCACCATGGCGGCAAGGTGCACTTTGATGCGCATGTGACCGATTTTGTGCTGCATCGTGGCCATATGAAGGGCGTCATTGTCAACCATACCGACGAAGTAACCGCAGATGCCGTCATTCTCGCAACCGGCCACTCAGCCCGCGATATCTACCGGCTGCTGAACAATCATCACATCCGAATAGAGGCAAAGCCTTTTGCCCTGGGCGTGCGCATTGAGCACCCTCAACCCCTGATTGACCAGATTCAGTACCACCAATCACCCCGCGACAAACACCTGCCTGCATCAAGCTACCGGCTGGCCTGTCAGGTCGGGGGGCGGGGGGTATTTTCGTTTTGCATGTGCCCGGGAGGACTGGTTGTACCGGCAGCGACTGCTCCCGGGGAGATTGTCGTAAACGGCATGTCGATGTCTCGCCGCGATTCACCCTACGCCAATTCAGGCATCGTGACCGCCGTAGAATTGGAAGACCTAAAGGGATTTCACACACACGGCGTCTTTGCCGGGCTCGAATTTCAGTCCGGCGTCGAACGGCGCATGTTTGATGCCGGGGATGGCAGCCAGAAAGCCCCGGCCCTGCGGCTTCCGGACTTTGTGAAGGGCCACCTCTCGGAATCGTTGCCCGGCACATCATATATTCCGGGTCTGTTTCCGGCACCTTTGTATGACCTCCTGCCACCATTTATAGCCAAACGACTTCAAGCGGGCGTGAAAGAATTTGGAAAGAAAATGCGGGGCTATTTTACCGAAGAAGCCGTAGTCATCGGCACAGAAAGCCGAACCAGCTCTCCGGTTCGCATCCCACGCGACCCTACCACCATGATGCACCCAAGCGTACCCGGACTATTTCCTTCAGGAGAAGGGGCCGGATATGCGGGCGGTATTATTTCTGCTGCCATGGACGGGCAGAATGTTGCGAGGGCTGTAGGGGTGAGTCTCGGGGTTCGCAAATAAACTTTCAGGAATTCTTCTTCAAACTACTTCATTCCCAATGAGAAAAATCATCCTCTACGCTGCCCAAAGCCTCGACGGATTCATTGCCAGTCCTGACGGAAGTGTCGATTGGTTATTTACTGACCAGGATTACGGCTATGCAGCATTTCTCGAGCGTATTGACACCACGCTCATTGGTCGGAAGACTTATGAGCAAATCCTGACGTTTGGCCCCTTCCCATACGCAGGCAAAGAAAATACAGTTTTTACCTCCCAACCAGAGCGCCCTGCCCATCCGGATGTTCATTTCACCGCTGAGGCTCCAGAAAATGTCGCCAAACGACTGCTTGAAAAACCCGGCAAAGACATCTGGCTTGTCGGGGGTGCCCAGCTCAACACAGCCCTGCTCGAGGCAGGTCTTGTCCATGAACTCATTCTTGCCATCCACCCAATCCTGCTCGGCTCAGGAGTCCCGCTCTTGCATCAAGTCCAAAACCAGGTGCACTGGGCTCTAAAAACAGTCAACACATTTTCAACCGGAATGGCAATTGTGTGTTATGAAAAGTTAGAATGAACGTCCTGAATATCAAAAAGTACGAGCCACTCATCGACCAATGGTTTGAGCGGCTCTTCGGAAACCGGTTCAAACACCGGTTCGAGACCATCATTCTCTATCTTGCCCTCGGAGGCTTTTTCCTGCACCTCGCGATCATCACGGCACTGCGATTCGAGTGGATTCCCTTTGTCACACCTCCTTCTTCCCTCTTTAACCACCCCATTGCAGCTATTTATACCCCATTTACTCTCATTCTCATTTACGAGGTCTACCTGTTGGTTTATTACCTACCCCGGTCTTTCACCTCATCTGTCAGCAAGCAGTACGAAATTATATCCCTGATTGTCATCCGCCGAATTTTTAAGGACATCTCAAAGCTCGAGCTTACCGAAAATTGGTTCGAAAGCAAATATGACTGGCTATTCAGCGTTGATATCGCAGGCTTTGTAATTCTGTTTTTTCTCATTTTCCTGTTCAGCAGATTTGCCCGTAAACGGCCGGTCCGGGAGTCTTCTCGCAACCCGGCAGCATTTATTTTGTCCAAAAAGCTGATTTCCATTTTACTCATTCCGGTTTTGCTCGTTCTTTCCCTTTACAGTTTCGGAGACTTCCTGTTGGACCTCCGACTCTACGAGCTTGGCCGAACCAGCACCATTACAGACATCAACCACATATTCTACAATGAATTTTTCACCATCCTCATCGTTGTTGACGTCACCATTCTCCTCCTCTCACTCCGCTACACAGACCGCTACAGCCAGCTCATCCGAAATTCCGGCTTTGTCATCTCTACCGTTCTCATCCGTCTGTCGTTCTCTGCCGAAGGCCTGCTGAACATGGCCATGATTCTCCTCGGCGTCTTGTTTGGTGTACTGGTCCTCTGGATTTACAATCTGATCGAACAACTTGAGGTCGAACCGGATCAAAATGGGGTATAAAGGGGTTATGGAGAATGGGAATTGAGTCATAAAACAATTTGGAATGAAAGATTTTTGGAATGAGCGGTATGCGGAAGATGAATTCGTGTACGGCACCCACCCTAATGAATGGCTGCGCACCCAATTGGAAGCATTGCCGCCTGGTCGGCTTTTGCTGCCTGCTGAAGGGGAGGGTCGCAATGCCGTGTTCGCTGCCCGCTGCGGTTGGGACGTGCTCGGCATCGACTATAGCGCCTCTGGTCGGGAAAAGGCGACTCGTCTGGCGCGTGAGGCAGGAGTTGAAATAGACTATCAGGTTGCAGACGCATATACCTACCCCTACCCAGAGTCCGCTTTCGAAGCAGCGGCCCTTATTTTCGCCCATTTCCCAACAAATACCCGCCGCACCCTCTGGCCCAAAATTATCAGCGCCCTCAAGCCCGGCGGCCATCTTATTTTGGAAGTGTTCCGCAAGACACAAATAGGCCTGACCTCCGGAGGACCCAAAACTCCTGACCTGCTCTACAACCTTGAGGAAGTCAGAGATGAATTTCCGGATATCACCTGGGACATTCTCGAAGAAGCCGATGTGACCCTCGATGAGGGCCCCTACCACCGCGGCTTTGCCCGCGTGCTGCGCGGCCTTGGCCGCCGCACTGCCCCTGCCACCCTTTGACCTTGCCGCTTGACCTGACAACTGGTCCTTGTGTCTTGCCTCGTGGCTTAATCTGACAACTGGTCCTGATAGCCGATGCGGAGCGAGCCGGGCGCGTGAGCCGGGCGAACGAAGCGGACCCGGTCGGACGGCTATAGCGGTCCGACCGGGTCAGTCAGGGTGAAACAAAAATGGCAACAGTTTTCTGCAGCCACTTAGCCGAGGGGATCAACGACATCTATGGCTTTATTCGCTGGAAAAAACTGATTGACACTTGCCGCGATGGCCTCTTCGAGTCGGGCCAGCAGGTGGTGTTTGGAAAAGTGGTTGTGTACCAGTAGCCCGATGGTGCGGACCGGAATGGGAGGCTGGAACTGCCTGAGGTAACGGCGGTCTTTGGTACTGAGGGAGCGGGTGGCGAGAAGCGGGAGGAGGGTGAGGCCGCTGTAGCGGTCAACAAACTTCAGGAGTGTATCAATGGTGCCGGATTGATAGTCAAGGTTACGGTCCAATCCTTGCTTGTCGCGCAGCCCACAAATTTTTTCGACCTGATTGCGCATGCAATGCCCTTCCTCCAGCAACCAAAGGCGGTCCAGATCGATATCGGACAAAGCGATGTACTCCCGCCGCTGTGCCCGTGGCACTTCTTTGTCGAGAAGCAGGAACGGCTCGTTGTAAAGCGGAACCTCCCTCAGCTCCGGGTTGTCAATGGGCAGGGAAAGGATGCCTACATCCAGCTCTCTGGACTCCAGTCCATCGATGATGGCATCTGTGGTCATTTCGCTGCACACAAAGTGATGCTGCGGGTGCGCACGTACAAACTCGACCAAAAAATGGGGCAGCAGATACGGGGCGACCGTAGGGATGACCCCAATTGTGAGCGTGACCCCGCTCTCCTCCCCCCGCAGCTGGCTGACAAGGTGATGGAGGCTTCCAATTTCCCGCGAGATCATGCGCAACTGCCGGATGATTTGCTCACCCTCCTTGGTTACAGATAACGGCTTGGTCCTCCTGTCAAAGATCTGAACGCCAAACTCCTCCTCCAAACGCCCAACCATTGTACTGAGGGTCGGCTGAGTCACGTGGCAGTGCTCGGCAGCCTTTCCAAAACTCCTCAAATCGTTGATTGCCAGTATGTAATCGATTTGCTGGATATTCATAAACAAAAATTACAGTATCAATCAAACTCCTCCAAATTAGCGAGAATTTTCCGATTCCCTTTTGCCGGATCCCATAGATAAGGTATGGGCCGCACAATAGTGAAGGAAGGCAGGTACGGATTCGGACCCAAACCCGTACCTTCGGGCTATGAAAGACATCATCGATCTGATTGGGAGGATTTGCATTGCCCTCATTTCGCTTTTCGAAGCCTATGATTCGATTTACTATTTTCGCCAAACCAAGCTCATCATGGCGACCTTCCATA